>JAFZVE010000051.1 GCA_017617995.1 Clostridiales bacterium
AGGATTGGTAGAGTGCCCCAATTGCCACACTAAGATGTTGCGCCATAAGGTTTGTAAGACCTGCGGTTATCTTGATGGCAAGGAGATCATCAATAAAGCTGATGAGATTGCTTGATAGCTGATCAATTAGTACGACTACGAATTAAACGGCAGTGTTTCGAATAAAATTGAATCACTGCTTTTTTCTTGCTTTTTCTGAATAGTAACCATCGCCCGGCCGATACAGCCTGCGGCGATCCTCTGGGAGAAACGGAAAGAAAGACAATTGACCAATAAGAGAGAACAATACCGCATCATAAAGGAAGTGGTTCCCGGGAGTATCGCCGAGGAGGTCGGTGTAGAGCCCGGTTATATTCTTGTATCCATTGACGGGGTCGAGGTCAGAGATGTCTTCGACTACCGTATCCGGGAACGGGCCTCGGAGATGCTCCTTTCGTTCCGGCTTCCGGACGGGCAGATCGCGGAGGTCGAGCTCGAGAAGGACGAGGATGAAGAACTCGGTCTTGTCTTCGAAGATCCGATCATGTGCAACTGCACTTCCTGTGCGAACCACTGTATCTTCTGCTTCATCGACCAGAATCCGAAGGGCATGCGTGAGACCCTCTACTTCAAGGACGATGATATGCGAATGTCTTTCCTTACGGGAAACTACGTCACGCTAACGAATCTTTCCGACAAAGAATTCGAGCGTATCATCGGATACCATCTGTCGCCGATCAATGTCTCGGTGCACGCGACTGATCCTGTGGTCCGCGAGAAGATGATCAACAATAAGTTCGCGTATAAGCTGATGCCGCGTCTTCGTAAGATGATCGAGAACGGTATTTCCATCAACTGCCAGATCGTGTGCTGCCCGGGCTATAACAACGGACCGGTCCTTGACCAGACGATCAGTGATCTTGCGGAGCTCGGCGAGGGAGTCCTCTCGATCGCCGTCGTGCCGGTCGGTATCACAAAATTCCGTGATGAGAACGGACTGGTGAAGCTGACGCCGTTTAATAAGCAGACGGCCGGAGAACTTCTGGATCAGGTCAACTACTGGCAGAACTATTTCCTGAAAACAAGAGGCGAACGTATCTTCTTCGCGGCAGATGAGTTCTATATCCGTGCGGAGCGCCCGATCCCGGCGGCCGAGGAGTACGAAGGATACCCGCAGCTCGAAAACGGTGTCGGCATGGTCGCAGAACGTGATGCCGCGATGACGAAGGGAATCGCCCTTCGTAAGAAGCACGTCCCGAAGAAGATCGAGCATTCCTATGTCGGGAAACGGTTCATGATCATCTCCGGTACAGATGCCGCGCCCTATACAGAAAAGTTTGCGCAACCTATTTCCTTGTTATATAATATCGATTTGGTCGTTTTGGCTGTGGTGAATCAGTTCTTCGGCGCCACCATCACGGTGTCGGGACTTCTGACCGGAGGGGACATCTCCGATGCGGTCCTGGCGGAACGCGAGTCGGGAAGAGGCCCGGATGTGGTGATCATCACGGAGAATATGATGAAGGCAGATGAGGATATCTTCCTGGATGATATGACGCTCGACCAGTTTAAAGAGAAGCTCGGCGTTCCCGTGATCGTCGCAGAGTGTGAAGGCTCCGGTGTGCTCAAGGCACTGGACGCTTTTACCGGCCTTTACGAAGGCGTTGAAGATTAAGAAAGGATGGCAAAGGCATGAGCAAACCGGTAGTAGCAATCGTAGGACGCCCGAATGTGGGGAAATCCTCACTTTTCAACGCGCTCTATGGCGAGCGTATCTCGATCGTGCACGATGAACCCGGCGTGACCCGTGACCGTATCTATGCGGAGACGGTATGGCGCGAGCGTGCTTTTGTCATGATCGATACAGGCGGTATCGAGCCGGACTCGGACGACGTGATCCTCAAGGGGATGCGTATGCAGGCCGAGATCGCGATCGAGACTGCGGATGTGATCCTCTTCATGTGTGATATCCAGTCGGGACTTACGGCCGCAGATGAAGAAATCGCCACGATGCTCAGAAAGGCGAACCGTCCGGTGGTGCTGGCTGTCAATAAGGTCGACCACGTCGGTGAACCGCCGGCCGAGCTATATGAGTTCTATAACCTCGGACTTGGCGAGGTGTATCCGATCTCTTCGTCCCATAGACTGGGCCTCGGCGAGATGCTCGATGCGATCTATGCGCTTTTCCCGGAGGAAAGAAGCAGTGAAGAAGAAAATGAGACGATCCGTGTCGCCCTGATCGGTAAGCCGAATGCGGGAAAATCTTCTCTTGCGAACTATATGACCGGTTCCGAGCGATCGATCGTTTCGAATATCCCGGGTACGACCAGAGATGCGATCGACTCCCTGGTAGAAAACAAGTACGGTAAGTTTACGATCGTCGATACCGCCGGACTTCGTAAGAAGGGCCGTATCGAGGATGCCGTCGAGAAATACAGCATGATCCGCTCACTGTCTGCGATCGAGAAGGCGAATGTCTGCGTTATCCTGATCGATGCGACCGAGGGAGTGACCGAGCAGGATACGAAGGTCGCGGGCTATGCCCATAACGCGGGAAAAGCCTGTATCTTCGCCGTGAATAAATGGGATCTGATCGATAAGGAGACGGGTACGCTCGAGGCCATGGAGAAGATACTCAAGGACCGTTTCGCCTTCATGAGCTATGCGCCGGTCGTCTTCATCTCTGCGAAGACCGGACAGCGTGTCGATAAACTCTTCGAGCAGATCAAGCGTGTCTATGCCAACTCCGGCCGCCGCCTCAAGACCGGTATGCTCAATGACCTGATCACGGAGTGTGTCGCGATGGTGCCGACGCCGCAGGATAAGGGCAAGCACCTGAAGATCTACTACGGGACGCAGGTCGCCGTGTATCCGCCGCAGTTCATCCTGTTCGTCAATGACCAGAACCTGATGCACTTCTCGTATGAACGCTACCTGGAGAATCAGCTGCGCAAAAACTTCGATTTCGTCGGTACGCCGATCCGAATATATATGAGAGAGAAAGATAAGAAGAAGGATCTAAAACCAGAAGGGGAAAAGAAAAATGACAAAGATTGAGAATTTAAGAAACATCGCTATCATCGCCCACGTTGACCATGGTAAGACCACGATCGTCGACTCCATGCTCAAGCAGGCGGGTATCTACAGAGAGAACGAACAGATCGTCGAGCAGGTCATGGACAGCAACGATCTCGAGCGTGAGCGTGGTATCACGATCCTTGCGAAGAATACGGCGATCTCGTATAAGAACTACAGAATCAATGTTGTCGATACTCCCGGCCATGCCGACTTCGGCGGTGAGGTGGAGCGAGTCCTCAAGATGGTTGACGGCGTACTGCTTGTTGTCGATGCGTATGACGGACCGATGCCGCAGACTCGTTTCGTTCTTAGAAAAGCACTGGAGATGGGCTTAAAGCCGATCGTCTGCATCAACAAGATCGACCGCCCGGACGAGCGTGCGATCGAGGTCGTGGATATGGTGCTTGAGCTCTTCATCGAGCTCGGTGCGGATGACGACCAGATCGATTTCCCGATCATCTACACATCCGGTAAGGTCGGTATCGCGACCACGGATATTCAGGAATATATCGACGGGAAGAAACTGGATTTCTGCCCGCTTCTTGATGCCATCGTCGAGAATATCCCGTGCCCGGAGGGAGATACTGAGGCTCCGCTTCAGCTCCTCGTAAGTAACATCGACTCCGATCCGTATATCGGACGTATCGCGATCGGACGTATCGAGAGAGGTACGATCAAGCAAAACCAGCCGGTCGTGGTCTGCACCTACGATGACAATACGACGAAGAATGCCCGTATCGTGAAGCTTCTCCGCTTCCAGGGACTCGCCCGTCAGGAAGTCCAGGAAGCTTCCGTCGGTGAGATCGTCTGCGTAGCCGGTATCCCGGAGATCAATATCGGTGATACCATCTGTGCGCAGGATTGCCCGGAACCGATGCCGTTCGTAGACATCGACGAGCCGACGATCGCCATGACTTTCTCCGTAAACGACAGTCCTTTTGCCGGACAGGACGGAAAATACGTCACATCCAGACATCTTCGTGACCGTCTCTTCAAGGAAATGGAGACAAATGTTTCCATGAGACTCGAAGAAACCGATACGACCGAAGCCTTTGTCGTCAAGGGAAGAGGTGAGCTCCACCTGTCGATCCTGATCGAGACCATGCGCCGTGAGGGCTACGAATTCCAGGTATCCCGTCCGCAGGTTATCCTAAAGGAAGTCGACGGCGTTCTCTGCGAGCCTGTCGAGATGCTCCTTATCGACGTTCCGGAAGAATTCGTCGGTGCCGTTATCGAGAAGCTCGGTGCGAGAAAAGCGGAGATGGTCAATATGTTCCCGCCGGAGAAAGGATATACCCGTCTGGAGTTCAAGGTACCGTCCAGAGGTATCCTCGGATATCGTACCGAGTTTTTGACCGACACGAAGGGCAATGGTATAATGAACAGCGTAATTAGCGGATTTGAGCCGTTTGCGGGCGAGATCGAGACACGTTCCCATGGTGTTCTGGTCGCGTTCGAAAGTGGCGAAGCCATGACCTATGGCCTTTACAATGCGCAGGAGAGAGGACAGCTCTTCATCGGCGCAGGAACACCGGTCTACGAGGGCATGATCGTCGGTATCAACCCGAAGAATGAGGATATCACGGTCAACGTCTGCAAGAAGAAGCATGTCACAAATATGCGTGCTGCCGGTTCCGACGATGCGCTCCGCCTGACGACTCCGCTGAATTACAGTCTCGAGCAGTGTCTCGAGTTCGTGGGCGACGATGAACTCTGCGAAGTCACGCCGAAGAACATCCGCCTCCGTAAGAAGATCCTGTCTACGGAACTTCGTGCGAAGGACCGCGCCGCGAAGAAGAATAGCTGAGACCGGGAAAACGGGCGCTCGGCCGAGGTGAAGGAAACGCTGCGGCGGTAGTGCTCCTCTAAGAAGCATATCGGCGCCGGCCGGAAGGAGATAGAGACGTCATGTTCTCGAGAAAAGTATCGATCGCATTACGTGTGTTGGTCGTCGTTACCGCGCTCATCGTGTGCTGCGTGATCGGCGTATTTCTGGGCTACAACTACGTGATGTCCCAAAATGCCCGCTTCAAGAATCTCGAGAAATCCATTGCGAACGGCGATCTGGTGATCAATCAGGATACGCCCGGCTCCGTCATGATCGTCATCCGCTCCGGTGATACGACGAGCGATATTGCCGAGAATCTCAAAAATGCGGGCCTCATCAAGAACACGCTTACATTCTCCGTTATGAGTAAGTTCAATGGTTTTGACGGCGGGTATCTTGCCGGTACCCACTTTCTCACTCCGGATCTTACCTACGACGAGATGATGTATATTCTTTGCCAGCAGCCGGAGGTCGTACGTATCACGTTCCCGGAAGGTATCACCTATGAGGGGATCAAGGAGAAACTGAAGCAGGCGGGTCTGTCCTTTAATGAGAAGCATCTCGATGAATGCATGAACAGTCCGGACCTCTTCGTTAACTATTCTTTCGTATCCGCGATCTCGAAAAATGAGAACCGCGACTATATCCTGAGCGGTTATCTCTTCCCGGATACTTACGATTTCGACATGAACGCCAGTGAAGAGGAGATCATCTCGACGTTCCTCCGCAACATGAATACGAAGCTGTACGATGAGTTTTATGAGCGTGCGGCGAAGCTTCATATGTCGGTAGATGAGATCATCACACTTGCTTCGCTGATTCAGATGGAAACCACGGATAAGACGGACATGCTCTATATTTCCGCTGTTTTCCACAACCGTCTCAATTCCGAAGATCCCGATATGCAGTTCCTCGGGTCGTGCGCTTCGATCAACTATCTGCGTGAGAAGGCCGGTATGACCCATGTGTGGGCGGCAACGTCGCAGGATCTTGAGTGGGATAATCCGTACAACACCTATTACTACCGCGGATTGCCTCCGGGACCGATCTGTATGCCGAGTCTCGATGCGATCCAGGCAGCGCTCTATCCGGAGCCGAACTGCGGCTACATGTACTTCTGTGCCAAGGGTGACGGACGTACGGCCTTTGCCATGACGAAGGAAGAGCACGAAGCGAATGTCGAGAAGTATCGTGACAACTGGACGAACGAAGCCGTGATCGAGGATGAAGGACCGACGGGAGATGAGGGCTGATGCTCGCCGGACCCGGGTGTTCTGATTCCCCGATTCTCTTTTGGTAAATGAGAAAGGAACGAAGAAATGCCGAATACGATAGTTCCACCGGAGGTCCTTGCCCCGGCCGGTAATCTCGAGAAACTGAAGACCGCCGTAGCCTATGGCGCGGATGCGGTCTATATGTCCGGCAAGAGCTTCGGTCTGCGTACTTTCAGTGATAATTTCACCCATGAAGAGATGAAGGAAGGCGTGGAGTATGCCCACGCCCACGGTGTCAAGTGCTACTGTACCGTGAATGTCATGGCCCACGAGGACGATATCGCCAAGCTCGATGACGAGATATTCTTCCTTTCGGAGATCGGCATGGATGCGCTGATCATCTCAGATGCCGGAATCTTCCGTAAGGTGAGAACACTTACTCCGGGTATGGAGATCCATATCAGTACGCAGGCGAGTGTGACGAACAGTGAAGGATGCAAGTTCTGGTACGAGCAGGGCGCGAAGCGGATCGTGCTGGCACGCGAACTGACGCTTCAGGAGATCATCGCTATACGTCGAGAGATTCCACCAGACCTCGAACTCGAGTGCTTCGTCCATGGTGCGATGTGTGTTTCTTATTCCGGCCGATGCCTGCTGTCGAACTATTTCACGGGAAGATCCGCGAACTCCGGCTCTTGTGCCCAGCCTTGCCGCTGGGGTTACTATGTCGTGGAAGAGAAGCGACTCGAGGCACCGCTCCCGATCCAGGAAGACGAGCGCGGGACGTATATCTTTAACTCCAAGGATATCTGCATGATCAGCCATATCCCGGAACTGATCGCGGCAGGGATTACGAGCTTTAAGATCGAAGGAAGGATCAAGGGCGCTTTTTACGCGGCATCTGTGACCAAGGCCTATCGCGAGGCCGTCGATCTTTATATGCAGGATCCGTCTTCTTATTCCGAAGACCCGAGATGGCAGGAGATGCTCGACCGCACGGTGCACAGAGAATTTGCGACGGGATTCTTCTATGACAGACCCGGCGAGAATGCCCAGATCTTCCCGGACAAGACCTACCATAGACCGGCTTTCGTTGTCGGTGTCGTAACGGGGTATGACGAGGAGAAGGGATGCGCGATTGTGAGCCAGAGAAATAAGATCTTCCGGGGCGACGAGCTTCATGTGCTGGTACCGCAAGGATACTGTGAGCCGATTGTTGCGGAGGAGATCTTCGATGAGCAGATGAACCCGATCGAGTCCACACCGCATGCGGAGATGACCTATTACCTCAAGGTGGATCGTCCGCTCCCGCAGTATTCTTTCCTGAGCCGTACCGGTGATAAAGATGAGGGCATCTTCCGAAGCGGGGAACAGCCCTCCCAGACGAAGCCGTAAGCTATGGTACGACCGGCGAAGCACTTCACACCGCAGAAGGGATGGATGAACGATCCGAACGGACCGGTTTTCTTCCGCGGCCGATATCACCTCTTCTTCCAGCATGATCCCGATAGTCTTATATGGGACAGGATGCACTGGGGACATGCCGTATCGGATGATCTTCTCCACTGGGAGCATCTCCCGATTGCGCTTTTCCCGGATGAGATGGGAGATATCTATTCCGGAAGTGCGGTCGTGGATCTGGATAATGTAAGCGGGCTCGGATCCAGAGAGGCGCCGGCGCTTCTTCTTTACTATACGTCCCATCACATGGAAACGAAGCGTGAGCAGCAGTGCCTGGCCTATAGCCGGGATGGGGTGACTTTTGCTAAATATGTAGGAAATCCGATCATCCAGGGGAAGGAACATACTCCTTCCAGAGATCCGCATGTGTTCCGAAATCCTGTACTCGGCGGTTTCTCGATGTGCTTCACCACGGAAAAAACGATCGAGTTTTATCACTCGGAGGACCTTGTCACGTGGAAGAAGACCGGGGCGCTGGTCCTCCCGGACTATGCACTGGCCGGCATGATCGAGTGTCCGTGCATGTTTCCCTGTAAAGTGGAGGAAGTCTCCGAGGAGAGGGAGGAAGCGTACGGCGATACAGGAATCCCATGTTGCGAAGAAGAAAGCCGCTATGTTCTGATGATGAGTATGGATATCCCGGAAGAGGAGTTTTCGAAGCTTCCGCAAGGTTGTGCTCCGCACCGTCGGCTCATGCAGTATCTCGTGGGGGATTTTGACGGGGAAGTTTTCCGTCCGCTTCACGATATACGGCGTCCGCGTCTGGTCGACTATGGTCCGGATTTCTATGCGGGAACGATCTTTTCGAATCTTCAGGAGCCGGTACTGATCGCCTGGCTCGGCGATTTTGCGGGCGAGAGAAAAGTGAATATGGAAGAGGACGGATATTGCGGTATCCTGAGCTTCCCGAGAAAGCTGTCACTTCTAAGGAAAGACGGCGTGTATCTTCTGAAACAGTGCTTCTTCTGCGGAAAAAGCACGCACGTAATGCCGGATGAAGGCTGTGATAGCGCTGATCCCGGTGATCACCTCGCAGAGACCGGCCGTCTTCTCGATGTATGCGTGGAAGAAGAGATCTCGGAGGATGGGCTGATCTCCCGGACTTCGTTCTTTACTCCCTGAGTGCAGTATTTCGCAAAGATGCTCTGTTTTTAGACCTCTATTCTTCAAAATGTGCGTGTTTTGCCGCCTTGATGCCGATGCTATACTGAAATCAGAATCACCGAGGAAGGACCTGTGCGACATTTTTAGTAGAAGCATCTGTGATTCAGGAAACAGGTCAATGACATATGTTTGGATGAAAGAAGGATAAAGAAATGAAAACTCTGGGGAATATTTTGTGGATCATTTTCGGCGGCTGGATCTGCGCACTCAGCTGGCTGATCGCCGGGTGCCTCTGGTGTATCACGATCGTCGGGGTGCCGGTCGGAGTACAGTGCTTCAAGCTGGCTTCGCTCTCGTTTCTGCCGTTTGGAAAAAAGGTCGAGAACGATGGCGGCGGGGTATCCTGTCTCCTGAATGTGATCTGGTTCTTCGTATCGGGACTGGAGCTTGCACTCGAGCACTTCATATTCGGTTTGCTTCTCTGTCTGACGATCGTCGGTATCCCGTTCGGGAAGCAGTACTTCAAACTTGCGGGATTGTCTCTGGCTCCGTTCGGAAAGAGAATCGTCAGTGACAGCCACAGCACAAGAAACGATTGACCTATTCAGAGGGACTCTCGTCCTTGTTTTCTCTGCGTTTCCTGAATTTACTGGCGCTGTCTTTCAGTGCCTGACCGAGGCGCGGACGGTCAGAATCCGTCTTTTCTTTGTCGTAAGGGTCTTTGGGTTCCTTTCCGACATTCTTTTTATCTTCTTCGTCATCACTCTCGGCGAGACGGTTAAGGAGACCTTCGATGAAACGGCGTAGTTTCTTGTCGAGGGAGAAGACCTTCATGGTCTGCATGACGACGATGAGGACGACCGGTCCGATCAGGAAGCCCAGCGCACCCCAGACATAGACACCGATGATCATGCCGAGTATGGTTGCCAGAGGATGGAGATTCAGTGATTTTCCGAGGATCCTCGGCTCGATGGTCTGGCGGATGACGGTCATGAGGAACATACCGATGATGAGAATGATCAGAGCACGGATATTGCCCTGGGCACCGAAGTAGACCATCATCGGGATCATGGTGGCGCTGATACCGAGTACCGGCAGGAAGTCGAGGAAGGCCGTGATGAAGGCGAAGATCGCAGCATACTTGGCGTCGGCGATCCTAAATACGATCCACGATTCTATGAAGGTGATGATGAGAAGTACCATGTAACCGCCGAGCACGCGGAAAAGCGTGAAGGACAGACGGTCCAGGAGACGGAGTGTCCGCATACGGAATCTGCGGTTCTTGATGTTGTTGGCGAAGAAACGCATCATGGAGCGGCCGTCTGTGATGAAATAGTAGCCGGACATGATGACGGCGATGATGTAGAAGATCACCATCGGGATGCTGCTGAGCATCTCAAGAAGTGAGCCGGCGAGGCTCTGGAAGATCGAGAATGCCGAATTGCCGAGGTTCTCGACTGCGGAGTACAGGTTCTCACGGATCGATTCGATCGTGGCAGGGCCGAAGAATCGGGACAGATAATTCAGGATATTCTCGATGGCGTTGGCAGCCATGTCGGAGATTGAAGTATTGTTCTCAGCCATTTCAGCGGTGAGATTCTGGACATAGCTCAGGGCGTTGGAAACCTGGATCGCCAGTGCGCCGATGACCCAGGCGGCACCAAGGAATACCAGGATCAGGAGCATGACGTAGACGAATATCGTGACGCGTGTGCGCTGGGAATAGCGCTTCTCGCCGACGGCCGGGAGGAAGAAGCGTATGATGCGGTTCGGTTTCTTCGTCTCCGGAGCAGGGATATACTTGTGCGATTCGCTGATTTTCTTCTTGTGTCTTCGCTCGGGGATCCGGAGAAGCGCGTCCGCAATCGTACGCGAGGCCTTTGCCAATACGAATCCGATCAGAAACGGGATGAAGATCACGATGATTTTGCTCGCGAAGAAAAGAAGTGCGGCGATAATGGCAGCAAATAAGAGGTATTTCACGGTGGCCATCACGGTGGCACGGTCTTTGTAGTATTTTTCCCGGTTATCCATAGGACTTGTATCCTCCATTCTCAGGATGTTACCCAGCAAAGGATAAGAAAGGCGATTCCGAATAGAAAGTCGATGTGAAAATGGTCATAAAAGGGGATCGGCAGTGCTTTTCCCTCGGGGGAATCACACTTGAGATCTTCGTTCTTCTGAAGATAGCGCAGGAAGAACAGCTGCTTGAGAAGAACGAGCATCATGACAACGCCCAGAACGGCAGCGATGATAGACGCATAGAGCACGGTCCGATTGTAATCCATGGCGTTCTGCGCAGCACCGGGCTCGACCTCGGTGATGATCGGGGCCAGCAAAGTGTGCGAACAGAAGAGCCCCACGCGTGTCAGGCACGAGCACAGCGTGCTGTCTGTAAAGAAACGGACAGCAGAACAGCAGAGCCCGATGAGTAGAAGTGGGATGAACTCCAGACGGTCAACGGCGAAGAGTGTCCCCAATATGGCGGGGATGAGGATGCGGAAGTACCAGCGATCGGGAAGTACGGCGACAATCAGGCCGCGGAAGAAGAGTTCTTCGACGAGGATCGGCAGTGCGATTCCGATAAGTAGTGTCAGGAGAAGCCCGTAGAGAGACTGTTCCTCCGTGACATAGTAATAGAGCTGCCGGGGCAGGGGATTGTCCAGCCGCAGTTCCAGGTAGATGAAGAGGTTATGCATGCTGGTCGACAGAAGCATGGCGGGGACGCCGACGAGGAAACTGATGAAGAAACCGCCCAGACCCGGATTTCTGCCCCAGGTGCTGTGCTCCTTGATCTTATAGTGCTCCGTTACCAGAACGAAGACCAGAAGCAGACAAAGCAGACGCAGTAGCGTGACCATGGTGTAGCCGATGAGCGAGGTCTTCTCGTAGAAGAGCTGTTCTTCCGGGAAGTGCTGCCAGCCGTACTGGATCAGATAGGACAGCCCGAAGGCGCCAAACATAATGATCCCGATGTTCGGTACCTTCGCCGGGAAGAAGAACGGGAGGATATATTTCTTCAGAAAAGCATCGACAGAGAGGTTCTCGTTTTTTGGCGTCTCGTCCATTACATCGCCCCCGATACAGGTCCGAAATAGCGGTTGAAGAGATCGAGGAAGTATGGCTCATACAGCAGGAAAAGCACTGTTCCCAGAATCAGGAACGGTCCGAATGCCAGGTAGTCCGGATCGTCAGCGAAATGCATCTCGCGCTTCTTCTTGGCCAGGATCTTTCTGGCTTTGGCCGGATCCGGACTCTCCCGGATCTGCCGCTCTTCTTCTGCGATACGCATCCTCTTGCGGATGAGCATCGGTACAGCCACGACTCCGGCTGTGATAAATGCGATGAATACGACAAAGATGAGTCCCTTGAGTCCCGACAGAAGTCCGCAGAGGAACAGGAGCTTGACGTCGCCCATACCCATGGCCTCTGTCTTGGCGATCGCAGAGGAGATGATCCCGAGAAGAAGAAGGGCGCCGGAACCGACCAGAGCAGCAATGACGCGGTTCAGGACTAAGTAATACCAGGGTTTTTCGACATCGATCCAGATATTTCCGTCAACGAAATCGGAAACGAAATAAAGAAGAGAAAGGATGATATTCAGTACGATGATATGGTCCGGGATGATACGGTTCAGGGTGTCGGACATGATGATGATCGTAAAGCCCGGAAAGGCAAGGAGAAGTGCCGCTACGCGGAGCCAGTGGTCAAAGGACAGGAATTCCGGGTACATCGCCGTGCTGATGAAGACAAGTACCGCGTAAATAGCGGCGAAAACCGCGATATGGTAGGGCTTGAGGCGCTTCGCCCAACGGACGTTCTCCGCCTTGGGGTCGAAGTCGTAGTCCTGAAGCCATGCCTCAGGCATCTTATTAAACATGAAAAACGCCGGAACGGCCATAACGGCTGCAATCAGCGTCAACACAATGGTTTGGGACGTAACGGTCATGTGTTTCCTCCAGAAAAATCCTATATATAAGAATACATTGATTTGCAGAAATTGTGAAGTCTGCTAAAATATGCAATGTGGTTTTACAAAACCAAAGGGGAAAAGGAGGTGCTACGTCATGAGTGAACGTGCACAAAAGAAAGAAACACAGAAGAAAGTAACAAAGACTGCGACTGCCAAGAAGCCGGCTGCAACGGCCAAGAAGGCAGCTCCGACTACAAAGAAAGCAGCAGCGGCTACAACGAAGACTGCAGCAACGAAGAAGGCTGCTACGGCGAAGAAAGCTCCGACCAAGAAGGCATCCGCCCCCGTCAAGGTGGCGGTCAACCGTAAGGTCACGGTCGATCCGGCCAAGACTCACAACATCACGGCTCAGGAACTCCACGATATGGTCGCTTTTCAGGTCAAGTCCTGCTCCGGTAAGAGCGCAGATAAGGGTACAGCAAGAGACTACTGGCTCGCACTTTCCCGCTCGATCGTAGAGATCATGGCGGATGACTGGGAGAAGACACGTGAGAAGTACGGCAAGGTCCGTCAGGCCCATTACCTCTCCGCAGAGTTCCTGGTCGGTCGTTCCATGCTGAATAACCTCGTTAATCTCGGTATCTACGAGCAGGCAGTAGAAGCCATGAAGGGCTTCGGCATCAACCTCACCGATCTTCTCGAAGAAGAAACTGACGCGGCGCTCGGTAACGGTGGCCTCGGCCGTCTGGCTGCATGCTTCCTGGATTCCTGCGCGACACTGGATCTGCCGGTTACCGGTTACGGTATCCTCTACCGTTACGGCCTGTTCCGCCAGACATTCGAGAACGGTTTCCAGAGAGAGCATCCGGATTCCTGGATGGAGAATGGCTATCCGTTCGTTATCCCGAGATATGAGGATAAGATCCGTGTACACTTCAATGACTTTGATGTATGGGCGATCCCGTGCGATATGCCGATCACAGGCTATAACACACATAACGTGAACCGTCTGCGCCTCTGGAAGTGCGAGCCGGCTCAGGAATTCGACTTCAATCTCTTTAACTCCCAGCGTTTCGATGACGCAGTGATCGAGAGAAACCGCGTAAACGATATCTTCAGAGTGCTTTATCCGAATGATACATCGTACGACGGTAAGGTGCTCCGTGTCCGTCAGCAGTACTTCTTTGTATCCGCATCCCTGCAGGATATCGTAAGAAACTACAAGGCTGTTCACGGTAATGACTTCAGTAAGTTTGCCGAGCTCAACAGCATCCAGCTCAACGATACCCACCCGGTTATCGGTATTCCGGAACTCATGCGTATCCTCGTCGATGAGAACGGCGTGAAGTGGGAAGATGCATGGGAGATCGTTCGTCACACATTCGCTTACACGAACCACACCATCATGGCAGAAGCACTGGAAAAGTGGGACTGCAATATCTTCCGTTTCCTGTTCCCGAGAATCTTCGAGATCGTCGAGGGCATCAACAACCAGCAGCGTGCCCAGTTCTTCGAAAAAGGCATGTATTCCGAACTGGTTGACCGTCTGTCCATCCTTTCCGACGGCAAGGTTCAGATGGCCTGGATGGCGATCTACGGTTCCTACTCCGTTAACGGCGTTGCGGCACTGCATACCGAGATCCTTAAGAGAGATACCCTCAAAGAGTGGTACGAGATCTATCCTGAGAAGTTCAGTAACAAGACAAACGGTGTAACCCCGAGAAGATGGCTCCGCGTCTGCGACCAGGGTCTGGCTGCGCTTATCACGGACCTTCTCGGAAGCGAAGCATGGGTCACCGATCTCGATCAGCTCAAGAAACTCGAGAAGTTCGCAAATGACAAGAAGGTCATGGAGCGCTTCCTGAAGGTGAAGCGTGCGAACAAGGTTGCACTGTGCGATCACCTGAAGAAGACAAAGGGAATCGAAGTCAACCCGGATTCCATCTTTGACGTACAGATCAAGCGTCTGCATGAGTATAAGAGACAGCTTCTGAACGCGATCTATGCATTGAACCTCTACGACCGTATCAAGGAGAACCCGAAGCTCGATATGCCGCCGGTAACCGTATTCTTCGGTGCGAAGGCGGCCCCGGGTTATTTCCGTGCGAAGGCGATCATCAAGTTTATCAATGAGATCGCCAAGATGATCGACAATGATCCGGACATGAAGGGACGTCTTAAGGTTGTCTTTATTGAGAACTATAACGTAAGTAACGGTGAGAAGCTCTTCCCGGCAGCAGATATCTCCGAGCAGATCTCCACTGCAGGTCTTGAGGCTTCCGGTACAGGTAACATGAAGTTCATGATGAACGGTGCCGTTACTCTCGGTACATGGGACGGCGCAAACGTCGAGATCGCACAGTCTGTCGGTGATGACAATGTCTACATCTTCGGCTGCCGTGTCGAGGATATGGAAGCGACTCGTGCTTACTACAACCCGAAGTGGCAGTATGAGAACATCCCGGGCCTGAAGAAGGTTCTGGATCGTCTCGTAGACGGTACTTTCAACGACGAGGGAACAGGCATGTTCCAGGATCTCTTCAATGGTCTTATCTACGGCAGCAACTGGCAGCCGGGTGACACCTACTATGTACTCGGTGACTTCGACGATTACAGAAAGACCAGAGATCAGGCTTATAAGGACTATGCGAACCGCATGGCGTGGGCGAAGAAGTGCTGGATTAACATCTGTAACTCCGGTAAGTTCTCCTCTGACAGAACAATCAGCGAGTATGCGAAGGAGATCTGGAAGATCAAGCCGGCTAAGATCAAGTAAGCGAAGATCTAACTGAAAAGCAAAGAAAAAGCACCTTCTTGTGCTGACCTTGGGCTTACGCCCTGCGGAGGCACGTCGAAGGTGTTTTTCTTTGCTTTGTTAGGCATCTTCGCTTTGTGATTTGAGGAGGCACTGAAAACTCTTTTTTGTTCGCGCTTCTAAGGGACGCTTGCTTTTTCTTGGGTTTCAGCGCATAGTGGAGTTGGGGTTGATTCTTTTTCTTTGGGAGGTGCGCGATGCATAGAGTACTGGAATTTGACGAAGCGGCGGCGACGAGGAGTGTTGTCCTCAAGAATCTCCTGTCGGGGACGGTGGACAGATGCTTTGATGACTCGGAGCTTGTAAGTAGCGATAGTAATTTCTCATTTATGAGACTGAACGGGGAATATGACTGTAAGATCGTGCTTTTCGGGGAGTTTGCGATGGCAGAGGATGAGAAAGCGATCTGCTGCAAGATCCTGGAAAGAGATGTTCTTATCGGAAAGAAAATGTTCTTCAAAGTGTGGGTCGGGCAGGATGAGTACTATATCCGTAAGCCTGAACCGGATACTACAGTAGGGTCGGATACGATCTATTTCCATTGTACACGAAAAGATCTGCGGCAGGTGAACCATGTGATTCACGCGGATCTTCAGAGGTGAAAACGGAGAATGTGGATCTCGGGTCTGGCCATGAAACGGATCGGAAGGAAACCGTTTCCAGCGCCACGGCTGATGAATCCTCGATAACCGCGATGTTCGAAGGTGCCGCCGAGGATGCTTTCTTCGCGGGCGATGCGGTCTTCACGGAAGAAGATAAACTCGAGGTTCCCGGGAAGATGGACCTGGCCGCCGTGCAGGTGTCCTGCGAGCATGTAGTCGAAAGGACGCTTCGCGTCTTTTTCTTTAGATAGATCCGGAAGGGTGTAGATGAAGTCGGGGTTGTGTACGAGAAGCAGACGGAAGCCGTCGTAGGCGGCGAAATCTTCGGGTATCTGTCCCCAGGGACGTTCACCTCTCTCGCTGTCCGAGATGCCGCAGATGGCCATCTTGAGCCCTGAGAAGGAGATCTCCTTCCAGGTGTCGAGAAGAAGGGTCGTACCCATTTTCTCGTAATCTTCCGGTGTCAGCTGCCAGTCGTGATTTCCGTAAACGGACAGGAGTTCGATTCTCCTCGCCTTTAGTGCTGAGGAGACCTCGGTCAGCATCCGGAGGTCGGACTTGCGGACGGTTCTTTTGTGGACACAGTCTCCACCGAAAAGCACGATGTCGCAGTGATTGTCGAGAAACTGCGAAGCGATCCATCCGGGGGACTTCAGGCAGCCGAAACCGTGTGTGTCGGAGAAGAATCCGATGGTGATACACGGACTGTTCGGGACACAGTCTGAAGATGAGGATGCAGTGGCTTTCGAGGAGGAATCATCAGAGGAAGCGATCCCTTTTCCGGTAAAGTAGAGATCCTTTTTGTGAACACGGACGCGTGCCGCGCTGATGACCATGAAGACGAGAAAGAGGAGTCCGAAGATGACGAGCCCAAGAAGAATATGGTACCAGTTCACGTATCAGGCTCCTTTCAAATAGAATCGCATTTATATATATATTATAATAGCATATGTGATATAATCATGTGGAATTACAAGAAAAGGTTCGCGCGGATGTGTGTGGCTGTAGCCGTATGGCGCGCGAAGGGAAGGAAGTAGAAATATGGCAGAGATTAAGTCTGAGGTCGTTAAGGAGATCGGTATTCTTTCGACAAGTAAGTCTAACTGGAATCGTGAGGTCAACATCATCCGCTGGAATGACGGTAAGCCGAAGCTGGATATCCGTGACTGGGCTCCGGATCACGAGCGTGCCGGTAAGGGCATCACGCTGACTGCAGAGGAAGTTGCGGTTCTCAAGGAGCTCCTCTCGGATTACGATCCGTACGAGTTTGAAGAGTAATACGACCATTACAGAGAGGCCGAACCCGTGCGAAGTGATATACGTGCACTGATCGTTTCCATATTGATGTTTCTTCTTTGGGGAACGGTGCTGACGTATCCTTACCGCATCGTTACGGATCTGGTATGTCAATCTACAGAGGCAATAGCGGGCAAGATTCCATGGCCGGCTGTTGCTTCTGCTGTTTTCTGCCTTATCGTTATCATGGGCGTCACTTGCGTCCTGCTCCTGCTGGGCAGGATGGAGATCAGCGAACACCTGGTGCTGGGATTGTCGATCCTGGCATGTGTGGTCTATACCGTACAGGTGATCCGCACCCGCTCGTTCTCGATCGATGCGGTATTTGTAGCACTGATTCTTTCCGGTGCCCTTGTATTGGTGATCCTTCGCAAGACAGAGATCGCGCGGTATGTGGCAGATGCGTATATCATGGCTCTTCCGGTAAGGATGGCCTATGAATGTGTGATGAATCCTCTTTACCGCCTTCTGAAGGCCGATCTCGACAAGCTATCACCGTTTATGACGGTCCCGTCGACGGGGATCTTCTCGAAGACGGGGAATATGCTGGGGATCCCGCTTCTGGTATGGAGTGGATTCTTCTTTATCGTGACGATTCTTCCGGTCATCTATCTGGCCGGTGGAAGAAAAGAAGGCAAAATCAAAGAGAAATACTGAAAGGAAGCCGGCGCATGGAGATATGGGAGAGAATGGAGTTCCTCAGAAAGGAACTCGAGAAGCACAATAAACTCTATTACGAAAATGACGCTCCGGTCATCTCGGACTTCGAGTACGATGCCATGCTCAGAGAACTTGAGGAGCTCGAAGCAAAATATCCGATTTATGCGACGCCGGATTCCCCTACGAAGCATGTAGGCGGACGTGTCAATGAGAAGTTCAGTAAAGTGACGCACGCAGTTCCGATGAAGAGTCTCGGAGACATCTTCTCAAAGGAAGAGGTCATGGAGTTTCTCTCGCGCGTACGTGAGAGTGTCGGAGATGCGGAGCTTTCTTTCGTGGTAGAGAGAAAGATCGACGGTCTTTCTGTGTCCGTGGAATACGAGAACGGACGCATGATCCGTGCATCGACGCGTGGTGACGGTCTGGTCGGTGAGGATATCACAGAGAATGCCAGAACGATCAAGAACCTGCCTCAGAGCATCGATCCGTCTATTCCTTACCTCGAAGTGCGGGGTGAGGTCTATATGCCTTTCGACGTGTTCCTGCGTGTAAATGAGCAGGCGGAGCTTTCCGGAGATAAACTCTTTGCCAATCCTCGAAATGCGGCCGCCGGTTCGCTTCGTCAGTTGAATGCGAAGGTCGCGGCGGAGAGAGAACTCTCGATCTTCGTCTTTAATATCCAGGCGATTCGCGGAAGAGAATTCAGTAGTCACGCCGAGAGCCTGCGATTCCTCGCGGATCTGGGTTTTGAGGCGAGTCCCGGTTTTATCGAGTGTAAGACGGATGACGAGATCTGGAATGCGATCGAATATATCGGCGAATCCAGAGGCGAACTGAGCTACGGTATCGACGGAGCAGTCATCAAGGTCAATGAGATCGCACTTCGCGACAAGCTCGGTGAGACGGCGAAGATTCCGAGATGGGCGATCGCCTATAAGTATCCGCCGGAAGAAAAAGAGACACGCCTGCTGTCTGTCGAAGTGACGGTCGGAAGAACCGGAAAACTTACGCCTGTTGCGGTTCTCGAGCCTGTTCATCTGGCCGGAACGACCGTCAGCAAGGCAACCCTTAATAACGAAGATTTCATCAAGGAAAAAGATATCCATGTCGGAGATATGGTCGTCGTCCGTAAGGCCGGCGAGATCATCCCGGAGATCGTCTCAGTCAATAAGGACCTGCGTCCAGAAGATGCGGTTCCGTTCCGTATGCCGGAGGTATGCCCGGCCTGTGGAGAGAAGGTCTTCCGCAGTGAAGGTGAGTCGGCGATCCGCTGTCTGAATGAACAGTGTCCGGCGCAGATCTATCGTGCGATGATGCACTTCGCGTCAAAAGATGCGATGAATATCGAGGGCATGGGTCCCGGTATGATCAATCTTCTACTCAATGCCGACATGATCCACGATGTGGCCGATATCTACGCGCTCTCCGAGCAGCGTGAGACGCTCGTCGTGATGGAGAGAATGGGAGAATCGTCTACCGCCAATCTTCTGGCCTCCATCGAGGAGAGTAAGAATCGTCCGCTGTCGCGACTGATTGCGGCGCTGGGCATCCGTAATGTCGGTGTCGTAGCGGCAAGAACGCTCGCGAAGGCTTTCGGCAGTATGGATAAGCTTATGAATGCGACGATCCTGGAACTGGCGGCGCTTCCTGATTTCGGCATGATCACGGCGCAGTGTATCGAAGATTTCTTCAGAAAAGACAGTAACCGCGCCCTGGTCGAGAAACTACGCTCTTACGGTGTGAATATGGAAGAAAACGGCGGCGGAAATACCGGGAATGCCTGGGCCGGCAAGGTCTTCGTCCTGACCGGCACACTTTCTCGCTATACCCGAAGTGAAGCATCCGAGCTCATCATGGCACAGGGCGGTACCGTATCCTCGTCGGTGTCGAAGAATACGTCCTATGTCCTGGCCGGTGAAGCGGCGGGATCAAAACTTACGAAGGCCCGGAATCTGGGTGTGACGATCCTTACGGAAGAAGAGTTCGAGGCGATGCTGGCTGAGGCTTCTTCCCAAGCGGAAGATGAGTCCGATGACTAAGATCAATCGTCCGAAAGCGCTGATTCGTAAGGTCTTCCGTGACCGTGCGAAGGGGAAGGATCTTCGAGATGTAAGTGTTCCGCCATTTTCGTCCTGGCCGGAAGAATGGCAGGATCGCGTAAGAAGAGCCAGAAGAATCGCGGCGTATATGCCGCTTCCGGATGAGCTTTCTCTTAGAAATCTCAGGATGAACCAGAAGCAGTACGAAGATGCAGGTAAACTCTGCTTCCCGAAGGTGGAAGGGGAGAATCTCCGATTCTTTCTGGCCGACGAAAAAGAACAATTCCGGACTGGTGCTTTTCACATTGAGGAACCGGATGAGTCATGCGTCGAAGTGATGCCCGAGGAGATCGATATCGTTCTTATTCCGGCTGTCGCCTATGGGAAGGATGGAATCAGGATCGGAAGGGGGAAGGGATTCTACGACAGATTCATTTCCCAAATCTTCGGAAGTTGTGGCAAAATAGAGGGGAAGTATCTGATCGGAGTGATCCCCCAAGATCGTATCCTCGGAGAAGTACCGTCTGACTCCTGGGATCTGCGTGTGGATGCACTCCTTACAGAAGAATCGTTGATCGATCTTACGAGAAGCCGTGAGACGGAAGAGGAGAAGAAATGAGTTATTTTTGGGCCAATCTTGCCGGACACCTGCTGGTCAGCCTGATTATTCTTCTTATTCTGCTGTGGTCCGTGAGGAGCACGCAGCATAACCGGTGGAAGAAGGGTTTTCTTTTTCTTCTTCCGGTTGTGATTACGATCGTTCTTCTGGTTCAACTGGCGCTCTTCAGCATCCCGAGGGTCCTCGATACGACGACAGTCCTTCGATCCACGTATCACATCAAGTCCGGGAAGATAGAGAGTATCGGCTCACTTGGCACGACGATCGTGATCGATGGGACGATTTACTATGTTAATCCTTTCTCTTTCGACATGGAGATCGGCGATGAGGTGACGGTCAAGTATACGCCGTATGCCCATTACGCATATTCTCTGGAGCTGTTCGAGAGCGAGACCGAATCCCCCGAATAAGTTTACAAAAAATCCACAGAAGTGTGGATATATCATGTAGTCAGACGCACCATATCGTGTTTTAATACAGAAAAACGGTAAGGAGCGTGAGGATATGACTCGTTATAAGGTCGATTATTCCGATAGAAAAAGCAGACATGTCTCCCGGGATGATGAATATGGTTTTTTCATCGTTTGCGATGATCAGGCGATCCTTCGTTGTGTCAATGCCATGCTTCTTAGTAGCGGCATGGTAGGGCTGAGCGATAAAGAAGGGCGGATGCACTACATGATCGACGGCCGTCGCGGCGGGAATTATGTCCTCTCACAGATTCGAAGAAGGGCACTGGCCCTTCGTGAAAGACCGGTAAAGTATGACCGCTACGAGGAGGCATTTCTCACGCATGCCATCGACACAGTGATAGAAGAGTTCGGTTTGCCTCCTACACTGATCGGGACCCAGATCGTCAGGGAACTGCTCTTCCATCTTTACCGTGATCCCGGCCTTATGAAGTGCGCCTCCAAATCCCTTTACCCGCTGGCCCGGTCGGAGTTTCACATGGAGCCGTCCCAGATCGAGAGAAATGTCCGGTATGCGATCAAGAAGAGTGCGAAACTCAAGGGAGAGAAGCGTCTCCTTACCGTACTTAAGGCCATGATGGACCGCATGATGGAGGAAGTGATCGGGAAGTACGGCCGGTCGTAATTCTTTGCCCGATCCGGTAAAAGGGAAAGCTTTGACGGAGGATCCGGACGCGAAAAAAGGACCGTCCCTTACGAGACGGTCCTTAAAAGGATAAACCAATCAGAAATTACTTCTTGTTGACCTTGTCCTTCAGGCCCTTACCAGCCTTGAATACCGGAGCCTTGGAAGCCGGAATGCTGATGACTTCCTTTGTGCTCGGGTTGCGGCCCTTACGAGCTGCGCGCTTCTTTGTCTCGAATGTGCCGAAACCAACGAGAACAACCTTCTCCGGCTTCTTAGCAGCGAGAGCATCGCCGATAGAATCGAGAGTAGCGTTGATAGCTGCCTCAGCCTGCTTCTTGGTCAAGTTTGTCTTCTTTGCAACTGCATCAATAAGTTCTGATTTATTCATTTTTTCTGCCTCCTTCAGGGCTTGATTTCAAAGTTATTATGTACGTCAAAGCGCCTATTGTCAAGGCTTTTTTCGGTTTTTCTTACCAGAAATGAAGGCAAGCATATTATTTTATTTTGTCAAGATGGTTTTCTCTTTGATATTGTAAAAGATTTTCCCCGAGAAGCCCTATACATCAAGGTCTTCGAAAGCATCGAGTCCCTTTGGGGCTTCAATCTGCGTATCGCCATGACGAACAAACAGCATCGTGACAAAACTCAAAAAAGCAAATATCGCGGCATAGGGGAACAGGATCTTGTAACTGATGAGCTTGAGCAGTGTTCCGGCGAGAACGGGAGTGACGACCTGTGCGCTCATGGAGGCGGCATAGTAGTAGCCTGTGAAACGCCCGGTATCGGCACCGCTGCACATCTCGACGGTCATGGGCAGCGAATTGACATTGATCAGGGCCCAAGCCGCACCTACGATAAAGAAATCGATATACATCGTAAAGAGCGCCCCGTCTATGCCGCTGGTGGTGATAAAGAAAGCAGCGACGAAGCAAAGACTGAAGGAAAGCGTACCGATCAGGATCGTCTTCCTTCGGCCGATCTTGGATGCGATCAGGCCGGCAGGGATGAAGCAGAGAATCGCGCCGACATTGGTGACCAGGAAGCATGTCGAAGCAAAACCGAGGTTCTTTCCCATAAGCGTCGAGCAATAGCTTGTGAACCAGGTCGTGAGGGCATTGTAGGCGAAATACCAGAGTGCGACGGAGGCAAGAAGAAAGATCATGGATCGAAGGACAGGGGCAGGCAGTTTGCCGTGGTTATTCTCGTCCTTCTCGGTGAGATCCCACTCGGGGTGGGCTTTCTCGATTTTGCTGTTCTCTTCGGACCATTTCGGCTCACGGACAGTCAGGAGCATGATGCCGATGGCGACAAACATCAGCGCGGAGATGAAGATGAAGAGAGGCTGGTAATTAACATGAATGAGATCTTTGGTCTTCGATTCGGGATACATTAGGGCGGAGAAGATCAGATAGATGATCCCGCCGAGTGCACCCATGAGGTTGATGATCGCGTTGCCGCGCGAGCGCAGAGGTTTCGGTGTGATGTCCGGCATCAGGGCGACAGAAGGCGAACGGAAGACGGACATAGCCAGAAGGAGAAGTCCGAGTGTCACGATAAAGGAGATGACCTTCCACGAGGAAGCAGTATCTGCGTAGCTGTTGTCGAGGAAGGGGAGGATGTTCGTAAGAATCACGGCCACACCGGTGCCGAAAAGGATGTAGGGCATCCGCTTGCCGATCCTCGTATTCGTGCGGTCCGACAGCTTGCCGAAGAAAGGAAGGAGAAAGAGGGCGAGTATGTTGTCTGCGGCCATGATAACACCGGTCACGCTTTCGTTGAGGTGGAAAGTGTTCCCGAGGATAAGAGGGAGGACATTGTCATACATCTGCCAGAAGGCGGTAATCGCCAGAAAGGCCAGTCCGGAGAGAAAAGTCCGCTTGTAGTTTAGTTTCATACTTGCCTCGAGATTCCCGGTGGCAGCCACCGTAGTTGTTCTTACACATCCACTATATCAGAAAGCACCGGACAAAAGAAGAAATATCAGAAAAACGAAATTGCATTCTATCGAAACTCATGGTAATGTACATATGTATTTTGAATGAAAAAGAACTGGAGGATATACATATGGCAATTACTAAGGATATGATCATTGCGGAAGTCCTGGGCGAGCATCAGGAACTGGTCCCGGTATTCATGAATAGTGGTCTGCACTGCCTGGGCTGTGCGATGGCTCACGGCGAGTCGATCGAAGAGGCCTGCATGGTTCATGGTCTGGACTGCGACGCACTGGTCACGGCTTTGAATACAGCTCTCGGTGAGGAAGCATAAGTTTTCCGAAACAGAGTAAGAAGTGATTCTTCAAGAAGGACGGTCTCGTAACGGAGACGGTCCTTTTTTATTCCTCTTCTTCCTGATCGAAGGAGATATCCGAGCCCTTGAAGACGATGTGGAACTCGGAACCGTGCCCCTCTTCACTCTCTACCCAGATCTTTCCGCCGTGTTTGTCCATGACGCTCTTGACGATGGACAGACCCAGTCCGGAACCGGTCTTGTTGATCCCGGAATTCTCTGCGCGGTAGAAGCGGTCAAATACGTAGGGAACTTCGTTGCTGGGGATACCGACGCCGTTGTCTCTGATGAGGACCTCGACGGCATTGCCACCGAGCATGGCCGGGTCGGAATAGCGGTGGCAGATGATGTTGATGATACCATCGTCATGAGTATACTTCATCGCGTTGACGATGATGTTCTCGAAGACGCGAAGCAGCTTCTTGGGGTCGCCCTCGATGATCAGGTCGTCATCTTCCGGCGCTTCGAAGGTGATAACCTTCTCTGTGCCTTCGCACTCGGAATGGTAGAGCTGGTAGAGATCTCCGACCATTTCCTTGACGCTGATCGGCATGAGCTGCAGCGTGTCGTTCTCGGACTCCATGCGGGTAAGCTGCACCAGGTCAGAGATCAGCTGCTCCATCTGTACACTTCTGGTGTGCATGTTGTTTAAGTACTGCACTTCCTGCTCGCGGGACAGCGGTTCCTTGGCGTTGAGCATCAGCTCGATATATCCGCGGATGGCGGTGATCGGCGTACGAAGGTCGTGGGAGACGTTGGACATCATCTTCTTTCTGGCTTCTTCGTTCTCGACGAGCTTGACGTGATTGTCCATGAGATCCTGGTTCACCCGCTTTATATAGCGTGTCTTCTCTTCGACGGCGCTCTCAAGATTCTTGTTGTTGTCGGCCAGTTTCTCGTAGGTCCTTACGTAGTCCATGACGAAGTACAGTGTAAAACCGACCTCCAGGAACAGGAGAAGAAAGGCGTGAAGCGTGATATATACGAAGTATTGGGCGCGAAGAAGCGGAGCCAAGTGTATGCAGGTATTGAGTACGACGGAGCCGACGTAGAGGTTCTTTCCGTGCTCGAAATGCCGTAGCATATAGACTACGCGGAAGACGCAGTACAGATTTGTCACGAGAAGGAGCACTAAATTAGCCACGTTGGAAGACTGCAGGTACAGAACACTCGGGAATCCCCAGAATGTCACGAGGTAGAGGGCAGTAGTTACCGAGAAGAAGGAGATCTCGAAGAAGCGGAGCTTATCGAAGAGTTTGCTCGTCCCACGCGGATAAAGTGAGAAGTAGAAGAGGAAGGTCCAGTAGTTTCCTAGGATGAGTAGAGAGATCTGGATCAGGGTATTCCAGCTCCCCGAAAGAATCGTTACCGAAGGCGAAAAGATCTCGAAGAGAATGTCTGACGCGAGCATCAGAAGGAAGAAGTAGAATTTGGAGCGGTTGATAAATGTCTTGGAGATGTAGGAACCGCCGATCAGGAAGAATACCCAGAAGGCGCACAGTACCGTCAGATACATACGGACCGAGTACTCGATCGTACCGATCGTAGAGGTCGAGGCGACACAGGGACTGCTGAGGATGCCGCCGTAAGGCGAGGAGAAATTGGCACAATCAATGACGATCTCGATCCGGCCGTCCGAGGTCGGCTCGATCTGGATATCTGCGCAGACGCGGGCCGATTCATAGACGTTTTTGGCTTCGGAGACCGTGCCGTAGTGACGGACGGCTTTGCCGTTGATCCAGATCGTGGCGGACTGGGAGATGTCCGGGACATTCAATGTGACAAAGTCGACGCTCTGGTTCAGCAGAAGTTCGATCCGGTACGTGCCGACACCATACGTGTCCATCTTGTAATCGCTCGAGCCGTAAGAATACAGCTCGGTGGTGTCTCCGAGACTGATCCAGCCGTCACGCGTGATCTGCACGCCCCGGAAGTACGGGTAGCGCTCGAGTGCGTTTTCCTCCTGGCTCTGGTGGATCATCTCCGGTGTCAGAATGCGGTTGGGATAGAACTCCCAGCCTTTCTCCAAAATGACGGGCATGCCCTTCGTGGAATCCCAGGCAGTGAGGTTCACGGCTCCGGAGATCGTATATGAAAAATCGCTGCCTCTTCTTCTGTTGAGCAGAAGAAAAGCCAGCGATGAGATAACAATGGAAGTAATGAGGATCACAACGGACAAACCGATAGAAATAGGATGTTTCCTGAGTTTTCCCGACTGTGACGACATGACGACCTAAGATCCTTTATGGAAGATTACTCGGCACGCATCGTATTACGGATCGGCGGATAGGTGAACGAGTAACCACTGCCCCATTCGGTCTTGACGAACTGGACGGTCGGATCAGCCTTCTCCATCTTCTTACGAAGGTAGGAGATGTTGACCATGACGAGGTGGTTGTCGCAGAGACCGTCATCGCCCCATACATGCGAGTAGATACGGGCGAAGGGCACGATCACGTTCGGTGTCTCAGCCAGGAGGCGGAGAATATCGAATTCACGGTTGGTCAGATGGACCGGTACATCGTTGAGTGTCACTTCACGTGTCTTGACGTTCATGGTAAGCGGCGGGAACTCCATCAGGAATCCGTCACGTGTCATGTTGCGGCGGATGTGTGCGGAGATACGGGCGGAGAGCTCCGGAAGGTTATAAGGCTTGGTCATATAGTCATCACCGCCGGCCTTAAATCCGGTGATCTTGTCTTCGAGCTGGTCCTTCGCGGACAGGAAGATGATCGGAGCATTGGAATAGACATGGATCTTGGAAGGAAGATCATATGCATTTCCATCGGGGAGCATGATATCGAGAACGATGCAGTCGTAGGAATTGGTCTCGACCTTCTGAAGTGTCTGCGCAATACTGGTGGCCACGCTTACGTCATAGCCTTCGTTAGTAAGAAAAGAGCGGTTGATCTCGAGGATATCGGTATCGTCGTCAACCAATAAGATACGATGTTTGGCCATACATTCACCATCCTTCTTAAGTGTTTCCGGCGCTTGTCGGCAAGCCGGAAAATTTACAACAACAAAAAAACTTGTATTCTATGGTATTATACATTTTTCGTTGCGAAAAAGAAAGTATATTTACATAAAAAAGAACAAATCTTGAATCTTAAGGGGTTTCGGCATACATTTGCGAAAGAGATGGTATTTTCGGGAAATGTATGCTATGATAAAAAACAAACAAACGTTTGAAAAAAATGTCTGAAATAGTGAACGGGCAGGCACCGGGACGGGAAAGGAGATCCTGAAATTGGCTGAGCGAAGTATCCTGCATGTGGATCAGAACTGTTTCTTCGCATCCGTCGAGATGAAAAGCCATCCGCAATGGCGCGATATCCCGATGGCTGTGGGAGGAGACAGCGAGAAACGGCACGGGATCATCCTGGCGAAGAACCGCCACGCGCAGGCCTATGGTGTCAAGACGGCCGAGGCCATCTGGCAGGCGAAGCAGAAATGTCCGGATCTTCTCGTCGTGCCGGCGCATTTCGAGCAATATGTGTACTACTCGGAAAGGACACGGGATCTCTTCCTGCAGTACACAGATCTGGTCGAGCCGTTCGGGCTGGATGAGTGCTGGCTGGATGTGACGGCATCGAGTATCGGAACGGGCCGGGAGATTGCCGATGAGATCCGGGAACGGGTCAAGAGCGAACTGGGACTCAGCTGTTCCGTCGGGGTGAGCTTCAATAAGAGTTTCGCCAAACTCGGCTCGGACTATAAGAAACCGGATGCAACGACAGAGATCACAAGAGAGAATTTCCAAAGTGTGGTCTGGCCGCTTCCCGTCGCGGATCTGCTCTTTGTCGGAAGAGCGACGGAGGCGGTCCTGGCGAAGATGAATATAAGGACGATCGGGGATCTGGCGAAGCTTCAGCCGGATTTCGCCGTGTCTGTTCTGGGGAAGAACGGGTATGCCCTGTGGAGAAGTGCCAACGGACTCGAGGATGATCCTGTCCGTCCGGCCTCGTACGAGCGGCCGCTCAAGTCGGTGGGCAACAGTACGACGACACCGCGGGATATGTGCACCAGAAAGGACGTCCATGAGGTCGTATCGACGCTGTCTGCACAGGTCGCATCGAGGCTTCGTAAGCATCATTTCTGCGCCGGGACGGTGACGATATGGGTACGGGATGTGCACCTTCAGTCATATGAGAAGCAGCGTGCACTTCCTAGTGAGACAAACGATGAACAGGCGATCGCGAAACTGGCGATGGAGCTCTTCGACGAGAGTTATGACTGGCATGCCCCGATCCGGAGTTTCGGCGTCC
Source organism: Clostridiales bacterium (assembly GCA_017617995.1). Taxonomy (GTDB): domain Bacteria; phylum Bacillota; class Clostridia; order Saccharofermentanales; family Saccharofermentanaceae; genus Scatonaster. The sequence goes on from JAFZVE010000051.1 coordinate 28,264, forward strand.
GGACAACGAATCTGTCGGATGAGCAGGATTTTCATCAGATGACGATCTTCGAGAATATCGAGAAGACACAGAAGGATGATAAGGTGAACCGTGCACTCGACGGGATTCGTTCCCGTTTCGGATATGACGTTGTCATGCGGGGGACGCAGCTTCAGGGGAAAGGCGACCTCTGTGAAGAGGGACGGGAGGACCACCCGCACGGCGGATTTAAGGAAGATCTGTGAGCGTGTGGAATACGGGAGAGAAGAGATGAACTATGTAAGTGCAGGACAATACTATAAGGAGACCTTCGGGACAAAGGTATACCGGCTCGCCCTCGATGCCGGCTGTACCTGTCCGACCCGGGACGGGACGCTGGGATTCGGCGGCTGTATCTTCTGCAGCGGCAGTGGCTCGGGTGAGTTTGCGGCCAATCGGGATCTGTCCGTCCGAGAGCAGCTCCGGGAGGCAAAAGCCAAGGTGGAAGCGAAGTGTAAAGGCGGGAAGTATATCGCATATTTTCAGAACTTCACGAATACGTACGGTGATGAAGAAGTCCTTTCCGGAAAATATGAGGACGCAATCTCCGATCCGGAGGTGGTGGGGCTTTCGATTGCGACAAGACCAGACTGCCTGAGTGAACGGATGTATGAGATACTTGCGGACCTTGCGGGAAGGACGCACCTGTATATTGAGCTGGGGCTTCAGACGATCCACGAAGAATCGGCGAAGTGGATGAGAAGAGGATACGACCTTCCTGTATTTGAAGAGGCGGTCAGACGCCTCGCATCGCTTCCCGGGAATCTCTATGTGATCGTGCATGTGATATTAGACTTTCCATGCGAGACGAAAAAGCAGATGATCGAGACGATCTCTTATTGTGCCCATCTTCCGATCCACGGGATCAAGATCGCGAATCTTAATGTCCTGAAAGGGACGGATCTGGCAGGAGAGTATGAGAAGAATCCTTTCCGGCTGATGGAAAGACAGGAGTATTGTGATCTTCTTGCGGAAGCAGTAGAGAAACTTCGTCCGGATATAGTCATCTACCGGATGACGGGCGATGGAGCCAAGCGGGACCTGATCGCACCGTTATGGGTCGCGGATAAAAGAATGACGCGTAATACCATCGATGCCTATTTCCGGGAACACGATGTCGTGCAGGGCAGATACTACTGAATATCTCTTCTGACGAAGCCGTCGTAGGCGATGAGCAGCAGGAGAAAACTCAACACGGTCAGATAGGTGACGGAGAACGAGAACGGGATGGCGTGGAAGTCTGCGACGCCAAAGAGTCCCGCTGACTCAGAGTCCATATATCCGATGAGTCCCAGGTGCGGGAATACGCTCGAGATAAGATTCGTGTTTGAAAAAGGCAGGAAATCGATCCAGAGATGATGGCCGAACATCGAGTAAAGGGTAGACGACAGGCCGGCTCCCAGGAGAAGCCCGGCAGAGACGCCAACGGAGATGCCGGTATTTCTTGTCAGGCAGGAGATCATGAACGCGGTCAGAATATAGATGAAAAGAGAGATATTATCCACGAGGAAATAAAGAAGCGTAAACACGAGATGAGGCATCACCTTTACGGCTCCACCCGATACATAGTAGTACGGCGGAAGCGAAGATGATCCGAGACAGATCATGGTCGACATGGTACTTAAGAAGGTGATGAGGATGCTCCCGATCATGCCCCAGGTAAAGATCGACAGAAGCTTGGCCGTGAAGATCTTCCAGCGCTTGACCGGCGCGATGATGAGGGACTTGATCGAGCCGGTTGCCAGTTCCTGGGAGACACTGCTGCCGGCGATGATGATCATCAGGAGCACGAGGAAGAAACGGGCTGCACGATGTGTGAACTGCTTGGTCGCGACGCCGATCTCGGTTATCTCATTCGGGAGCTTGCCGTGATCGATCTGGTAATCCAGGATCATAAGCGAATCCTCGATCTGGGCTCTTCTTTCTGAAGTTAACGGGATGTAGGAGTAGTTATAATTGTCTACCCCCATCTCGAGATTCTTCCGGTATTCTTCTCTCTGCATCAGAGCCTCTGCCAGGCGCCGGCTGTCTTCAATCGACAGACGTCCTTCCGGATCGTTCGCGGCGAGTTCACTCCAGATGTAAAGAGGATAGGAAGAGTTGTTCTCTTCTTTTCTTTTGACGAGCTCGATCATCGCATCCATATTGTGTGTAAAGAGTGCGGTCGTAGCCAGGTCGAGCTGCTCTGTGACATTGCAATATTCGTCGTACCAGGCGTTGTCGCGCTCACTGAAAGGAACGGTGTTCATGAAACAAAGGTTCCTGGTCTCATCCATGTAGAGGGAAAAGGCTTGATCGGCGAGCAGAGATCCATTTAGCGGGTAGCGGTCGAAGTCGTAACTGTCGAGCAGTGAATTGATGCATGCGTAAGACGCGTATGATTGTACCTCTTCATCCGCAAGGGAGAGATAGGTGGCGAACAGTTCGATAACTTCGTTCTGAATCGTGAAACGGATCGTATCATGGGTGACATACTGATTCTGATCCCCAAATCCTTCCCGGAGCGCGTCTCTGGTCTTTGTCAGCGAAGTCTTGTCTATGCCGTATGATTCATCGGATTCGGAGAGATTGGCCTGATACATACGCATAGCCAGGAAAGGAAGCAGAATACAGGAAACGGTCATAAGGGCGATCAGGATCCACACGGAGAGTTTCCGTGAGAGCTTGATCATCTCATTAGTGTATAGTGCCAGTATCTTACTCAATGTTGATCCCTCCGCCTGTGATCTCGAGGAAAGCTTCCTCAAGGGATGATTCCAGCTTTTGCACGCCGAGGATATCAGAGCCGGCGGCAACGAGGCAGCGTACGCATTCATTGATCTGGGATTCGTCGATATCGATGTCGAGCGTATCGTCGTTAACGTTCGAGATGCGATTGCCGTACTTCTCAGTGAGAATGTCTCGCGCCTTCTTAGGATCCGAGGTCTTGATGCGGTAGGAAGAGGTGCTCTGCGCCTGATGCATCAGTTCGTCGATCGTGCAGATACGCAGGAGTTTGCCGTGGTTGATGATGCCGATCCGGTCACACATCAGCTGCATCTCGCTAAGGAGATGACTGGAGACCATGACGGCAACGCCTTCTTCGTGAGCCAGTTTCTTCAGAATGTCGCGAAGGAGATGGATACCTGCCGGATCGAGACCATTGGTCGGCTCGTCGAGTATCAGGACACGTGGACGATGCAGAAGCGCCTGGGCCAGCCCGATACGCTGCTTCATGCCGAGCGAATATTTCTTGACAGGCTCGTCTGCCCGCTCGGTCAGTCCCACGAGTTCGAGAACCTCGTTGATGCGCTCCTTGGTGACACCTTTGTGAAGGCGGGCATACATCTGAAGGTTCAGCCGGGCCGAGAGAGTATTGTACATCTCCGGATTCTCCACGATGCCGCCGATCGAAGACATGGCGGCTTCGTAATGGGTTCTCCTGTTATAGCCGTTAATGATGATCGTGCCCTCGTCCGGACGGAAAAACCCCATGACCATCTTGATGATCGTGGTCTTGCCGGCACCGTTCGGGCCTAAGAAACCGAATACTTCTCCGGGAAACAGATCAAAGGACACCCGATCTACGGCGGTCTTCTTGCCGAAGGTCTTGGTGACGTTCTGGATCTGCAGTGAAGGTTTTGTTTCTGTATTCGACATTCCCGGCTCCTTTTTCTCAGTAATAATCATACATCTGTGTCAGATCACAGCTGTCATTGGCGATCTTCCATTCTCCGTCCTGATACACGAAGAGAAGAATATCCTGGACTTGTGCTTCCCTCGTGGATCGCTTGCCTTCCGAATCCTGAAACTCGATTACGGCGTTGGAATACACACATACCGTAGCAGAACCGCGGTATATTTCTTCGACCTCCACCTTGGTAACAGTACGGCTGCAAGAGACAGGAATCATATCGGAGATAAAAGAAACATACATGTAGTTGTAGGTCGCATCGACCTGCGCGTGACGTACTGTGTCATTGTTGCAGAAATAGTGGTAGATCGGCTCGGCTTTCTCGTAAAGTGAGGGAAGAAGGACGTCCCGGATCTTGGTGCTGCGATCGTTGAGATCGAGGTCCTGAGGGAAAGTATAGAGGATGGAGGAGTCGTAGGTGTACTGTATGGCCAGATCCCGAAGAACCGTTCTGTGTTTGTTGGCCTTAAGGGTATCTGCGAAGATATATATGGCTACACCAAGTACAACTGCAAGTAACAGAATGATGCCACGGTTAACTTGGCTTATCCATTTCTTCATGCGTGATCCTCCCCGAAAATGTTATGTTTATTTTATCATATGCGTATTTAATGAAGTGACATAAACGTCATTTGCCGGGAAGCGTGTAATGTAATTGTAACAATAGACAGAAGAGAAGGGACAAAATTGTGCAAAATGCACGAAAAGTGTGAACATTTTTCGTATTTCGTGGTAAAGGTGTTGACATTATATATGCAGGTGATATACTCAAACTAGCTCCAGGGAATGCGGGTTCACACCAAGTCCTAGTCGGAGAGCCGCCACTACTGAATGCACAAGGCGAGGCTGAGAAAAACAGAAAGACCGGAGAGCGGTCAGGAAACGAAGATGGATGTCGCAGAGTTCGGATCCGGTGAGGTCCGGTGGGCGAAGGAAATCAGAGCCGTCGGAGCCATAGCAGGAAGATGAGTGGAGAGCGAACAGCGATTGACGGTACGCGATGGCGGACACAAGTCGCAGGTCAGGTAGAAGGCCACCAGGAATCGGGCTGGTTGGAAAGGGACTGCATAGCAGGCACCGAGTAATTCCACGACGAGGGTGACGGGCCGGATCGGAAAGGTTCGCAGATAACTAAAGGGCGACCGGAGGAATTTGGATGGAAAGTTGGTTCGCTGGAGCTTTTATTTGTCCTCATATCATGTAAGGGACGGTTGCGGATGTGCGATCGTCCCTCTTTCTTTGTTTACATGATCTACGTTATATTTCCGTCTGATGAAGAAAAAGACGCTTTGACAGAAGCGGTCAGTGTTCCATCTCGGCGATGAAGGGGAGATTTCTTCCGTATTCGCCGGAGTCCATCCCGTATCCGATCAGCCAGGATCGATCGACCTCAAAACCGTAATACTTGACGGGGAGGTCGATGAGCTGCCGCTCGGGATTGTAAAGAAGTGTGCAGACTTCGACGGAAGCCGGTTTTCTTGCTTCGAGTGTCTGGAGAAGATATGCGGTAGTCAGTCCCGTCCGGATGATGTCCTCGACCACGATGACGTGTTTGCCGGTGATACTGATATCCACATCTTTCGTGATGCGGACGATGCCGGTGCTGCTGGTGGTATCCGGTATACTTCCGATCGCGAGCATGTCGAGCTGGAGCGGGAGTGAGATCTCACGTGCAAGATCAGTGAAGAAGAAGAGGGAGCCCTTCAGCACGCCGAGAAGGATCAGGTCTTTTCCTTCGTAATCGGAGGTGATCCTCGCGCCGAGTTCACGGATCTTCTCCTGAAGCTTTTCCTGAGAAAAAAGTATTTTCTTGTATCGGATCTCGTCCATATTCGCTGCCTGCTTTCTGCCTCGAAGAAGCTTGTGCTTCCTGTCTTTATGTATTAATGTCCGTGTCTGAAGGTGCTTCCGGAGCGCCGAATCCGCGGAGCCTCTCGGCCAGCTCGAGGAAATCTTTCTTATAGACGATCTTGATGTTGGTACCGGGATAGAGTTCTTTGACCTTCTTGAGCTTCCTGTTCTTCTTCGTGACGTACTTCTGGTTCATGGTCGTAAGTTCCAGATAGGTATCGAATCGGGGCAGATAAAAGTCCGGGCTGAAGGCCAGAGTGACATTTCCTTCGCTGTCCCACTCGACAGGGAAGGTCTTCGGCTCGTATTTCCACTCGATATGGTACATATCAAGGATCTTGGCAAACTCTTCTTCGGACGGGTTCTTGAAGACCGGTGTCGTTGTCTGGTGATCGGCAGATCCCTCCTTGACGGTCTCTGAAGAGATCCGTACCCGAAGTTCGTGCTCATGAAGCGTCGCAAGGATCGCGGCGACACATTCGTCAACGGACATGTAGCCGGTGTTGAGAATCAGGTGGTAAAGCGTCTCGTCCGTCGAGTCGACAGAGAATACGTGTGAGACGAAGCGCTTGTGTTTCCTGTCGGTTCCGGAAAGGAGAGCCTGAGCGGCTTCTTCGGTCAGGTGGAACTGTTTGCGGATGCGGCTGAGCCGGACTTCGTCCGGTGCGATGATGCGTACGTGGATCGCGTTCTCGTTCCCGGAGAAGAGGAGCTGGGATCCGAAGCCCAGAAGGATCGCGGAGGTGGTGCGAGACAGCTCTTCGAGAGAATCGGAGAGTACGTCCTTAAAACTTCTTCCGTCTTTGTACTCGGACAGGTAGAAGCGGGCGCTCTCAGCCAGACGGTTGCGCTGGTCGGCACTGCTCTCGGGGAAGAAGCGCTCCATGAGTAGATCTCTGGTGATGCATTCCCAGGAAAGTTTGCGGGAGAGCGCGGACGCGACCTCGTCTCCGAGGCTTCCCATCTGTCTGGAAATGGTGATCACCGGCATAGACTCTCTTCTCCTTTCACTTCTTGCGCAGCGTGACCTTGCCGAACTGATTGAGTTCGTACTTCGCGGCAAAGGCAGGATTCTTAGCGGCCATTTCCTCGTAAGTGGCATGACCGTTGTTGACGTAGTTATAGGCGACGATCGGATCGGTATAGATCTTCTTGTGGAAATCTTTTCTGGCGATCCGTCGGCCGAGCTTGCTTCCCATGAAGAAATAGAAGAAGAAAGCCAATACGAACAGGAGAAGTCCGATATAGACAAAGCGGGCGCCGAACCATACGGAGAGGAAAAGCAGGATCAGGCCTACTACCGACAGTATATAGGCGATCAGATCCATGAACAGGGCAAAGATCGTGGCCTTGTTCGAGTACTCAAAGGTTGTAAAGAAAAAGATCATGATCCGGACACCTCCGAAGTGCTTTTCTATTATTGTATCACAATTGAAGTGACGGGTCGGAAGAACGAATCCTCCATTAATAATGTAAAAAACATTGAATTACTCTTCAATATATGCGAAAATCGTACTTGCTTGAAGCAATCTATGAAACAGAGAATAAGAGGGAAGCATTATGGGAGTTTTTTATTACGGTGTAGAGTCTTTTAAGAAAGTTTATGGTCCGAAGGGTGAGCCGAAGGAGTGCGCTTACTGCCACAAGACGTATCAGGAAACGTACGTGAAGTTCAATAAGTGGGGACATCTTGATTTTATTCCCCTGATCCCGCTGGGCGCGGATTACTACCATTTCTGCCCGGTCTGCTTCACAGGAGATAAGCTTGTGAAGGGGGATAAGAAAGCCGCGAAGAAACTTGTGAAGGATAAGTCCGAACCGACGACGAAGCTGGTACCGCGCGGAATCAATCACAAGGCTGAGAAGACCTGGGATCTCGTTCTCGATGATAAGGTCAGCGGTGAAACGATCCCGATCCAGTCCGGTATGAAGAAGAGCGATTACAAGCAGCTCAAGAAGAATCGATTCTATAAGAAGATCGAAGAAGTGGAAGCATAAATGAGAAGAGACTTGTTTGAGAAAAGCAAGAAGCTCGTGATAGGACTGCTCGCATTGGCGGTAGTCCTATCTTGCGCTTGCGGCAAAAAAGATGAGACAACAGAGAAGACGGAGAACGGGCAATCGGAGGAAACGGAGGACATATCTTCGGAGGAGCTTTCTTCTGAAGAAAATTCCGGAAAAGAAAGTGCAAGTTCCGAGAAAGAAAAGGAGCCGGAGGATACTTCCGCATCCGCTGTGTCTGATACGGACGATACAGCCTCCTCTGATCCGACGACCGCTCCTGTAGTGAGTTCTTTTGATACGGGGGAAGCGGAAGAATACCTCAGTTCAAAGACGTTCGACGGTGTCGTTCTTGTTGCCGATCAGGATCAGGTCGTGTGGACATATGCTGCCGGTATGGCTGATCGCGAGAACAATGTCATGAACACGATGAACACGGTCTTCGAGTTCGGCTCGATTACGAAGCAGTTCACGGCTGTGGCGATCATGCAGCTGGTTGAGGCAGGAAAACTCAAAACGGACGATACGCTTGATAAGTATCTGCCGGAGTATTCTCACGCTAAGGAGATCACGATCCACCAGCTCCTCAATATGACGTCGGGCATTCCCGATTATCTCTATTGCGGTGTCTTGGGCGTTTCTCTCGGAAACTTCGAAGATATGAGTTTCTCAGATGTGCTGGATCTCGAAGATGCGATAAGAAGAGTCATCACGACTCCGATCGATAAGAATAAGTTTGTCACCGATATGTCGGCGTACTCGCTCAATTTCACTCCGGGTACGCAGTTTGAATATTCGAATACAAACTACTATTTCCTCGGTATGGTCATCGAGCAGCTGAGCGGCATGCCTTACGACGAATATATCAGAAAGAATCTCCTCGAGCCTCTGGGGATCACGGAACTGTATCCGGATACGGATCATCTGACTTCGTTTGGCCGGACGGATCTGAGTGTCATGAAGTTTGATTTTCCGTCGCAGGATCCGAGCATCAGCTATGCTGTCGGCGTCATGACGGGAACAGCCGCGGGTCTTCTTGACTGGGAGATCGCGGTTATGGACGGAGCGCTTCTGACGAAGGAGAGCTGGGATCAGATCTTCGACGGAGGTGCCTTTGGTTATGGATACGGATGGTATATCGGCAACGGCTTTGTTGAACATGGTGGCATGACGCTTGGGTATAACACGAGTGTGCGTGTGGATAAGAATAAGCGCCGCGTCGTGATCGTTCTGTCGAATATCCAGCCGCTCACGGGCTCGAAGAAACGGCCGATGTCGACGGATATCGCGGACGAGCTTTGGACGGATTTCTGATTCTTGAAAGGACCGATAGGTTTAATTCTCAGCAGCATGGAGGGACGGAATTTGATTACGGCTCTGGTAGAACAGGGAAGCCTTATTGACCGCACAGCAGAACTTCTGATCACGGATGAGAACTGGAAGATCCTGTATAGAAACGGCGTGCTGGATTTCAGCGAAGCGCAGTGGGCGAAGTGGTCGATGCTCTATCAGGAGGCGCCGTATGAATTTGCTAAGGTCATGGAGAAAGCCGATGGCATGATGTACGAAGACAAAAGGAAGATCAAGATCGCCCGAGGGGACGATCCGGATCAGCGATAAGTGATATGAAGAAAGAAAACAAAACCAATGCCATGCGTATTCTCGATAAGGAGAATATCCCATACGAGGCGTTCTATTACGAATGCGATGAATTTATCGATGGTGTGCATATCGCCGATATGCTCGGCCAGCCCTATGAGAGTTCCTTTAAGACTCTGGTGATGCAGGGAAAATCGAAGAACTATTTCGTATTCGTACTTCCGATCGCGGAAGAAGTCGATATGAAGAAAGCGGCCAGGATCGTGGGTGAAAAAGCTCTTGAGATGGTCCATGTGAAGGACATCCAGGCCGTGACGGGATATATCCGCGGCGGAGTGACCTCCATCGGCATGAAGAAGAAATACCCGACCGTCATTGATGAAACGGCGCAGCTCTTCGATACGATCATCGTCAGCGGCGGTATGCTCGGGACGCAGATCCACCTGGCGCCGGATGATCTCCGGAAGGCCGTAGACGGACAGTTCGCCGATATCGTTCTGATGAATTAAAACTTACTCGACAGAGTGATATAGTCTCGCGTACACTCCTTCTTTCTGAAGGAGTTCTTCATGTGTGCCTTCTTCCTCGATGCCATTTTCGGACAGGACCAGGATGCGCTCGGCGTTCTGGATCGTGGAGAGGCGGTGAGCGATGACGAGCGTGGTGCGGTCTTTCGCCAGATCCTCGAGGGAGTCCTGGATGACCTTTTCGCTTTCGTTATCGAGGGAAGAGGTCGCTTCGTCAAAGATAAGGATCGGAGGATTCTTCAGGAAAACGCGTGCGATCGACAGACGCTGCTTCTGACCGCCGGAGAGCTTGATGCCGCGCTGGCCGATATCTGTATCGTACCCGTTCGGAAGTTCCATGATGAACTCGTGGGCATTGGCACGCTTCGCGGCCTCGACTACTTCTTCGAAAGAGGCCTCGGGACGGCCGTAACGGATGTTCTCGAGTACGGTGCCGGCGAAGAGATAGACGTCCTGCTGGACGATACCGATCTGTCTGCGCAGAGATTTCTGAGTGACCGAGGTGATATCGGTGCCGTCGATCGTGATGTGCCCTTCGTTCGGCTCGTAGAATCTCGGGATCAGACTGCAGATGGTGGTCTTGCCGACGCCGGAGTGACCGACGAGCGCGACATATTCACCGGCATGGATATGCAGGTTCAGGTGGGAGAATACGTTTGCCTCGCGTGTCGGATTCCCACCGTAAGAGAAGGTCACATTGTCAAAATCGATGGTGCCCTTGACGCTTGAAAGCTCCTTTGCATCCGGGGCATCCTCGATATCCGGCTCGATGCAGATCATCTCATAGAATCGTTCGAAACCGGACATGCCGTTCTGGAACTGCTCGGTGAAGTTGACGAGCTTTCGGATCGGCTCGGTGAAATTGTTGACGTAGAGAAGGAAGGCGATCAGGTCTTGAAGAGTCAGGCTGTTTCTTCCGATCATCCAAGAACCGACGGCGGCGACCGTTACGGTGATCAGGCCCGTGATACACCACAGAACCGCGTGGTAGATGGCCATGTAACGGTAGTTGTCTTTCTTACTTAAAAGGAAAAGATCATTTCCCTCGGTGAATTTATGGATCTCCATGTCTTCGCCGGTGAAGGACTTGACGACACGGATACCGGAGAGGCTGTCCTCCATGCGGGTGTTGATCTCGGCGATACGCTCTCTGTTCTTCTTAAAAGTACGCTTCATCTTCCGATTCAGAACCGATGCGAAGACGATCATGAAGGGGACAGGTACCAGTGCGAGGAGGGCGAGCGGGACGTTGATCATGCAGAGGATCACGAGGGAACCGAGAAGCTTGATCGCAGAGATCATGAGGTCCTCAGGACCGTGGTGATACAGCTCGGTGATCTCGAAGAGGTCGTTCGTGACTCTCGACATGAGAGAGCCGACCTTCTGGTCATCGTAGAAGCGGAACGAGAGTTTCTGATAATGCGTGAAAAGCTCATTTCTCAGGTCATACTCCATCCTTGCGCCGACCATGTGGCCGACGTAGGCGATGAAGTAGTTGCAGCCGAATTCTACCCCCAGAAGGGCGAGCATGAGAAGGAACAGATACAGGATCGTCTGATTGGCGTTAGCGAATCCTTCGGTTAGAACGGTCCCTGTGATATAGCGGATGATCAGAGGAATGACGAGCGATGTCGCCGCGGCGACCAGCGCGAAGCACATGTCGGCGATAAAGCCCTTCATGTAAGGACGGTAATAGGACAGAAACTTACGCCATTTCGCACTCATCTGTGATCTATCTCCTTTTATTTCGGTAATAGCAGATTGCTCTGAAATTAAGAGGTATTCTATCAGATTCGGAATTGACTTTCCATACGAAATGGCTCAATAATATTAGCGGTATAAACTATAAGCGAGGTGACCGGTATGGCAGCAGAAAAAGTGCTTTTTGATACGACGAAAGAGGGAAGAGAAGTCGCGGAATTCGTAGTGACAAGACCAAATGGAGAGAGCTTCTCCGTGATCGAATACGGTGCGGCGATCCATACTCTGAATGTGCTTGATAAGGACGGCAATCTCGGCGATGTCATGCTGGGCTTCGATACGATCGAGGGATATCTCGGTTCCGGCGCGGGACACGGATCCGTCATCGGCAGAACCGCCAACCGCATCAAGGGTGGTGCTTTTACCATCGATGGCGTGGACTACCAGATGCCGAAGAACGAAGGCGAGAATAACCTGCACGGTGGCGCGGGCAACTTTCAGAACAGTTTCTGGGACGGAAAGATCGTCAGCCGCGAGGAAGCGGAAGCTTTTATCGGTGACCTGAAGATCAAGAATGACTGGACGATCGAGACGGAGGGCGTGCTGCTCTCGTTCCTTCTGGCAGACGGTGTATGCGGTGTGCCGGGCAATATGGACATGAAGGTCCTCTATACATGGGCAACGGATGGCACGCTCATCCTCTGCTACAAGGCTGTTTCCGATAAGAAGACGATCTTCGCCCCGACGAACCATTCGTACTTCAATATCGACGGACAGGCTGCCGGCCGTATCGGCGAGCAGCTCCTGTGGATCGATGCCGAGCAGGTCACCGAGAAGGATATGGACAATGTCCCGAACGGTAAGTATATCGATGTCGAGGGAACGGAGTTTGACTTCAGAATACCGACGGCGACCGAGAGAGTGCTGTGCCTGACTTCCTCGAACCCGCAGCTCAACTGCAGTAAGGGTGCCGATTCCAACTATGTACTTAAGACCACACAGGATCAGGTTTCGCTGGTCGCTTCGGTCGAGTCTCTGAAGTCCGGAAGAAAGATGGAAGTCCTCACAAACTTCCCGGGCGTACAGCTCTACTGCGCATGCAACCTCGACGAAGACGGCAAGGGCGGCGTGCACTACAGTCCGTATGAGGCGATCTGCCTCGAGGCACAGATGTTCCCGGATGCGATCCATCATGAGAACTTCGCCTCGGCCGTGATCGATAAGGACGAAGTTAAGGGCTTCCTGGTCGGCTACCGTTTCTCAGTAAAGTGAGGCCGGCCTACCTGTGAATTCGCGAAAGCTTTATTTCCGAGGAATCAAAGACGGGTTCCCCATCTGTCTGGGGTACCTGTCTGTTTCGTTTGCCTTCGGAATCTTTGCAGTGGGGGCTGGGATGACCGTATGGCAGGCGATACTGATCTCCCTTGCGAACCTGACGTCGGCGGGACAGCTCGCAGGCGTACCGATCATCGTAGGCGGGCTTCCGCTGATCGAGATGGTCCTGACGCAGTTCGTTATCAATCTCCGTTATTCTCTGATGTCGGTCTCGATTTCGCAGAAATTGAGCCGGAGAGTGAAGCTGTGGCACCGGATCGTCGTGGCCTTCGGTGTCACGGATGAGATATTCGGTGTGGCGATCAGCCAGAAGGATGAGCTGGAGACACCGTATCTTCTGGGCCTGATGGCAACGCCGATCCTGGGATGGACCCTCGGCACGGCGCTAGGCGCACTGGCCGGAGATATCCTGCCGGCGATTATTGTATCGGCACTGGGGATCGCGCTTTATGCCATGTTCGTGGCGATCATCATCCCGCCGGCGAAGAAAGATCATCCCGTGGCTTTTTGCTGTCTTCTGGCGATGGCGCTGTCTGCAGCGTTCCGGTATATTCCGGTTCTGTCGTCGGTTTCTTCGGGCATCTCGATCATCATCTGTGCACTCGTCTCGGGTCTTCTGTTCGCGTGGATCGCGCCGATTCCGGATGAGAAGAAATCGGATGAGGTTTCGGACGAGATGAACGGCCCAGGTGAGGAAAGGACGGTGGCGACATGATCCGTACCGAAGTGTTCTTCCTTTATCTGGCCGTGATGGCAGGTGTGACTTACCTGATCCGTATGCTGCCGCTTGTACTCTGCCGGGAGAAGATCAAGAGCCGGTTTATCCGCTCGCTTCTCTACTACATCCCGTATGCGGTACTGTCAGCGATGACGATCCCGGCGATCTTCTATTCGACCGGATATATGATCTCTGCAGCGCTGGGCCTCGCGGTTGCAGTTATTCTCTCTCTTTTGGAGAAGAAGCTTCTTACCGTGGCGATCGGTGCCTGCAGTACCGTCTTTATCGTGGAGTGTGTGATCAAGTATCTCCTCTGATGCTCTTGGAGAAATACGACAGGTGGATAGTCTGCCGTCGAAAGAATCTATTTTTTGAAATGGAGTTTACTGTATGAATGAGAATTTTGAATATGTTCCGGTAGAGAACCGGGACCTTGAGTGGGCAAGAAAGACGTTTGCCAATGACCGTTTTGCGACGGAGGCGGCCGGTGTCATCATCGAAGAAGCAGGGGACAAGATCTGCCGCTGTAGCATGAAAGTGACACCGGTGCACAGAAACGCGGCCGGAGGTGTCATGGGCGGCGCTATCTTTACGCTCGCTGATCTGACATTTGCAGTGGCGGCAAACTTCGGCGGCAGGATGACGGTGTCGATCTCGAGTAATATCTCGTTTATCGGTGCAGCCAAAGGAGAGACGCTCTATAGTACGGCGAAGTGTGTGAAGTCGGGGAGGAGTACCTGCTTTTATGAGATCGAGGTCAATGACGATCTGGGAAATCAGGTGGCCATCGTGACGATCACAGGTTTTGTGAAAGATCAGCGCTTCTGAGCGGCTTTCTAGGCCGAAAAGAAGCGCTTCTGTGACGGCGAGGGAAAGAAACTTCTTCGGATTTTCCTCTTTTTTGAGAATTGTTGTTGACAACGCCCGATGGTTTCGGTATACTTCTTCTTGCGCTCGAAAGAGCGGCTTGGCAAAGGAAGAAGGAAGATTAGCTCAGCTGGGAGAGCACCTGCCTTACAAGCAGGGGGTCACAGGTTCGAGCCCTGTATCTTCCACCAAGATGGCGCAGTAGTTCAGTTGGTTAGAATGCCAGCCTGTCACGCTGGAGGTCGAGGGTTCGAGCCCCTTCTGCGTCGCCAGATGATCGGTCCACTAAGGACCGATTATCATTTGCCCAGATAGCTCAGTCGGTAGAGCAGGGGACTGAAAATCCCCGTGTCGTTGGTTCGATTCCGACTCTGGGCACCAACAGGGACTGTTTCAGAAATGAAACGGTCCCTTTTGTTATGTCCGGGGAAGAAAAGGCCTCCGATATGGGGCCGGATCACTCAGGCTATTTCGCGATCGGTGAAGGTAATCGAAATCTATTTCGCGGTTTTTACAGAAATAGATTTCAATTTCTTTTGTTGTTTTCCTTTCTAATATGAATTTAATATGTTATATTTTGTTACGCATGTGTATTTTCATGTGGAGGTAGAAAGATGAATCATCCGTTTTCCAAGACGACCGAGAGTGTGATCGAAGAACTTAGTACCGATATTAAGACCGGTCTTACGAAGAGTGAAGCCGATAAAAGGCTTCTGAAGTATGGTCCCAATTCTCTGGGCGAAGAGAAGAAAGTCCCGCTATGGAAGAGATTCCTTCAGCAGTTTGCCGATGCGATGGTGCTGATCCTGATCGGCGCGGCGATCCTTTCTGCGATCATGGCTGTCAAGGAAGGCGGCTTCTCCGGATGGATCGATGTGATCGTGATTCTTGCAATTGTTATCATCAATGCGATCCTGGGTGTGTATCAGGAAGGTAAAGCGGATGAGGCCATCGCGGCCCTTAAGAAAATGAGCTCTCCACAGGCGAAGGTCGTCCGTGACAATATGCAGCAGATGATCGATTCCGATAAGCTCGTACCCGGTGATGTCGTGGTGCTGGATGCCGGTGACCTGATTGCTGCTGATATCCGTCTTACGGAAGCAAGCTCCATGAAGGTGGAAGAAGCATCTCTGACAGGTGAGTCTGTTCCGGTTGAAAAAGATGCGACTGTTGTACTCGAAGAGGACTGTGGAATCGGCGACCGTAAGAATATGCTCTATATGGGCACGGCGGTCACATATGGACGTGGACGTGGTATCGTCGTTGAGACCGGTGGAAACACGGAACTTGGTAAGATCGCGAACCGTCTTTCTTCGATCGATAACGAAGATACACCTCTCCAGAAGAACCTCAATAAACTCGGTAAGATCCTCGGTATCGTTTGTATCGTGATCTGTCTGATCGTATTTGTAGTCGATGTTTTCGTACAGGGTGAAGCTTGGGATGAAGCGCTTATGACTGCGATCAGCCTGGCAGTTGCCGCGATTCCGGAAGGCCTGGCAGCCGTTGTTACGATCGTTCTGGCGCTCGGTATGACGAAGATGGCCAGCAAGAATGCGATCGTTCGTCGTCTCCTGGCGGTAGAAACACTCGGCTGCGTCGATGTTATCTGCACCGATAAGACCGGTACACTTACTCAGAACGAAATGACCGTGCGTAAAGTTTTCGACGGTGAGCACTCCTACGATGTCACGGGTATCGGTTATGCGCCGGAAGGACAGATCCAGGATGAGAACGGATCGAAGATCACTCCGGACACGAAACTGCTCCGACTTCTCCAGTCCTGCGTACTCTGCAGCGATGCCGTAACACCGAAGGGTGAAGACGGACGTTATACCTGCATCGGCGACCCGACAGAGGCCGCACTGATCGCACTCGGTGCGAAGTCCGGACTTCCGAAAGATGAGACAAATAAAGTATTCCCGCGTATCGCGGAACTTCCTTTCGACTCTGACCGTAAGATGATGACGACCTATCATCCGAATATCGTTCCCGGTGCGATCATTTCTTTCACAAAGGGTGCTCCGGATATCGTACTCGGTAAGTGTGTCGAGTATTTCGACGGACAGAAGAATGTCCCGATGACGGATGAGATCAGACAGAAGATCGTCGAGACCAACCATGGTTATGCGACTACGGCTCTTCGTGTACTGGCTTTCGCATATCGTACATATGAAGGCAAGAGTGAGATCGAGGCGGATTTCGAGCATGAAAACGACATGTGCTTCCTCGGACTCGTCGGCATGATCGACCCGGCCAGAACCGAGGTCAAGGATGCCATGGCGATCTGCCGTGAGGCAGGTATCCGTGCCGTCATGATCACCGGTGACTATAAGGATACGGCGGTCGCGATCGCGAACGATCTGGGCATGATGGACGAGAACTCCGGCAGCCTCTCCGGTGCGGAGCTCGATAAGGTCTCGGATGAAGACTTCCAGACGGTATGTGAAACCACGAATGTATATGCCCGTGTATCTCCGGATCACAAGGTCCGTATCGTCACGGCGCTGAAGAATAATGACCATATCGCTTCGATGACCGGTGACGGTGTCAACGACGCCATGGCCTTAAAGTCGGCCGATATCGGTGTAGCGATGGGTATTACCGGTACGGACGTTGCGAAGAACTCTTCGGATATGATCCTTACAGACGATAACTTCGCGACGATCGTTTCGGCTGTAGAAGAAGGCCGTATTATCTACAGTAACATCAGAAAATTCGTCGGATTCCTTCTTTCCTGTAATGTCGGTGAGATCCTCGTGATCTTCCTGATCTCCCTGATTCCGGCGAGCCTGATCTCCGGTATCGGAACTCCGCTTACCGCGATCCAGCTCCTGTGGCTCAACCTCGTAACGGATAGCTTCCCGGCTCTGGCACTCGGAAGAGAGAAGGGTGAACCGGACATCATGAAGCAGCCGCCGAGAAAGAAGAGTGAGTCGATCATCAATAAGTCCATGAAGGTCATGATTCTCGTACAGAGCCTCGCGATCTTCGCAGCAGTCTTCACGTCCTTCGTGCTCGGACTGACTGTATTCTTCAAGGATGAGGCGTCACCGATCGAAGGGGCAAGAACGATGGCCTTTGCGACATTGATCCTGGCAGAACTTTTCCGTGCATATGGCGCAAGATCCGAGAGAATATCAGTCTTTAAGCTTGGCGTCTTCTCAAATAAGTATATGAATGCGTCCGTAGCCGGCTCGATCGCCCTTCTGCTGGCCGTTATCTACATCCCGGGTGTGAACGGAATCTTCGATAACATCATGCTTGCACCGGTCTACTGGATCCCGATCATCCTGCTGGCGTTCATTCCTTTTGCCGCCAGTGAGATCTTCAAATTGATCAAGAACAAAAAATAACTGTTGCCTAGCCGCAATTCTTGTGTTACTATTTAACGGTTATTAGAATTGAGAACAGTCTCGGAGGCTGATATAATGAATACATTAGCAGTTGTACTTACATGTGTTGATATCGTAGTTTGCATCGCGCTGATCATCCTGGTTATGTCTCAGGAAGGTAATGATCGGGGTATGGGTGTCGTAGGCGGAAGCGGAAATTCCTTCTACGAGAAGTCCAAGGGCAGAACGATGGATGAGAAACTCAAGAAGATCACGCTGTTCACAGCGGTCCTCTTCGCGATCCTGACGATCGTCCTCTTCCTGGTACTGGCCAGAGGATTCTGATACGGTTCAAATCAAAGTCACGAGTACTCGAGCTGCTTGATCGGTTTTCCGAAAGAGCAGCTCTTTTTTCTTAGTGTGGAGGTATGAAAATGGCAAGACATAACCGCAGACACATCAAGATCCGTCCGAGTGGGAAGGTCGAACGTTCCGGGTCGAAGATCCCGCCGGTCAGAGAAGTGACGATCGCAGAGCTTCCGCCGCGCGGACCGCAGGCCCTGGAGAACCAGTGTGTCGGAATCCTGAAAGAAGGAAGAGACGGGGGCATCGTAGTTCCGGATCCCGGCTATCCGGCGTCGGCGTTCGGTCAGATCATCATTAGAAGGAACCACCTCAATGGTGCCCCCTATGGAATGAAGGTCGTCTGTGAAGTGCTGAATCCTTCAGCCAGACGTGCCGAATATGAAGGCAAGATCGTGGAGGTGCTGGGCGATCCCGGTAATAACGATGTCGCGATGCTGTCGATCCTCCGACAGTTCGGGCTCTCTTCTTCATTCCCGGCTGCCGTCATGGAAGAAGCGTCGGCACTACCGCTGTCTCCTGAGGAGAACGATATCGAGGAGGCGATCCTTCACGGAAGAAAGGATCTACGAAATCTCCTGACGATTACGATCGACGGTGAGGAGGCAAAAGACCTCGATGACGCGATCTCGATCCAGAAACTCGACAAAGGCTATTACCGGCTGTGGGTACATATCGCAGATGTATCGGAATATGTCCGGGAGGGTACGGCCCTTGATGCAGAAGCCTCCCTTCGCGGCACTTCCGTGTATCTGGTGGACCGCGTGATCCCGATGTTGCCTCCGCGTCTGTCCAACGGCCTGTGCAGTCTCAATCCGCATGTGCCGAGATTTACCATGACCTGTGAGATGAAGATCGCGCCCGACGGGCAGATTGAGGAGAGCTCCATCTACGAGAGCCTGATCGAGAGCGATGCGAGAACCTCCTATAACGAGATCTACGGGATTCTCTTCGAGGAAAAGGTGATCGAAGAGTATGCTAAACTTCAGACGATGCTGGAGCAGATGCTGGAACTCAAGCGTATCCTTAAAACCAAGAGAAAAGCAAGAGGCACGATCGACTTTGTCTTCCCTGAGACGCATGTTGATCTTGATGAGGAGGGGAAACCTACTGATGTATATCCGTATCCGATCAATGAGATCCACGGTGTGATCGAGGAGTTCATGATCGCGGCAAATGAAGCGGTGGCCGAGCGGTTCAATAAGATGGATTATCCTTTCGTGTATCGTATTCACGAAGAACCGGATGATCTCAAGATCCGCGAGTTCCTGCATGTGGCGAAACTTTTCGGGGAGAATCAGCGGCCGGACGGTAAGGTCACGCCGCTGTTCCTAAGTGGTCTTCTGGATGATATCGCAGGGAAAGAATATGCACCGGCGCTCAATCAGCTTCTTCTGCGGAGTATGGCTAAGGCGAAGTATTCGGAGATCAATGCGGGACACTTCGGTCTGGCATCCCGATACTACTGTCATTTTACGTCGCCGATCCGCCGTTATCCTGACCTTTATATCCACAGGATCATCAAGAGCTGGCTTCACCAGAAGCACCAGAACCAGCATTTCCGTGCACTGGTCGCGGATGTGGCCTACCATAGTTCGGAGATGGAGAAGAACAGTGTCGATGCCGAGAGGGCTTCTGTTGATCTGAAGTGCGCCGAGTATATGATCGCGCACGTCGGCGAGGAGTTCACGGGGAAGATCTCAGGTGTCTGCCCGGCAGGTATCTTCGTGCAGCTCGATAATACGATCGAAGGGATGGTGCCGTTTTCGTCTCTTCGTGAGTTCTTCACATATGACGAGAGAAAACTGGAGGCAAGGGGCTCGCGAGGTACGGTCTATACGATCGGGCGAAGGGTCACGGTCCAGGTGGCCGCGGCTGATCCGCTGACACACCATATCGATTTTGCTTTCGCCGAAACATAAAACATCCGGATGAACAAAAAAGGAGCCGTCTCATTTCTTCGGGCGGCTCCTTGGTGTTTCTTATAAGTGAAGAGATGATCAGCTCTCGACGCGGAAAGGCTTCAGTGCCTCGACGAGATCATCGCAGGAATTGCTGTGGATCTCGAGGTTGATGGCGCTCTGCAGTTCGAGACTGAAGATTCCCATGATGGACTTGGCATCCACTACGTAGCGGCCGGAGGAAAGGTCGACATCGTAAGGATAAGAATTGACTATTTGTACAAACTCCTTAACGTCGGTGATGGACTGGAAACGAATCGGAAAACGAACCATGCTTGTTCCTCCTGTGCTTGCTTTCAATATGAAATTAGTTTATCACAGGTGATAACGATGTCAATGTGATAATCTTTGAAAGAATCGGCTTTATGAGTATAATATGTTCATCAATTTGACGAAAGGGACAGTATGTCTTACCGAGTTTACTTTCTTACTCTGGGCTGTAAGGTCAATTCCTACGAGACGGCGGCAATTGCGAAGCTTCTGGCGGATGAGGGCTTTGTTGAGACACAGGAGCCGGAAAACGCCGATGTATATGTCGTGAATACTTGTGCCGTGACGGGAGAGGCGGACAGGAAGTCCCGCCAGATGATCCGGAAAGCCCGTCGTGTCGCGCCGGCAGCGATCGTGGTCGCGATGGGCTGTCATACCCAGATGTGCAGAGACGAGGAGGGGGCAGATATCGTGGTCGGTACAGATGACCGACCTGCACTCGTGCCGCAGCTCCTTGAGAAACTCCATATCCGTGGAGAAAGGGAAAAGGCGCAGGATCTTGATGCGGGGACACGTTTCTTCGAGTATGGTTCAGTCCCTTATCAGGAGAATACCCGCGCGGTGATCAAGATCGAAGACGGATGCAATAACTTCTGTACATATTGCATCATCCCCTATGCCCGGGGGCGGGTACGCAGCCGGGAAAGAGAGGCGATCCTCTCGGAGATCCGCGACAGTGCGAAAGAGGGATACCGCGAATTTGTTATTACAGGGATCCATCTATGTTCTTTCGAGAAAGAAAAAGGCCGTGACAGTCTTGCACTTGGTGAACTGCTCGATGAGATCTCCGGAATTGAGGGTGTCGAGCGGATACGGCTCGGTTCTCTGGAACCGTCGTGTATGACGAAAGAACTGATCTCCATGCTCAAGAGAAACAGCAAGATCTGTCCGCATTTCCATCTGTCGCTACAGAGCGGTTCGGACAGTGTCCTCAAGAGGATGAACCGGAAATACGATACAGTGCTTTTCAGAAGGGTGGTAAGCGACCTTCGCGAAGCATTTCCGAATGCCAGTCTGACCACGGATATGATCTGCGGGTTCCCCGGAGAAACGGAGGAGGAACATCGGGAGTCGTGTGCCCTGGCGGAAGAAGTCAGATTTACGCATATCCATGTTTTCCCGTATTCGAGACGGGACGGAACGAAGGCGGCCGCCATGGGCGGGCAGATCACAAATGAAGTGAAGAACCGTCGGACTTCTGAGCTCAGAGCGATCTCGGACCGGATGGAAGAAGAGAGAACGGGAGATTTTGCGGGTAAAGATGTGGAAGTCCTTGTGGAGAAGGTCCGTGAAGACGGGCTGGTCGAAGGGTACTGCCGCGAATATGTCCGTTTTCTTGCGAGTACGACCGAAGAGGCGGCGCAGGGGGATATCCTTGTTGGCAAAGTTACGGGAAACGACGGTTTTGTGCTGACAGGAGAAGGGTTTACTCATCTTCGCGGATGAGAGAATCGGCAAATCTGTGAACATTTTTTTGCTTTGGTGACAAAATAATAATGAAATATTGATTTCTCTTGTGCTACAATAGGAACATGACACGCTAAGAAAATAGGAGGTGCGTCAATATGCAGGATTCAGGAACAGCTCGTTTCTCCTTTAATATGGAGAGATCTGAGGATGCAAAAGAATTGATGATGCAGGTGTTGGATGCGCTGCAGGAGAAGGGATATAACCCGATCAACCAGCTCGTGGGATACTTTATGTCAGGTGATCCGACGTATATTACGAACTACAAGGGCGCACGCGGCATCATCCGCCGAATGGAGCGCGATGAGCTTCTTGAGGTCATCGTTCGTGAGTATTGCGAACGCCTGGCTGATGAGTAAGTGCCCGATAGAGGTCTGCGGATGAGTCGTGTGATGGCGATTGACTTCGGTATGCGAAGGATCGGTGTGGCCTGCTCTGACCCGATGCGGATCATGGCACAGGGACTGGAGACGATCAACTGGAACGGCATCGACAGCAGCTATGCGCTCGATCGTCTGGCACAGATCGTCAAGGAAAAAGAAATTGCAGAAATCGTAATGGGAAAACCCAGCCGGACCGACGGTTCCGTTAGTGAATCGGAGGAGAAGGCTGT
Source organism: Clostridiales bacterium (assembly GCA_017617995.1). Lineage (GTDB taxonomy): Bacteria > Bacillota > Clostridia > Saccharofermentanales > Saccharofermentanaceae > Scatonaster. Next base: position 50,563 of record JAFZVE010000051.1, read on the forward strand.
TCTTTTTGGGAAACTTCTGGCTGAGAAAGTCGGAATAACGCCTGTTTTCAGGGATGAGCGCTTCACGACGGTGATCGCTTCGCAGTTCCTGAGACAGACCGGCGTGTCCGGTAAAGCGAAGAAGAAGGTCGTAGATCAGGTGGCGGCGGAGATCATACTTCAAGAGTATCTGGATATGCACCGTTCTTAATTTATTGATTTCATGGTATAATTACATATCGGATATCCTGACCGTTAGAGGGAATTTAATAGTTGAGCGGAGGACGGGATTATGTTTGAAGATTGCGGACGCCCATGTGATGGCGGAGATTGTGAGAATTGTGAAGTGAATGATATTGAGGGAACCTCCTATGATGAGGAAGCTCTTATCACGATGGTAGATGCTGAGACCGGTGAGGAATATCAGTTCGTGCTGGTCGATGATTTCGAGTATAAGGATCAGGCCTACTGCGTGCTGGTCACGACGGATGAGGATGAGCCGGAGATGGTGATCACCAAGGTCGTCAAGACAGAAGACGGAGAAGAGGGACTGATGAGTCTGGACGAAGAAGAAGCAGACGAGATCTACGAAGAGTATGACCGTCTCTGTGCTGAGGCTGAGCTCGAAGATGAAGAAGACTTCTCAGACGAAGAAGAATAGAAATAAGTCCGTAAGAAAGCCGGTTTTCACGCATCATTCTCCTAAGGAGGGTGATGCGCTTGCTGTTATTCGCGACGCTTCGAACGGGAAGGAGTACTATCTTTCCATGATCGATACCTTCATGATCGAGAAGGTCGAGTATGCCGTGATGTATAACTATGAGCCGGATGACGGAAATCACGCTGATCCGGAGCTGGTGATCATGCGCACTGAGTATGCGAGAAACGGTGACCAGTATTTCTATTCGATCAAGAACGAAAGCGAACTGGAGGCGGCATTTACCGTCTTCATGCGCCGCTATGCCGCAAATGTGAAAGAGAAGAGAAAGAAGAGAGTGCCGGGGGCGGGAATGCCGCAGACCCCGGGTGAGGGACAGGTATGAGTTATCGGAGCAGAATCTTCGTACGCCTTGTAGCTGCGCCAGTGCTCGCGATCTTCGTTTATTTCGTGATTATCTTTCTTGCAGCAGAAACGGCGTTCTCTATGTATGGGGATAATTATCTGCAGCACGAAGGCCTGATCTCTCTCGTTCAGGGAATCGTCGGAATTGCTGTTTTTACGGTCTGGCTGGTCATCAAGAAAAAAATGATCTTTCCGTCACCTACATGGACGGTCGGCAAACCATATGACTGGTACATGGCCATCGTCGGAGGCGGAGCCATGCTTGGGATCGCCACACTCTATTTCATGATCTTGCCGAATCTGGGGATCTCGGCTATCAGCAAAGCCCTGGAAGAATATGACGCTATGATGGATCTTCAGACTGCGTCACAGGCGGATCTGTATATGTATGTTTTCGCCCTCTGCATCCTGATCCCGATCCTCGAGGAGATCATCTTCCGCGGATGCGTCATGGAAGGGATGCTTGAACTCGGACATCCTTACGTGGCGATTGTGCTCAGTGCTCTTTACTTCGGGCTGATGCATGGCCAGATTATTCAAATCTGTTATGCATTCCTGTCCGGCATCGTCCTCGGGATCATCTATTACTCGACGAAAAATATCGTCATGACGATCCTTGCACACTCTGTTTTCAACTTCTTCGGATATGGGATGTACGTCTTCTTTGAGGTCTCGGAACGGGCGGATACTGTTTTGATGTTCCTCGAATTCCTCTGTATCCCGATCTTTGGCGTGATCGCATTCCTTATGCTTAGACTGAGACCGGATCGTTTCCCGGAGAAGGAAGAGACCGGTGACATTAACAAGATGCTTCCGGGGAGACACACATGATTGCCCGGCTTCGTCGTCTGTTCCGTCGAGAAAATCGTATGCACAAGCGTCCGCTGGTGACAGCTGTGACGGTTTTTATCGCATTTGTTCTTGCGGCGACGCTCCTGTTTGCCAATCTCGGCCTGATCCGGAAATCTTCCGATTATCCTACGGTGAAAGTCAATGATAATACTTCCGGTGTGATTGCATCCGGACTTGGCGTGAACCTCTCCTGTATTCCGTCTACCAATATCCTGTGGGATCCGTCTTTCGAGAACTGCTATGTGGAGAGCATCTTCAGTGTGGCGGAAGCTTCGGGTAATAACGTGTATCTCCATAGTGATCCGAGTGCGGAAGCAGAAGACATGTCCGTGTATACCGGAGGCCGGCTCCGCATCATGTCCTATGATGAAGAAGGCAGGATGAATGAACTGGTCAATGCCGGCATTCTGGATTATCAGGTTCGTCAGCTCGGAATATGGAAGAGTGTGGATATTGAATCTCCGGTGAATCCGGATGCGGAAATCATCATGTCGAAAGACGGCTATACTGCCTTGCTTCTTAAGGACGGATCACTGCTTTGTGATGTCACGTCCAAGGATCCGGTCCAGGTGATGCCTACTGATGAAGAGAGTCCGTATATTGCACTCAGTCTGGGTAACTCCTGCCACTATGCCGTGACGAGGGAAGGTTCTTTTGCCGCGTCGGCCAACGGACATGCATGGAGTCCGATCTCGTATTTCCTGGAGGAAAGTGAGATCTGTGCCATTGCATCTCTTGGAAAACTGGGAGTGGCTTGTGGTACCAACGGCACCGTTCTTGTCTGTGATATGGAGAAAGTGAGCGTGCCTGATCTCAATACGAACTGCAATCTGTACACGGCGGTCTCGGATGATCACCGTATGCTCCTTGCCGGAGAACAAGGAAAGGTATATACGACCTCAAATGGTACGGTGTTCCGTTCTCTTTCCGCCGAAGAACTCGAGACGAAACAGACAGACACATGGCTGTTCTCGGAGTATTCGGGCGAGGAATTTGTTCTGCTAGGGCAGTATGGTCAGATCGCTATCGGTCATTATGATGAGTCTTCCGATCGTTTCCTGTTCGAACGGTATTCTACCGCGCTGCCTGAGAGCCTTGCACCCAGGCAGCTGGCAGTCTTCCCCGGCGGTGAAATCTGGGTGCTGACGGATAACGGATATCTGTACGCGTTTTCGAGAGAGAAGAACTCCTGGCAGCAGGTCTTCGTGCAGAAGGATAATCAGATTGATGCCCTAAGCACGGCATCCAGCGGAAATATCTTCCTTGCACGCGGAGGGAAACTCTATTCGGCTACTGTATATACGAAGGTAACGATCGATCAGCCGATCGGAGAAATCGAGATCCAAAATGGTGACATGTGCCTGATGTCCGCTACCATTCCTTCTGTCGGAGATCCCGGGGAATCGGCATGGGAAGTCCTTGGCGAGGGCACGACATCCCAGATCGTCTATGGAGGAGCGAAGATGTATGGAGAGAGGGCGCTTCGCCTCTCGTCCATGCTCGCTGATGAGGAGAAAGCGCATATCATTTCTCAGATCATATCCAGGGATGAAGTGGGACCTCTTGAGGAAAAGGCTTTCTATCATATCCGGCTTAGCATGAAGCAGAGCGGACTTCGTTCAGAGCAGGCGATGGTCTGGATATCCGGACTGTCGGAGCCGATTGGGACGACGTACTCGGATATCAGCGGAAACTGGAAAGAATACTCTTTTACTTTTGTGTGGCCGAAGAACCAGTACAATGCTGATGAAGGATTGAGGCTGAATATCGGTTTCTACGGACAGGGTGACCTTTATATTGACGGAGTAACTCTGGAGAAGGAGACATATTCGGAATTGCAGGTCAGACCCCGTCTTGAAAGTGTGCTTGAGGATGCTTCTCCGGAGTTCCTGCGCCTCGAGAATCTGCGACTCGGCCGGATCGGAATGAATATCTCGTCTAACCTCCCGCAGATCGGAAACGAGATTCTGTGCGCTGACGCCGAAGGCAGTAAGACCAACTCGGGAATCATCTCGCTGGAAACTTCACTGCGACTGGTCAAGTCTATCGAAGCAAAGCCGTGGCTGGTTATCGATTCGGCTTTCAGTGCAGAGGAGATGGATGCACTTCTGGGGTACCTGTGCGGCGGTATCACGGATGATTACGGTAAGATCCGAGTCGATAATGGAACAGCGGTTCCGTGGCAGAAACAATTTGACCGTATCGTTCTGGAGATAACAGATGACAATGGCCTCTTTGAGACGGATCTGCAACGGCGTGCGTATGTGGATTACCTGATCCTTCTGATATCCAACTCTCCCTATTATCCAGACATAAAGGATTCCATCTTCTTCCTCGACGGGATGCACTATGATAACGGAACAGTCTTGTCGGGTGCGGACTTCCATACGACTGCGCTCGCGATCAATAATCAAGGGGAGAATCAGTCTCTGCTCGAGGGAAGGGAGAGTCTCCCCTCCGTGATTTCGGCCGGATATCAGGATTATATTGATACGATTCCGAGAAATCCTTCCTATTCTCAGGATGCTTACGGTGAATGGATCAGCGAGCTGTCCTTCTCGATGGTCAGCAGCCGAGTCTATGAGAACCAGATCCTTCTGGATGAGGTGGCTCTCAATGCGGCAGAAATCATCAACTTCCTGCTTGAAGATCTGGGAAATCATACCTCGTTTGTGGCGGTAGATCTTCCTGTAAGTCCTCTCTCTGTAGATGGTGACGAGGAGTATTTCTTCTCGTGTGCGAAAGAGTCTCTCCAGAACCGAAAGGTAAATACGCAGAATGCTGAGGTCCTTGTGCGGACAGTAGGTGTCATTACGAAGTATGCGCAGGGGAAGAAAAATGACGTGGAGTGGGTCGTCCCACTGTCCCATGTCAATGATACTGACTACAAGATTTCTTTGGATTCGTATGCATTTACACAGGAAGGATATACGTATCTGATTATCGTCAACCGCTCGGAGGAACAGCAGCAATTCATGATCGACTCTCGTGCTGCATCAAGAGATGTCGAAGTGCACCGCTATTCCATGGAGTGCAAGGAAATCGCGCTGGCGGCATCGGGAGGTCTCCTGCAGCTTGCCGATCGCAGATATACACTGCAGAGCGGACAATTCTGTATCGCGATTATCCCGATAGAGTGATATAATAAAGAAGATTTAGCATTTGTATCCGTGTGTCATGGATAGAAATAACAAAAGAGTAAGTGGATATAGGAGGGTTTAGTTTTATGATTTGTCCGAATTGTCAGGCTGATATGCCGGATGGTGTGAAGTTTTGTCCAAGTTGTGGCGGTGCTGTAGATGCGGCGGCTGCTGTTGCTGATTCTGTAATGCCTGTAGAGGCCGCGATTGAGCAGATTCCTGCCGTAGATGAGAAGATCTCCTCTGAGATGTCGAATGCTTCTTTTGATCCGGGTGCGCCGATTGCCGTTCCGAAGAAGAAAGATGTTCCGCAGATCGAAGAGGCTGTCCCGGCTGCGATGCCGGTTGAGACGGTTCCGGAAGTGGCTCCTGTCGAGAGTGTGCTTCCTGAATATCCGCAGACTCCCGCTGCGCCGGTTGAGCCTGTAGCTGCACCGGCTCCGATTCCGGTACCTGTACCGGCTCCGGTTGAACCTGTACCGGCTCCGGCAGCTCCGGTTCCGACGCCTGTACCCCTTACACCTGAGACGGTTCCGGCTCCGATCTCCTCTGATAAGAAAGATGTTTCTTCGGATACTAAGAGCGATAAGAAGACAGAACTCAAGGCTATGTCAACTGGTACTGCTTTCTGGCTGATGCTCCTGTTCTCGATCCCGGTCATCGGTTTCATCTTCTCGATCATTCTTTCTTGTGTCGGAAAGAAGTGCAAGAGCCGTAAGAATTTCGCAAGAGCTGTCCTGATCTGGAATATCATCGGAATCATCATTGCTCTATCGCTCGTTATCGTGACGTACTTCCTCTTCAAAGATGTCTTTGAAGCAGCGATGGGCGGCGATTTCAACGAGATGGCCGACGCGATCTCTGACATCTTCGGAGGCTGATTCTAAACATTCTGCACTCCTAAAAAAGGAATGTAATTGCTATATGTCTGTTTAGAAGTTGTAACATTGTTTCTCTACAATGATAGCTGTGGATATCTACTAGGTATCCGCAGCTATTCTTATGTGAGGTGAAACGCCATGTTTGAGAATGAAGAATTAATTTCGAAGAAACAGCTGCTTCGTGTAGCACGTATCTCGTACGGTACACTTTACCGTTGGAAGAGAATGAAATTGATTCCGGAAAGCTGGTTTATCCATAAAGCTACAAAGACCGGACAAGAGACGTTTCTTCCCAGAGATCGTGTGCTTGCCAGAATTGAGCGTATCCAGGATCTGAAGGGTGAGCTCACGGTAGAACAGCTCCAGGAAATCTTCTCTCCGAATGTGAAGAGCTTCCTGATCCCGGTGGATGATTTCGTAAAACTTGAACTTGTATCCAAGGTTTCAATGACCGTCTTTACATCCTGCTTCCCGGACAAGAAGAAAATGAAATTTGACGATGTCTTCGGTGTGTATGTCATCGACCATCTGATGCGTCTGTCAGGTATCTATCTAGAAGATGCCAAGCAGGTGTTACGTATGCTCAGTAAGTATCTGTCTACCCAGCCCAGCAAGGAGTATCAGCTGCTCCTGCTCCGCAAACTCGGTGTGCCAATGACTATGCTTGTCAAGGAGGATGAGGATATTCTTCTCGAGGATAACACCGAAGTGGTTGCCTGCGCGAATCTCTCTGACTTCGAAGAGGCACTGAAAGGTCAGCTGATCGCATAACGGAAGGAGAGGACTATGGAGAATACGACCACTTCCTTTGAGGTTCTGGGTGACCCGACACGTATGCAGATCCTGACGGTTCTGTCAGGAAACAATAACATGCGGGCCAAGGATATCCTGGAGCATTTAAATGTTACTCAGCCGACGCTGTCCCATCACATGCATCTTCTTGAGAATGAGAAACTTGTGGTGGTCAAAAAGATCGGACGTGAATGTTTCTACTCGATCGAGAAAGATACGATACTGAGTCTGATCGTGACACTTCAGGGCTTTCTGCCGCTCAAAGCTTCGCGGAATGATGCCTACCTGAAATCCGAGAAACTGGAAAAGGATAAGAAAGATAAGAAAGATAAGAAAAAGAAGAAAAAGGACAAAAAAGAGAAGAGCAAGTAGTTCACAATATATCCTGTTTGGGATATAGTGAAATAAAGAAAAACACTAACGGAGGGTGAAGTTTATGTGGAAAGATTTTAAAGCTTTTCTTATGAGAGGTAACGTCATTGACCTGGCAACGGCAGTTGTTATCGGTGCAGCTTTCGGCAAGATCGTCACTGCACTCGTAGATAATATCATTATGCCTTGCATCGGTATGCTGACATCCGGCGTCGATTTCGCGAACATGAAGTATGTTCTCAAGGAAGGTACTTTTAATGCGGAGACCATGGCTGTGGAAGGCGAGGTCGCAATCGGATACGGCGTACTTATCAATGCGATCCTTCAGTTCATCATCATCGCTTTCGTAATCTTCCTTGTGATCCATGCTATGAACAAGACGAAGGAAAAGTTTGCCAAGAAGGAAGAAGAAGAGGAGAAGGTAGAAGAGACACCGAAGGATATCGAGCTTCTCACCGAGATCCGCGATCTTCTGAAGAAGGACGCTTGATCGCTCTCATTCATTGACAATAAAACAAAAGAATACCGCTCTTCGGCTTCAAACAGTTTGCTAAAGCAAAACTCGCCGGCGAGCGGTTTTCTTTTTGTTTTTGCCAAATGTCTGAGACGCGATGATCACTGAGTGTGCTCGTCGCAGGAGAGATTTCTTTTGCATTTTGTTTAAGAACGGTTAAGCTTGACGTGTTCGTCGGAGGGAAGTTCTTTTTGTACTCTTTGAATAGTGCAAAACATTCATTTTTCTAGCACTTTGCACGATTGATTTTACATAGGGGCAAGTCTATAATGCATAATACGCAATAAAATATCAGGAGGGACATATGGCTAAAGTATCTTTTCAAGACGATTTGTGTAAGGGATGCGGCTTATGTGTATATGCTTGCCCGAAGAAGATTCTCTCTCTCGATAAGGAGAGACTGAACAGCAAGGGCTATCACCCGGCTTCCTGTGTAGATCCTGACTCGTGCATCGGTTGTGCTTTCTGCGCGACACAGTGCCCGGATTCGGTAATCACGGTAGAAAGGTAAGGTGGAGTGAATATGGCAAAGCGAGTATTAATGAAGGGTAATGAGGTTATCGCAGAAGCGGCGATCCGTGCCGGATGCCGCCACTATTTCGGTTACCCGATCACACCTCAGACAGAAGTCATGCACTACATGGCTCGTGAGATGGTCAAGCACGGCGGTACGTTCGTACAGGCAGAGAGCGAAGTAGCCGCGATTAACATGGTCTACGGCGCAGCTGCAACAGGTGAGAGAGTGCTCACATCTTCTTCCTCTCCGGGTATTTCCCTGAAGCAGGAAGGTATTTCCTATATCGCCGGTGCTGAGCTTCCGGCAGTTGTCGTTAACATCATGCGTGGTGGTCCGGGTCTCGGTGGTATCCTCCCGTCTCAGGGTGACTACTTCCAGGCAACAAAGGGCGGCGGACATGGTGACTACAGAAACCTCGTTATCGCTCCGGCTTCTGTTCAGGAACTGTATGAACTGACAGTAAAGGCTTTCGATCTAGCTGATCAGTACAGAATGGTAGCGATGATCCTTGGTGACGGTACGATCGGTCAGATGATGGAGCCGGTTGCATTTAAGGAGAAGGAAGATTCTGTAGAAGTGGCAAAGCCGTGGGCAACCACAGGTATGCACGGCAGAGAGAAGCACAACACCATTACTTCTATCTACATCGATCCGGACGATCTTGAAGCGAAGAACAGAGAGCTTCAGGAGAAGTATCGTGTGATCGAGGAGAAGGAAGTCATGTTCGAGTCCATGAACCTCGAGGATGCAGAAGTCGTTATCGCGGCTTACGGCACATGCAGCCGTATCTGCAAGAACGTTATCCGTCAGGCTGCCGAGCTCGGCATCAAGGTCGGTATGGTCCGTCCGATCACACTGTGGCCGTTCCCGAGCAAGGAATTCTCCCGCGTTGCGGATATGCCGAGCGTGAAGGGCTTCCTCGACGTAGAGCTTTCTTCCGGTCAGATGATCGAAGATGTCCGTCTTGCTGTTAACGGCAAGAAGCCGGTCTACTTCCACGGCCGTATGGGCGGTAACCTGCCGACCCAGAAGGAGATCCTGGATGAGATCGTAAAGATTCATAAGGGGGAGATGTAAGATGGCAGTTGTATTCCAGAAAACAAAAGGCCTGACAGATAAGCCGTTCCATTACTGCCCGGGCTGCATGCACGGTATCATTCACCGTCTCATCGCGGAAGTCATGGAGGAGATGGATATCCTCGACAAGACCATCGGTGTCGCATCTGTCGGATGCACATACAATAACTACGATTATTTTTCCTGTGATATGGTACAGGCCGCGCACGGTCGTGCTCCGGCGGTAGCTACAGGTATCAAGCGCTGCAAGCCGGAAGAGATGGTCTTCACTTATCAGGGTGACGGTGACCTCGCTTCCATCGGTACTGCAGAGATCGTTCACGCCGCTGCTCGTGGTGAGAAGATCTGCACATTCTTCGTAAACAATGCCGTTTACGGTATGACATCCGGTCAGATGGCTCCGACCACACTTCTCGGTCAGGTTACAACAACCTCTCCGCTGGGTCGTGACGCGGAGACACGCGGTTATCCGATCAACGTCAGTGAGATGCTCGCGACACTTACCGGTGCTGTTTATATCGAGCGTGTCGCTCTCTTCGACTTCAAGCACATCCAGCAGGCTAAGAAGGCGATCGCCAAGGCGTTCCGCGTTCAGCAGCAGGGTCTTGGTTTCGCGATGGTTGAGTTCCTCTCGACCTGCCCGACAAACTGGGGTAAGGAGCCGGTAGAGGCTCTCGAATGGTGCAAAGAGAAGATGCTCCCGCAGTATCCGCTGGGTGTCTTCAAGGGACAGGATCTGGAGGTGTAATGATATGATCGATTTTTCTATTATTCTTGCCGGATTCGGTGGTCAGGGTGTTCTTTCTGCAGGAAAGATGGCAGCAGAGTCCGCACTGATCGAAGGTAAAGAGGTTTCCTGGTTTCCGTCCTATGGTCCGGAAATGCGTGGTGGTACAGCGAACTGCTCCGTCGTTATCTCCGACGAGCCGATCGGATCTCCTGTTATCAATGAACCGGATGTCCTTATCGCCCTGAACCAGCCGTCTCTCGAGAAGTTCGAGGATACACTGAAGCCGGGCGGAATCATCATCATTGACTCTTCGCTCGTTAAGGTTTCCCCGAAGCGTACAGATATCCGCTTCATCCCGATCAACTCTTCCGAGATCGCTTCCGAGCTCGGATCCATGGCTTATGCGACGATCGTTCTGCTTGGCTGTGTATCTGCTGCAACTGGTGCTTTCACCAGAGATTCCTTTGAAAAAGCACTGTATGATGTTCTTCCGGAGAGAAGACATCACATGATCCCGAACAACCTCAACGCTTTCGATAAGGGTGCTGAGTTCGCAAATCAGTGAGCCGACGCAGTTTGCGCGACTTGTTAACAAAATTTTAACAAACGCCCGATAACTTGATATTTTGGGCAAGAATTGTGACATGTGATAAAAGAGGGCCGAGAAATCGGCTCTCTTTTGTTAATTGTGCTAGGAAGATTCAAAATGTTGCGATATAATAGGTGAAAAGAACGTTGAGGGCGTTTTCTGCCCTCTTGTAGAGGAGACAATGATGGATCAGGCGTATCTTTTCAATACGGGCAAAGACTACAAGAGTTATAACTATCTCGGATCAAGACCGTACAAGAAGCCGAACGGGGAGAAGGGCTTCCTTTTCCGGGTATGGGCCCCGCATGCCAAGGCCGTGAGTGTCGTCGGAGATTTTAACGACTGGAATCCTGAAGCGTACTATATGTACAAGATCGGGGACTCCGGTATCTGGGAAGCCTATATCGCTGGAGCGAAGCAGTGGGACCGCTATAAGTATCATGTGTACGGTGCGGACGGATCCGAGGTCAATAAGGTCGATCCGTATGCGAGACACTGCGAGACGAGACCGGCGGATGCGTCGATCCTTTATGATCCCGATGATTATACCTGGCACGATCAGGCTTTCACGAGTAAACGTGTACATGCCAATGCCCCGCGTCCGATCTCGATCTATGAGATCCACTTAGGTTCCTGGCGCCGTCACGAAGACGGAAACTTCATGAACTACAGAGAGATCGCGAAGGAGCTGGCGAAATACTGTAAGAAGATGGGATATACCCACGTCGAGCTCATGCCGATCCTCGAGCATCCGCTTGATGATTCCTGGGGATATCAGGTCATCTGCTACTATGCGGTGACGAGCCGTTTCGGAACTCCGGCGGACTTTAAGTTCTTCGTCGATCATCTCCACAAAAACGGCATCTCGATCATCCTCGACTGGGTACCGGCGCATTTCCCGAAGAATCAGGAAGGCCTCGTCCGTTTCGACGGGTCCGCATGCTACGAGTATAAGGATCCGCGTATCGGTGAACACAAGGAATGGGGCACGTTCGTATTTGACTACGCGAAGGCGGAAGTGCAGTCGTTCCTCATCAGTAATGCTGTATTCTGGATCGAGGAATTCCATCTCGACGGTATCCGTATGGACGCGGTATCGAGTATGCTCTACCGTGACTACGGAAGAACCGAATATATCCCGAATATCTATGGCGGCACGGATAATCTCGAAGCCATCGATTTCATCCGGAACCTTAATACCATCATGGCGGAGAATTATCCGTATGTCATGATGGTCGCCGAGGAGTCCACGGCATGGCCGAAGGTCTCACATTCCGTTAATGACGGCGGCCTCGGGTTTACGCATAAGTGGAACATGGGCTGGATGCACGATACTCTCGATTATTTCCAGACCGATTCCTACGCGAGAGAATGGCATCACGACCAGTTCTGTTTCTCGATGATGTATGCCTTCTCCGAGAACTTTATTCTGAGTCTTTCCCACGACGAAGTCGTACATGGTAAGAAGAGCCTCATCGATAAGATGCCGGGCGATAATTGGAGAAAGTTCGCGAACCTTCGTCTCATGTATCTCTACATGATGGCACATCCGGGTGCGAAACTTAACTTCATGGGCTCCGAGTTCGGCCAGTTTATCGAGTGGCGTTTCTATGAGCAGCTCGAGTGGTTCATGCTGCAGTATGAGTCCCATAAGCTCCTGCAGGATTTCGTTGCGGATCTCAATCACTTCTACATCAAGAATGCGCAGCTGTGGCAGGATGACCATTCCTGGGGCGGCTTCGAGTGGGTCGATGCGTCTGACGTGAAGAATAATGTTTTCGTCTTTAAGCGTAAGGGTGTCGCCAATCAGGAAGATATCTATGTCGCACTGAATATGGTACCGGTTCCGCTCGAGAACTATAACATCGGCGTGACCGAAGCGGGAAGATATAAGATTCTGATGAATACCGATGATATGAAGTACGGCGGATCCGGATATCCGGACGGTACGGACAGCAAGGGTACTTTCAAGACCGTAGATGAAGGCTGGAACGGCAAGCCTTGTCACATCTCGGTGAATCTGCCGCCGCTCGGTGGTATCTACTTCCAGAAGGTGAAGTCCTCCTCTGCGAAGAAGCCTTCCGAGAAACAGGAAGAGAAGAAGATCACTGTGAAGAAGCCGGTGGTTAAGAAGACGACCGCTGCGAAGTCTTCGAAAAATACAAAAACAACGAAGAAAAAAGAGATTAAATAAAACGGAGGTTCTCATTATGGCGAAAGCGCAAGTAGTCGCAATGATTTTGGCAGGTGGACAAGGTTCCAGACTGGGCGTGCTGACAAAGAATATTGCCAAGCCGGCCGTTCCTTTCGGAAGCCGTTATCGTATCATCGATTTCCCGCTGTCGAATTGTGCAAACTCAGGAATTGAAACAGTTGGTGTTCTGACACAGTATCAGCCTCTGGCTCTGAACACGTACATCGGTAACGGTCATCCGTGGGATCTCGACCGAAACAACGGTGGCGCATTTATCCTGCCGCCTTTCCAGAAGACAGGTAAGAGCGACTGGTATAAGGGCACGGCAAACGCGATCTACCAGAATCGTGATTTCATCGATGATTGCGAACCGAAGTATGTACTTATTCTTTCCGGTGACCACATTTATAAGATGAATTACGCGGAGATGCTGCGTCAGCATATCGCCAATGAGGCGGATGCGACACTGGCGGTCCTCGAAGTTCCGTGGGAAGAAGCTTCCCGCTTCGGTATCCTCAATACGAAGGAAGGTACAGACATCATCACAGAGTTCGTCGAGAAGCCGGCTAAGCCGGAGAGTAATCTCGCTTCGATGGGCGTGTACATCTTTACGTGGGATGTTCTTCGTAAGGCTCTCATCGCTGATGAAGAGGATCCGAAATCGAATAATGACTTTGGCAAGAATATCGTACCGATGCTCCTTAACCAGGGCAGTAAGCTCTGTGCATACCGCTTCTCCGGTTATTGGAAGGATGTAGGAACGATCTCTTCGCTGTGGGAGTCGAACATGGATATCCTCGACCGTCCGCATGAGATCAACCTCATAGACCGCTCCTGGAGAATCTACAGCAGAAACCCGGTCAAGCCGTCCCAGTTCCTCGGTGACAGCGCTGAGGTCAGAGGTTCCGCGCTTACGGATGGCTGCCAGATCTTCGGTTCTGTCCAGCACTCCGTTCTGTCGAACTCGGTCACCGTCGAGAAGGGGGCATTTGTTAAAGACTGCGTCCTCTTCCCGGGCGTTACCGTCAAGGCCGGTGCACATCTTAACCGCTGCATCGTCGCATCCGGAACGATCATCGGCGAGAACGTCAAGGCCGGATCGGATGTCAAAGGCAAGAGCCCGTATGTGAACGAGAAGATCTGCCAGGAAGGTATCGTCGTTATCGAGGGTGGCCTGAAGATCAAAGACGGCGCCGTGATCCCTGCCAATAGTCAGGTGGACAAGGATATCAGTGTTCCGGCGAAAGACAATGTCATCGAAGAAGTCTTTCGGGTTTGATAGTAGGGAGGACTGAGAATATGTTTATAGATGCAATGGGTCTGATCCTTGGTGATAACAAGAAGATAACGCTTGGCGAACTGTCCAAGCCGAGAGCGCTCTCCGCGATTCCATTTGGCGGAAGATATCGTATCATCGATTACATGCTCTCGAATATGGTGAACTCCGGGATCAAGAATATCGGTATCCACACCTACACGAAGTATAAGTCCCTCATGGACCATCTGGGAACCGGATCGTCCTGGGATCTCGACAGAAAGAACTCCGGCGGACTTCACATCCTGCCGCCGTACGTTAACTCCGAAGCGACATCGGTACAGGGCGATGAAGAGATGGCGGGTCTTCTGGACTTCGTACGTTCCAGCAAGGCTTCGTTTGTTATCATGGCAGCAAGTAATGTCATCCTGAATACGACATTTACCGATTTCGTCGAAGATTTCAAGGCATGTGGGGCGGATATCTCCGTAATGTATAACCGTGACGGCACGAAGTTCGGCGGACCGAACTACATCCTCGACGTTGACAGAAGAGGCTGGGTCAAGGACATGCTCTTCAATCCGGAGAAGAGTTCTTTTACCAAGAGCAGCATGGGTATCATCGTGATGCGCCGTGAGCTCCTGATCGACCTGATCGCAGAGATGATGGCAAGAGGTACGAATCATGTCGGTATCCACTCCTTCGTCAAGAAGTATGACACACTCCGTGTCCATGCGTATGAGTACAAGGGCCTCGTTCTTCGTATCAACAATGTACAATCCTATTTCAATTCGTCAATGATGCTTCTGAATAATCAGATCCGTGCCGAGCTCTTCTGGAATGGTATGCCGATCTTCACGAAGGTCAAGGATGAAGCGCCGACACTGTATTCGGACGAGAGCAAGGTGACTGATTCGATCGTATCCGATGGCTGCCGAATTTCCGGTACGGTTACCGAGTCGATCCTTTTCCGTGGTGTGGCGGTAAGTAAGAACTGTACGATCAAAAATTGTGTTATTATGCAGGATGTGCATATTTCCGATAACTGCTATCTGGAGAATGTCATCCTTGATAAGAATTCAGTGGTCCGTCCGGGAATTAAACTTGTAGGTCACAAGGATTATCCGGTCGTGATCGGTAAAGGAGCAATCGTATGAACCAAGTGAAAGTATTGTTTGTATCCTCGGAGGTCTATCCGTTCGCCAAGGTCGGCGGACTCGCGGACGTTGTCGGCGCGCTGCCGGTGGAACTGCAGCATCACCACTGTGATGCCAGAGTTATCATGCCGCTCTATAAGAGCGTCAAGGAGAAGCAGACGCATAACCTCGACTTCATCGGCTGGAAGATGATCAAGATGGGCTGGAGATCCCTCTATGCCGGTCTTTATACACTGACGTTAAACGGAGTGCAGTTCTACTTCGTGGACAACGAATACTACTTTAACTTCGATCAGGTCTATGTCGAGTATGTCTTCGATATTGAGCGCTTCTGCTTCTTCCAGAGAGCCGTCCTCGACTTCCTCGGTGATTTCATGGGGTTTGAGCCGGATGTCCTGCACTGCAATGACTGGCAGTCGGGCATGATGCCTCTCCTTCTCGAAGCGCACTACAAGAAGTACGGATACCATACCAACATCAAGACGGTATACACGATCCATAACCTGAAGTATCAGGGTATCCACGGTATCGAAGTGATTCAGGATCTTCTCGATCTGCCAAGCGAGTACCTGACGGATGAACTGTCGATCAAGGATGGCGCGGTCAACTTCATGAAGGCCGGTATCGTTTACAGTAACTCCGTGACGACGGTATCTCCGACATATGCGTACGAGATTATGACGGATTACTACGGTGAAGGCCTGAACCATACACTTCAGCGCTATGCATATAAGGTGTCCGGTATTCTCAACGGTATCAATGCGGATGAATACAATCCGAAGAAAGATGCGATGATTCCGGCGAAGTATTCGATCAAGGATTATGAGAAGGGTAAGGCGCTGAATAAGAAATCCGTCCAGGAGCAGCTGGGCCTCGAGGTCAATCCCGGCGCACCGCTGTGCACCATGATCTCCCGCCTTGTTGATCAGAAGGGTCTCGATCTTCTGCTTCGTGTCGTAGAAGAGATGCTCTATGACGGTATGCAGATCGTCGTACTCGGAACAGGCGATGCGTACTACGAGCGTTCGCTGGCGGATATCGCTGCTAGAAACCCGGGCAAGATGTGTGCCTGCATTTCCTTCGATAATGGTCTGGCCCATACACTCTATGCCGGTTCGGATATCTTCCTGATGCCGTCTCTGTTTGAGCCTTGTGGTCTGTCGCAGCTCATCGCCATGACCTATGGTACGATCCCGATCGTTCGTGAGACCGGCGGCTTGCGTGATACCGTTATTCCGTATAACGAGTTTACGGGTGAGGGCAACGGTTTCTCGTTCGCGAATATCAATGCGCATGAGTTCCTGTTCGTCACGAAGTATGCCTGCGATCTGTACCGTCACAATAAGCCGGTATGGAACAAGCTCATCGAAGAAGGCATGAAGGCGGACTATTCCTGGAAACACTCCGCAGAAGAATATGCGGGTCTATATTCCTTCATCACCGGTATTTCCATTGCTGAGGAGGAGGAACCGGAGAAGAAACCGCTGACGCAGGAGATCCTCGATATGCCTGCGCCGAAGAAGGCTATCGATAAGAAACCTGCCAAGAAGGCCGAGCCGAAGAAGGAACCGGTCAAGAAAGAGACGGCCAAAGCCGAGAAAAAAGAAGAAGTGAAGAAGGATGTCAAGAAGGAGATGCCTAAGAAGGAAACGAAGGCGGAGCCCAAGAAGGCAGCTTCTTCCAAGAAGACGACATCTGCGGCAAAGAAACCGGCGGCTAAGAAAGAAGATCCTTCTTCGAAAGAGACGGATAAGAAAGAGAAATGACATCACGTATCGCCAACCATACGGACTGTGTAGTACATGCTTCAAGACTTCCGGAATACCGCGCACCTTTTGGCGCACTTCGGACCGGTGATTATGTGGATCTTTGTATCGACGCATCCGTGAAGGTGGACGAGATCGTTCTTTGTTATGCGTATGGTCTCTACGGGCTCTCCTATAATGAGCTCCGCATGAATAAGTCTGATCAGGTCCCGGACCGGTGGTGCTGCCGTCTGCGCATGCCCGCTGAGCCGGGCCTTCTTTTCTACTGGTTCTGTTTAAGAAGTAAACACTCGGATATTGAGGCGATCGTCGATCCGGAGTGTCATGACTATCTTTACAGGAAATACGAAGAGGAAAGATCGTATCTTTACTATGTGGCTTCCTGGGAAGGGGAGAATGGTAAGGGAAAGTTTGCTTTCTCGGCCCCACGTGTCGGTGTCGATGAAGAGAAATATCCGCATGCATTTCAGATCACGGTGTACGAGAAAGACTTCGTCACACCTGATTGGATGAAGGGAGCGGTGATGTACCAGATCTTCCCGGACCGATTCTTCCGTGGGTTGGACTATTCTTTTGCTGCGATGGAGAAGACGGGGGAGAGCCGTCCCGAGCGTATCTTCCACGAGGATTGGCATGAAGATGTCGATATCGATGGAAAACCTGAGACTGGATATCTGGCCTGCGATTTCTACGGGGGAACCCTTCGCGGCATTGCGGAGAAGGCCGAGTACCTGAAGTCATTACATATCGACGTTCTGTATCTTAACCCTATCTGCGAGGCGCGGTCCAATCACCGCTATGATACGGCCGACTACATGAATGTTGATGCGATCCTGGGCGGTAAAGAAGGATATAAGGACTTCTCTGCCAAACTGAAGGACGCGGGGATCCGCTATATCGTAGATGGCGTTTTTAGCCATACCGGAGCGGACAGCCGGTATTTCAATAAGTACGGAAGATATCAGGAAACCGGCGCATATAGTGCTTTTGCCGAAGGAAAACAAAGCCGTTTTGCTTCCTGGTATGGTTTCTGGCGAGGAGACAACGGAGATGTTCTCTACGATTCCTGGTGGGGATTTCCCGAACTTCCGAATGTCAAAGAGGACGATCTCAGCTACAGAGATTATATCCTCGGGCCCAACGGCGTCGTGAGCCGCTGGATCCGTGGTGGCGCGAGCGGCGTGCGTCTGGATGTGTCCGATGAACTGCCGGATTCGTTCCTTCGAGAGATGCGTTCCTGCGTGAAGCAGGCTTCCGATGGTGAGGCAGTCGTACTGGGCGAAGTATGGGAAGAAGTCACCACAAAGATCAGCTATGGCAGCTACCGGGATTTCGCATTTGGAAGAACTCATGATACGGTCATGGGTTATCCTTTCCGCGAGGCGGTCCTGTCTTTCCTTCGTGGTGATACAGATGCGCGGACATGGAGCCTCACGATGGAGAAATACAGAGAGAATCTGCCGGATCAGATGTATTACTGCATGATGAATCTGATTTCGAGTCATGATGTACCGCGTGCGATTACGGAACTGGTCGGCGCACCTGATCCGGGTACGAGAGAGGCACAGCAGAAGCTCCATCTGACGAAGCACATGAAGAGCCGTGGTGCGGCACTTCTGAAGATGGCCTTTGCGATACAGATGCTGTATCCGGGATGCCCCTGTACTTATTATGGCGATGAGCTCGGCATGGACGGTTACCGTGATCCCTTCAACCGACGGACGTATCCGTGGGATAAGGAGACCCACTGGCAGAAGGCGCTCCTGTCTGATTTCCGCAAGCTGAGTGGCCTGCGTCGTGAATATGAGTTGCTCCGATGCGGGGAAGTCGAGATGATGTATGCCGAGGGTGATGATCTGATCTTCAACCGTTTCCTGGACGGGGAAGGAAAAGATCACTTCGGCAAGGTATGTGCCGGCGCAAAAAAGATTTTGTGTATATTGAATCGAAGTGATAAAATGAAAATGTTAGTTCACTTTGACAAATTGACGAAGGTTACCGGGATCGAACACATACCGGATGTATTTTCCGGAGAGGGAGAAGTGGAGCGTGTAGTCTCCTCCTCCGTAAGTCCGGTCGGTCAGGTGGAAGTAAGACCGCTGTCAGTATGTATATTTGTTGAGGAATAAAAAAATTAAAGGAAATAAGGGAGGTTTCTATGGCAGAGTTTGATGAGAATGGTGTACAGATCCAAAATGAAGTTACCGAAGACGTTACCAATAAGAAGTGTCCGAACTGTGGTGCGACGGTAGTTTTCGATCCGGGAACGGGAGGCATGCTCTGTGAGTTCTGCGGATATAAGACGGAACTGCCGAAGCCGGATGCCGGAAGCACGATCTGTGAACTGGACTTCGAATCCGCGGAGAAGACCGCAAGTTTCGAGTGGGGTACACAGAAGAAGTCCGTAGTATGTAAACAGTGCGGCGCGGAGACGATCTACGATGCACTTGAGACTGCAGCGGTATGTCCTTTCTGCGGATCTACAAGCGTTATGCCTGCAGCCAGCAACGATTCTATGTCGCCTGGAGCGGTATGTCCTTTCTCTATCACGAAGGAGAAGGCAGGTCAGAAGTTTACATCCTGGCTTGGAGGCAAACTCTTCACTCCGTCCAAGGCAAAGAAGAGCGCACGTCCGGAATCTTTCCAGGGCGTATATCTCCCGTATTGGACATATGATGCACAGACGACTTCCTCGTTCTCAGCCCGTGCCGGTTATGAGCGCCGCGTAAAGAGAGGAGACAACTATGTAACAGAAGTTACATGGCGTCCGGTAAGTGGTGTGTATCAGGAATTCATCGATGACCAGACCGTTATGGCTTCGAAGAGAACCGAGAATTCTGTAGTGAAGGCTTGTGAACCTTTTGACTTCACCAAGCTTGTTCCGTATTCTCCGCAAGTGGTAGCCGGTTTCATCGCTGAGCGCTACTCCGTAGGTC
This sequence comes from Clostridiales bacterium, assembly GCA_017617995.1. Lineage (GTDB taxonomy): Bacteria > Bacillota > Clostridia > Saccharofermentanales > Saccharofermentanaceae > Scatonaster. The sequence goes on from JAFZVE010000051.1 coordinate 70,377, forward strand.
TCAAGGAAGGCTGGGGAATCGCACAGGAATCCATAAAGAAACGCCTGCAGAATAACATTAACAAGTATATCCGCAGCAACTGGAGATGCGACCGTGTCGATTCACTGCGTTTCTCGACACTGTACAGCAATATTACCTATAAGTATATTCTGGTGCCGGTCTGGATCTCGTCCTTTAAGTATAATGAGAAAGTATATCAGTTTGTGGTCAACGGTCAGACCGGTAAGGTAGGCGGTCATGCACCGGTTTCCGCGCTCCGTGTCCTTGCGGCGATCGGAATCGGTCTTGCGGCGATCATACTTCTGTATCTGCTCCTGCATTAAGAATATTTGTTTTAGGAATCACTATACTTTTCAGGTTGTATATTAAAGCGAATTATGAAGAGGACCATAACAATTGTTACGGTCCTTTTTATTAATTGTGAATAAATTGTGAAATTTGTACAATGTGCACAAACAAAAAAAGTTGAGCAAAATCATTTGATATATTATTATGATTCTGGTTGGGTCTATATATATAGACGTGTAAGCATTTAAGCGAGCACATTGGAGGGTTATCATGACAGAAGACAAGACACAGAAGTTAACTGGCGGAAGCCGTTTCGGCCGCTGGATCAGAATGCTGTCCTGCACACTCGTAATCGCGTTCTTAGGCACACAGGGTATCGCAGCATTCCCTTTCGGAGCGGCAACAGAGCATATGTACAATGCTGAAGGTTCCACTTTTTCCGCGGCAAACCCGTTTGATTTTGTACTATTCTGCTTCGGAAATGCTACGTTCGGTGACACCGAAGAAGGTGCACACTCGTTGGGCGCGATGGCAATTGGTGGAGATGCCGAGTTCTACAATTACTCTTTCTCAGGGAGTAATGCGGGAAGTCTCGGATTACCTCAGATCGTTGTTGGTGGGCATTTTACCTATCGCAATCTGCACAATCTGCCTGGTAATGTCGAAATCAATAGCACAGCTGATATGAGTGGGAATAGTATTGAGTTTACTCCCAATACTTACGCAATAATTACTCCGGTCTCAATAGATTTTGATGCGCTTCAGTCAAAGATGATCTCCCGGTCCGAAAGTGCGGATCAGGCAGCTGAGAATAACAGCAATGTGAATCTGAAAAAACTGGGCGGTGGTAAGTACGAAGTTGCACCAGCTGACGGTTTTGATTCTGAAAACGATGTTCTCGTATTCACAATGCCTTCCGATACGAGTGTTCTATATCTCCCGGCCTATGTTAAGGTTATCATCAATGTAAAAGGTGATACAATCAGCAGTCTTCCGCAAGTGAAGTACGGCACAGGTACTGCTTCTTCTGATCCGGATGATAATGCTGATGCGCGCGATGCCTATGTAGTATGGAACTTTGCAAATGCGCGCTCTATTACCATGAACTATATGTCATCTCATGGCGCAATTCTGGCACCTAAGGCTCATGTTGAGAAGAAAAGCGGCAGTAGCAACGGTGCGATCATCTGTGCTTCGCTCTTCAGCACATCTGAGTTCCACTTCGTTGGAAATAACGTTAAATTCAAGTTCAATACACCTACACCGACTCCTACAGAGGAGCCGTCGGCTACACCGACAGAGTCTCCGACACCTACAGAGGAGCCGTCGGCTACACCGACAGAGTCTCCAACACCTACTGAGGAACCGTCGGCTACACCGACAGAGTCACCGACACCTACTGAGGAACCATCTGTGACTCCTACAGAGACTCCGACTCCGATACCGTCACCTACGGATATTCCGTCAGTAACACCGACCGTGTCTGTCACACCTACGATTTCGCCGACTCCGACAGAAGTGCCGGACCCGACAGCAACACCGGATCCGACAGCAACACCGGATCCGACAGCGACACCGGATCCGACTGAAACACCGACTCCGCCGGTAGAGGATGCGCATAGACCGACACCTACACCGATGCCGACTGCGACCCCGATTCCGACGGCAACACCGGTACCGACAGCGACACCTGTTCCGACAGTAACAGAGACGCCGACGCCGACTCCGACACCGGATCCGACAGCAACACCGACAGAGACGCCGACGCCGACACCTACGGCGACTCCGACGCCGGAAGTCACAAAGGATCCGCCGAAGCCTTCCGCTGTACTTGGTGCTTCCCGTATTCCGAAGACCGGTGACACAGGATCTACTGTTAAACTTCTTGCCGGATTGTTCTTCCTGGCTGTATCTGCTGCTTCCTTTACAGTAGTAGCTGCAAAGAAGAAGGATGAAGAAGAACAGTAATCCGAAACTGATTTGATTCGCATCAAGACCGTCTCCTTCTGAGACGGTCTTTTTGTATCTTCTTATGATTTGCGATAGAATAAAGAATAGTGAAATGAGGATGAGGAGAAATAGTTTCACCATATGATAGACTTTTATAATGCATTTATTTCGTATAAGCATGGCCCTGTAGATAACAAGGTCGCAGCGCATATCCAGTCCCAACTCGAGCATTTCCATATTCCCGGTAAAATCAGGAAAAAGACCGGGAAGAAGCGTATCCAGCGTATCTTTCGTGATAAAGAAGAACTTCCGATCACAAGTAATCTGAATGATACTATCGAAGATGCGCTCCAAAAATCAGAATACCTTATCGTGATTTGTTCTCCGAACACCAAGGAATCGGTGTGGGTGAAGCGAGAGATCGAATTCTTTCTGAAGACCCATACGCGGGACCACATTCTAACTGTTATTTCTGAAGGTGAGCCTCAGGATGTACTTCTTCCGGAGCTTCTCGAGGAAGAAGTGTCGATTCTTCAACCGGACGGGACGACACGCACAGTTCTTCGGGAGAAGGAACCGCTTTGCTGTGATTATCGCATGTCCTTCCGCAAGGCGGATAAGGAAGAGCTTCCGCGACTGGCGTCGGCTCTGATTGGCTGTTCCTATGATGAACTGATGAACCGGCGACGAGCGTATCAGATGCAGCGCATCACGATTCTTGGTCTGATTCTGACCGCTCTGACTCTTGGTTTTTCCGGGTATGTGATCCGAAGTAATATGAAACTAAAGAAGAGTTACGACGATACGCTTAGAAACCAGTCTATCTATCTGGCCAATGAATCCAAGAAACTGCTTGAGAGTGAGCAGCGTATCGAAGCGATCCAGCTTGCCTTGGCAGCCCTTCCTTCGGAAGGCAATGACCGTCCGGTAACGGCAGAGGCAATCCGCGCGCTGACGGATGCGACGCTTGCGTATGTTCCGATTTCCGGAAATAGTATCCATTCTGTATGGACATACGCTGCTTCTTCAACCATAAGGGATATTCAGCTATCTCCGGATCACTCGTCTCTGGCTGCAAGGGACGCTTCGAATACGGTTACTGTCTGGGAGGCGGAATCCCATGATGTTCTTATGGAGAAAAGTTATGGGAATCAGAGTGTGTACGCCATTTCGTATATCGGGGATGATGAGCTGTTGATTGTTACGTCCCATGATCTGGAACTCTATGATGTTTTCTCGGGAAAGACGTTATGGACTCAGACACTAAGAGACGATTCGTTCCGGATGATGCAGCCACTTGTTCCGGAGGAGGCAGAATCGTTCTTTATTGTGACGCAGGATCGTAATCTTCTGCGCATCTCGTCTTTGGATGGTGAGATTCTTGAGAACTTGCCGCTTCCGAAAGATGCCGGCAATTATGCCTATACGGTATTAGACGATTATTCACTGTCTCCGGATGGAAACCGGATCGCATTCTCTTTGACCGATGATGTAAATTATCATATCTATGTAATCAATCTTTCTGACGGATCGACTCAATCTCTTCCTATATCACTTCCTGATGTGAGAGATATCGGCTGGATCGACAATGATACGGTAGTTGCCTGTATCTATGACTACTATAGCACTACGAATAATATGTTCTCGGAAGTTCGGTTGATGGCTCCGTGCTATACGGAGATCTGCTGCCTGGATTTCGCACGTAATGAAGAACGGTGGACAGCTGAATTTGTATTTAATGACAAAATCAAGCAAAGTGGTTTTCTCGCGCTCCCGGCCAAAAATGCCGTAGCTTACTTCTGCGGCAATCTTATCAAGGTTTTTGACGCAGAAACCGGGGAGACCTTGCATGATTATGATGTAAATGTTTCTGTGGTACATCTCAGCGACACGGAGGGAGATGGTACTCCGCTTTTTATCACGGCGAATGGCGGACTGGGCTCTCCGATCGAGGCACTGGGACGGGATGCTTGTTCGATCAGTAATGAATTTGCAGATGATATCTTTGAGGCACTGGTCGGATCCGGCGTGTATATTCTTCGTGAGCGGAGTAATTATGTCTTATACTACAACGTTCATGTCTCAGATGTTGATTGGACGGAGATGGATAAGGATCTGGTTATGCACCAGATCAGGGAAGATTACTATCTTGATGAAGAGTATCTGGTGGTGGATGCTCTTGATGGTAGCAGCCCCTGTGTCTCGGCGTTTGATGCCGGAGCTCAGAAACTGCTCTGGACGATTCTTCTGGATGAAGATATCGGTTCTTTATACGAGATTCTGGGAGTCTTTGATGATGAACTGTATATTCTTACACGTCCAATATATAACGAAGACCATCTCTTACGGATCGATATGCAGGACGGCGAGATCCTGGAGGATACAAAGATCTCGGAATTTACGGATAAAGTGAATCTTGTATGTAGTCTTTCAGATGGATATCTGACCTATATCTATAAGGACGAAAAGGCCGGAGGCTATAGATTGCGCGGTGTCGATCTGAATACCGGGGATGAAGAGAAGTTTGTACTTCCCATCGATGTATTCTCACCGAATTTTGCTCCATGTTACTACGGGGAAGCCGAGGCTATCTACTACTCGGATTCTAAAGAGGGTGACTATATCGTCGATGTACAAGAACACGAAGAATACGAAGTCGATCTTCCGACGGACTGGATGGGTACGAACGTAGTAGAAGTAGCCCCGGAAGGTGAGCGGTGGATCATCGCTGACAGTGTGCAGGTTCTGATTCTGGATAAAGAGGGAAGTGTAGTGCTGGAGATTCCATCGAATGGCCTGATTCCGATTGGTGCTTCTTTCTACCAGCCTGAGAAAGCAGCGGAACAGATCGTTGTTGTCTATGATGACGGTTCCATGATCCTCTATGATGCGAAAACAGGTGCTTTTGTTGCTAAGACCACGGTCGAGACATATCCCGGAAATACGTTTAGAGCGAGGATCTCCTTCTCTTCGGATAAGAAGACGATGTTTATCCAGACCTACCAGATCACAGATGTGGTGGATACCGAGTCCTGGGTAGAACTGGCTGTCGTCTGGAATTCACTCGGGTACTATGAGAGTGGAGATATTTTCTTTGCTTTTTCGTATCAAGGCTTAAAAGATTATCGTGTCGGGTATTTCCGCCACTATACGCTGGATGAACTGATCGAAAAGGCCAGACTGATCACCGGTGGGACAGAGATGACACCGGAGCAGAAATCACAGTACGGTCTTACCTGATACGACCGTACGGATCAGATTGTCGGCTCGATCTCCTTATACAGCTGCGGGAAGATATGCTTCTTGATTATATAGATATCATGCTCGTCTTCGGCGCGGATCGCGATGTAGTCTCCGATATTGCCAAGATAATATTTCTCTTCGTCCCAAAGTGTGAAGAGCTTCACGCAGTGGTCCAGTGGCTTGGCATAGATGAGTCCGCCACCGTGACTGACCACGGCCTGGGCGTGGGACATGACATCGGTCTTCTCACCCGTGGCCAGATTCTTGATGCTCGGGGAGTATTCGAAAGATCTTGAATACGGACGTCCCAGACTCTTGTATCTGGCGAGGAGCTTGGTCTGGTTGATCGGATAGACTTCGCCCTCGATGCCGATCATCAGGAAACTGTCGTCTTCAACGGATATGACCACGTCTCCTTCGAGAGTACGGATCTCCACCTGAGTATTGGCAGGGAAAATATCTGCAAGACGAACCGTACCGACTTCCTGCGGAAGCTTCTCATAGAGGGACATATCGGCTGTATCCAAAACCGTATCCTTGGTATAGAGGATCGTATACATATTAAAGTATTCCGCCATGCGGTCCTTGAGATACACGGCCGGATCCTTGACCAGTTTCTCCGGGTGGATCGAGCCACCGGCTTTGTAGATGTGTCCGCCGCCTCCGCCGACACCCTCGCCAAGAAAAGCGGCCAACTCGTTGGCGTGCACTTCCTTGGTACAGCTTCTCACAGAGTACTTGATCTCGTAGGGATTGACATAGTAGGCAAGACAGACATCGACGCTATCTGTCTCTAACGAGAAGTCGGAGATCACGCCAAGGATGTTCGGATCACATGGCTCAGCTCTCAGGATCAGATATTTGTGGTCCTCGAAGAATTCGTATTCGAGAATGGCCTTACCGGTAATCTTCAGTTCTTTTAGCGAGATGTTGGCGTTACTCATCTTGGTGATCAGGCTTCTCTGAATAGTAAGAGAGTCCAGCATATCCCGGTCAAGCGGGTGGGAGATCTCGGAAAGACGATTGGTGTCGGAATAAAGACCGTAATACAGCGCAGTAGGAAGATTCTTATCTTCATTGACATCCAGTCCCTCTTCACGGATCAGATTCCAGACGACCGTGGAACAACTGCCGATATTACTCCGTACTTCAGCAAATTCGGGAAGCGTGACGGTGATCTGGTGGTGATCGATAATGGCGATGTTCCGGGCGGTTGTCGTCGTTACGTTTCTCTGGCCATATTGACAGTCTACAGTGATCAGGAGCTCCGGATTCTCGTCGAACTCCGGTTCGTATGAGATCGGTATCGCAAGATCGGACAGCATAATCACAAGATTGCTCTTCTGCGTCTGGTTGTTGCCGCGATAAATGAAGCGGACTTTCTTATCCATCTTAGTGAAATACCAGTGAAGGGCAGCACCACTGGCCAGTGCGTCGGCATCCGGATTATCGTGACACTGGATCACGATGTCGTTGAATTGTAGAAGTTCAGATAGTTTCATAGTGTCCTGCTCCTGTTGTGTCCTGTATATTCTATTGTACCATTCTCCGTTTCCAAAGAAAGAGGCCTCAAAAGAAAAAACGCTATTGACACGTCAGGTGTCAATCAGTATAATGATTCATGCTTTAAGCCATGCGGCGGTGGCGGAATTGGCAGACGCGCACGTTTGAGGGGCGTGTGGGCGACCATACGGGTTCAAGTCCCGTTCGCCGCACCAAGACTTGAGGAGATGATCCTCAAGTCTTTTTTTGTCTTCAATTGGCCCAGCTGATAAGACTTTCGTTGATACTTGAATAAACGAGAGGGGACATAAGATGGGTGAAAGTAAGGAAAATTTGAAGAAATCCTTGAAGCGCCTGATAAAAGGGAGTATAATGCAATTCTGTAGTAATATGTACATACTTTACTGCAACAAGGAGGAAAAGAAATGAAATCAAATCTGAAGAAAATTGCTTGTCTGGCTGTTTCTTTCGCTCTTATCATTTCAGCTGTCGGTTGTAAGGATAAGAAGGAGGATGATGACAGCAAGGACGAATCGTCTGGTTGCGTAGAAGCAGCGGAGACGGTACTCGAGGCGGTTTGCACCCTGAATTCCAAGAAGATCAAGAAACTTGAGAAGGATTTCGGTGCAGACGGTGATGCGGTCGAAGAACTGACCAAGATTGCGGATGAACACGACTTTGTCAAGGCGGTCATGGATAAGGCCAGCTATGAGATCGACGAAGAATCCGTAAAGGAAAAGAAGAAGAAGGCTACGATCGAAGCGACAATCACGTTCCCGGACTACGAGGATATCTACTATGAAGTAGACGCTTGGCTCGAGAGCTTCATCGAGGAAATCGATGCACAGAAAGAGAAGCAGTATCAGAGCACGACTGTGACTCTGGAGTTCGAAGTTGAAGATGATGAGTACACTCTGACCAACCTCGATGCAATTATCGATGATCTTTATGATCCGATGATCGATGTGATGCCTTGGGCAGCGCTCGATATAACTACAGATCCGCCGACTTCTGATGATCCGACCGAACCGGATCCGACAGACGATCCGACAGATTCGTCACCTGCACCGACTTCTTCTGAGGAAGCCACAGCCACGATCAGTGACCTGAGCGTAAAGAAAGTCGAACTTTCACCGGATGCATTTAAGGCAGCTCTCGAGGCTGTAGATGATGCTACGGGTAGCAGCTTCTTTGACTTTAATTCGGAGACGGATCTTGGCGATTTCAAGGCCAAGAATTACTGCATGGGTTACTCCGAGGACTTCGAGAATTTCTATTACTACTACGAGTTCAACAGTGTTGACGATGCGAAGGGATACTTTGATCAGGGCCTGCTCGGCGTAGATGAGTACGTCATTTCCAAAGTCGAAGAATCCGATTGGGGCTATGCGGCTTATCAGTACTATTCCTTCACAGTTGTGCTGTACTATTCTGATGCTGGTCTCATCTATGTTGGATCTGCAAGCACAGAGTCTTCGATCAAGGAAGCAGAGACGTTTATCACTGCACTCTGCGGTGCCTGATCCGTTTGTACGAATAACCTGTAGTTTTCAAGAGGAGCTGCCCGGTCGGGCGGCTCCTTTTCTTTTCGAAAAGAGAAGTAGAAGAAAGATGCAGTATAATAATAGAAAGCAATAATCAGGAGGAGCAAAGATGAGAATTACTGCCCTGTCCGAAAATACAAGCCAGACCGGTCTTTGTGCAGAACATGGACTATGTCTTTATATCGAGACGCAAAGACACAAGATCCTCTTTGATTTCGGTGCAAGCGGAAACTTTCTGAAGAACGCAGAGAAGCTCGGGATCGACCTCGGGATGGTCGATATCGCTTTCCTTTCGCACGGACATTACGACCACGGCGGCGGACTTGAGACGTTCCTGGATGTCAATAAGATCGCCAATATCTATATGCACGAGCAAGTTTTCGAGCCGCACTTTAACGGAAGAAACGAGTATATCGGTCTGGATCCGACGCTCGATGGACACCCGAGGTTCATCAAGGTCAGGGAAGATATCCGGATCGACAGTGAGCTGTCCTTCGTGACGCTTCCGGCGCGCAAAGTACCGATCGAGACGAGCGGTCTGAAGGTCAAACGCGGTAAATATATGGAAAACGAGAAGTTTGAACATGAGATGTATCTTCAGATCCGGGAAGGGTACAAGAACTATCTTATCAGCGGATGCTCGCACAAAGGCCTCATCAACCTGATCTATGCCTTCCGTTTCGACGCGATGATCGGAGGCTTTCACTTCATGAAGTACGAGGTGCTCTGGGATGAGGACCGGCTCCTTGATGCGGCCAAGGCGATCCGTAATTCCTGCGCCGACTACTATACATGTCATTGTACGGGCTCAGAACAATACCAGTTCCTGAAAGATGAGATAGGGGAGAAGATGCACTATATCGCTTGCGGAGACACGATTGTACTTGAGTAGTTTTCCGATTCTTCCGGTAATGTAAAAGTAAACGGAAAGGATATGTCATTTGAGACTTCAGACAGTTTGCTGACGCAAATCTCGTCTCTCATGAGATATCCTTTCCGTTTTCTATATTTTGATTTCCAAAGATGCGGAAAACTTCTGAACTTCAGGAATCGCTGTCCGATACAAAAAAGTACTTGCATCTTTCTTTTTCTTTGATATTATAGGAACGTAGTTTTTATGCCTATATAAAGGCACAAATAAATGTAGGGCTGCTATTTCGATCGGCAGCAGAAGGATGGTAGATTATGGATTCTCTCGATCTTTTGTATGGGATCGTCATTGTTGTGTTCTTCGCAATGATCATCTCGGTAGGTTTGTACTCGAGAAAAAACACCAAAGATGTTTCTTCTTTTGTACTTGGCGGTAGACAGGTAGGACCGTGGCTCACAGCGTTCTCTTTCGGTGCCACATACTTTTCCGCAGTTATTTTCATCGGTTATGCCGGTAAGTTCGGTTGGGACTTCGGTGTTTCTTCGCTCTGGATCGGTCTGGGCAACGCCTTTATCGGTTCTCTGGCGGCATGGGTCATCCTCGGCAAGCGCTGCCGTATCATGACGAAAACACTGAATACGAACACGATGCCGGACTTCTTCGGTAAGCGTTATGATTCGAAGTCCCTGCGTATCGCGGCGGCGATCATCATCTTCATCTTCATGATCCCGTATTCCGCTTCTGTATTTAACGGACTTTCTTATCTCTTTACATCGGCACTTCGTCTCGACCGTATCTCATACGGTTATGAGATCTGCATCATCGTGATGAGCCTCCTGGCGGCCACCTACGTTATCCTCGGCGGCTATATGTCCACAGCCATCAACGACTTTATCCAGGGCATCATCATGATCGTCGGTATCACGATGACGATCATCTGTGTACTGAACTATCACGGCGGCCTGATGGAGTCCATGACGGAACTTTCCAAGATCCCGGCTGCAAACGGTTCCTCTTTCCAGGGCGTGTATTCCTCGCTCTTCGGACCTGAACCGCTGAACCTCCTCGGCGTAGTTATCCTGACTTCTTTGGGTACCTGGGGTCTTCCGCAGATGGTCCAGAAGTTCTACTCCATCAAGGACGATAAGTCCGTACATACCGCTACGATCGTTTCTACGGTATTTGCGGTCATCATCGCAGGTGGTTCTTACTTCATGGGTGGTTTCGCCCGCATCTTCGTAACGGCAGACGATATCAAGACCGCTTCCGGCGGACTCAATATGGACAAGATCATGCCGATCATCCTGGATCAGGCGATCCCGACACTTCTGGTCGCGATCCTCGTCGTTCTGGTTCTCTCGGCTTCCATGTCCACTCTGACTTCTCTGGTACTTACATCCAGCTCTACGATCACACTCGACGTGCTCGCGGACAATGTCATCAAGGATATGAATGAGAAGAAGAAGGTCGGCATCATCCGTCTGCTCCTTGCTTTCTTCGTGCTGGTATCCATGCTCCTGGCACTTTACTCTTACCACAGCAACGATGTCTACATCACTAAGCTGATGTCCATCTCCTGGGGCGCGATGGCCGGATCTTTCCTGGCTCCGTTCCTCTATGGTCTCTTCTGGAAGGGCGTAACAAAGGCAGCTGTATGGGCGAGCTTCATCAGTGGTGTCGGTATTACCGTATCCCACCTGATCCTGAGTAACGGTGCGCTCTTCGGACATAACTTCAAGTTCCCGACAGGACTTCCGATCAACCTCGCATCCCCGATCAACGCCGGTGCTTTTGCCATGGTATTCGGCATCATCCTGGTCCCGATCGTATCCTGGATCTCCCCGAAACTCGACAAGAAGGTCGTCGACAGAGCTTTTGCCGATATGCCGGAAGATGTTATCTCTCCGAAACTCGACAAGAAGGGCGTCGACAAGTCTGTCAAGGACGACGCGTAATCGACATTTGACCTCTCGCGAAGTGCCGTTTTCGTGGTACAATATTCTGGTGTCATTTAATTGATCTGATAGCAAAGAACATAGAAACGAGGTACGCATAGTGAAACAGATTATGTTAGGTAATGAAGCTGTTGCACGCGGTGCCTATGAGGCAGGAGTGAAGGTCGTTTCCTCCTACCCGGGTACACCGAGTACAGAGATTACGGAGACGATCGCCACCTACGACCGCATCTACTGCGAGTGGGCGACGAACGAGAAGGTCGCATCCGAGGTGGCTATTGGTGCCAGCATCTGCGGCGCACGCGCGATGACATGCATGAAGCACGTCGGTATGAACGTAGCTGCCGACCCGATGTTTACTGCTGCTTATGAGGGCGTAAACGGTGGTCTGGTATTCGTCGTTGCCGATGACCCGGGCATGCACAGTTCACAGGATGAGCAGGACAGCCGTAACTACGGCCGCGCCGCGAAGCTCATGATCCTCGAGCCGTCTGACAGCCAGGAGTGCAAGGACTTCGCCAAGAAGGCTTTCGAACTCTCCGAGAGATTCGATACTCCGGTGATCCTTCGTATGCATACCCGTGTTTCCCATTCCCGTTCTCTGGTAGAGCTCTCTGATCCGGAAGACATCGTCGTCAAGCCGTATGAGAAGAACGTCAACAAGTACGTCATGATGCCGGCTATGGCCATCAAGCGTCACGTCGTAGTCGAGCAGAGAATACTGGATATCGCCAAGGCTTCGAACGAAGAATTCCTCGGCATGGGCATTCATAAAGTAGAGATGAACGATACCAAGCTCGGTATTATCACGGCCGGTGCTTCCTACCAGTACGTGAAGGAAGGCGTTCCGACGGCTTCCGTTCTGAAACTCGGCTGCGTATGGCCGCTGCCGATGGATCTGATCCGCGACTTCGCTTCTAAGGTAGACCGTCTGGTTGTCGTCGAAGAACTCGATCCGTTCATGGAGACCGAGATCAAGGCGGCCGGCATCGCTTGTGAGGGTAAGGACCTGTTCACACTGCAGGGCGAGTATAACGCCAGAATGATCCGTTCCGTCCTTTCTTCGGACGCACTTCCGGAAAAAGCACTCGACCTCGATAAGCTTCCGAAGGCGCCGGGCCGTCCGCCGCTTCTCTGTGCCGGATGCCCGCATAAGGGTATGTTCCTGGCTCTGAACAGAGCGAAGGTCCAGGTCATGGGCGATATCGGATGCTATACACTCGGTACACTTCCGCCGACAGCCGCGATGGACGTTTCCGTCTGCATGGGCGCTTCGGTCGGTATGGCACATGGTTTCGATAAGGCCAGTGACGGTGAAGACAGTAGAAAGACCGTTGCCGTGATCGGTGATTCCACCTTCCTGCACTCCGGTATCACGAACCTCATTAACGCGGTATATAACCAGAGCGCGATCACTGTCATGATCCTCGATAACTCCATCACGGGTATGACGGGACATCAGCAGAACCCGGCTTCCGGTAAGAACATCCGTCTGCAGCCGGCCCCGGCGATCGACCTCGAGACACTCTGCAGAAGCGTTGGTGTTACTTCCGTTAGAACTGTGGATCCGGTCGATACGTATGAAGTCGAGAAGATCGTTAAGGAAGAGATCGCGAAGGACCGCGTATCCGTCATCATCGTACGTCGTCCGTGCGCGCTGATCCCGACCGGCAAGAAGCCGAAGGGCGTCTCGATCGTATTGAACGAAGAAAACTGCAAGAAGTGCGGTGCCTGCTCCCGTATCATGTGCCCGGCACTCGTAGCCGGCGAAGATAAGAAGCCGGTGATCGATCCGGAGGCATGTAACGCCTGCGGCCTCTGCATCAACATGTGTAAGTTCGATGCACTCTCTAAGAAGGAGGAAGCATAATATGGCTAAGGATATTTCAATCGTACTCGCCGGTGTTGGCGGACAGGGAACCCTGATTGCCGGTAAGCTCCTCGGCATCCTCGCCATGAAGCTCGGCCTCGACATCAAGGTGTCGGAAGTACACGGCATGAGCCAGCGCGGCGGTTCCGTTATCACATACGTCAGAATGGGTGAGAAGGTATACTCTCCAATCATCGAAGAAGGCATGGCCGACTACGTGCTCGCCTTCGAAGAAGTAGAGGCTGTCCGCTGGGCAAACCTCCTGAAGAAGGATGGCGTGCTCCTCGTAAACTCCCAGAAGATCAAGAGCCTGCCGGTTCTTCTCGGAAATGCTGAGTATCCGGAAAATATCAAGGATTCCCTCGATGCTTCCGCTTCCGGTAATGCGAAGGTCGTGGAGTTCGACGCTCTTTCCGCAGCGCTTTCTTGTGGCAGCAGTAAGGCTGTAAACATGGTCATGGTCGGAGCGCTTTCCGCCGGTATGGACTTCCCGAAGGAACTCTGGGAAGAAGCCATCAACGAGGCATTTGCCAGCAAGGCGAAGCTGATTCCGATGAATATCGAAGCTTTTAACAAGGGAAGAGATTTCCTCGCATAAAGCGACTAGATTACGTTATAATAGAAACAGAACGAATAAGGAGGACTCCCATATGTTAGTAAAACAGATCAACGTTTTTCTTGAGAATTCCTTCGGCCGTCTCGCAGAGGTGACGAAGGTTCTGGGCAAGGCCAATATCGATATCCGTGCACTTTTTGTTGCCGATTCGACAGATTACGGAATCCTCCGTATGATCCTTGATAAGCCGGAAGAGGCCGTCATGGTACTGACCGAGGCCGGATTTACCGTAAGCATGACTCCGGTTCTCGCGATCGCGATCCCGGATAAGGCGGGTACGCTCGATGCGACACTGACTAAGTTCTCGGAGACGGGCGAGTCGATGGAATATATTTATGGTTTCGTCGGAAGAAAGTCGTCCGATGCGGTTATGGTGATCCGTGTACAGGATTTCGATCCGGTCATCAAGAAATTCGAGGAAGCCGGGATCCGTATCCTGAGCCCTGAGGAGGTATACGGCATCTGATGAAATCGGTTCCTTATAATGAATACGGAATCCGGGATGCGGTGGTTCAAATGGCTTCAGAAGCGATGACCACCGTTTCTTCTGTATTTAGTGAGATTGAAAAAACACGTGAGATCAACCAGCTTAGAGTCCTGCAGGCCTTCCGCAATGCCCGCTTTGCCGAGGCGCATCTCGGCGCGACCACAGGTTATGGGTATGACGATATCGGAAGAGAGAAGATCGAAGAGATGTATGCGGAGATCTTCGGCGCGGAAGCGGCCTATGTACGTATCCAGGTGACCTGCGGCACGCAGATCCTGGTCGCATGCCTGTTCGGTATCCTGAAACCGGGAGAAGAGATGCTGGCCGTGACGGGACGCCCGTACGATACGCTCGCTTCGGCGCTGGGTGTCGAGAAGAAAGAAGATACGTTCACAGGATCCCTTCTGGACTACGGTATGAAGTATAACGAAGTTCAGCTGAAAGAAGACGGATCTCCGGATCTTGATGCGATCGCAAAAGCGATCAAGCCCGAGACGAAAGTGGTTTTCCTGCAGAAATCGAAGGGGTACACCTCCAGAAGATGCCTGCGTGCGGACGATATAAAGGCTGTCGTCGATCTTGTGAAGGGGATAAGGGAAGACATCATCGTATTTGTCGATAACTGTTATGGCGAATTCGTCGAGACACAGGAGCCGTGCGCGCTTGGCGCGGACCTCTGTGCCGGTTCGCTTATCAAGAATGCCGGTGGCGGAATCTGTCCGTCCGGTGCATATGTTGCAGGACGTAAGGATCTCGTGGAAAGAGTCGCGGAGAGAGTCACGGCTCCGGGCCTCGGCAGTCATGTCGGACCGAGCCTCGGCTTTAACAGACAGATCGCCCAGGGTCTCTTCCTGGCACCGCATGTAGTGGCCGAAGCCCTGAAGGGAGCAGTATTTGCGGCGAAGATGCTGGAGATGGCCGGGTGCGAATGCGCGCCATCTTCGACGGACCTTCGCGGAGATATTGTGCAAAGTGTGGCTTTCCCTGACGAGAAACAAATGGTAAACTTTTGTAGAAAAGTACAGAGCTGTTCACCGGTAGACTCGTTCGTATCTCCGGAGCCGTGGGATATGCCCGGATATGACGCACAGGTCGTCATGGCAGCCGGCGCTTTTGTACAGGGTGCGTCGATCGAGCTTTCGGCCGACGGCCCGGTAAAACCGCCGTACCTGGTATATATGCAGGGCGGACTGGTGTTTGAACAGGTGAAACTGGCGGTCATGATGGCCGTCTCAGAGATGATGGAGAAGAACTGATATGGGCAACGGCAACCGTCCGAACAATGGCAAACGCCCCAATAACGGTAACCGGCAAAATAGCGGGAAGCGCCCGAATGCGGGAAACCGACCGAATGCCGGTGCGCGCCCGAATGCCAATAAACGTCCGTCCGGTCAAGCTCGTCCTGTAAATAGAAGTGAAGATGCGTCCCGCAAGGAAACGGAGACGAAGAAGACACCGACTCCTATCCGCAGTGTGAAAAAGGAACGGGAGCTTGAGCTTCAGAATAAGATCATCTCCGGTGCGACACACGAGAATCGGGCGCAAAATACGGATAACGATCCCGTACCGCCGCAATTTAGAAGACCGCTCTTCGGAGATGAACCTGCGGAGGCGAAGAAGTCTGTGGTGGCGGAGAAAGATTCTCCTTCGTCCAGAGCAAGAAAACTGTCGTGGTGGAAAGTCCGCCAGGTCGAAAGAAAGAACAGAAATCTTCAGAAGGCCAAGCTTAAGGAGAAGCGCAAGGAAGAAGTAGAAGCCATTGCTGCGGCCGAAGCCGAAGCAGCGAAGAAGGCCAGGGAAGTGCCGGAGGTACTGGAAGAGACATATCCGGAGGTGGGTGAAGCCAGAAGACAGCATATGGCCAAGAAACGCAGAAGAGACAGTCTTCGTGCTGCGTTTAATTCTCTCCTCTGTGTGCTGATCCTTATTGGTATGCTGATTATCGCGGTGCTGTATGTTGTTGATTATGTTGCGGCCAAACCGACCTATGCGTTTGCTACAGAGGGAACGATCGAGCATACACTCGGTGCGACAGCGCTGGTCGTGCGAAATGAGACAGTAATGACCTCGACGCATACGGGTTCGCTTCTCAGTCAGGCGACGGAGGGGAGCCGTGTAGCCAAGAGCCAGCTTCTGGCGATGGTCATCCCGGAAGGCATGGAGTCGACACTGACGGAACTTCATAATGTCGAACAGCAGATCGTGGACAGGGAACGCCAGCTGATGCTTCAGGGGAAGGGTGTCGCCGCCAAGGCGATCTTCAATGAGACCAATGAAGAAATCAAGCCGATCATTACGACGATCCGCCAGGATACTATGCTGATGAATCTTAACAACATGACGAGCTATGCATCATCGATCCGTGTACTGATGGAAAAGAGAGATTCAGAACTTCAGGATGTGGATTTCGGTGATGAACAGCTGACGGCTCTACGGGGAAGTGAAACTGCACTTCAAAACCAGTTGGAGAATCGCGCGAACTCGATCTATGCGGATTGTCCGGGTATCGTGTCTTATAAGCTCGACGGTCATGAGACCGATATTACCCTGGATCTTCTGATGGATATGGTAGACACGAAGTGTGATTCGCTGATCAAGGAATCCAACAGTATCATTACCGGTGACCTGAGTGTCAAGCAGAATGAACCGGTCCTGCGTATCGTGCAGAATGATGTCCAGTACTTCGCATGTGAACTGGAGAACGCCCCGATGGAAGAGTTCAAACTGGGCTCTACACATGTGATCCGTATTCCTTCAGAGGGAATCTCGATCTCCGATTGCGAAGTGGTGAGAAGTTCCGTCACGCGTAAGGGCCTTCTGATCGTATTCCGGACGGCGAACCAGGTGGAGAGGCTTCTTGACCGTCGCACAGTCAATATCGAGATCGTACAGACCAAGACCAGCGGCATTCGTGTTCCGGTCTCTTCACTGGTCAATGCAGATTACGATAGAGGCATCGCGACGATCTATGTCAATGAGAGTGGTTATGCACGCGGATATACCGTGCAGGTCAAAGACTATGACCGCGAGTATGCGATCATCGCACCAATCAGTGAAGACCAGACTGTGCCGAGTATCAGTACGATCGTTATCACGAATCCCCAGACGGTAAAAGAAGGGGACAAGGTAGAAAAATAGTATGAATATGTATAGTCCTGAAGAGATGAAAGAGAATATCGCCAGAGTCCGTGAACAGATCGCGGATGCGGCAAAAGAAGCCGGACGGGATCCGTCTGAGATCACGCTGATCGGTGTTTCGAAGTTCTTCCCGGCAGAGTATGCGGCACAGGCGTTCTCTCTCGGACTAACGGATCTCGGCGAGAACCGTGCGGAAGAGATGCACGGGAAGAAACAGATTCTTGACGAGAAGGATCTTCATCCCAACTGGCATCTGATCGGGACTCTGCAGAGCAGAAAAGTCCGCCTGATCGCGGGAGAATCGTACCTGATCCACTCGGTGGATTCGACAAGTCTGGCTGCGGAAATCTCCAAGCGTTATGTTACAATCGAAACACGAGCGAAAATATTGCTGGAGGTCAATGTTTCCGGTGAGGAGAGCAAGCACGGTTTCACTTCGTCCGAAGTTATTGAGCAGATAGAGACGCTCCTGTCGCTTCCGAATCTCGATATCTGCGGACTGATGACCATGGCACCGATCCAGCACCAAGAAGGCGAAGCAAGAACGGTATTTGAGAAAGCGCGCGACCTTTTTGAGGATCTTAAGCACCGTGGCGTGGACGAAGAATGCTGGAAGTATCTCTCGATGGGAATGAGCGGAGACTTCCGCGAAGCGATTGCCTGTGGAGCGACCCATGTCCGTATCGGTACGGCCATCTTCGGGAAAAGAGATTATCCTGATCCGTTATAATGTTGCACAAAAACACGCTCGCAATGTGGAAATATTACAGAAAAATGACACAAAGTAATATCAAAATTACATGTTATTTACCGTTGCGCCATTTCTATTGAAGTGGAATTTTCAGAAGTATATATTAACCTCATAGTGAAATTCAGGGGTGCTAGACGCACTTCGACAGTAAATTTGGAGGTTAATTATGGCAGGTTTTTGGAAGAACATTATTGACACAATCGCAGGCGTCAAGGGCATGGATGATGGTTACTATGACGATCAGGAAAATGAGATCTACGAGGATGAAGAAGTCTATGGTGACTCCTACACACCTGTAATCGAAGAGGAAGACAACTACATTCCTTCTGTTCCGGATACATCTTCTTATCAGGCACCCGAGCTCACAAGACCGATCGTTCTGCCGCGCAACGTACGTGCTACAGACACACAGGTAGTGATTCTCCAGCCGGATAGCATCCGTTCTTCTCAGCAGGTTTGCGATCATATCCGTGCAGGTCATACTGTTATCTGCAACATCGAGAATGTTGACCGTTCTGTTGCTCAGCGCGTGATCGACTACATCTCAGGTGCAGCTTACTCGATCGATGGCAACGTGAAGCCGATCGACCAGAACAGAAAGACATTTGTTGTTGCTCCGAGCACTGTTTCTCTTATGGACCGCGATGCACTTGCTAAGCAGGAAGAAGAACAGAACCAGGCTAATAACTATCGTCAGGCACTCTGATTTATTCGATTTCAAAATAGAAGAGGACTGTTGCTGTTGCGACAGTCCTTTCTCTATTTTCCGAAAGTCAGTCTGTATATGAACAAGAGCCCGTCTCGTCAGGGAGTCGGGCTCTTGTCTTTTGGTGTTTAAATATTCTGCGATTAAGAACGGTCAGTTGGCAGCGGGCTTGTAGCTGTCCTTCAGAGAAACGCTTCTGTTAAAGACGAGCTTACCCGGCGCGGAGTCCTTCGTATCCATGCAGAAGTAGCCGATGCGCAGGAACTGGAAACGGTCAGCCGGCTTGGCATCACCGAGGGAAGCTTCAACCTTCGCGCCTTCCACTACGGTCAGAGAATCCGGGTTGATGTAGTCAAGATAATTGCAGTCAGCCAGATCCGGTGCCTCTACAGTGAAGAGACGGTCGTAAAGACGTACGGTCGCATCGAGTGCAGTCTTCGTATCTACCCAGTGGATCGTGGCTTTGATACGGCGTCCGTCGGCCGGATTCCCGCCGCGGCTGGACTCTTCGTACTCGGCATGGACTGCGATGACCTTGCCGTTCTCGTCCTTATCGCAGCCAGTGCACTTGATGACATACGCAGACTTAAGTCGTACTTCGTTTCCAGGGAAAAGACGGAAATATTTCTTCTCCGGGACTTCCATGAAGTCGTCTTCTTCGATCCAGAGTTCTCTGGAGAAGGAGACCTCACGTGTGCCGTCTTCCGGACGCTCCGGGTTATTCTCGACGGTGAACGTCTCAGTCTGTCCTTCCGGATAATTGTCGATGATGAGCTTGATCGGATGTACGACGCCCATGACACGCTTAGCTGTCGCGTTCAGATCTTCTCTGAGGCAGTACTCGAGGAAGGCGAAATCGACGACGCTGTTTACCTTCGAGATACCGTTTCTCTCATGGAAGTTATGGATCGCAGCCGGTGTATATCCGCGACGGCGCAGACCGCAGAGGGTAGGCATACGCGGATCGTCCCAGCCGTCTACAAGACCTGTCTCGACCATGTTGCGGAGCTTTCTCTTACTGAGGACTGTATGTGTGATGCCGAGTCTTGCAAACTCGATCTGACGCGGTTTGCATGGTACGGATACATTCTCGATGACCCAGTCGTAAAGAGGTCTGTGCGCCTCAAACTCGAGGGAACAGAGGGAGTGTGTGATTCCTTCCAGTGCGTCCTCGATCGGGTGCGCGAAGTCATACATCGGGTAGATGCACCACTTGTCACCGGTGTTGTGGTGACGCATGTGGTTGATACGATAGATCGCAGGATCACGCATGTTGAAGTTACCGGATGCCAGGTCGATCTTCGCACGAAGTGTCATCGCACCGTCTTCAAATTCACCGTTCTTCATTCTCTCGAACAGGTCGAGGCTTTCTTCGATCGGACGGTCACGATACGGGCTCGTGGCCGGGTGAGTGAGGTCACCTCTGTGCTCCTTCATCTCTTCCGGAGTCAGCTGGCAGACATACGCCAGGCCCTTCTTGATGAGCTCGACGGCATACTCGTACATCTTGTCGAAATAGGAAGAAGCATAGAAGAAACGGTCGTCCCAGTCATGGCCGAGCCACTTGATATCTTCCTTGATCGCCTCGACGTACTCTTCGTCTTCCTTCGTCGGGTTCGTGTCATCCATACGGAGGTTGCAAAGTCCGCCGTACTGCTCCGCCATACCGAAGTCGATCTCCAGTGCTTTTGCATGGCCGATATGGAGATAACCGTTCGGCTCCGGTGGGAAACGGGTATGGACAGTCTTACCTTCGTAACGTCCGCCCGGTCCGATATCTTCCTCGATGGCTTCATGAATAAAACTCTTATATTCGCTCATAATTCTTTACTCTCACTTTCTTTAAGCACGTCTTTGTGCCATTTTGTTTTTCATGGTGAAAAGCACTAGTGCCTTTCGGTTTATCAGGACAATGCAGCTGAGAGTCGCTGTCGTCCGGATTCGATACGCTTGATGGCCTCTTCCTTACCGAGAAGGAGAAGTACTTCGACCGCTCCACCAGGGGTAACGGCTGTGCCGGAAGCGGCGATACGTACCGGCCACATAACAAGTGCATTCTTCACGCCCATGCCCTCGGCAAGACCCGTGAGACACTCGGAAAGGGAATCCTTGGTCCACTCGATCTCATAGAGCATCGGAAGTACGATGTTCAGCATCTCGAGAGAGCCTTCTTTCGTAGTCTTGCTCTTCTTGTGGACGAAGAGTTCGAGATCGTAATCGACGAGTTCGAGGAGGAAGGAGAGCTTCTCACTGATCTGAGGAAGTCTCGTGATACGGGGCTGCATGATCTCAGTAAAGAGAGGATAGAGATCCTCGGTGATCATCGGGAACTTCGCAAGCTCAGGCTTGGCGAACTCGATGAATTCTTCCTGTGTCATCTTACGGATATACTCGCCGTTGAACCACTCGAGCTTATCGTAGTCGAATACCGACGGAGATTTGCTGATACCGCTGATATCAAAAGCTTCGCACAGCTCAGGAAGAGAGAAGACTTCCTGATTGTCCTTCGGGCACCAGCCGAGAAGAGCAATGTAGTTGATGATCGCTTCCGGCAGGAAGCCCTGTGCGACCAGATCCTCAAATCCCGTGGAGCCGTGACGCTTACTGAGTTTACTTACCGTACCGTCATCGTTCTTGCCCTGGATCAGGGGAAGATGTACATAGGTCGGAATCTCCCATCCGAAAGCCTCATAGCAGAGGTTGTACTTCGGAGTAGAGGAGAGGTATTCGGAACCGCGGACGACGTGCGAGATCTTCATGAGATGGTCGTCGATGATGTTCGCGAAGTTATAGGTCGGATAACCGTCGGCTTTCAGAAGGATCTGATCCTCGAGCTCCTTGTTCTGTACGGTAATATCGCCATATACGCAGTCGTGGAACGTCGTCTCACCGGTAAACGGCATCTTCTGACGGATAACGTAAGGGATACCTGCATCGAGGTTCTTCTTTATCTCCTCGGGAGACAGATCACGGCAGTGACGGTCATAGCCGCCCTCGACTCCGCCTTCTTCGTGAAGGGAGGCGAGACGCTCCTTAGAGCAGAAGCAGTAGTAAGCGTGGCCGTTCCTGACGAGTTCCTCAGCGTAGGGCTTATAGAGGTCCATACGCTCACTCTGGACATACGGTCCGTATTCACCGCCGATGTCCGGACCTTCATCGTGGACAAGACCTGCGGTCATCAGTGTCTTATAGATAATGTCAACGGCCCCGTCGACATAACGTTCCTGGTCGGTATCCTCGATACGCAGCACGAACGTACCGCCAAGGGATTTCGCGATCAGATACTCGTACAGCGCCGTCCGGAGGTTGCCGACGTGCATGAAGCCCGTGGGACTCGGTGCGAATCGTGTACGGATTGCGGGATTTGTGATTGCCATAGTAATCATCCTTTTCTCCAATTTTATAACAACCTATTTTATCACATAATACTGTATGAAAAGCACCGTAACTCGACTTTTTTGTTCAAAGTTCTCCGTAAAAGTGTTATCATAGCATGAGAAATCAGAAATTCCGTGATAAGGAGGAAGGACAAGATGACCTGTGTCAAGCGTGTGGAGAGCCGTTGCAGTTACCCTGTCGAATGTGGGCGCGGTATGGCGTACTCTTCGCTCATCGATCTTCTCCGGGCTCGTTCTACTGATCATCCTGTAAAGCTTGCGGTCGTCACGGATAAGGAAGTGAATGGCCTTCACCACATGAACTTCATCTCTGAGCTGGAAGCGAGACACATCTGCCCGACAGTGATCCAGATCGACGGGCGTCAGTCCTCGAAGAATTTCGATGTAGTGATGCAGGTGTTTGAACGCCTGATGGATATTTCTTTCTCTTCGGATGATCTTCTCGTAGGCTGGGGCGGAGGCAGTATCCTGGATGTGACGGCTTTCGTCGCATCGACATTCCTGGGAGGTCTCCCGTACTGTCTGATTCCGACTACGCTGATGGGTATGCTCGAGTCGGCCGAGGCCGATACGGCCTACCTCAATTACATGAGCCACAAGGATTGTGTCAGCGTGAGCTGTAAGCCGGTGGCGGTTATCATGGATGTGGATTTTCTTCCGACTGTTCCGGAGAACTTCATGAAGAACGGATATGCCGAGATCATCCGCTACGCCATGCTGGATCAGATCACGCTTCTCAACCGTCTCGTGAATAAGGCGGATATGTTTATCACGATCGACGAGTGCTATCTCGCCAAGTCGAGGATCCGTGAGATGAATCCGAATGCCTTTGATTTCGGCAAAGAAATCAAGGAAGCGATACTCGGACATTTCCGTTTTCTGCGCTATTCCGAGGGCGAAGCACTGGCGTTTGCTGTCGCCGCGATGAATCCGTCCGAGCCGCTCTTCAGGCTTTATGATATGCTGGGTTTCCCGAGAAAACTCGAAGGGGTATCGAAGGATTCTCTTCTGAAGCGTATCGTCAAGAATCTTGCTCCATATAAAGACGAGATCAAGGTGATCCTCGCATCAGGAAACGGCACGATCCATGAGAAGGTCATGACGCAGGCCGAAGCCCTCCTTTTCTTCTCGGAGAGACTGAGCATCATCTGCGAGAGTGTGAACAGGTAGAAGATGGGAGAATGCATGAAAAGACAAAGTAGAAAGAATCTCGTCTTGCGTATCCTCGTGACGCTTCTTTGTGTTACGGTCTTGGCTTCCTCTTCATGCGGGAAGAAGGAAGAGAAGAAGAAACCTGCCGATTACGGAACGTACGGTGCAGATTTTGCAATTGAACTTGCCACGAAATTTCCGTTCCGGAGTGCTTTTTCATCGGGCGAACAGGGCGCGGGGATGCTCATCAAGAACGAACTCGAGAAGATGGGATATCAGGTCGAGACGCAGTCCTTCACATCTGCGGACGGTAAGAATTCCTATAACTATGTAGTACGGATCCCGGGTGAAGGATTCATGCAGAGAGATTCCTTCGGAGAATACTCGGAGGTACATAAGACCGTAATCATCGGTGCACACTATGATTCGCCGGTCTCCTATTCGCAGAAGAGCTCCTATCCGAAGTACGACGGCATCCAGAACAATGCCTGTGGTATCGGAGCTCTTATGACCATAGCAAAGGAGATGTACGGAAAGACCTATGCGTACGATGTCGTTCTCGTTGCTTTTGGCGCTTCGTCGGCCAATTATCTCGGAGCGGGAATATTCGTGAATCAGCTCAAACCCGATGAACTCAAGGCCATCGAGTGTATGTACTGTATAGAGAGTATCTATGCCGGAGATAAGCTGTATGCTCATGCCGGTCTGTCTTCACTTCAGGAAGGAAAGAAGTACACATATCGAAGGAAACTCTATGAGGCCTACGATGTGGCGTACGAGAACAGTATCCTGTCCGAGACCGGTGTCGATCTGAATTACAACATGTCTCTTCTCAGCTTCGATGTAAACGGTGACCATGTTGACGATATGTATCGTGAGGTCACACAGGTCAGATCGGACTATGCCGTCTTCGACAGTATGGAGATCCCGATCGTGTTCTTCGAGTCTTCTGACTACAATTTCAGCAAACTCGCCGATATGAAGGAGACGAAGAACCTCGAGCTTCAGGAATATGGTGGAGCGATCCGTGGTACACCTCTGGATTCGTCTGAACTTCTGAAGGAATCACTCGATGAGACAAGACTTCAGACACGTGTGAACGTGGTTGCTTTTATCGCTGTCAAGGCGGTCGAGAAAGGCTCGAAGAACTGTGTGCCGATCTCGAAGTACAACGAAGGTGTGAGGCTTGAACCGACGGTCACACCGAAGAAGAAGGAGAGCGTAACAAGTAATGAAAAAGCAGGATAACGGGGATATCATCCGGGGGAATCTCTTTACGGGGATCGTTGTCAGTGAGCTGACGGATAAGGAATATCATTTCTCGATAGACGGAAGCGATGTGACCGTGACGCAGCGTGTCACCTCGCCAAAAGACGACAGGAAGGTTCTTGGATTTCTGTTTCTGATGGACAAGCCCAGCCGGTTCCGGCTCGACGTCCTGATCCCGCAGGACTGTATGAATGCGCAGATCTCATTAAACGACAAGGAACTTCTCGGGTTCTTCTCAAAGGAGATCCCGGAGGATCCGGAGTATGTCGAGATGAGCCATTGTAATGATGCAGCCAAGTATACACCTCTGGCTCCTGGGAAGTTCCAGTCTCTGAATTTCCGCTGGGAGTCCGGTGATGTGCTGAAGTGTTTCTTCTATTATTGATCTGACAGGAGAGAATCGTCTTCGAATTGACGCAATTTTTTGACAGTGTTATAGTGAAATTACCTTAGGAGGGGTTGTACACATGAATACCAATGCTTCAATGTTTAATCGTTTTGTTGCCGTGATCCTTGATCTTCTCACATTCCTCGGATATGCGGCCGGCTTTATGATGCTGACGTTCACTGCATCTTCTATCGATGCGGAACTTCAATTCGAGAAAGTTTCGAAATCTGAACTCATCAGGACAGGTGTGATCCTGGTTGTGATCTACTTTATTCTGGATGTACTTCTGACGAGGATTTTTGCAACGACCCCGGGTAAGCTCAGCCTGAATTGTGATGTTGATTTTCACATGGGAAATACGATGCTCTATAACATCATCCGCAGCTTCGTAAAGATCGTGTGTCTCTTCACGGTGGTGCTCGGATTCTTCTCTTACATTTCCGGCACGACCAGCCCCGATTCACAGACCTTCCACGACAAGATCGCCAAGACCAACGTGACCGATTCCACAAGAATGCCGAGAGTCCTCGGAGTGCTGATCGTTATGGTCGGAATCGGTATTCTCATTTACTTCATCGTGACCTATCATGATTCCCTCGGAATCAACCCGTCACTGAACCTTCCGAACTACAAGATCTTCGACATTTAATACCTGAAGATTGATTCTAGTTTACATTTCCGTGAAGATAATTTTTGATACTTGTTATTTTGTAAAAAGCATGGTATTATCTTCACAGAAAGACGGATGCACGATTCGTTTTTTTGTAACTACAAGAATG
Organism: Clostridiales bacterium; assembly: GCA_017617995.1. Classification (GTDB taxonomy): domain Bacteria; phylum Bacillota; class Clostridia; order Saccharofermentanales; family Saccharofermentanaceae; genus Scatonaster. The sequence continues at coordinate 96,285 of JAFZVE010000051.1, forward strand.
GCCATCTGAGATTGTTCAGATGGTTATTTTTGTATCTTCCGGTAAGTGATGCGATATGCGTTCAGAAGCCCTGTTTTCGAGCGCAGAATCTTGCTTCCGAAGAAGAATAACAGACATGATAAAGCCCCTCTTTTCTCCTCGAAATAAAGGTGATAAAGAGGGGCTTTTGTGATGCTTCAATTATGTGGAAAATCAGTCTACTTTGGTGACCCAGCCGAACTTGTCTTCTACCTTGCCGCTCTGGATACCGGTGATGGTATCGTAGAACTTCTGTGTGATCGGACCGATCTCTCCGTTATTGATCGTGAAGACGGTATCTTCGTACTTCAGTTCGCCGACCGGAGAAACAACGGCAGCGGTACCGCAGCCGAAGCACTCCTGCATACGGCCGGACTTACCGGCTTCGATGACCTCATCGATGGAGATTCTTCTCTCTTCGACTTCAAGACCCATATCCTTTGCGATCTCGATGCAGGATCTTCTTGTGATACCCGGCAGGATAGAACCGGCTGCAAGGGAAGGAGTAACGAGCTTGCCGTCGATGATGAACATGATGTTCATGGCGCCGACTTCTTCGATGTACTTCTGCTCAACACCGTCGAGCCACAGTACCTGCTCGTAACCGGAATCGTGAGCGATGGTCTGTGCGATCAGAGAGCAGCCGTAGTTACCGGCACACTTGGTGAAACCTGTACCACCACGTACTGCACGTACATACTTGTCTTCTACGTAGATCTTTACCGGCTGGATGCCGTGCGCGTAGTACGCACCGGAAGGGGAAAGCAGGATGAAGAACTTATATGTGTTCGAAGGACGAACGCCGAGGTACGGGTCGGTCGCGATAACGAATGGACGGATGTACATGGACTCGCCCTTACCGGACGGGATCCAGTCCTTGTCGATCTCGACGAGCTTCTTGGTCGCATGTACACAGAAATCTACGTCGACCTTCGGGATGACGAGACGGTCATTACTGTTGTTCATACGCTCGAAGTTGCACTCCGGACGGAAGAGGTTGATGGTGCCGTCTTCGCACTTATAGGCCTTCAGACCTTCAAATACAGCCTGACCGTAGTGGAATACCATTGCGGAAGGTTCGATCTCAAAAGGACCATAAGGAACGATTCTGGGGTTGATCCAGCCCTTGCCTTCTTCGTAATCCATGACGAACATGTGATCCGAGAAGATATGGCCGAAAGGAAGCGGCTGACCGGGCTGCGGTTTCTGTCTTGGTGAGGTTGTCTTAGTCACCGAAATTTCTGGGAACATAATAATCCTCCTCTTTATTCTTAGATGTTTTGTTATTGTTGATTATAACCCCTTTTAGTGACAATGGCAGAGGAAATCTTCCGATTTGCCGAAATTGTGCTTTTTCGTGAAGAAAGATGTAAAATATCTACTGTATACGAGAAAAAGAGGGGAGGAGATCGCCGGTGCGACTTAATCACGTGGATCTCGTCGGTCCGGATTTTGCTATAGAGCAGGATATGACGATTCTTGTCGATGGGAAGCGGATCGCTGCAATGGGCAGGGATCTTCCGCAGGCCACATCTGAAGATGAAATGAATCTCGAAGGTCTCACGATCTTCCCCGGATTTATCGATCTTCACATCCACGGGGCCGGTGGCTATGATACCTCTGACGGTACGCCTGAGGCACTTCTTCAGATCTCTTCTTTTCTTGCGTCCCAAGGCATAACTTCCTTCTGTCCGACGTCCATGATGATCTCAAAGGAGAACCTTCGCCGTGTGCTCTCATCCTACGAAGAAGTCCGGGATGAAGAACCTGCCGGTGCGCGCTTTCTCGGGATCCGTCTGGAAGGTCCTTTCCTTTCCAAAGAAAAGTGCGGTGTCCAGAACACGGACTATGCGCTTCTTCCTTCGACGGAATTTATTTCGGATCTGGTGAAGGATTATACGGAGAAAAATATAGCGATCATCGACATATCTCCGGAACTTTCCGGAGCTATGGAATTCATTCGGAAGATGAAGGATGAGTATGTCCTTTCTGCTGCGCATACGGCTGCGACGTTCTCATGCTGTAAGGACGCGATCTCGGAAGGACTGCATCACGCGACACATCTCTTCAATGCGATGAATCCTTTACACCACCATGAACCGGGAGCAGTCGGGGCGCTACTTGATGATCCTTCGGTAACCTGTGAATTGATCTGCGACGGGATGCATGTACATCCTGCGGTGCTCCGCTTCGCGATCACAGTTCTCGGAGAAGAAAGACTGGTGGTCGTATCGGACGCGATGCGTGCCGCAGGCATGCCGGATGGGGAATATGATCTGGGCGGGAAGACCGTCATGGTCCGGAACAGAAGAACGGATATGGGCGATGGAAGACTTGCGGGAAGTACAACCAATCTGCATGACGAATTCCTGTTCCTTCTGAATCTCGGTGTGCCGCTTCGTACAGCCATTCGGGCGTGCACGATCAATCCGGCGCGTGTCCTTCACATCGATCGGGACACCGGTTCTCTTGAAGTCGGCAAGTACGCGGATATGGTGGCCATGGATGATAAGTATCGTGTCCGGAAAGTGTGGGTACAGGGCAGACTTGTATTTGATGCGGATGCAGAAATAGAAGGAGAAACACAAAGATGAGCGAACTTCAGAGTCTGATGGGATCGTTGTTTTTTCAGGATATGGAGAAAGAGTCCGCTGCTCTTTGTGCGGAGTCTTTCCGCAGGAGAAAATATGCGGAAGGAGAACGGATCGCGGAAGAAGGGGAGGACTGCAAGTGTCTGATCTTCATCGCTTCCGGAGAGGCCGCCGTACAGAAATACACATCCGACGGAGAATTTACCACCGTTGAACTTTTGCAGAAGGGAGACTTCTTCGGTGAGGAAGTATTCGAGAAAGGGGAGGCACGTTACCGGTTCACACTTGAAGCGCTCTCCGATGTGGATATTCTTTCTATTCCCGGAGAGATCCTCCTAAAGGATCTTCAGCGGTTCCCGAAATTGAAAGAGAACTTCATCCGTATTCTTCTTAACAAGGAACAAAGCCGCGGTCAGCATATCGTACTTCTTTCGCAGAAGAGCGTCAGACAGAAACTCGCATGTTTTCTCCTCGGATTGCAGAAGAAACAGGGAGGCGGAGAGATGGTGATCCTTCCCGGTTCGCGGGAAGTCATATCGAAGCTTCTGGCTCTTCCGAGGCCCAGTTTCTCCAGAGAACTTAAGTCGATGGAGCAGGCTTCCCTCATCGAAGTGGAAGGAAGAAAAATACGGATACGTGAGCAGATCCTCCTTGAGAAACTGGTCGAGGAAAGATAGAGATTGTGGTATAATAAAGAGAAGTCTTTTGAGGGGAGCATAGACAGTGTTCGAGAAACTATCTGATTTTGTTTCAGAAATATTCTCCAGCTTAGATAGCGGATACATGTTTTTCGGCGGACCGCTGGATCTGGTCCGCTATGCGATCGATATTATCCTCGTGACTTTCATCCTCTATAATATTCTGCGTATCATCCGCGAGACGCGTGCATGGCAACTTCTGAAGGGCGTCATGCTGATCCTTGTCTTTATCCTGTTCTGCAGTTTCCTCGGACTTGAGATGGTCGGGTATCTGTTTAATAAGATGCTCTATATCGTAGCGATACTCTTTGTAGTTATTTTCCAGCCGGAACTCCGTCATGCTCTCGAGACGGTGGGACTTCGGTCTTTTTCATCGTTTTCCAATGTCGTTCTTAATGACGACTCCGATGAGCAGCTCCGCTATGTGACGATGGTAGATGAGATTGTGAAAGCCTGCACGGAGATGAGCAAGACCTATACCGGTGCGATCATGCTGCTTGAGCGTTCTACAAAACTCGGAGAGCTGCTCAAACAGGAAAATGTGGTCCGGCTCGATTCTTCGGTTACCAATTCCATGCTGCAGTCCATCTTCTATAAAGGCTCGCCGATGCACGATGGTGCCCTTCTGATCCGCGATGGCCGTATTATCGCTGCGCGATGCCATGTACCGCTTTCGGAGACGTTCCACATGATCGAGCGTTACGGCACACGCCACAGAGCGGCGGTCGGTGCCAGTGAGATCGGTGATACTGTTGCCGTTGTCGTATCCGAAGAACGCGGTACGATCTCGATCGCAGTCGACGGCGTACTTTATGAAATGAAGGATGGCCTTGAGCTCCGCAAGAATCTCTCGTATCTCCTCGGACTTACTTCCGGAGGAGCCCGTATGCCGCTCCTCGGTAAGAAGCACGGTAAGAAAAACGGCAAGAAGAATTCTGTTTCTGCAGAGCAGATCGAGGGCGAAGAACTTGTCGTAGCTTCGGGTAAGACAGAGAACTCCGGAACGGATGCGGATGAGGTGCCGGTCGTGGCCAGAAAGAAGAAAACCCAGAAGAAGGGCAAGCGATCCGGCCGGGCACTGCTTCTGCTGATCTCTTTCCTGTTCTCGCTGCTTCTCTGGATGTATATTCAGATTACGACCAACCCGGTTACCGAGAGGACCTTCACACTTGAATTACAGTATGAGAATCAGAATGTCCTCCGCGATAAGAACCTCGCGGTGAAGTATCCGGTACAGAATGTAACGGTACGTCTGGTCGGAAGAAAGAGTGTCATGGATAAACTGAGTTCTTCTGATCTTTCTGCGACACTGGATCTGGGTTCCGTGAATGAGGCCGGTTCTGTCCGCCTTCCGGTCAATGTGAAGTGTGATGAGAATGTCTACTTCCGTGTGGAGATGCAAAGACCGGAAGATGTACCGGTTTCCGTCTATACTCTCGTTTCTGAAGAATAAATAAGAAAAAAGCGATGCAGATGGAAGTACCCTGCATTACAGGGATGCGACCATCTTCTGTGCCTGCTCGATGCTTTCGGCAATCGACATATTTCTGTATGTTGCCATACGTCCGAGTGGAATCAGGGTGGGGCAATCCTTGACAAGCTCCATGTACTTGGCCTGTATGGCAAGATTGGCCTCCGTCATCTCCGGTTCAAATGGCTCGGTATGCGCCCTTACCATGGTCTGATAAGGTGTCTCCATACTCAGTGTCGTGTGCCCGTCGATATCCTGCAAAGTAATCTGTTTGCTCTCGGTGATACGGACGATCTCCCGATCCTTGGGTGTTACGATCACAGCGCTCTCGTTACAGAAATCCCGTTCTGCATCCTGGAAAGTGATCTTCGTCGCACGATAGGGAAGGGCCCCGAATCTGTAGTTGAAGAGGCGGTCTACGGATGGAGTGAAGATGACCGGTCCGTTGAATGGCACGCCGTCGAGAAGGATCCGGGAGGAATTCTCGAGGATGGATATGCGGGACAGTGCGTCCATGTTGAGATATGTCGTAATCGCAGGATGGTCAAGCATACTCTCCATGAGCGGGAGAAATCCCTGCATGGGCATCGCCTGGATACTGTCTTCGTAGTAACAGTCATCGGTTCCGATATCGACCATGGCGTCGTTCTTGTACGAATCATCGGCAGGAATAAAGGAACCCGGTGCCTGGCGGTTGACTGATAAGGTCAGGATGTTCTCGATGATATAGCGCCCCAGATCGATCAACATCTTATCTTTGGAACGGATCAGTTCATCCGCAGATATACGCTTCTTATCCGGGAAATATGTCTGAAGACGGATGAGAAGCTGGTGGGCGTGGTTATCTCCGAAGAGGGTCTCCAGAGAATGAGCATTGAGCGGCAGAGGGACCGTCTTATCACCTAAAGAGAGAAGTACACGATGCCGATAGGGATAGAAAGATCCGAAACGCATCAGGAAACGATAGACGGACTCGTTGTCGGTGTGGAAGATGCGGGGGCCGTATACTTGTACACGGATGCCATTGGCGCGGATGTCTTCGAAAAGACGCCCACCCACGTGCGAGGCCCGTTCGAAACATGAGACGGAATACCCGGCATCTGCGAGCATACGAGCGGCAGAACAACCGGTAATTCCAAGACCGATAACAATTGCTTCTTTGCTTCCCACAAAAATCTCCCCTAGTTTAGTGATACCATTCTATATGATTTCTCTAAAAATTTCAAAACAATTTTACATAACCTGCAGTAAGAATTGTGTAATACAGGCGGTGCAAAGATGTAAATCCTTTTCCAAAAGTGTTGTGATAGAATGTATAAGGAGTTTTTCGGAGTGAGAGGAATAGACTATGAATAGCGATGAGGGCAGACGTATCCATCCTGATGAGGAAGAGTCCAATAAGGGTGTTCCGGATTTCGGAGAATTCATGCATCATGAGCAGAAAGAACCCGGAAATGAAGAAAGAGTCGATCTGGATTCGCTCCTTGCAGAGATAAGAAGAGTCCCCTCGTCACCGGATAACCGTACCGTTTCCCGTCCGAAGTCCAATGCTGCTCCGACACCGGCTCCGTCTGAAGTGCAAAAGGAAAATCCCCGGGATGTTTCCGCCGATGTGTCAATGCCTTCGTCAGCACCGGCAAATGATACCGCGCCGACAAAAGAGCAGGAGACAGATGAGTATGCATCCCCGGTCCCGCCAAGGGCGCCTGTAAGAAGGCTGTCCCCGGAGGAACGGGCCAGAAGAAAGGCACAGATCGAAGCAAAGAGAAGAAGAGTCGTCATCATGATGATTGCTACGGCAGTCCTGCTTGTGATGGCGATCGGGATGGGGATCGTCTACGCCGTCAGAAATTTCGGTTCCTCGAAGAAAGAAACCAGTGCTGCAACAAGCACGTCTGCTTCGCTTCAGAATTCAGTAGAAACGTCAACCAGTACAGAGACATCCGAGACGCCTCCGACGACTACCGAGGAAACTACGCCGCCTCCGACACCGACGCCGGCCGTGACACCCTTCCCGGCGGGCGGTCCCGATCTCAGCGGATACTGCGTCGTGATCGATCCGGGTCATCAGGCGATCCCGAATCGTGAACAGGAAGAGATGTCTTCCTCGATGGGCGGATCCAAGGACAAATCCGCGAAGGGATTTAGTGGTGTGGTTTCCGGAATCGATGAATCGGAGATCAATCTTCAGACAGCACTGCTTCTCCGCTCGTATCTTGAGTCACTCGGCTGCGAAGTGTATATGACGCGAGAGACAAACGATGTCGATATTTCCAACAGGGAGCGTGCCGAGCTGGCGATATCTTACAATCCGGATGTGTATATCCGTCTTTACTGTAATTGTGCCAATGATTCCAAGACTTCCGGAAGCTGTGTCATCGTGCCGTCATCCGGTCAATATGCCGATCAGGTCGTGGCCTGGGGTGATAAGCTCGGTGAATATATCACTTCGAGCTGCGGTGCGAGCTTTATCGGATGCTGGGCCAGCGGAAACTATACCGGATTAAACTTTGCAAGCTCCGTTCCTTCCTTCATGGTGCGTATGGGTTATCTTTCCAATAGTGATGAGGAGGCCAATCTCCTTTCTGAGGAATATCAATACAAGATCTGCGAAGGGATCGCACAGTTTGTCGGCACGATGCCGAAGCGCTGATCACGCTTGTTGTCGTTTACGCGTTTTTTTGATAAAATTGTGTAATTACAGGAGAATCGGAGGCGTTTCGTGAAAAAGAGTCGACTTGTTAAGATTTTAGCCATCGTACTTTGCAGCACATTACTGCTTCCTTCTTGCGGTCTTCGACGCAAAGAAACAACAACGAAGACGAAGCAGACGGAAGAAGAGACGGACGACGACGAGACAGAAGCTTCGAGTGAAGATCCGTCCGGACCTTCTGTAGAGAAGCTGATGTATGTTGACTCTTTGGATCAATTCATCAGCGACGGCAGTATTTTTGCCGAGAATGTTCCTGTAGCTACACCGACACCGATTCCGGTCAATCAGACTGCTCTCGGGCTTACGAATGACTCGGACGGATACTTCAGCGGTAAACTGGAGAATGCGACGGTCGTCGATAATGAATACTTCCGCTACACTATTGTCAGCGCGGAATTGACGGACACAAGCTATACGATTACATCTGAATTCGAGAACCGGTCAGAAGTACCGTACACGATATACTGGCGGAATCCGGTCATGAATAACGAGTGTTCGGAGTATTACCTTTATACGGAAGAATCTATCGAGCCTCACTCGGTATTAACGGATGTGACCGATTTTGCTTCTTTCTTCAAGACTTTTGACGGCACAGAACCGACGAGGCTCTCGTTCCTGCTGCTTGCGATTCCGGTCAATGACGGACTTACAGCAGTGCTGGCCCAGGCCGCCGATTCGGACTATACGCTGAACTATATTCCGGTCAATATTTTCCCGCAGGGAGAGGATGCGTTTGTTTATCAGGATGAATCTCTCGGAGCAGAATCCACGATCATGTACGACAGCGAAGGCGCACAGTTCGTCATCGACTATTTCGAAGCAGATGGCAGCTATTTTAAGGTTTACTACACGTTTGTAAACAAGACGACGAAGTATATCCAGCTCTGTCTGGACAACGGCCAGATCATCCTGGATAAGACGATCTTTGATGTCGGAGCACAAGCCGTCTATATCCCTCCTTACGGAAGGGTGTCGGAGTATTTCTATATCCCCGTATCCACGATCGAAGCGGCAGGTTTTAATCCGACGGACTTCAAGGCGATATCGATCCCGTTGATCGCCAACTGTCTCAATGATGGTGTCAGTGTCCTCTGGGATACGGTAGTAAAGAAAGAGATTGATTACGGCTGATCGTTTGCAGCTGCGAGATACTGCTTATGAAAATGAGCGAAAAACACAAGAACGGGTGTAACCCGATGATGGGAAAGGAAACGAGAAAAGAAGATGGGATTGTTTGACAGAAAGAATAAGAACGAAGGGAATAATGAGGTGAACGAAACACCGCAGAAGAAGGAAGTCACATTCCCTTTTGTCACGATTCTGGTAGAGGAAGTGTTGTCTATGACTTCCACGGAGGTTTCCGTAATCGGTAACGTCCGCGGAGGCACCCTTCACGAAGGGGATGCGCTTTACCTTCTCGGAAGAAAAGGAAAGTCTGTCCCGACGGCAGCGGTAAGGATCGAAGATACGCTCATGAGCCGTATGGAGAAGGCCGAGGAAGGGACGAATGTTTCTGTCGTGCTACAGGGCCTGAGAAGCGGCGATGTGGAGAAATACGATGTTCTTTCTTCCGTGAACTGCCTTTCTTCGGATACGGATATGCCGGATTCTCCCGTCAATCCGTTTCTGACCGGACTTCTCCGTGATGGCAATAATAAGAGAGATGATCGCGAGTTTATGGGACGCTTTGTTGAGTATATAGCGACGGAGGCGATATTCCTGACCCCCGCGATGCATGCTCCTGAGAAAGACAGCAAGCCGGGTCAGGTCGGTGTGGCGATTCTCCGTGGTAAAGACGGTAAGAATTATCTGGCTGCATTTACCGATATACATGAACTGGAAATCATGGAAGGTCTTCCGGAGAAGATGGTCCAGCCGCTGGATTTCGAGAAGATCTGTGAGATTGTAAGCAAGGGCCCGGTCGACGGCCTTCTTATCAATCCGAAGACAGTCGGATTTGTCATGACGAAGCCGTTCATCCTGAGTCTTCTTAACCACAAGCGCAAGGTGGATAACAACATCAAGGAACAGAAGATCGATCCCAAGCAGCCGATGATGCTTGCAGTACCGAAGGAAGAACACATTCCGCAGGAACTCTTCGATGCGATGAGAGAATATATGAAGACCGAACCGAAGATCCTCCGCGCTTGGTATGCGATGATGGTTTTCCCGAAGGACAACGATCGGCGTGCACATCTTGTCATTGTGGATACACTTGAAGAGACGCCGGAGATCTTTGGTGCCATCGGCCGCGCAGCCAGAGAACATGTCGGAGATATGCAGCTCAATATGCAGGCTGCAGCCAAGGTCGGAAGCCAGATGACTGAGAAGATGATGCTGTTCTATGAAAGAGAAGATAGCATCTCGGTCTGATTGTTCCGAAAAAACGAAACGATTTAGAAAAAAGAGGAAGCCTGATTCAGGATTCCTCTTTTACTGTTACATTGTAATAGGCGTTGTTATAGTCTTCGTTGTCGAAATCATCTATGAATTCCGCACTGACAACGAATGTTTTCCCGGATCGGATATGGAGCCGGGCATTCCCTTTGAAGAAGATACCATGACCGCTGTAGAAGACCATCTGATCGATGACCTGCTTGTATTCGTCTGCCTTTTCTTTAGGGACACCGGAGATGCCGATGTCGGGTCTTCCGAATTCCGCCATACCTCGCGTGTGAAGCCAATACCCGCCTTCTTCCTCGGAAAAGAGGATCACTACGTGATTTTGTGCATTGACATCGTGCCCGAAGAATCGTTCCTGCCAGATTTCTTGGGAGTACATCGAGATGGTCTGCGGGTCGAGAACACCGACGGCACCCTTTTCAAAGAAGGCTTCGATGATGCCGATGACATTGCGCATGTAATCAAGTGTGCTGTCCTGCTGGATAGTGCCTCTGATGATCACGCATTTTTCTGCGGCGAGGCATGCGTCATAGAGTGCAGGATTGACCGGTCGCAGGATCTGTCCCATCTGACCGCCTAATAGACCGTCAATATAGTCCTGATGCTCGGGTCGGGACAAAGACAGAAGTTGCAGATCTTCCGGCAGGCCGTCCACGTTGTGTCTGGATCGGGAGACCTCCAGTTCCTCTGCAGAAACACCGAAGATCACATAGAACAGAAACGGTTTGTATCCGATATCCTGATAGTATTCTCTTTTCATTGGTTACTCTCCTTTCGCGGACGTGTACGGTATATAAAAGCGCATGCTTAAGACAACCTCAGTATATCTGATCGGGTCCAAGACTTCCATATCGAAGATTCTTCTGATCGGCAGTAACGCTTTCGACGAACTTGCTTGTTGTCATGATATTTTGATATAATGCGATTCGGGGAAAAGAAAAAAGAAAGATGAGAAAAGATATGAAAAAGAATCTATTAAAGACTCGCAGGCTGGCACTGCTTCTGTCAGCGGTCATGGCGCTTTCTATGGCTTCCTGCGGAGATGATGACGACAAGTCGGCAGATGATGACGCAAAGACAACAACGGAACAAGTAGAAACCGAAGCGAAAAAGAAGAATAACAAATCTGAAGATGATTCCGAGATCGTAGAAGAGGGCGACGAGCGCGCGGGCCAGGCTTTCGAGGAAGAATATGAAGAAGGTGATGAGCGCGCGGGCCAGGCTTTCGAGGAAGAATATGAAGAAGGTGATGAGCGCGCGGGTCAGGCCTTCGAGGAAGAATATGAAGAAGGTGATGAGCGCGCGGGCCAGGCCTTCGAGGAAGAACATGAAGAAGGCGACGAGCGCGCGGGCCAGGACTTCTGGGAAGAATATGAAGAAGGTGATGAGCGCGCAGGTCAGGCCTTCGAGGAAGAACATGAGGAAGGCGACGAGCGCGCAGGCCAGGACTTCTGGGAAGAATATGAAGAAGGCGATCAGCGTGCCGGCCAGGCCTATGAGGAAGAATACGAAGGCTACGACAGCTGATGGTAACCGGCGGAGTCTTCTGAGAAATCAAGAGATAAAAAACTCCCTGCTGTTTCATAAGGAAAAGCAGGGAGTTTTCTTTTCGTCTGCTGGTGGAGGCGAGGAGAATCGAACTCCTGTCCGAAACCACGTCAACAAGGACATCTCCGGGTGCAGTTCGTGTTTGGAGTATTCCCCTTTGCGACGTGCCCACGAACAGGCAGCCACGTCCGGTAGCTTCATAGATACATCGCCGGAGCAAAGCTTAGCCGGAAACGTTGTCCCGTTTAACCTGCCGACAGGTAAGGTCTGTCATCTGACATCTCCGGTCCGGCCGACAGATAGACCGGGGAGATGGTAGCTAGATTAAGCAGCTACGAGTTGATTGTTGTTTGCAATTACTTGCGTTTCTCGTTTTTTAAAGAGGCCAACGAGAATCCTCTACCCGCTTTCCCAGTCTCCACGACCCCGTCGAAACCAGTGCGCCCCCACATTTATCAACTCTCTTATGTGGTGAAGTGAAGTATACATGATGTATTTTCTTCTTGCAAGAGTATTTCTAGGATTAAACCAGAGGTATATAATGAATGTGTATGCGCATGCTTTTCGCGAGATAAGCGCAAACGAGTTCCATAGATAGGAGACACAGTATGGCTTCCGATTTCGTTACTTCTATGATGAAAAAGCTCTCCGTGAAGCAGAAGGCTTCACTTTGTTCCGGATCGGATTTCTGGAGAACACAGAGATTCCCGATCAATAATATCCCCTCGATCATGATGACAGATGGCCCGCACGGCCTTCGTAAACAAGATAGCGAGGAGGGAAGAAGCGGAGGCGGCGACAGCCGGGAAGCGACCTGTTTCCCGCCGGCGGTGACCACTGCCTGCTCCTTCGATGAGAAACTGATGGAAGCGATCGGTAAAGCGATCGGAGAAGAAGCGATCGATCAGGATGTATCGATCGTACTCGGACCGGCAATCAACATCAAGAGATCCCCGCTCTGTGGCAGAAACTTCGAATATGTATCGGAAGATCCGTATGTGGCAGGAAAGATGGGTGCGGCATGGGTACGCGGCGTACAGAGTCAGGGAATCGGTACTTCGGTGAAGCATTTCGCGGCGAACAGTCAGGAGAGGTATCGACTCATCAATGATTCGATCGTCGATGAGCGGACACTTCGTGAGATCTACCTGCGGGCTTTCGAGATCGTCGTAAAAGAGAGTCAGCCCTGGACCGTGATGGCGGCCTATAACCGCATCAACGGCACATACAGCTGCGAGAACAGAAGACTCCTTACAGAGATCCTCCGGGATGAGTGGGGATTCGATGGTGTCGTCATGAGTGACTGGGGTGCAGTGAATAACCGTCTGGACGGACTGGCTGCCGGTCTGGAACTGGAGATGCCGAGCTCGGTCGGCGAGCGTGACAGACAGATCCAGGAAGCCGTCGATTCCGGTAAACTTCCGATGGCACTTCTTGATCGGGCGGCCGAGCGTATGCTCACCCTGATCGAGAAGGGAATAAATAAGCCGAAGCCGACCTCTTCTCCATACCTGAATCACCAGCAGCTGGCGCGACAGGCTTTCGAAGAGTCAGCGGTTCTTCTTAAGAACGATAAGCTTCTGCCGATCAATGCAGAGAAGAGTGTCGCTGTGCTTGGCGCGATGGCGAAGTATACACGCTTCCAGGGCGGCGGAAGTTCCCATATCCATCCGACGCATGTATCCGATGCATTCCACGGATTCTCGACAGCAAGCGAGAACTTCGTATATGAACCGGGCTATTCGCTGGAGAATGACGAGATCGATGAGAAGCTGCTCAAGTCGGCGCTCGAGGCGGCATCCGGAAAGGATATCGTCATCATCTTCGCCGGTCTTCCGGACAGCTTCGAGTCGGAGTCTTTCGACCGGTCGCATATGCAACTTCCGAAGTCACATGACCGTCTGATCAACGAAGTAGTCAAGCGGAACAGTAATGTATGTGTAGTCCTGTATTGCGGTTCCCCGGTAGAGATGCCGTGGATCTCTCAGGTCAAGGCCGTCCTTATGGCGTATCTTCCGGGACAGGAGGGCGCAGGAGCGATCGCCGATATCCTCTACGGAAAGGTTAATCCGTCCGGTAAAATTGCCGAGACATTCCCGCTCAAGCTCTCTGATACACCGACATATCTGCACTTCGGGGAGAAAAGACAGACGCTCTATGCCGAAAGCGTATTTGTCGGTTACCGTTATTACGACGCAGCCAATATGCAAGTGCTTTTCCCGTTTGGTCATGGTCTTTCGTATTCGTCTTATTCATATGGAGATATTTCGCTGTCGTCTTCGGATATCGGAGAGAACGATAAGGTGACTGTAACGGTCGATGTGACAAATATCAGTGAGATGGACGGAAAGGAAGTCGTCCAGCTCTATATTGCTCCACCGAAGTCCCGGATCTATAAGCCGGTAAAAGAACTCCGCGGTTTTAAGAAAGTGTTCATCCAGCGCGGAGCGACCAGGACGGTCGAGTTCGTCCTCGATAAGCGTGCATTTGCGTACTATAATGCCCAGATCAACGACTGGCATGTCGAGAGCGGAACGTATAAGATCCAGATTGGCGCTTCTTCGAGAGATATCCGATGCGAGCGTGAGATCCATGTCACGTCGAAGATGCCGGAGATCGTCGCACCGGATTATCAGGAAAAAGCACCGCAATACTATCATCTCGATTCCCAGACGAAGATCTTCGATAAGAAGCAGTTCGAGGTCGTATATGACCGTAAGATCCAGGAGGAACAGGATCCGAAGAAGGGCGAGTTTACTCTCAATTCCAGCGTAGAAGATGTAGGGAAAGGGAATCTCTTCGGGAAGATATTCTACCAGTCTGTACGACTCAGCATCAAGAAGCGGAATAAGAAGGAGACGCAGGAGCATCTGAAGAAGATGAATGAAGTCATGACGATGGAGATGCCGCTTCGTACACTGGCGACATTCAGTCTCGGAAAGATTACGATCGAACAGATGGAAGCGCTTCTTTTGTTAATGAATGGTCACTTTTTCAAGGGGATCTGGCGCATGAGAAAAGCGCGAAAGAGAAAGAAGAATCTCGCTACCCTCTGATATTACAGGCGTTACGGCTTTGTTGCCGTGGTTTCTTCAAAATGAAATATCTCTGATACATGACGCAGGGGTAGCCGTGCTACAATATCTTTAAGATGCTATGTAATAATAGCGGAAAATGGGAGAGAAGCATGACGCAACTGCCATCACAAGGGTATTTCTATCCATATGACACGATGGACGAACTCTATACGGAGAAGCATCCGCCGGAGTTCGGCAGACTTCCGTCGCTTTGGAAACTGGAACTTCCGAAGTGGCGTTTCTTCCATGCCAAGTTCAAAGAGGACGTGCCGGAGAACTGGACAGCGCCTGAATTTGATGACAGTAAATGGGATCTGATCGATGTGCCTAGCGTCTGGCAGATGCAGGGCTACGGATATCCGAGTGAACTTGTCTACGAGAAAAATGCGCTTCTATCCAAGAAGACATCTAAACTTCAGCAACGTCTCGCAGATGATGCGGCCATGGAGAATACGAATGACTATGGCCTTTATCGGGTATGGGTCAATCTCCCGGCGCAGTTTATCAATCGTTTTGTTTATTTCGTTACCGACGGGATCGTCGGTAACTATACCATCACTGTAAATGGAAAGCAGGTATCCGCTTCGAGAAGTACGTTCTCGACGACGAAGTGCCTCCTGAACGAAGCACTTCACGAAGGGGCGAATCTTATTACGGTCGCAGTGCGTCGTTTCGATATCCGTATGGAGAAGGGAAAACTGAAGAAGAATGTCAGGGCGCAGGGTGCCTTTGGCTTCTCGGGTCTTTTCCGTCTGCCGTATCTGGTTGCCGAGTCGAGTGTCGAGATCTCTTCTGTGCGCCTCTTCACAAGCTGGCTGACCGATACGCTCGCACGTGACGTCGTGCCGAAGACGGCTCTGGTCAACAGTCTCTACCGTTCCGATAATGACGACCAGCTGACAGACCGGGAGAAGGAGATCCTTCCGGATGCGCAGATCCGAAGAGATGCGGGTATGAATGTCGAGATCGAACTGATGAACCACCTCCCGTATGATATGCAGGTGACGGTCAACTGCCGCCTGATGGAAGCCAGAGATGAGTATGACCTCTACAATCTGCCCGAGCATCGTCTGAATCAGCGAAAAGCACTGACCGATACGATTCCGAAGGACGGAGTCAAGATCCTCGGTACGGAGTTCTATGCGAAACTCGTTCTACCATGGACGGATCAGACACCGAATCTTTACGACCTTCTGATCGAGGTGCGTGACAATAAGGATCAGGTCATCTGTGTCAAGAAGCAGCGCTTCGGTTTCCGTTCTATTTCCTATTCGGAGAGCATCATCCACGTCAACGATCTTGCTGTGCCGATCCACGGCGTGAAATATTATGAATTTGATCCCGAGAACGGTATCTCCGTTCCACTTGAGCGTTTCCGTCAGGATATCCTCCTGATGAAAGCGGGAAATATCAACACGATCTATGTAGTGCATCACCCGACCGATTCGCGGTTCTTCGATCTGTGTGACCGGTATGGCATGTATGTGATCCTGCAATCGGCCGCGGCAGTACTTCCTCAGACGGTGTACTCTCTCATTAACCATCCGTGTATCATCATGTGGTCGATGACGGGAAGAAAATTCGAAGAAGGCGCTTACCTGGATGTAAAAGAACGTATCAATGCCTTTGATGCGAAGCGTCCGCTCTACTGTGAGATCGACAATACGGGAAGAGTGTCTGATATGCCGCCATTCCCGAACAAAGCAGGTATGCTGTTCGGACAGTGGTGTGACCTTTGTGTGAACCGTCCCTATCTCAGAAGCAGACTGAAAGAGGACAAAGTGCTTTTTGAGTCGATTATGGCCCGTCCGAGAAGAGACGAAGATACAATGGATCTCAAGTACATCCATCAGGGTGACCTCGTCGAATATTCCGAACAGATCGGCGTATCTATTGCGCAAGGTATCGTCGATGCCAATCGCGTGCCGCATCCGATCTTTTACGAAGTGAAGAAACAGTGCGAAGGGATCAAGATCTTCGCATCTGCGGAGAATCCTTCGATTCTTACCGTACATAATGTCTCGCCGTTTGGCGCGACCCCTGCTATTGAATTAAAATGGCAGCTTATGCTCGGTGGGATCCGCCTGACCGGCGGCTCCGGTATAGTGCCTCCGATCTCGGCTCTCGGAAACAGAGAGATGCAGTTCCCGATCGAGGTCGGGGATTTCGTCACATCTTTATGGGGCACAAAATATCCGAAGGCACAGGATACCTATAATCAGGCTGTATGTAAAGAACTGATCCTGGACATCAGACTTACTCTGGCCAATGACGCCTGCTATGCGAAGGCGGGCTACGAAGTGGCATTCTATCAGCAGATCCTCGTCGATGAGGTCTGTGATCCCTCGTCTCAGACACCCGTTTGGGAAGAAGAGCCGGAAGGGGAGGAGCCGACCATACAGATCATCGAAGCGGCGTCTCTGGCGGACGGCCTTATACTTGATGAGAACAAACCCCGTGTCAAGGTTCTGACTGCACCGGCCCTGATCTTCGCACAGATTAAAAATGTCCAGTACGGATTCAGCCGTAGAGAAGGCGGCCTGTGCTCTATCCGGATCGATGGTAAGGAGTACTTCGACGGCCTGATGGAACCGAGTTTCTATCGTGCAGCGTCGAATATCGACCGTGCTGATAAGTCCTATGTGCTTTCTCAGACCGTATTCTCTCATGAGACTGACTGGAGAACGATACAAAGTGAGATGCAGTTTGTCGGCACTTTCTATGAGATGGATGGAGAAGATTTCCATCTGATCTGTAAGTATAAATCGACAGGTATGAAGGGTCCGATCCTTGTTCACTATCGAGTGAAGACGGATGGGCGTCTTCTGGCGACACTGGAGTTTGTCCCGAAGTTCGATCTGGTCCGCTACGGCTTCCGTGTGCCTATTGATTCCATGTCCCACCTGGGATGGTATGGAAGAGGTTCCGGCGAGTCGTATTCAGACAGAAAAGAATCCCAGAGGATCGGATGGTTCACGACGCTGGAGAATTCTCTTTATCACGAGTACGCCAGACCGGCAGAGAATGGCGCGCATGCGGATACGAGATATCTCCTTCTGCAGCTCGATGATGTGAAGGGGCTGTCGATACACAAGAATAAACTGGAACCGTTCTCTTTCTCGTGCATGCCATATATGCCGGAAGATCTTGACGATTACGCGCATCAGGAATTGATGCCGACAGACGGGCGGACGCACCTGTATCTGGATTTCTATATGAAGGGGGTCGAGCGAGGCCCGGATGTTCTCGCCCGTCGCGGACTACAGAAAAACGCCCGCTACGAAGAGACAATCGAATTTGCTCCAAAGTACTAATTTCACTATATGATGGGGGCTTCCGGTGACGACCGGGGGCTCTTTTCATTTACCCTTGTTACTTAAGGATGTCCATGAGGATCTTTCTTTCTTTAGGTGTCAGTTCCCGGATCTGTCCGACGGGGAGAGCGCCCAGAGAGATATTGAGGATCCGTATACGTTTCAGTTTCACCACTCGGTAACCGAGGTATTCGCACATTCTACGGATCTGACGGTTCAGCCCCTGATGGAGTACGATGTGAAAAGTACTCTTGCCTGTCAGCTTGACTTCGCAGGGCAGGGTAACGGTATCGAGAATGGGAAGACCACCTTCCATTTTCCTTTGAAATTCCGCATCGATCGGTTTATCTACAGTTACGATATATTCCTTATCGTGCTTTCCTTCGGCGCGGAGAAGCTTGTTTACGATCTCGCCGTCATTCGTGAGAAGGAGGAGCCCGGTAGAGTTCTTATCCAGTCGCCCGATCGGGAAGATCCGTGTCGGATACTTGATGTAATCGATCACATTACTCCTATCTCTCCGGTCGGTGGTGCAGGTGATACCGAGTGGCTTATGAAACGCCAGATAGACATGATCATCTTCGGGGATAACGGGCTTTCCGTTTACACGTACGATCTGTCCCGGGAATACCTGTGATCCTGATACAGCAACCTCATCATCGATCGTAACGGCGCCGGATGCGACATATTCGTCAGCCTTCCTTCGGGAACAGAATCCCGAGGAACTGATGTACTTGTTGATGCGTACGGATTCCTTGCTGTTTTCGCCCGAAGCGGGGTTTGCTTCAATCATAACGATGACTCCGGACCAATCAGTACCAGACAGTGCCGGTCACGCGCTTCAGGGTGAATGTGAATGTGGTGCCCTCGCCATATTCGCTCTGCACCGTGATCGTCTCGCCCATGTAGCTCAGAAGCTCTTTGGCGATCGCCAGACCCAGGCCCGTGCCCTTTTTGCCACGCGCGCGGTCTGCTTTGTAGAAACGGTCGAAGATATGGTCGATGTCGTATTCGTGGATGCCTTGTCCGGTGTCACTTACGGAGACAAGTACACGATCCATCTCGTCGTTATACTCGGTCGAGATGATGATCGAGCCGCCTGCCGGCGTATACTTCTTGGCATTATCCAGAAGAATGACGATGATCTGCTCGACACGGTCCGGATTACCCATAACAGTCGGAAGTGTACCGGTCTTAAACTCTACATGGAATTCCAGATCGGCATCTTCCATGACCGGTTTGAACTTCGTCTCGAATTCGGAGAGAAGTTTATTCAGGTCAAAGGGGAAAGTTCTGAAAGCGAGGGTACGCGCCTGCAATCTGGAAAGCTCGAGCATGTCGTCGATCAGTCGCGACAGACGCATCGTCTCGTGGAGAATGATGCCGTAGTATCTCTGGCGGTCTTCCTCTTTCTTGACCATGCCGTCGGCTAGCGGTTCGACAAGACCGCGCATGGCGGTGAGAGGGGTTCGCAGCTCGTGGGAAACATTGGCGACGTAGTCTCTTCTGGTCTGCTCGAGACGTTCCTGCTCGGAGATGTCCCGGAAGAATCCCGTCGCTCCGATGATCGCTTTCTCGTTGTCGAGGATCGGCACGATCGTGGATGAGTATGCGCAGTCCTTTGCCTCGATGGTGCGCTCGAAGGTCTCTCCGGTCTTGAGACATTTTTCAAAATCTTCCCACACTTCTTCGAAAGGGATCAGCTGCAGTTTCTCCGTAAAGAGGTTCTTACGCGGGACCTTCTCGAAGAGTGTCGCGATTGCGTTGTTCGAGTAGTCAGGCTGCAGGTCCTTGTTTACGGATACGATACCTTCGGAGATGATGTCGAAGATCTCTTTGAGGCGGTTGCGCTCGGTGGTGACACCGGCGATCGATTTAGATAGGCGTTCAGCCAGTTCGTTGACCGAGGCGGCCAGTTCGCCGAGCTCGCCCTTGGTGCGGTCGTTGGCACGGACGGTAAAATCACCTTGGCCCAGTGCGGTCGCCACTTCGGTAACACGGTTTAGAGGTCGGATCAGGCGCTTACTTGCAAAGTAAACGGGGATCAGCATAAAAAGTGAGACCATCAGAGTCGACAAAAGCAGAACCTGATTGAAGCCGGAACCGATGGATGTGCTCGCCGGAAGCTCGTCTCCGATCACCAGATAGCCGGCCAGGTTTTCCCCTTTGTAGACGGGAACCTGTACGAGAATGGATGTCTCTTTGTCTTCGACTAGCCGACCCAGTAGATTCTTGTTGCTGCTGTTCGTCAGCATATATGTCTGTGCATAAGTGTTGATGCCCTCGATATGTGTCTGCTGCTGCGGCGTCACAGAAGTCGAAGATGTGATCAGCTTTCCGGATGCGTCATAGAGTACGAAGTAGGCATCCAGGACGAGCGGATCCGCATATCCGGTCGTGGCCTCCCGTAGAAGTGTGGCCTGATCCTTGCCGTCAGAAGCGGTCTCGTATAGATAATTCGAAAGATAGGAAGACAGTGCCCTGGCCTGATCGATCGAGTGTTCCTCGGCCATGTTTCTCGAAATCTCCGTCTGCGCATAGTTAAAGAGCGTAGCAGAAATAAGTGCTGACGCGCAGAGCGCGACCAGCACGAGAAAGATCATCTTGCGTAAGAAAACGCTTCGGAACATTATTGGTTGACCTCGAACTTATATCCGACACCATACACGGTGATCAGAGACCACGGCGCTCCATCGTAATAGATCTTCTGACGGATACGCTTGATGTGCGTGTCGACAGTACGGGTATCGCCGAAATAATCGTAACCCCAGATCAGGGAGAGGATCTGCTCACGGTCCATGACCTGACCGACATGGGAGGCCAGAAGATGAAGGATCTCGACTTCCTTCGGGGTGCAGGGGACGAGTTCGCCCTTGACCTTGACCTGATAGTTATCGAGATTGATCTCGAGTCCTTCGAAACGGAGAAGAGAAGTGTTCTCCTGCGGTTCACTGATACGGCGGAGGACGGCCTTGATACGGGCGATGACCTCACGAGGAGAGAAAGGCTTAACGATGTAGTCATCTGCACCCAGTTCCAATCCGAGTACACGGTCGATCTCCTCGCCCTTGGCGGTGAGGATGATGATCGGTGTCGACAGCGTCTTTCTGATCTCCCGGCATACCTCGATACCGGTCTTCTCCGGCATCATGACATCCAGTATGATCAGGTCCGGCTTGTCGGAGGCGACATGCGCGAGCGCGTCACGTCCGTCATATGCGCTGGAATAGGTGAAATGTTCGTTTTCGAAATACAGACCCAGAGACTCGTGTACGACCGGGTCGTCATCACAAATTAAAATATGAGGAGCATTAGCCATTCTCAATACCTCTTACCTTATCGATTAGCAATACACATCTATTATAATCTAAAAAACGAATTTTGAGCAAACGAATGTGAACAAATCGTAAAATCTCGTTCACAAGTTGAGTGTGTCGTATTTGTTCACAAGTAGAGGATCTTGTATTTATGCACCATCTCGATGGGGCAGTAGGACGCCTTCGACTGGCGAAGCCCCAGATGTCCCATGTCTTCTTCGCGGTTGATATACCGTACTTCGGGAAAAGCACTGGAGGCGATGTATTTGCAGAGTGCGACGTAAAGTCCGTCGTAGTCGGTATCCGCCTTCTCGAAGTGGATGTGTGCGGTGTCCGGCTGCCCGATGCTTCCGATGGAGAAGGCTACGAGCTTTCCGTCTATACGGATCGCACCGCCTCTTAAGTCGAGTTTCTCCCAAGCGTGGAAGATCCGCTTGATCATGAGATAGTCGCTCTCCGTGGTGTCATAAAGATCGATACATTTTCTTTCGGCCCAGCTCTTAACAAGATCCAGACACTCCGGAAAAAGAGAAGGCTCCAGCGGAAAGTATTCATGATCCGGATACGCTGCGAGGAAATGCTTGAGGTGATTCCTCTTCTTGGCGTATCTTTTGCCGGTGAGGTTTCGAAGAGAATCTGCGTTATAGAGATAATCGGAAGAATCCCTGTCATACGCACATTTCTCGATGGGAAAGGGAAGAGCGAGGAACATATCCCTATAGTTCTCATCAATCGTACAGATGCGGAACGCCCAGTTTCTTTCATCGAATATGGGCCGCACCTGCTCGATGATGCGTCTTAACTTCGTAGGAGCCAGTTTCCCGAGCGGCATCAGCATAAAAGGCGAAGTGTATCCGTCGCCGTCGGAGATCTGCACCAGACAGTCCTCGATGATGGCATATTCGATGTTGAAAACGTTATCCCATGCGTATCGGCAGTGGAAGGTAAGATCCGTGATCCTCGTGTCTGTCATCGCGTAGTACCGGAGGTATTCTTCTTTTGATTCCGGTGTGAGATGTTTCCACTCGATGATACGGTCAGATTCTGTAGAGGCGGAAAAGCTGTCCGAAGGTGTTCCGGAAAAAACGGGTATCTTCGGCTCTCCGGATACTTCCAGTGAATCGAAGAAGAGGGAAATGACTCTGCCGGGCGGGGTAATCTTCGGTTCCGAAGGGAGATCATCCGGATGCTCCAGGTGGAGGAAGAAGGCGTCGATCAGGCTGTTTCCGGCAAGAGTGGAAACATAGATGCTTCCCATGGCGCGCGGATTGATCTCCAGAAGTTTGAGCTGTCCGTCGGCATCTTCCTTGAAACTTATGCAGAGAAGGCCAGATAAGGGAAGTGCAGAAAGGATCTTTCTGCAAATACCGAACAGTACCGGATTTTCAGCGGTTTCGGTGCAGGCGGAGAGCCCGCCGAGCATGCCGAGGTTTTTCCGGATCGTGATGGATAGGATCTTGCCGTGATCGGCAAGAATATCCACATCCCATTCCTGACCGGGAAGGTAGGGCATGATGAGGAATGGGTCGGAAAACGTAAGGCCGTCGGGCAGATTCTGTAGAATCGTTCTTGTTATCAGCAAGGAAGCATGGCCTTCGGACAGTGCTTTTGCATAGGTTTTATCAGATACGATCCGCAGAAATCCGTCCCTGTTTTCCCCGAGGACCGGTTTGATCACACAGGAGATGCCATCGTCCTCGATACTGCGGATCGTCTCGAGGAGTTCTTCGCGGTTATGAACCGTATAGTGCGGAGTGATACAGC
>JAFZVE010000052.1 GCA_017617995.1 Clostridiales bacterium
ACGCCCTGTTTCCAGTCCTTTCAGACCCATATATCTTAGGTGGGTTCACTTTATGGCGGAGACGGTGGGATTCGAACCCACGTGCCTTTTGGGCAAACGGTTTTCAAGACCGCCTCGTTATGACCACTTCGATACATCTCCGTTTTCGTAGCGTACTGATTTTACTAACTTTGACCATTTATGTCAACTCAAAGCAAAGAGGCCTCCCGATTCCGGAAGACCTCCCTGCTTTTGGTGAAATATATGGCATCAGTTGTTCATCATTTCTAATAGCCGATCCAGATCATCATATGAATAATACTCGATCATGATCGACCCTTTTCCTGCCGCCTCGTCTTTAACCTTCAGTTTTACCTTTGTACCGAAGTATCTCTCGAGTTGACGTTCTACCTTCTTCGTCTCGATTGCGACCGGATTTGACCCTTTCTCGCGCGTTTTACGAGGTGTCGTTGTAGCTCCACTCAGGATCTTCTTGACATATTCCTCTGTTTCACGGACACTCAGTTCTTTGATCATGACTACATCAGCCGCTTTCTTCTGCTCTTCTTTGTCAGTAATTGCAAGAAGTGCACGCGCATGACCGGCTGAAAGATCACCGTTACGGATAAAATCCTGAAGTGATTCCTCGATGTTAAGTAGTCTCAGAGTATTCGCAATAGCCGGACGGCTCTTTCCCAGTTTCTTTGCCAGAGCTTCTTGAGTAAGACCATGTTCTTTCATAAGATTATCCATGGCAAACGCTTCTTCAAGCGGATTGAGATCCTGTCTCTGTATATTCTCGATAAGAGCTTGTTCCATCGTCTGCTGATCCGTCAGGTCACGAACGATTGCAGGTATGACTTTTAGACCAGCCAGACGGGATGCCCGCCAGCGTCTCTCACCAGCTACGATGCGATATCCGGTTCCACGTTTAGCAACGATGATTGGCTGGATCACGCCGTTTTCCTTGATCGATTCTGCTAGTTCCTGAAGCGCATCCTGATTAAATTGTTTTCTCGGTTGATCGCTATTCGGAGAGATGTCATTGATCTTCAGTTCGAGCACTGCATCCTTCTGGATCTCCGGAATACCTTCATCCGGAATAAGTGCGCCGATTCCCTTTCCTAATCCTTTCTTTGTAGCCATATTTCACCTCATATATTGACTTTCGTCTATGTTTTATTTTGTTCTCTTTATAACCTCGTTCGAAAGAGCCTGATATGCCAGCGAACCCTTTGATTTGGGGTCATATTCTTCAATCGTCAGACCATGGCTGGGTGCCTCGGCCAGTCGAACATTTCTCGGTATAAATGTATTGAAAACCTTGTCTCCAAAGTATTTCTGGACTTCCTCTACTACCTGCTTAGTCAGCTGTGTACGTCTGTCGTGCATGGTAATAACAACACCGAGGATACCTACTGCAGGATTGAGTTTCTTCTTGATCATGTTGATCGTATCGATTAACTGAGACAATCCCTCAAGCGCATAATATTCTCCCTGTATCGGCACGATGACACCCTCGCATGCTGTCAGGGCATTGATCGTAAGCAGTCCGAGTGACGGCGGACAGTCCACGATTATATAGTCGTACTTATCCAAGACAGGTTCAATCGCTCGCTTGAGTATCGTCTCGCGGCTGATTGCGGATACCAGTTCGACTTCTGCACCGGCAAGATTGATATTCGTCGGGCACATATCTACATTTTTATCGGATGTAGCAGCAATCACTTTAGTAATTTCTTCCTCGTTTACGAGAAGATCATAGACGGTATTCTCCAGACCGGATTTCTCAAAACCATATCCACTTGTGGCATTTCCCTGTGGATCCAGATCGATCACCAGGACTTTTTTGCGTTTTTTCGCCAGAAAAGCACTAAGATTCACAGCTGTTGTTGTTTTTCCGACTCCGCCTTTTTGATTTACGATTGAAATTACGTATGCCATATGTGCTCCTTTATTTTTCTTATTAAGTATATAGTAACAAAAAAAGTATTTTTCAATATGACAGTTCGTTTACACTTTTTCAGAGAAACAACGAATATCATTCATCATTTTTCATAATCATTCATATTTCACGTAAATGTTTCACGTGAAACATTATAAGTTTTGATCCGAATTACTCTCATTGTTTCACGTGAAACAATAATCAAATAATAACATTCAAATCATATCGATCATCATTTTCAGTTTTTTAAATCAAACTGTGATTTCACTTTTTAGACTAGGTTCATTTGTGAATGACAGGAAAAATCACTTATAAAAGAATGGATTTCATGCTAAGGAATGTTTCACGTGAAACAATAAAAACATCTCCCATGGATTTATCCACAGGAGATGTTCGGTTATATAAATAATTGTAATGAATCAGATCACATATCTACCTGAGCGAACTTAGCATTTGCCTGAATGAATTCTTTTCTCGGTTCGACCTGATCACCCATCAGAAGTGTCATAGCTTCATCTGCCGCCTGCGCATCTTCGATGGTTACTTTCAGAAGTTTTCTGGTAGCCGGGTTCATCGTCGTCTCCCAGAGCTGCTCGGAACTCATCTCACCAAGACCCTTATAACGCTGGATCTTTGGCTCTTTCCATCCGGTTTTCTGCTTGATTTCTTCGACTTCCTTATCGTCATAGGCATAGTAACCTTCATTACCCTGGTATACGCGATAGAGCGGCGGGCAGGCAATATAGGCATATCCGAGTTCTACGAGAGGACGCAGATAGCGGAAGAAGAAGGTGAGAAGGAGAGTACGAATATGAGATCCGTCAACATCGGCATCGGCCATGATGATGACCTTGTGGTAACGGAGTTTCTCCGGATCGAAGTCTTCACCGATACCGGCACCCAGTGCCATAACGACCGGCTGGAGCTTCTCATTACCGTATACCTTATCGATACGAGCCTTCTCAACATTCAGCATCTTACCCCACAGCGGAAGGATTGCCTGATACTTTCTCTCACGTCCCTGCTTTGCGGAACCACCAGCAGAGTCTCCCTCTACGATGAAGATTTCGCAGAATGTAGGATCCTTTTCCTGACAGTCAGCAAGCTTACCCGGAAGAGCATTGGACTCGAAGACACTCTTTCTTCTCGTCATATCACGAGCTTTTCTCGCGGCCTCACGGGCACGGGAAGCAGACAGGCATTTGTCCATCACGATCTTCGCAACGTTCGGATTTTCCTCGAGATACTGGGCAAGCTTTTCAGACATGACCGTCTCTACAAGCGTTCTAATCTCGGCATTTCCCAACTTTGACTTTGTTTGACCTTCAAACTGCGGCTCCGGAAGTTTGACACTGATGATGGCGCCGATACCCTCACGTGTGTCCTCACCCTGGAGGTTTCTGTCAGAATCCTTGATGAACTTATACTTTCTGGCATAGTCGTTAATGACCTTCGTAAGCGCACTCTTGAAGCCGGTGAGGTGAGAACCACCCTCGACAGTTGCGATGTTATTGGCATACGAATATACGTTCTCAGCAAAAGAATCATTATACTGGATCGCGACCTCTACGAAGCATTCTCCGCTTCTCTGGGCGATATAGATCGGTGGCTTGTGAAGGGCCTCTCTATGTCGGTTCAGGTACTCTACGAAGGAGATGATACCACCGTCGTAGTGAAGGACCTTATCAACCGGTTCTTCCGCACGATCGTCTCTGAGAATAATGGTGATTTCTCTATTTAAGAAAGCCATTTCACGGTAACGTGTAATCATTGCATCGAAGTCGAAACGGCAGTCCGGGAAGATCTCCGGGTCCGGTGTAAAGATCGTCTTCGTACCGGTATCGTTCTCATCGCATTTACCGACGATCTCGAGGGGAGAAGTGGTCTTACCACGCTCAAATTCGATGTGATAGATATTGCCTTCACGGCGAACTTCTACGATCATCTTCGAAGCCAGAGCATTTACTACGGAAGCGCCTACACCATGGAGACCACCGGAAACGCTATATGCGCCACCGCCGAACTTACCGCCGGCGTGAAGCACTGTATGTACGACTTCAACTGTAGGAATACCCATCTTCGGATGAATACCTACCGGAATACCCGAACCGTTATCTGTAACGGTAACGGAACCGTCTGTATTTACTGTGACCTTGATTGTATCGCAGCGTCCGGCAAGCGCTTCGTCGACA
Organism: Clostridiales bacterium; assembly: GCA_017617995.1. Taxonomy (GTDB): domain Bacteria; phylum Bacillota; class Clostridia; order Saccharofermentanales; family Saccharofermentanaceae; genus Scatonaster. Next base: position 4,117 of record JAFZVE010000052.1, read on the forward strand.
GAGTTCGCTACGATCTCGTATACGAGGTGGTGAAGACCTCGAAGGGTCGTATCACCAATATACATGCCCGGACGCTTTCTGACGGCCTCCAGACCCTCCAGAACCTGAATATCTTCTTCGTTATACTCTTTCTTGTTCGTGGTGTCGAAATCATCCTGTCCCTGTGTAGCCTGCTCGAGATCCTCAAGAGAATCCTCTTTATAGTCCTCAGTCAAAGCACGCGGGTCTGAAGCCAGGTTCACAAGACCATCTGTCTCTTCCTGAACTTCGTAATAGAATTCTCTTTTCTCTTCCGGCTGATTCTGCTTCTCATTATCACCCGAATTGTTCTGCAGATTCTTCTCGTCGTCCATTTTTCTTCTTTCCTTCCTTCATTCTCCCTAAGAATCGCTCAAAACGGGAGAATCGCTGATATATTAAGATCTGTAACACTGTTACCTTATCTTTTTTAGGATTATTTTGCCAACATTTGTGAAGATTTACACCACGCCTGCATGCTCGATCCTCTTTCTCAATGTCACCACCGAAAGAGGAGATATATAGACCCGATCGTCCGTAAGGACCATGGATCTGGGTATCTCTTCCGAGACATATTCGAGGATGTTTTCATCCTCATTTCGCCGCAGAAAATCATTCATATCGGTCGATGAAGCCTGAACAGTCTCCAGGTTGACTAATCCGATTATCGAATCGATCAGGATCGTGTACTCTCCGCCGATATGAACGAACATCCAAACGCCCCTTAAATCTTACAGTTTTTGACCTAAATATTATACCACAAAAGCACTGGAAACGGTCAAATTTTATGCTTTTTCTATCCTTCTTACAGACCCCTCAGATACCTCAAAAAAGGCGATTTTTGAAGCTTCTTCCATAGAGTCGGCCAGTTCCTGCTCGATGAAGGATTTGTCGGTACAGGTAATGAAGATCTGTGCATCGCCGATCTCGGATAGCAGACACTTTCTTCTTTCGGCATCCAGCTCGCCAAAGACATCGTCCAGAAGAAGTACAGGAGAATCGTTTGTTTCTTCTCTCATGATGTCCAGTTCGGCCATTTTCATCGAAAGAGCAGCCGATCTTTGTTGTCCCTGGGAGGCAAATTTCCGAAGTCCATCTCCGTCCAGAGACATAAGAAGGTCATCTTTCTGCGGTCCGAAATCAGTCGTTCCGTGAATAAAATCATCTTCTAAAGAATTGTCCCACTTTCGGATCAGAGTCTCGATCACTGCGTTCTCGTCATAGTTTTCGAGCATCTCTGTCGGAACACAGGTCTTATATTTCACAAATAACGTCTCACTTCCATGTGAGATACTCTCGTGATGCTCTTTTGCAAACTTAGCGATACGAAGAGAGAAGAGATATCTCTCGTGCATGATCTTCGATGCTGATCTGGCCATCGGTTCATGCCAGATCGACATCTCATCGCGGACTTTATCCGTAAGTAGTTTGGAACCTTGATTTCTGGCATTTTTAATAATGCGGTTCCGGCTCATCAGGAAACGGACATAATTGGTCAGTTCGAAGATATAAGACTTTTTCACGGAAGAGAGGAGCACATTTAAGTACTTCCGCCTTACAGATGGTCCTTCTTTAATAAGAGTCAGGTCCTCGGGAGCAAATATAACAGCGTTAAAAATCCCGAAATAATCGGATATTTTGTCAAATGGTACATCGTCATGGCAGACGGTTTTTTTCGGATGTTTCACAGCGCCGTTATCGCCGGACCCGTCCTCATAGATCACAGAAACAGACTCATCGTAAGCGTGAAAAGAGGAGGTGAGAGAAAGCCGTACCTTATATCCATGTTCACCGTGCATCACCATGTCACTATCCTTAGAAGTACGATGAGAATGTGTCGAAGTACAAAGATATATCGATTCCAGAATATTCGTCTTTCCCTGGGCATTTGCCCCATAGAAAACATTAACAGAAGGCTCGACCATAAGATCAAGCCTTCTGTAATTTCTGAAATTATGCAGTTGTATAGAACGGATATACATGCCTTATCACTTACGAAGCGGCAGGATCAGATATGTATACTCCTCTCCCTCTGTAGGTACGACCACAGACGGTCCGTTGGAACCGGAAAAGAGGAACTTCACTGTATCATCGTCGATCGCACGAAGTGCATCCATGATGTACTTGTGATTGAAGTCTACATTAATAAGTTCGCCTGTGATCTGGCACTTCACTTCTTCACGGAGATTACCGAGCTCGGTGCTCGAACGGATCACCAGCGTCTCCTCATCGTCCATCGAGAGGTTGACCGGACATCTTCTGTCTTCCTTCTGAATAATCAGGGAAGCACGCTCTACGGCGTTTAGAACCGCATTCTTATCTACGATCATCGTGGTAGAAGAATTCTTCGGAACGATAGCGTGATAATCCAGGAACTCGCCGTTAATGAGGCGGGAAACGATTCTGAACTTACCTGTATCGAAAAGAATATGGTTTGTGGAAGCATAAATCACGACTTCTGCGTCCTTACCGGTCAGGATACGTGCTGCCTCGTGAAGAGCCTTGCCGGGGATCAGGAACTTCAGAACCGGAAGATCTTCACCGATCTCCTTCTTTCTATGGGCCATTCTAAAGCCGTCGATCGATACGACATTGATGTTCTTTCCGTCTGACTCGAAGAGGGAACCATTCAGCATCGGACGTCCTTCATCCGTAGAGATCGCGAAAATCGTCTGGCTGATCATGTTTCTTAAGATCTCCTGGTTGAGGATGATCTTGTTATCTTCGCCTACTTCAGGAATCTTGGGGAAACCTTCAGAAGAAATACCGTTGATCGAGAACTTCGACGTGCCGCTCTCGATGTCGATGATCATTCTATCATTCGTGGAGATCGCCACCTCTTCAAAAGGAAGCTTCCTGACGATTTCTCCGAACACTTTGGAAGGAATCACGATCGATCCTTCTTCCATCACGTCAGCATCTACCAGTGCCTCGATACCTGTTTCCAAATCATATCCTGTCAGCTTTACATTATTTGCTGCGGCCTCAATCAAAATACCATCTAAAATAGGTAAAGTAGAACGAGTAGAAACTGCCTTCTGCACGATCGAAATGGCTTCGACCAGATTGTCTCTTGAAATTACTAGTTTCATGCGTTACTTTCCTCCGTCTGACAATTATCAAATAACACTATATATTATACAGGAAAATTACAAAAATGCTACAAAGAATCCTATAAAAGAGGAAGGAAAATAAGGGATTTTGGTGCTTCTGCCATGAATAAAAGTTTTCCACACTTTTCTTCAAAATGTCAAAGAGAAAAAAGAGAAGAAGAGGGGTAAGGTCTTGCGGATATAAAACAAAAAGAATATGGTTTTTAAGAAATATTCTTTATATTATTATGGTCTGTGAATACTGTGCAGAAGTACTTCAAAAGCCTATATTTCAACGTTTCTTATGTGGAAAAGAAGTGTATCGGTATGTGTAAAAAGGAAACATTAATTCACGCTGTTTTTTCAATACTTTTATACACAAAGTATCCACCTGATTTCCAACGGAAGTTTTCCACATATGAACGAAAAAGAGTGGAAAACTTTAGTTAAAGAGACGCTTTCTGATTGACTCGATCCGGTCGTAAACAACAGACGTCGGATCTTTCAGTTCTTTTTCAATTTTGTTACAAGCGTGAAGAATCGTAGTGTGATCTTTCCCTCCGAAGAACTCTCCGATCTTCGGATAGGTCATGTTCAGTTCCGACCGGCACAAGTACATGCAGGTCTGGCGGGGCACAAGGATATCCTTGCTGCGCTTATTCGACATGATATCACTTACCGTGATGTTGTAAGCCCGTGCGACAACCTTGACGATGATCTCCGGTGTGACCTGTCTGGCCTGCTTGGGAGAGATCATGTCCTTGAGGGCGACCTTTGCATCGTCCAGAGTAAAGGAGTTAGCCAGGAAACAGTAGGCAACTACGGTCTTATAGGCACCATCCAGCTCACGGATGTTTGAAGCAAAATTAGAAGCGATATAATCGATAATATCGTCGGACAGGCTGATTTTCTCATCCTGCATTCTTTTATTCAGAATCGCGATCCTTGTCTCGTAGTCAGCCGGCTGAATATCGACGATCAGACCGGAAGAGAAACGCGAACGCAGGCGCTCTTCGAGAGAAGAGAGGCTTTGCGGCGGTTTGTCACAGGTCATGAGGATCATCTTGCCGGACTCATACAATTCGTTGAAAGTATGGAAGAATTCGACCTGCATCTGTTCTTTCCGCTCGAGGAACTGGATATCATCGATCAGGAGAAAATCCGCATTTCTGTATTTCTCACGGAAATCATCGTATTTTCCCTTCTGGATCGTGGCGATAAATTCATTGACGAAGCGCTCACAGTTGACGTAGACGACCTTCTTATCCGGCATCTTGTTCATAACAGCATTGCCGACGGCGTGCATCAGATGGGTCTTACCGAGACCCGAACCACCATAGAGGAAGATGGGATTGTACTGTTTTCCGCCTTCAGCTACAGAGACGCACGCTGCATGTGCGAAACGGTTACCTGCACCGACGATGAAAGAATCGAAAGTATATGCGGGATTTAACTGGGATGCGGAGTTTTCCTTAGATACAGGAGTACTCGAAGAAGTATGCCTGTGGATCATATCCAGAGTCAGGGAAGAGTCGGGAAGTTCGACCTTCACGTCCAGTTCCCGGCCAATTGCGACCAGGATGCAATTCTTGATAAGAGGGATCATAGGGACGACCTGTTCCTGCGAAAAAGAGTCCGGAGCGGTCAGGATGAGAAGATCATCGTTGGCAAAGGTCGGCACAAGTGGAGAGACGAAGGTCTTGTACTTAATAGAAGACACTTCATCCTTTAATAATGTCAGTGTTTGGCTCCAGATTGTACTTGCATCCATCCTTGATTCACCCACTTCAAGAGAATTCTCTGCCCCTTTTTTGAATGAAAAAGGCCCCCGGCAGAAGAAATAAAAAGTAGAATAATCATATCAGAAATTATCACTTCTTGAAAGTATCTGTTATAATAAATCGCAAAGAAATTCTTTGACGAGGAAAATATGTTTAGAAAAAGAAACGGTGACATCAACTGGAGAAATATAATCCTTCTGAGCATAGCTCTGATCTGTCTGGTCGTAGGAGTTATCCTTCTTCTGATCGACCCGATCAAGAATATGAAACGCCAGAAAATCACAGATGACATGATGGAGAGTATCGTCAATGCAAGCCAGGCTACCTTCGTAGTCAAGTCTTCCGGAAACGAAGTTAGCGGAGAAGAATTTGAGTATTATTACGGTGACGAAGAGGTCGCCGGAAGTTCGATCGACTATGACACAATGGTGGCGGAACTTCCTGAAGAGGTGGTTCTGACCGCACTCGGCAGTATCAAGATCGCATCTGTAGATATCGAAATCCCGCTCTGGGATGATGCGACGATCGTTTCTCTCCGATATGGTGCCGGCAGACTGGCCGGTACGGCAGATCCGGGACAGGAAGGCAATATGACCGTGCTCGGACACCGTATGCGTGCGGAAGGGAAGCTCTTCAACCGTCTTGGAGAAGTGAAGATCGGAGATACCATCGAAATTACGTGTATCGACGGTAATAAGTACATCTATGTGGTAGATACGATCCACGAGGCAGTACTGCCTGAGGATCTGGATTACTATATCGACTACGATGACGGTACAGGTAAGCAGATAACGCTCGTGACCTGTACTCCGACCGGTGTGGCGACCCACCGTCTTCTGGTCGTCGGCCATATTCTGGAGTGACAGCGGGGAAATAAGATGGGCGCTCTTCGATTCCATGTAGCAGTATTTGCCGCGAAATGTACTAAATTCGGACTTCGTATCATGGGACGTGGTGCAACTACGCTTCCCGGTAAGGTCGCCGCGAAGATCGACCCAAATGTTCTAAAGAGACTCTGTGAAGGGCAGGACTGTGTGACGATCACCGGTACGAACGGCAAAACCACGACGACTCACATGATCACCGATATTTTCCGAAACTGCGGTTATACCGTCGTTACCAATGTCTCCGGTGCGAATCTTCTTTCCGGTGTGGCGACCTCCATGATCTTCGGCATGAAGGACATGAAGAAGGCGAAGAAGGAAGGAAAGAAAGTCATCTGCGTCCTCGAGACCGACGAAGCTGCCTACGGGAAGATCGCCTGCCAGATCAGGCCGAAGGTCTCTGTCGTGACGAATCTTTTCAGAGATCAGCTCGACCGTTTCGGCGAACTGGCCCATACACGTGACCTGATCGCAAAAGGACTGGATACCTGCGAGGCGGATATCCTTCTGAATAGCGATGATTCCCTCGTTTCCGAGCTCTATAAGGGAAGAGAAGGCAGGACATGTTTCTACGGTCTTTCCGAAGAAGCCATGCACTACAATAACGTGACCTATCCGAACCGTTCCGGTGTTCTCCCGGCGTCCTCGGATGCGGAATACTGCACGGGCTGTAAGACAAAGTACACATACACAGCCCGTTCATTCGGGCATCTCGGTGCTTTTTCATGTGCGACATGTGGGAAGAAAAGACAGGCACCGCGCTTCTTTGTGAAGTACGATCTTGCGAAAAACCCGTCGGACGAGGGATACGAGCTCTCGCTTCTCGATGCAGGCGAGGGAAGAACGGAAGTATCCGCAGCGGACGGCTCTTCCGGCACGAAGGAAAAACGCGTCAGGCTCCCGATCCCGGGTATGCATAACTTCTATAACTCTATTTCCGCAGTAGCGGCCTGTGTCCGTATGGGCGAGAAGATCGGTGACAAAGAGAATCTCTCCTTCGAGAAATGCGCGGAAGCGCTCGAGCACGTCGAAGCGGCCTTCGGTCGTATGGAGAAGATCGCGATCGGAGATAAGAAGATCTGCGTACTTCTTGTGAAGAATCCTGTTGGTCTCGACCGTGCACTCTCTTTCGTGGCCGGTGCTTCGGATGCAGACGGTATCTACATGCTGCTGAACAGTAACATTGCCGACGGTAAGGACGTCTCGTGGATCTGGGACGTGGACTTCGAGTCGAAGGAATTCCCGCAGAAGGTCTATGTCTCGGGCGACCGCTACGGAGACATGATGCTCCGTATCCTCTATTCCGGTGTCGACAGAGAGCGCATCATTGCCAAGCCGATGGAGGAATGCGCGGATCTTCTCGATCAGGCGATCTCGGATTCGGCCGTGGGCAAATGCCTCTATATCCTTCCGAACTATACCTCGATGCTGGCGCTCCGGTCGATCCTGGTGAAGAGATACCACCTGAAGGATTTCTGGAAATGACGAAAGGACAGTGCTTCTGACATGGAAAACGGTGAAAAAGAACTTCGCATCTGTCATATGTATCCGGACCTCCTGAATCTCTATGGGGATCGGGGAAATGTCCTGAGCTTGATCCGTCGCGCCGAACTTCGCGGGATCAAGGTCAAGCTGGTACCGATCTCGATCGGAGATGATTTTGACGAGAAGGACTTCGATATCGTATTCCTCGGTGGCGGCCAGGACGCGGAACAGAACGTGATCCGCAGGGATTTCGTCGAGGTGAAGGGTCCGAAGGTCAAGGACGCCATCGAGAACGGTATGGTGTTCCTGTGTATCTGCGGCGGCTACCAGATGCTCGGCAAATACTATCAGGAGCATGACGGCACGAGGATCGAGTGCCTCGGTGCCATCGACGTATATACTGTCGGCGAGGACGTGCGCTATATCCAGGACACGATCTATGAAGCGGATTTTCTGAAGGAAGATGGCATTGCTGACAGTGCGGTGCTGTACGGATTTGAGAATCACAGCGGACGCACGTATCTCGGCGAATCCGTCAAGCCCATGGCGAAGGTCATCGAGGGCGCCGGAAATAACGGCAAAGACGGCTACGAGGGCGCCATTTATAACAATGTTTACTGCACATATTCACACGGAAGTTTTCTGCCGAAGAACCCAAAGATGACAGATCATCTGCTGGCTTTGGCGCTGAAAAGAAGATATGGCGAAGAGTACGAACTTCCGCCTCTCGGAACCGAGGGCGAAGATTTTGCTCGTGCCGCACTTCTTAAGTATAAAGAAAAAGGAAATACCGCTCCGTAAGAGAGTATTTCCCATTTTTCAGAAATCCATTTTATAAACCTTATATCAGGTGATGCGGTCGCGTCCGAGAGTCTTCGATGTGTAGAGACGCTCGTCAGCGGCGTGGATCAGATCCGCGACATCCTTACAATCTTTGTAGCAGGAGATGCCCATGCTGGCCGTGAGTCGGACCGGAGCCGACTTCTCATCGAGAACGATCGGAGCGGAAGACAGCGCAGAGCGGACACGCTCGGCCTTGATCTTCGCACCCTTGAGAGGCGTATCCGGGAGGAGCATCATGAACTCATCGCCGCCGATGCGGAAAACCATATCGGACTTTCTGCACTGGGAGGTGAGGATGCCCGCTACGAGGCGGAGTACATCGTCGCCCTTGTTATGACCGTAATCATCGTTGATCTTCTTGAAGAAATCGATATCCAGAGAAATCAGGCAGAACGTATTCTTCGGATCATCGGTATTTCTGCGGTCATACTGGGACGCAGTCTTCTCGATCATCTCATAGAAATATCTTCTGTTAAAGAGTCCCGTCAGGTCATCGACCTGAGAGAGTCTTCTCAGTTTTTCATTAGTGCGGCTCAGTTCCTCTTCCACGATCTTCAGCGCGGTAATGTTTCTGCTGATACCCCATGTGCCGATCACTTCGCCCTTATCGTTGAGAAGGGGATACTTGGAAGCGGAATACCATACGACCGAACCGTCTGCTTTCTCGAGACGCTCGATGTTGGAGATCAGAGGAACACCTGTATCCATGATCTCCAGTTCTTCTTTACGGGACCGCGCCGCGAAGTCCTTCGGGAAAAAATCGGCATCGCTCTTTCCGACCATCTCACGCGGATCGGAAATGCCGAACTGTGCAGCATGGGAGCGGTTGTTCCAGATAAACCGGGAATGCACATCCTTAAAGTAGATGGTGTCATTTGAGTAGTCACGGATAATGTCCAGGATCTTCTCGTTGGAGAAATACGGATCCATCTTCTTCTTAGCCATATATGCGTCCCCTTTCTGTTTCTTTGCATGCCATCCCGTCTATTATCTCAAAAAAACGTCAAAAAGGAAATAGACAAAACATTTCCACTTCGTTTCTGCTATACTGGGTCTAGATATTTGAAAGATCGCAGACAGGTGAGATGTATGAAACTGGAAATCATGGACACCACCCTTCGGGACGGAGAACAGACCCCGGGAGTTTCCTTTACCCCCGGCGAGAAACTGAGTATAGCCAAGATCCTTCTGGACGAGGTCAAGGTCGACCGTGTCGAGGTCACGTCTGCACGCATCTCTGACGGCGATTTCGAAGCCCTCCAGAAGATCACGGAATGGGCCAAGGGCAAGGGCTACCTTGAGAAGGTCGAGGTTTTGGCTTTTGTCGATCGCGGTCATTCTCTTTCCTGGATCGAAAATGCGGGCGGTCGTGTCGTCAATCTCCTTTGCAAAAGCTCTCTGCACCACCTTACCGCGCAGCTCGGGAAGTCCCCGGAACAGCACGTCGGCGAGATCCGCCGCGTCATTGAGGATGCGGCCTTCCGTGACATGAAGGTCAATGTCTACCTCGAGGACTGGAGTAACGGTGTACAGAAAGATTTCGAATATGTGAAGTATCTGGTCTCGGAGATCTCGGTCCTCCCGGTCGAGAGGATCATGCTGGCCGATACCCTCGGTGTTCTAACTCCGGATATTACCTATGAATACGTAAAGAAGATGTGCTCGCTGTTCCCGGATGTTCACTTCGATTTCCACGCACACAACGACTACGACATGTCAGTCGGGAATACCATCATGGCCGTAAAGGCCGGCGCAAAGGGCGTGCACGTGACGGTAAACGGTCTGGGCGAGCGCGCGGGAAATACGCCGCTGGCGTCCATCGTAGGGGCGGTCTCGGACTTCTGTGAAAATAGATCGATTGACGTCAATGAAACGGCGCTCGAGCATGTAAGTAAGATGGTCGAGTCCTTCTCGGGGATGCGAATCCCGAAGAACCAGCCGATCACCGGTGCAGCGGTATTTACCCAGACGGCCGGTGTCCATGCGGACGGAGATACGAAAGATTCCCTGTACTGCAATAAACTCGCACCGGAACGATTCGGCCGTATGCGCCAGTATGCGCTCGGCAAGGCCAGCGGCCGCGCGAGTATCGCGAAGAATCTCGAAGAATTCGGACTGGATCTGGACGCGGAATCACTCGAGAAAGTGACGGCCCGTATCGTAGAAATGGGCGATAACAAAGAGAGCGTCATGACGGATGAACTCCCGTATATCGTGGCCGACGTACTCGGAAAAGGGAACGGAGAATCCCACGTGAAGATCCTGAACTACTATGTATGCCATGCCAGAGATCTCAATCCGGTGGCGACGATGCGTATCCAGATCGACGATAACGTACATGAAGCGAGTGCCTCAGGTGAAGGTCAGTTCGACGCCTTCATGCGGGCTCTTCAGAAGGTCTATCAGCAGTTTGGAAGAACACTTCCGTTCTTCGCCGACTATACCGTCACGATTCCGCCGGGAGGCCGTACCAATGCATTTGTCGAGAGTGTCATCACCTGGCGTGACGGGGACCACGAGTTTAAGACCCGGGGTCTCGACCGTGACCAGGTCGCCGCCGCCATCAAGGCCACCGCGAAGATGCTCAATATCATCTATGAGCAGGAGCAGCTCGGTGAGTAAAGCAAAGAAAAACAAAAGATGCAGAGGCTGCCTCCGACATGAGACAGCCTCTGCTTTTTCAATAAGTGTTTATCCGGTGTTTAGCCTGCGTAGAACAGTCCGATGAAGAGATCTCTCTCGTCTCCGGCATCCAGCGCCATGTGATAATCTTCGATCGTAAACGACAGACAGAAGTATTCGTTATCGAAGTCGTCCTCACACAGAGTGGAGAAGTAGGCGAGCTGTGCATCTTTATCGTATCCCAGAAGCGTAACGGAAGTGCCGGCCGGGATCTCCACATCCGAACCATCGTAGACATCTTTAGCGGCGATGTCCACCTTGGTGACGAGAAGATGCGCTTCGCGAAGTGTCATATTACTGTACAGTTCGAACATATCTGTTGTACTTTCAAAATAGTACTCGTTGGTTTTTACACCGGTACCGATAAACTGGGAAATGTCAGCGACTACGATGTAATTCGGGTTATAGGGCTCCGTGTCGTAATAACCATCGAAACGTCCCTGATAGGAGACGCTCAGATCACTGTTGATGCGGAAGAGCAGCTGGATGCTGTAGTCATCCTCGATGGTTGTTTCGACACAGATGAAGAACTCGCCGTTCGAGCAGACGAGGTATGCATCTTCATATTCGCCATCGAGTTCATCGGAGACGTCCCCGGAGATCGTTGTGGTTACGCCGCTGATGTCGAATGTCATCTCCTCGAATACGTAGAAGGTGTCCGAGGGGTAGGTTATCGTGATCTCATCCGTGATGCCGTCTCCGGTCAGATCCCAGTAGATCTTATCGTCCGCTCCGGCCTCAAACATGTAGGAATCCGGAGTTGCGCCGAAGTAACCCATGTTGAACATGCCTTCATTCGCAATCGCGGAGATCTTGGCTTTATGCGGATAATAAATGTTCGTGTCAATAAGCACGATTCCGTCATAGGTAAGACAGAAGGGGATGGATCCGTCACGGATCTGCGCGAGGATCTTGTCTGTGTTAGAGAAGAGATTGTTGCTGGAGACATAGTCACACAGCGCTTCCTTATCGGTGACAACATCCTCAAACGTGATCGTTTCCGCCGTAGGAGAAACGTAGTTATAGGCCGTAACGGTATAGTTCTCATCTCCCGGCTCAGTAATATAGAACGAGAGGAAGAGTGAGTCGGCACGTGTCACGTTGGTAGTGCAGAAGATGTTCGTGGTGGTGTCCGGAATCTGATTATTAGCAATGCTGTTCAGAAACTCCTCGAGACGCTCTTCGTACAGTTCGTCATACTTATCTTCGATATCGTAGTAGATATCATCGATGACCCCTTCCAGATCCGAATTATCCGGATTCCAAAGCCAGTAATCATCATACTCCACATGTATTCCGATCGTCGAATTGTAATAATTGTTGGTATCATTTGTGTTTTCTACACCGTACATGAGCCAATACGGATCATTCTCGAAGTCCAGGAACTCCAGCGAATGATCGTAGACGAGCGTGTCTGTGAAAACGGGGGCGGAGGGCTTGGCAGATGTGTCCGAGCTTACGCCGGTATCTTCCGTTTCCGAGGAGTCGGAAGCAGGTGTGGTATCCGTAGGCGCTTCTGTCGAGGACTCACCTGGTTCGTCAGATGTATCCTCTGTGTCTTCTGTCTTCGACGTTTTCTTTTTCTTCTTTTTCGTGGTCTCTTCCTTATCTGTGCAGGCGGCACAGGAAAGAATGAGCGAGAAGCAGAGCAGTGTGGCTACGATTTTTTTCATACATACCTCCTATTTCCCTAAACATAGACTGTCGTCTATATAAATATTCTCTTGTCTGGTTTCAGGCTCCGAATCCATACATGATTTTGGCTACCTCTGATCTGGCGGCATCATCATTGGTACAGGCCCCGACGATCAGAGTATTTCCTGCCCGTACGGCTACGATACGATAATCTCCAAGACCCATTACGGAGTCCGCGGTAAAAGAACCGTCTGCGGTAAGCTTCCATTCGGTTTTCGCCAGGTATCCGCTGAACTGATTGAGATTAAAAGCATCCAAGATCTCTTCGTACGAAGTGGAGAAGTTCGTGATGCAATAATCTTCAACGTCGTAGTTGTAGTAGGAGAACAGAATCAGACTTCCATTCATGTCATATTTGTAGACATTCCAGTTGTCTATTGCGACCGGATCCTCTTCTTCCTCGAAGATATACTCATTCCCATCAAAGTGACTCGTAAACTCTTCAAGCGAAATCGGATCCGGCATGGAGAGGTGCAAAGAATCGACAGTGTTGCGGTAGACGGTGCGATATTCTTCTTTCGTTACGCTGTCACCGTCGGCTTCGATAAGGATCAGGACACAGTAAGCGTACCCGGTATTCTTATCGAGGATGACACGCATATTCAGCTCCACATCGACGCCCTTATTCTTACCGGTCATGACGATATCGGCGTAATTGAGGTTCGTTTCCGTATTAAGCTCGCAGGAAACGATCTCCAGATTTTCGAAATTCCCGCTTACTTCAAATGCGGAATTAAAATCAGTAATGAACCGTTCAAAGTCTTGTTTGGGTGCGGCGTCGGCAGGCAGAGCCGGTTCGGAATAGATCATCATGAAGTTCGCCGTACTCCCGGAAATAGGCAGGAAATAGTAGAAGCCTTCGCTATCCAGGAAGAACCATGAATTCGTCATGGTGAAGGACAGATCCGTAATCGTATAAAGCGAAGTATCGTTTCCAAGATCGATCGCGGAAAGAACCTGAGGATCTTCGGTCAGTAGAGAAGGAGCCGGCGTGGTCTCCGTTGTAGGAGGCGTGGTGGACTCGGTGGTTGTGGTCGGTTCCTCTGTGGTCGACTCCGTAGTCGTAGTTGGCTCTTCGGTGGTGGTCGTGGTGGTTTTCTTCGTCTTCTTTGCCGTGGTTTCCTCCTCTTTGGCATCGAAAGCACCGCTGAAATAGAGACCCAGCGGGATAGAGATCCCGGCCAGAAGAACTATACCTGCGACGATATAGGTAAGAGGACGTTTCCAGATACTCTCTTTCGTTTGAGGCGGCTTAACAGAAGATCCTTCTGACTTGTTCGCGGGAGCCGGTTGTAATGCCGGCGAGGGTGCCGACGGTGCCGGAGCAAGTGGCGCAGCCGCGGAAGAGGCGACCGAAGGCGCCGGTACAAAAGGAGAAGCGGCAGGAGATGCCTGAGGCGCTGCCGGAGCACTCTGCGCGAGATCCTTACCGGCAATGGCCAGCGCGAAAGACTTCATGTCCGGGAAACGACCGGAAGCATGGACGGACAGTGCTTTTAGCAGTGCATCGTTCGCATACTGCGGCATATCCACGCCAAGGTCGATCGGGGCAACCAGAGAATCTTCGTGGACACGCTCGATGGCATCCGGCGGCATGATCCCCGTAAGGATCAGATACATTGTTGCCGCCAGCGCATATTCATCGGACCACGGGCCCTGATTGCCGTGCTTCCGATACTGCTCTTCCGGCGCGAAGCCGTGCTTGAGGATGATCGACTTGCTCTTATCGTTGTCGATCGCGAGTCTCGCGGCACCGAAATCGAGGATGCGGGTAGAGCCATCCTTCATGACAATGATATTGTCCGGACTGATATCACGGTGCAGGAGATTCTGGTTGTGCACGGCGTGGAGCGATTTCATAATCGGCAGCAGCAGTGCGAGCGCCTCGTCAAAGGGGAGTTTGCCGCCCTTGGCATTGGTGTACTTCATCAGATCCACGCCTTCGATGTATTCCATCACGAAGTACGCGGTGTTGTTCTCACGGAAATAGTCATGGACCGTTACGATATTCGGTACTTTGCGGAGCTTGGCCAGGATGCGGGCTTCGTCGATGAATTTGTTGGCACCCGTGTCATAGCGGGTCTGTTCTTCCTGGGAACTGACGGTCATTGTGTAGTGGTCTGCGTCACGGATCGCGATGCCTGACGGGAGATACTCCTTGACGGCGACGCAGATCTCCAGCGTCATATCATAAGCGAGATACGTGATACCAAATCCTCCGACACCGAGTACGCGTCCCGTCAGATACCGGCCGTTCAGGATCGTCCCGATCGGAAGTGCGATGTAGGGGTGTCTGGCAGTACTGATGTCATAGCCGCAGTGCGGACATGGGCCCGTACCTTCACGCTCATTAAAACATCCATAACATAGTTTATTTACATCCATAGCGTCACGTCTCTTCTTTTGTACTTTCTTTTCCTTCTGTTATTGGGTCTACCGTAGGCGGTTCTTCCAGTTTGGCCTTCGTGTCGATGATCACGACACAGTCTTCCTTAACGTTTCTCATGACGAGATGCAGTCATGATGATCGTCATAATCAGGCAGCAACACTTCTTGTATTTCGCGTTCATATCCATTCTCCCTCGACAAAACAGAGATGTCGTAATTCATAGCCATATTATATATAATTTATTTAACTATTGGAACAGCCACAGAGGAAGTGCCGGAAAGGTAGCTGAATAGGAACTGTCAGGAAAGCCGTATGAATCGGAAGTTTTATTTCCTCTCAAAGAAAAGTCAGGATATCGGCTTGCTTCTCGGCCTGAGGATACTCCGGAAAGACTCTGCTCGGGATGTGTGGCTCATAGGCCAGATGCCGGAACCAGTTCGCCTGTACGGGTGTCATGCCAGCTTTTTCCGCACCCTGCAGTTCCCTGGAACCGCCGTCTCCGACAAAGAGACACTCGTCTGTCCTGACACCCAGTTCTTCCGCGATACTGTGGTAAACCTTTAGTACAGGCTTTCTGATTCCCACTTCGTATGATAATCTCACCGCATCGAAATACGGCATAAGTGCAGATGCGCGGATCATATCGCGTTCATCCGAGAAGCAGTTGCTGATCAGGCCGATCTTGATACCACGCTGTTTCAGTTCTGAAAGAAGTTCGAACGTCTCTTTCGGTATGGATCCGAAAGTATCGCTCTGGCTCTCGTGACGCTTCCGCATGAGGAGCGCTACTGCTTCCGGCGTATATCTTCCAATCTGTTTCAGTGCTTTTGCCGCCCCTTCTTCAAAGGTCATCCTGCCGGTCGTCCGGTCATCTTCCGTGGCGTGCCAGGCATCCCTGTACTCGCTATAGGGGAGCCCCAGCTCCGCGGCAAAATCATCACTGAAATAGATCCTTCCCGTGAACAGCGTCACGAGCGTCTCGTACATATCGAAAATACAGGCTTTGATCAAGTTCTCGTCCTCCCTCAGGCTACTTGAGGCTTTCTTTTTCCTTGCGGTTACATTTTAACATGGACTTTCTTCATCATGCATAGGGCTCATCCTATTTTCAGACTTTTTTAACCCCAAGAAAGAATCATGGATCGTGCGCTGAACCATTCGGTTTATTTGTTCCTGCTTCCCATGCTTCTACAGTCTTTATGGATACGCCCATAACAACCACAAAAACAGATTGTGACATTTTAAGAGACATACGGATCTCTTTCACCTGCGCCGACGTGAATTCTTCGATAGGATTCACTATACGGTTTCCATCCTTAGTGAAATGATATTGTAAGAACTGTCCCAATAACTATACAATTCCTTGAGCGCGCGCGAGTGCATCTGAAATGGTATAATCTTCCGTAGAGTGTCATTGGGGTCATATTGATAAGGAGCGTAAACATTCTTGTCGAGTGATTTACGAGAAGGGCAGACTTATGAACGATATTGATGTTACTTCTGAAAAAGTGGTTTTTGAAAACAGGGATGCAAAGAAGCGGGGGTTTCTTATGAACTTCTGTATAGCGACACCGGTTTTTCTAATGTTTACGATCTCAGGCATCCTGGAAAAATCGGATAATGGCTTCAACCAGCCGGTGGGGATCTGGATCGTCGCTATTGCTATTCCCGTGATTATCGGTCTGATCCTCGGGATCCGCCGGGCCTTCATCACGAAGGATGTCCGAATTGAGATCACGGATGAGGAGGTCGATGTTACTGTGGGCTCTGCACACGGGACCTATCCGATTGCGGATTTCACCAGATATCTGAAGTGTACTTCAAGTGGCAGCAAAGCCAGGATGAAGCGCGAACTGTGTTTCCGCGATCCTGAAGATGAGGAAGAAGGAGAACTCTTTATCAACCTTCCGGACATATCGGAATCGCTTTTCCGGGATATTATCGATGCGATCTGCGTCAAGCGGAACATCGCATCCGGAAAGACCGGGGAATATGTTCCTTTTGAGGGCGACACTTACAAAGGAAAGACATTCTTCGAGAGTGAGGGTTCATCGACAAAAATGGCGCTTCTTCTCTGTGTCGGAGGCGGAATCTTCTGTATGGCTGTTCTGGCGCTCATGACATATCTTAAGGTGTTTAAGCCCGCGCTGGGGATATTCATGTGCATCATGGTCGGCCTCTACATGATCGTTGGCGGTATCGTCGGACTCGTCTATGTCGGCCGGCATAACAGGAAACTCGATGAGAGCCAGCTCCTGCATCTGTCCTTCCACGATGCCTTCCTCAAGATCAACGAAGATACGCATAACTATTCCGAGATCGACACAATCTTTATGACAGATCCGAGTCTTCCGGAAATATCTGACGATACACGTGACCTTCGCCTCACACTGAAATCCGGTGGGAAACCGGTCCGGTATATCGTCGGATACCGCCCGGATACGGGAAAACCGGAGAAAACCGGATATGAGGACAACTCGGATGATCCGCAAACAGAAGAAAAGACGGAAGAGAGCCTCGCAGAAGGGTGCTCCTGCGAGTATGCGGCTCTCTTTGCCCGGATAAGAAAAGAATGTGAAGCGAAAGGTGTCGGGTTCACGGTGTTTAAGTAAAGACCGACAGAGAGGACGTATGCAGAAGAAAACGAAGAAGAACATGTCCATGCTCCTGGCTTTCGTGATGGCACTGCCGGGATGTGCTTCTCTGACTTCATGCAGTAAGAAAGAGGTTTCCTCCACAGAAGATATTAGTTCGCTTTCTGATCCGGAGACGGGGAGCACTTCGGATCCGGGAGAATCGACAGACTCGTCGGACAGTACTTCTTCATCACAGGGAAATGGTGCCTCGGCTACGACTTCGCAGGAGAGCAGTTCAGATGCGATGGAGACTACTTCTGCGCCGAGGGATCCGGACCGCTACTATTCCCAGATCGACGAGGGTGTGGTGACCGAGATCGTCGATCAGGGCAAGGATGGAAACTGTTGGGCGATCTCCGCGCTTGAATCCATGAAGACGAACTTCCTGATCACGTATTCCGAGGATATGGATCTGACCATAGACGATGTCACTTACGCGACGGTTTCCGCCGAAAAAGAAGAAGGCCTTCGGATGAGAAAGAGCGGAACGGAGAAGGAGATCGGCGGGCTTCCGATCTATGTTTGCTGGGCGATGGCGAACGGATGTGACGGATATACGATGACAGAGTATTCCCTCCTGTACGAACAGGAACAAAATAGTTCGCGGGTGACGAATCTGGCGACGAAGGAGCAGGTAAAAGAACTGATTCGCAACAAGGGTGCGGTAATTGTTCTTCTCCAAGACGGCAAAGGTGAAGTGGAAGGCGACGACTACTTCGCGATTTATGACAGCGCTTCTTTCAATAGGAAATACTCGAAAGATGGAGAACTGTCCCAAGAATACTATACACATGCCGCGGTCATCATCGGATGGGATGACGATTTCCCGAAAGAGAAGTTCGCCCAGTCCGGAAACGGGAGGAAGGGAAGTGAAATGCCGGAGGAAGATGGGGCATGGCTCCTGCAGAATAGCGGCGGTACAGACTGGGGCGACGGTGGTTTTGCCTGGGTATCATATGAGTCGACCATACTTTTTAACGGAGTCATGACCGTTACCGATAAGTACACGGATGTGCTGAGCTATGATGTGGGTGCACTGTGCGGGATCCGGACCGGAGAGGAGACCGTCGTGGCTAACGTGTACCACCACGAAGGAACGCTCACAGCGGTCGGTACTTATGTGGGAATGGATTCAGAAGAGCCTGTAAAACAGGGATTCTGTTCGATGACGGATACAAGTATCACGATCGAGATCCGGGATGCATCCATGCAGGAGATCCTCGCGACGAAAGACTTTGAACCGGAGTTCTTCGGATATTATGTAGTCGAGCTCGATGAGCCCGTCGAAGTCTCAGACTTTGCCGTAGTTGTCCGGTATGGATCTGCCGCACCTGTGGAAGCTGAGATACCGGGTAATTCCGAATCGCGTCATAATACGTCAAATCGCGAATACATCACTACCATCGAAGAAGGCCAGTCTTTCGTCTATCTTGACGGGCAGTGGCTCGACCTTTCTGACACCACTACACAGGAGGCTCTGGGGATTTACTACGCGCCGCACAACTGCTGTATCAAGGCACTGTTCGAAGGATAAAACAGCTGCTTTTAGATACAGTTAGTTTGTCGAGGAGCCGGTGTCTTCTATATTAACGTAGAACTCTCTGAGTGGCTGAGTCACGACGCTGTTCTTCTCGAAAGGATCCAGTTCCGGAAGACTCTCATACAGCGAATCCGTGGGAGAACAGACTTTGAGAACGCCATTATCGAAGACCCAGCGTATGGAACCGGATCCTGCTTCGTTGATGATATCTGTATACCCGGAGCTGATCGTATACTGCAATTCATCTCCCACGAAAAAGAAGGCATTCAGAAGTACGATTCGATCGTTGTAGATTACAGGTACATACCAGATGTCCGTATCCAGGATGACGCCTTGATTCTCTTCGAAGTTGGGAATCATAAATGCAGTGCCGTAAACGGAATCCAGCAGCTCATCGGCGGTGAGGCCCGGAACAAATCCGGCCGAAGTATGTTCGTACATAAGCTCGACAAAATCAGGGGATACGATTTTCTGATAGATCTGTTCCTTTTCCTGGGTCTCAGAAAACGTCCCTTGTGTTTGTACGTCACTATTCACGCTTTGATCTACCGGTCCGGCGGCAATTGTCGTGGTTGAGGAAGATTTCCCGGAACAGGCACTCAGACACAGAGCTATGGTCAGAATACAGATTAGAATTCGATTATGTTTCATACCGATCACCTCTCTACCCTTATAGACGAGATTTCGGTTTGTCAGGTAACAACTTGAGAAGAAACTGTGATCACATCTGATCCTGGATATACTTGACGATGTCCTGCATCTTACTGCGTTTCCAGTCTTCTTTCTCCGCTTGCTCGGCTAAGGGGCAGAGGATAAAGAAGTCGAGGGTCTCGCCGGGGACGCGGCCGGTGCGCATGGGTTCTTCGAAATGCGCTTTCCACTCTTCTTCCGTCGCGTTCTTGAAGCGCTTCGGATCGAGGTAGGTCATCTGCCGGCGTGTCGCAGCGATGTGCATCTTCACCGACAGCGGCGAGAGAAGTTTATACTCTTCTTCCGGAACGTCTTGGAATATGACGGGGAGTTCGCCGAGATCGACGTGCTCGTCTCCGCGGATAATGTCGAGTCCGTACGGTGTGAAAGAGAAGGCGTCTTTCGAGAACTTCAGCGACAGCAGAAGTCCTTTCTCCGTGTTGTACTGGGAGCGCTGATAGTCGGTATCGAAGATGAAGTTTCCGAGGGAGTAGAAGATGGCCTTATCGCCGACCATTTCGTAGTTCATCGGTACGTGCGGGTGGTGGGCCACGACGATATCCGCACCCATCTCCAAGTACAGGTGATAGCGGTCGCGGGTATAGGGCGACGGAAGCGGTGTGAACTCTTCGCCGGCGTGCGCGACGACGATACACCAGCGACAGGTCTTCTTGATCTCCGTGATCGCTTCCCGGATCGCGTCGAGATCGCTCCAGCTGAAGCAGCCGGCTTCGGTTTCTGTGGCTTTTCGGCAGGCGCGCTGGTAGCCGACACCGAACATACCGATGCCGCCGGCCTCGGGAAGGGTCAGGATCTTTCTGGCTTCTTCGATATTCATGCCGGCACCGATCGTCTTGATGCCGCGTTTTTCGGCTTCTTTCAGTGTCGATGCGATACCCTCTACACCGGCGTCCTTGATGTGATTATTGCAGATGTTCCAGATATCACAGTGGTTTTCACAAAGGAAATCGGCAACAGCCGGATCCATGAAATGCAGGAGCTGCTTCGCTCCTTCGTTCACGTCGTTTTTCGGGCATTCCATGATGGGTCCTTCGACATTCGCGATGACATGGTCGGCGAAGGAAAGGACATCCTTTACTCTCTTCGAAAGAAGCTTCGGGTCTTGCCATTTGTGATCCATGTACCGGTCAAATCCGATATCGCCGGTGAAGACGAGAGTCGTCTCGCCTTTCACTAACTGGCAGAACTTCTCGCCACGTGCTTCAAAGTCCTTGAAGTGTGTATAGGATGCGGCGGCCGGGGACATGATGCAGGCCTTGCCCTGGGGCGTGATCTTTCTGGCCATCTCGACCGATTCTCTAATATCGGAAACGAGGTGGCAGTACGGGAGATCACCGACCTCGTCGTAGATGCGTTTGCCGCTCTCGTAGGCACAGATGTACTGGTACTCAGGATGATCCTTGATGAAAGCGATGAGCGTGGTGTAATCGATGCCTCTGTCCATGCCGCCGATCAGGAGCGTGCCTGTGTTCTTGATGCTCGTCGCGGCCTGGATGGTCGCCTGTGGGATCGTGGAGATGGAGTCGTTATAGAAGTCGATACCGTCGAAGTTTCCGACGAATTCCAGGCGGTGGTGAAGCCCCGTGAAGGTCTCGATGCTCTTTCTGACCGCATCGGGATCGAGGCCGAACACCTCGGTGCAGATCCGGTAAACGAAGGTCGCATTGAACTGGTTATGTGCGCCCTGAAGTTTCATATCGAAGGCCATCGATCTATCGAATTCGAGAAGATTTTTCTTCGCGGCCGTCTCGATCTCCGGGACATCGTTTCCATAGAATAGATAGTCCTCGGGACCCTGATGGATCGTGATATTCTTCTTCGCGCGGAAGTAGTTCTCCATCGTGATATATCGGTCGAGGTGATCCTCGTAAAGATTCAGGAATACGGCGACATGCGGGGATGTTTCGAGGTCGGAGAGCTGATGACAGGAAAGCTCGTAGACGACGATGGTGTCCTTTGAGATGTCATCGTAGTAGTCGAAGCACGGAAGACCGATATTTCCACAGAGGATGGCGTTTCCGTTTCTTACGTCATGTAGGACGTGGTAAAGAAGTGAAGAGGTCGTGCTCTTACCCTTGGTGCCGGTGATGCCGACGACCTGGGAACGGAACTCTTCCATGAAAAGACGCGTCTGGGAGATGTACTTCGGATCCTCGATGTGGGTGATGATGCCCGGACTTTTGAGAATGTAGTCGAAGTCTGCGGAAAGCTTCTGAATATCGTCTTCAGATCCCTCGACCATCTCGTAGGTCGCGGCGGGGCAGTGCTCGAGGAGGAACTTCTCGGAGGATTTTCCTTCTCTTCCTTTTCCCCAGATGAGTATGTGTTTGTTATCCAGCTTTTCCGTAATCTTCATGCGTCTTTCGCCTCCTGATATGCACACCCATTATACTATAACGGTCCTATATGACAGAAGTGTCATGAATAATCGCTCCTGGCCTGCTACACTGAAGATGGTGGTTCAGGTCGGTTTATTTCCTGAAATCACCTTTTCCGGAGGTGTGCTATGAGGACTTTTAAGAGGATCGTTTCATTTACGCTTTCTGCTGTTCTACTGACATCGGTATGCCTGTCGGCGGCGTCCTGCAAGAAGAAAGCATCTGCAGGGAAAAAGATCGCTGAGACGGATACATGGTATGACGCGAAGAGGATCGAACTGGATCCGGGATTTACTTCGGACAAATACGAATCGGTATATCCGAACGGGCCATGGAAGTGCGGGGACAAGTACCTGATGCAGTACTTCACCATGAATAAACTCGATTATTCGAAGGATCTTTCTACGCAGGACTCGACAAGTAACCTGATGGGGATCTTCGATCAGGACGGCAAACTCCTTCGTCTGGTCGATCTTCTGGAGATCACCTCGATGTACCAGTCTTCCTTCGATATGAATGTATTTTCATTTTCGGAAGGCGGAAATGGCATCCGGGTCTATTTCAATACGATCGCTAAGATGGACGCATATTGGTGTGACATCGATCCGGATACCGGTCTTCTGGTCGGGGAGGTGCATCCTTTTGACTTCAGCGAACTCAGGCTCGACGAAGACGACGGGAAGAATAAGGGGACCTGGGAAAGCGGAGATCTCGATCTTCCGGAAGGTTCTTATGAAAAGATCACATACTATGTCTCTTACATCCAGGTCATCGAAGGCTATGAAGTCGTCGAGATCGGATATGGCACCGGCGGACAGGAAATGCTCGCGGTGGCCAAGGATGGTAAAGCCCTCTATCGAGTCGATTTTGACACAGCACTCGGACTGGGAGAACTGAAGTTCGTCAAGGAGTTTTACGGCGGCGGAAACGGTACGGTCCTGATCGAAGGAATCGGAAAGACAGCGGTGTCGGTCAGCCTTGACCTCGCGACCGGGAAACTGACCAAACTCTCAAGTACGCAGAAGATCTCCGACAACCAGAGACTCTCGATCAGTTCGGAGGGAAAAGGATATCTGACCAAGGCAACCGGTGTATATGAGTTTGACGCTGCAACCGGTAAGGAGATCTGTTCTCTCGATTTCGATAACTGCAATGTGAACCGCTATGAGAGCCAGAAAGCCTCGGTGCTTTCTTTCGAGGAGAATAAGGTGACCCTCGGATATTTCGAACCGGTCGATAATGCTTTCTTGCTTTCGGCCACATCCGTTATCTACACTTTGGAAAAAGCAGAGAAGAATCCGAATGCCGGGAAAACCGTCCTTACCGTCGCCAGCCTCAGCGATTCGCTTTCGTATTTTGAAGGGGCGGCACTGAAGGCCTTTAATGACCAGAACCAGGACTACTTTGCGAAGCTGATCCTTTACGATCAGAGTGAATTTCTCGCCGGAAATGAAGAGACGACAAATATCGACGAGACGGATCGCCGGATGTACAGTGCCAAGTCCATGGTCAGCGGAAGCCTCGCGTCGGACATCCGTTCCGGAATGGGGCCGGACGTGGTCCTCGGTGCGGCGCAGTCGATCGATGTACTCGACGCCAAGTATCTTCTGGATCTGGAAGACTACCTGAAGGGGAAGACCTTCGATGCCAATTCCTACTACATGAATCTGATCGATGCGTCGAAGATGGACGGGAAGACCTACTTTATTCCGACGAGCTTTACACTTACGGGTATCGTGACGGACGGATCGGCACTCGCTTCTGATCAGAAAGGATTTACGTACGATCAGTACGCAGATTTCGTGAGCGGACAGTGTATCGGTGAAGACCCGGTCACCACAGAAGTCAGCCGCATGCATTTCCTGAATCTGTGTATAGAGAGAAACTATGCGAGCTGGATCAAGGAAGGAAGAGTGAGCTTCGACCAGGAGGGATTCCGGGAAATGACGGAATTCTTCAAGGACTCGATCCCGGAGGGCGTCTCCGAGACCGCCGGTGCCGATGAGACCATGATGGAGATGTATGGCATGGCCCCCGCACCGAAGGAGGCATATTTCCTCGAAGATATCCACAGTGTGGCCGGTCTTGCCCATGTTAACTGTTACGGCGATAATCTCCGGATCCTGGGACTTCCATCTGCTGACGGGTCCGGTCCGTCAGCGAATATCACGACGTCTTTCTCCATCACGAAAAGCACTGAAGTGAAGGAAGGCGCGTATGTACTTCTCGATTTCATGTTAAGTGAAAACGTCCAGAAAGACGTGAAGGCGGCGATCCCCGTGAACCGTGCGGCCGTCTCGTATAAAGTGGAAAAAGAGAAGGAAACGAACTCGACTGCATATCACTCCTATTTCGATACTCCGGATGCCCTTATCTCAGAAGAGATCTTCCGGGAAGGCAGTATTTTCGAGCCGGATTCAGTTCTTCCGGATACCTTCCTTCAGACCCTCGAAGGGGTCGATACGATCCTTCTTTCGGATAACGCGGTCATGATGATCGTGTCGGAAGAGATCCCTGCATACCTTCTCGGACAGAAGGATCTGGAGACTGTCATCTCCACGATCAACAACAGAACACAGACCGTGTTTAACGAGAGATAAGGTTTCGTAAAAACAGAAACGGAAAGGGAAACTGGCAGGCCCGGCTACGAAGCCGGGTCTGTTTTTGTCATGTCCTTGCCGACGCGGACCTTCCGCCAGATGGTAAGACACATGGTGGTAAAGCAGATGCTGGCGCCGACCATCTGACTTACGAATTCGGCCCAGAATACGCCGTCGACGCCGAGCCCGATATTCGGGAGAAGAAGTGTCAGCGGAGTGACGAGAAGGATCTTACGGAGCATGGAGAAGAAGAGCGCGTGCTTCGGATAGTTCAGGGCGACGAAGGTGGTCTGACCACTCATCTGAAGGGCCATGAACGGGAAGGCACCGAAGAAGATGCGTGCGCAATGGACCGTCAGGTCGATCAGTTCCGGATCGTCGGTGAAGATGCGGATGACGGGACGCGGGAAGAAGAGCATCATGACCCACATCAGGGTATTGACCAGAAGGCCACAGAAGAAGATGAAGTTGATGCACTCCGAGACGCGCTTACTTTTCTTCGCGCCGTAGTTATAACTCATGACGTTCTGACCGGCCGCCGTGATGCCGCTGTTCGGAAGGCTCATGACCTCCCGGATCGAGTTGTTGAGACTCATCGCACCGACGTAAAGTGTGCTCAAAGGACCGCCCCATGCCTTCAGCATGATGTTCACGATCGCCTGTGTGAAACTGCTGGTAACGCGGAAGGTAAAGCCGGTCGCGCCGAGCTTTATCAGACCGCCGATCTGCGCGCGGTCGATGAGAAGATGCCGGAGACGAAGCGGCGGTTTCTTACTTCTTAGGAAAAGCACTACCCACAGGGCACTTGCACTCTGGGAAAGGACGGTCGCGAGAGCCGCGCCGCGGATACCCATATCGAGTGCGAAGATGAAGAGCGGGTCGAGTGCGATATTCAGGACCGCGCCGAGGATCACGGTCGACATGCCGATCTTCGGGAAGCCCTGTGCGTTTATGAAAGGATTCATGCCGAGACTGATGAGCACGGGGATCGTGCCGATAACATAGATACGGAAATATCCGACCGCGTAGGGAAGCGAGAATTCGTCGCCGCCGAGGAGCTCTAAGATCCACGGCGCGATGATGAACAGTACGACCGTAAGGAACGAGCCGATCAGGAGAAGAAGCGTGAAGGAAGTACTCATCATACGCTCGGCTTTCTCGTCGTTTTTCTCGCCTCTTGCGATCGTTGCGAGCGTCGTTCCGCCGGTGCTGCAGAGATTGGCAAATGCGCTGATGAATGTGATGAGCGGGAAGCATACGCCGAGTCCCGTGATCGCGTAGGTACTCGTGTCGCCCATATGCCCGATATAGGCGCGGTCGACGATGTTATAGAGAACGACGACCATCTCGGCCAGCATGATCGGAAGGCCGAGCCGGAGGATCAGAAGCGGGACACGCCCTTTTGAGAAATCGCCTTTGGCAGTTCTGGCGGCTGCCCCGTCGGAGCCGGTTGTTCTGAGGTCGTTTTCATCCATGGCCTGACCTCAGTTCACACATAGGAGCGGTCGATCTTGATGACGCAGTTGTGGTTCGGATGAATCTTCAGTACCTCCTCGCGAACGGTCTGTATCAGTTCTTTTTCCGAAGAAGTGACATCGTGCGGGACCACCATATCGAAGATGAGGTTCGTGTGGCTCTCGCCCGGAACCATCCTGAAATCGTGGATCGTGATGCGCGGATCGATCTTCTTAACGATCTCACGGACCTCTTCCTGAAGGTTCATGAGATTTTTATTCTTCGTGTCGATCGGGTCCATGTGGATGACGGCCTCGCAGTCGAGCTCTCTGGCCAGCTCGAGCTCGATATTATCGATGCAGTCATGGATGAAGAACATGTCGCCGAAGGCAGAGACCTCCGCGTGGAGAGAAACCATCTTCCGGCCCGGACCGTAGTCGTGCACGACCACGTCATGCAGGCCGCAGACGCATTCCTGCGAAAGGACGATCTCCGAGATGCGGTCGAGGAATTCCTTCGACGGCGGGGTGCCAAGAAGCGGCTCGATCGTGTCCTTAGCGGCGTTGATGCCGGAGTAGAGGATGAAGACTGCGAGAGCAACACCGATATAGGCGTCGACGGGAAGGTCAGTAAACTTCGTGGAGATCACGGCGAGAAGAACGACAGAGGTGGAGATCATGTCGTTTCTGCTGTCGACGGCAGTCGCACGCATCGCCGCGGAATCAATGATCTTCGCCCACTTAAAGTTGTAGAACATCATGTAGGCCTTCACGAGAAGCGACGCGACCAGCATGGCCACTGCAAGGACCGTGCAGTCGACGGCAGATGGGTGGATGATGCCCTCGATCGAGGACTTGCCGAGCTCAAAACCCATGATGCATATGAGAAGCGAGACGATCAGACCCGAGATATATTCGATACGGCCGTGGCCGAAGGGATGGTCCGCGTCCGGTGCTTTACCCGCGAGGCGGAAACCGATCATCGTGATGATCGACGAGCCCGCATCGGAGAGGTTATTCAGCGCATCACCGACGATGGCGATGGAGTGCGTGAGGATACCCATGACGAGCTTTCCGGCGAAGAGCAGGAGATTGAAGAAGATACCGCACGCGCCGCAGATGCTTCCGACGGCACGGCGCACAGGCGCCTGACGGCACTGATCGGGCTGTTTCGTTTCCGGTACGAGTTTTCGGATCAGAAGTGAGACCACGTTTTTCTCCTTTTCTTTCGGATAATCGATTAGGGATATTTTACTACAGATGAGGAGGCCGCTCCATGGTATTTTCGGATTCGTAGTGTGATATACTGAAAACGTTGAAAATGGCGAAGAAAAGTGAATCTTCGGAAAACAAGAGGTAAGAGATATGCTGATCAAAAGAGAGATCTTCGAAGGACCGATGGAAAAGGCCGAACTACTCCTCTCCATATTGAACCAGGCGAATATCAAAACATTTCTACATTACCCGGAGCGGGTGAACTCCGTCGATGTGGCCAGAGGTGCCGCTGTCGGGAGATTCGGCCAGCAGACTGTGGATCCGAAGAAAGAGCAGGTCGTCGTTCTCGTAAGAAAGAAAGATCTCGATCAGGCGAAGGACATCCTCCGTCAGGCACTATCGGAATAATATGGATCAGCAGCACACAGAAGAAATGGAACGCATCGCAAGGCTTTCGGGGCTTTCCCTCTCAGAAAAAGAGAAGGAGATCCTTTTTACTGACCTTGCCCGGATCGTGCCGTATATGGAGCGGATCTCGAAGCTCGATACCTCAGAGGTGACCGAATATTCGGAAAGTGAAATCACTCTCCGTGATGACGAAGAAGTGATCTCTCCCATCGCGTCCGATATTACGGGACTCTCGCTCTCGGCGAAGGATGGCATGTTTACTGTGCCGAGAGCGGTAGAGTGAGGAAGAGCCGATGGGAAGAGAAGAGATATTAAAGCTTTCAATGACAGAACTCGCGAAGGCGATCCGGGAGAAAAAAGTGACCTCGGAAGAAGCCGTCTGCGCGGTTTTTGAAAACATAGATGATCGTGAATCAATCGTCCATGCCTACCTCAGTTTTTATAGGGAAGAATCCGTGCGAAAAGCACGGGAGTGCGATAAGATGGTGCGTGAAAGTGCTGATATTTCGGCACTTCCACCGCTTCTTGGTGTACCTGTGGCCATTAAGGATAATCTCTCCCTTGCCGGGAAGAAGATGACCTGCGGGTCAAAGATGCTTGCGGACTATACCGCGCCGTACACAGCGACAAGTGTCGCAAAGCTTGAGAAATCAGGGGCGATCGTTATCGGCAAGACAAACATGGATGAGTTCGGAATGGGTGCATCTACGGAGCATTCCTACTTCGGAACCACGACGCATCCGATGGATAAGACCAGAGTTCCGGGCGGTTCCTCGGGTGGATCGGCAGCGGCCGTCGCCTGTGGGGAAGCTTTTGCTTCTCTTGGCACCGACACCGGCGGATCTGTCCGGCAGCCGGCGGCATTTTGCGGCCTGATCGGGCTTCGTCCGACGTACGGTTCGGTCTCCAGACATGGTCTAACCGCCTTTTCTTCCTCGATGGACACCATCGGACCCATAACACGGGGAAGCGTAGACGCCGCAGTGCTTTTTAACACTGTTAAAGGTGCGGATCCGAATGATCAGACGTCCGTTTCGGCACCGAAAGTGGATATTTCCGCGATGGAGAGCTACTCTGTCCGAGGGAAGAAGATCGGCATCCCGAAACAGCTCCTCGGAGAGGGTGAATCTTCCGAAGTGGTGAAGAGGGCGAAGACATTTTTCGAGGAACACGGGGCGCAGGTGGAGGAGATCGATATGCCGATCCTCGACTTTGCGGTCGCGATCTACTATATCCTCTCGTCTGCTGAAGCTTCCGCGAACCTCGCGAGATATGACGGTATCCGCTACGGATACCGCTCTTCCGGTGTGTCCGACATCTCGGAGTTGTACACGAAGACCAGAACCGAAGGCTTCGGAAAAGAAGTGAAGCGAAGGATACTGCTGGGCAATTACGTGCTTTCTTCCGAGCATTTCGACGACTGCTACCGGCAGGCCGAGCGCGCCAGAAATATGGTGAAGAAGGCTTTTGACGAGGCATTTACGAAATACGATATGCTTCTCTGCCCGACGGTGCCGGGTGTGGCGCCGCATATCGGGGAGATCGATAAAGATCCACTTGCTGCGTACATCGCGGACCTCTGCACGGTTCCGGCGAGCCTTGCCGGCATCCCTGCGGTAAGTGTACCTTTCGGAACTTCCGCTGTGACTGCATCCGACGGAGAAGCACTTCCCGCCGCCATCCAGCTTATGGGCCCGCGATTCAGCGAACAGGAGATCCTGGGCGCTGCCCGCTTCGTGGAGAAGGGGGTGAGCGGCACGTGATGGATCACGAGACCATTATCGGACTGGAAGTCCATGTCGAATTAATGACCCGATCGAAGATCTTCTGCTCCTGTCCGACGACTTTCGGTGCACCGCCGAATGCCCATGTATGCGAGGTTTGTGCAGGCCTTCCTGGGGCGCTCCCGCGCCTGAATAAGAAGGTCCTCGACTACGCCATCATGACCTCGCTGGCCTTACACTGCGAGGTGACGAGAAAGAGTCGTTTCGACAGAAAGAACTATTTCTATCCGGACCTTCCGAAGGGATATCAGATCTCCCAGCTCTATTCTCCGATCGGAAAAAACGGATATGTGGACATCGAGCCGGCAGCGGAAGGCGCCTCTTCCAAGCGCATCCGCATCCACGAGCTTCACATGGAGGACGATGCGGGAAAACTCATCCACGACGAGGCGGGAAACTGCACGAAGATCGACTTTTCGAGGTGTGGCGTGCCGCTTCTGGAGATCGTGACCGAACCGGATTTCCGCTCGGCAGAGGAGGTCGTGGCTTTTCTTACTGCTCTTCGTACGATGCTGAAGGTCATCGGGGTTTCAGACTGTAAGATGCAGGAAGGATCTCTTCGTGTGGACGTGAATCTCTCGGTACGTGCGGCAGGAGAAGAGAAGCTCGGGACACGTACAGAGATGAAAAATCTCTCGTCTTTCCGCGCCGTAAGTAAGGCTATCGAGTACGAAGCGGCCCGTCAGTGGGAGATCGTCCGAAACGGCGGCACCATCGATCGCGAGACACGACGCTGGGATGAGGAAAAAGAACAGTCCTTCTCCATGAGAAAGAAGGAAGATGCAGCAGAATATAAGTATTTCCCGGAGCCGGATATCCCGGTCCTTCTGATCACGGATGAAAAGATAGATGAACTTCAATCTATTCTGCCGGAGCTTCCACAGGCGAAGAAAAGAAGATATATCGAGGAGCTCGCTCTTCCCGGATACGATGCCGGCATACTGACCGAAAACAAAGAAATCACAGCGCTTTTCGAGCGGACGTATGAGATCTGCGGGGACCCGAAGGAAGCGTCGAACTGGATCATGGGTGATCTGATGAAGCTCCTCAACGACAACGGGACAAACCCGGAAGAGATGGTGATCCGGGAGGAATCGCTCGGTGAGATCATCGTGATGGTGAAAGAAGGGAAGGTTTCCCGTGCATCGGGAAAAGAACTGCTACGGGCAGCTTTCGTCGAGGGAGCGATTCCGGAAGAATATGCGGATCAGCACGATATGTGGCTCATCTCGGATCCGAAGGTCCTGGGAACGACCGTAGAAGAGGTACTTGCCCGAAATGAGAAGGCTCTGTCCGAGTACCTCGCAGGGAAGGAGAAGAACTTCCAGTTCCTGCTCGGACAGGCGATGCGTGCGACGGCAGGGAAAGCCGATCCGGCCGCACTTCGGACCGTCCTCGAAGAAAGACTCCGTGCACTTAAGGGTTAAGTTCCGGGAAGGCCTGTATACCCGCAGGACCACGACAAGAAGTGTATTTCGTGAGATAATGTAATCATGGAAGAGAAGGAGAGAAACTTTTACGACAGATTTAAAGACGTGGTGAGCGCGTATGTCTTTCACGACCCAAATGCGCAGGCCGCCACGGCGATGGACCGCGCCACGAAGAAGAAAACGGTGGATGAGCGTTCCTTCGCTCTCTTCATGCAGTCTGCCGAAGCCGGACATCCTTTCTCCTGTTTTAGTGTCGGCAGCTGCTACGAGAAGGGCCTGAATGTCGACAAAGATCTCGAGAAGGCCTATGAATGGTACAGAAAAGCTGCGGCCGGAGGCGATGTGAACGCCTGGCTCGCGCTCGGAAGGATGTTCGATACCGGAACCTATGTCGACCGCGATCAGGAGACCGCCGTGATGTGGCTCACGCGTGCGGCGGATAAGGGGCACCCGATCGCTCTGATCAGCATGGCGCAGAAGTATACGCGCGGCGAGGTCGTCGAGAAGGATCATGCAAAAGCACTCGAGTATTTCGAGAAGGCCTACGAGAAGGACAAGCGCATCGGTGCTTATATGCTCGGCGAAGCGATCGGAGACGGCATCGGCTGTGAGAAAAACTACGAGAAAGCCGTCGAGCTTTTCCGGGAAGCACACGATAACCATTTCGCGCTCGGCACCTACAATCTCGGCATGATGCTCGAGATGGGTCTGGGTTGCGAAAAAGACGAGAAGAAGGGCTTCGAGCTCATCAAACAGGCGGCGGACGAGGGCATACCGGAAGCGATGTACCGCATCGCTTTTCACTATCGGGAAGGAACCTCCGAAGCGAAAAAACGGGACGATAAGATCGCCTTCGAATACTTCAAGAAAGCTGCCGATAAGGACTTTCCTCCGGCGTGTGTGGAAACGGGACTGTGCTACGAGAACGGCATCGGAACCGAGATGAATAAAGAAGAGGCATTCCGCTGCTACGAGAAGGGCGCGAAGGCCGGGCTTCACACGGCCATAGTGTGTCTCGCGGTCTGTTACGGAAACGGCATCGGCTGTGAAAAGGACGACGATAAATGTGTCGAACTCCTGGAGCAGGGCGTCGCTCTGGGAAACACCCGCGCCTACTATCTTCTTGGACGGCATCTGGTGTTTGAGAACCCCTATGATGAAAGAGGGATCAACCTTCTGATGGTTTCGGCCAAGGCCGGATTTGCGAAGGCTGCACTTTTCCTGGGCGGATACTTCGTCCAAAGCGGGGAAGCGGGTCCGGATGAGAAGAATGCGGAGCACTATTTCCGAATCGCGGCTTCGCTTGGCGATCCGACGGCGCAGTTCGAACTGGCGGAGATCCTCGGGCAGAAGCCGACGAAGGAAAGCTGGAGTGTACAAAGGGAGATCGAGATACTTTATCAGAAGAGTGCAGAAAGAGGCCATCCGATGGCGGCGTATAAGATCGCGATGCAGTACAAGGAGAAGATGAATCAGGAAGCTCCGGATGCATGCGAGACAGATACGGACGATCCCGAGAGCCTGACGAAAACAGACAGCGCTGCGCTTGATGAGAGCCGAATGATCCATTATCTGTGCGTGGCGGCTTCGGGAGGGATCCCTGAGGCAGAAAAAGAGATAGCAGAAAGATGCTTCTGGGGACAGAAGATGCGGATGGATCTGAGATCTGCCGCTAAGTACTATCACGATGCGGGAGAAGATTTCGGCTCGGATGATCTTACCGCGAAGTATGCTTTGGCGACGATCCTTGGAGCCGGAAACTGGCTGTACCGCCAAATCGGAAACTACGATAAAAGAAAGACCGCTGCGATCCGGGCGGCGCAGACAAATCTTCAGCGGAATAAGGAATTTAAACATGCCTGGAAATGTCTTTTGGGCCTTGCCCAAAAGGGCATACCGGAGGCACGCATGTTCCTTCCGATGGTAGAAGCGATGGCCTTCGGATCAGAGCTCTCTTCCGACGAGGCTTCGGAGAATCTGGCACTGATCGATGACCTTCCACCTTCGAAAGAGAAGAGCTACCTTCAGGGCGTGATCGTCGCGCTCCTTTATCCGGACGAGCCGAAACGGGCGATCCGGCACCTTCTCGCAGTAAAGAGAGAGTATGGTGCGGAGAATGTGAACTGCATCCTCGGCAATCTCTACCTGAGTCTGAGTCAGGCACCGGGAAAGAAGAGAAAAATCGATGTACCGGTCATCTCTGTATCGGGCCCTCGCTGGGTACAGAAGAAAAAGAATACGAAACAGGATTATATGAGGACGGCCAGAGAACTCTTCCTTCAGGCATATAAGAACGGAGAGACGGAATATCCTGCGATGTATAACTACTGCTGTGAGCAGGAGATGAATATGACCAAGTACGGGCAGTACGGAAATATCTGCATGTTTATCGGTCTTTCGGGTCTTCTGGTGTACATCGCGACACTATATGAAAAATGGAAGAATAGCGGACATGTTCTCAGATCGTCAGAAGTGCTGAAACTGACTGAGTGGACGCTCCTGTTTACGGTTCTTGCTATTCTTGTTCTAATCATCGCCCTGGATGTGATCGTATACTTCGCGAAACGCAGAGCCAAAATTAAAAACGGCACATCGAAAAGTTAAAAACAGACCATGAAAAAAATAAATATAGACATATGTCTATATATTAGAGGATCCATACAGGTTTTCTTGCCTTTGATCTTTCCACGACAAATATCGCTGGTTGTGCTAATCTTATGGAGAATCTATCGATTTCGGAAGGATGATATATATGGCAGTACACGTAGTACTCTTCGAGCCGGAGATCCCGCAGAATACGGGGAATATCCTTCGTACCTGTGTGGCGACCCACACTCGCGCGCATATTATCAAGCCCGTGGGCTTTGATCTTACTCCGGAGACACTGAAGCGATCCGCTTCGAATCATCTGGATATGGCAGAATATACTCTGTACGAGAACTTCGAAGACTTCGAGAGCAGAAATCCGGGTACATATTTCTATATGACCCGATACGGAAAGAAGCCGCACAGCAGTTTTGATTTCGCGTCAGTTCCCGGTGATATCTACCTGATCTTCGGCAAAGAAAGTACAGGTATTCCGTACGAGCGTCTCCGCGAGAATCTGGACCGGTGTTTCCGCATCCCGATGGCGGGCTCCTGCCGAAGCCTCAATCTCAGTAATGCCGTGGCCATCGCGCTCTATGAAGTGATGCGCCAACTGGATTACCCCGATCTTTCGATGCACGAAGTCCAGAAGGGCGAGGATTTCCTCGAGTCGTTCGACCTGCGCCCGCTTGGCAGAAAGGACATAACAAATGAGTGACAACAATGAAAATTCCGCGCCGGAAGCACTGAATAACGAAGACCAGGCGTCGCCGGCCGCGGAGGATATGACCCTGGAAAAGGAAGAAACGGCAGCCGCCGCGGAGGCGGAGGAGACTGCCTCCACGGAAAAGCCAGCCGCGGAAGCGGCGGTGAAGAAGCAGCGGCCGAAGTGGCTCTCCCTGATCCCGGTTATCTGGCTTCCGCTTATCGCCTTCCTTTTCGAAGGATGCTTCGCTCTACTCATCCATAATCCGCTTTCGTATTACACGGGACTGGAGATCATAAGCGGCCTGATGTTCATCTCGCTTCTGATCCTCGCCGTGCCGAATCATAAGTTCCGCGTGATTTCGCTAGGCGTATTTACTCATATATTGACGGTGGTCTATATATCGCAGTATATCTATTTCCGGATCTTCGGTACCATCTTCGTATGGGCCTCACTCTCGTCCGGAGGGGCAGGTGCCGTGATCGAATACTTCACCGTAGTGAAGGCCGCCATGATCGCCGGCTGGTGGGGCATTCTCGTTCTTCTGGCACCCTCGATCCTATACTGGCCCGTGATCCGTAAGTTTGTGCGGGAGCTGCCGGTACCCGCAAAGAAGATAACTCTCATCTTCGCCGGTTGTTTTGTCGCGGTAACGGCGCTGGGCATCGGACTTATACTTGGAGACAGAAAGGGTGCAGCCAGCCCGAGGAGACTGTTCCTGTCGGAGTTCTCGCAGGACGCCTCGCTCCGCCGATTTGGACTTCTGCCGACTATGGGGCTCGATTTTCGCATAAATATCCTGGACCTCAAGATCGATGAGAAAGCCAGTGTGGATGTGTCCGGAATCGTCATCGAGACGTTGTCACCGGAAGAGATGGAGAACATCGGCATGGCCGGACAACCGACACCTACACCCGAGCCGACACCGGAACCGACACGCGCACCGGAAGCGACCCCGACTCCGACACCGGAGCCGACACCTACACCGACACCATATCCGAAAAATCAGCTGGATATCGATTTTGATCTCGAAGAAGATAACAGCACTTACCGTCACATGAACGAGTTCTTCTCCCAGAGAGCACCGACGACCATGAACGAGTATACCGGGTATTTCGAAGGGAAGAATCTGATCCTTCTTACGGCCGAAGGATTCTCCGGCTACGTCATCGATCCGGAGCTGACACCGACACTTTATAAGCTTTCCACAGAGGGCTTCGTGTTCAACCATTTCTACACACCGATTTGGTATGTCAGCACCTCGGACGGCGAATTTGTCGAGACGACGGGTCTGATCCCGAAGTCCGGTGTGTGGAGTTACACGAAGATCGCGAAGAACTATATGCCTTTTGCCTTCGGCAACCAGTTCCAGGCACTGGGATATAAGACGTTCGCGTTCCACAACAACACCTACACCTACTACCACCGAGACCGCTCCTATCCGGTCATGGGCTACACGTATTACGGACTGGGCAACGGCCTCGAGGTTGAGCATACCTGGCCGGAGTCGGATGTGGAGATGATCGAGAAATCTGTTGACTACTATCTCGACGGAAGCGGCGAGCCGTTCCACGTCTACTACATGACGGTCAGCGGCCATCTGCCGTATGCTTTCGGCGACAATAAGATGTCCTCGAAATACAGGGACCTCGTGAATGATCTCGACTACAGCACACATGTAAAAGCGTATATCGCCTGCCAGATCGAGCTCGACCGTGCACTGGAGACGCTGATCCAGAAACTGGACGAGGCGGGGGAACTGGAGAATACAGTCATCGCGCTGGGCCCGGACCACTATCCGTATGGTCTCGAATCCAAGGAGTACGACGAGCTCTGTGGAAAAGAGATGCGCGATCCGTTCTCGCTTTATGAGAACACGTTCATCCTCTGGAGCGGCGACATGACGGAGCCGGTGGTGATCGATGATTACTGCAGCAGTCTGGATATCGCGCCGACGCTGGCGAACCTCTTCGGACTTCCGTATGACTCACGTCTCTACATCGGTACGGATATTCTCGCTCCGGAGCCGAACTACGTCATCTTCAGCGACCAGAGCTTCATTAACGACAAGATCATGTACAATGCCAGAAACGGCAAGGTCACAGCGCTCGTGGATGAGGAGATCACGGAAGAATACGTCAAGGAATGCATCGAGTATGTCAGTGAACTCTTCTATTGCTCATCGCATATCATTGACTCGGATTATTACGGATATCTTTTCCCGGACGGTGTGCCGTGGGAGCAGGGCGGATAAGTCCCGCACATAGAAGCGGGAGAAAGTGCATCTGCATAAGAAAAAACCGGCTTCCTGAAAAGCCGGTTTTTTATTTCTTTAGTTTTCGTTCTTCGAGCGGTTCGTCTTTGCGTCCCAGAGGTCCTGATCGGCCTTGACGATGAGCTCCGAGGCATCGAGCTGATCCTCGTAGGTGCAGAACCCGTAGCTCAAAGTGAAGTAAACTTTCTTCCCGTCGATGATCAGTGGTTTTTTCCGCAGTGCGGAAGAAAGCCGGGTGGTCAGGGTCTTCGCTCCGGAGAGTCCCGTATCGGATAGCATCAGGGCGAACTCGTCATTTCCGACGCGGAAGACATCGTCCGCGGAGCGTGAGCATGAGCGGAGAATATCTGCGACGTAAAGAAGAGCGACATCCTTGTTAGGTGAACCGTACTCCGTACAGAAAGACGTGAAGTGGTCGATGTCCATCAGAACGATCGTGAACTCAGCCTTTAAGCCCCGGCCGCGGACACGTGAGAAGACGCGCATATTTCTGCGGACCATCTCTTCGAAGTACTTCCTGTTGTGAAGCCCGGTGAGCTCATCGATCGTGGACAGGTGGAGGATCTTAGAATTGAGATCATCACACTGCTTGTTCTTCTGCACGAGTTTCTGCTCGGTATTCTTCATGTCCGAGATGTCTCTCGTGATGCTCCATGTCCCGCAGACTTCTCCGTCTGCACTGATCAGGGGATAGATGGAGGTGCTTATCCACAGGGTGTCGATCGTGGCTCTCGATCCGGTAAGCTCGATGTGCTTATCGAGGTTGAGTATCGGGGTCTTTTGATCCATGACCCGGTTTTCCAGTTCTTCGGATTCATCGGCATATGCTGCCGGTACAAAGGCACTTAAGTCTTTGCCTACCAGTTCCTCGGGTGTTTTGTGCCCGAGAAGTCTCGCAAAGGAAGAGGAGCAGAGCATATAGTGGTGCGTCTTGTCTTTGAAGCATACGCAGCTGTCTACCTGATTAAGGAAGATACGAAACAGGCTCTCTCGTGGGAACTTCTCGAAAAAGTCCTGTGTAGGATCGTTAGCTTTTGTCATAAGTCAGTCCCTCCTGACGTTAGGAAGACCGGTCAATGCAGGAGCAGAGCACCGATCACAAAGATTCCGATCAGAACAAACATCGCGCAGATTCCGATCGTCGTAATACGGGAAACATCGTGTCCTTCGAAGACGGACGGGAAATGCTTCTTCATGAAGAGAACATACTTATCCCACACATCGGAGAACCACACCGCCACTTTCCGGAAGGTCACGGCGATCTTCTCACTTAGCTTCATGCCGGGACGATAGACGAGCTGGTCATCTGTGTAGGAGAATCGTTCTTTGACTTCTTTCTCGGAGAGAATGGTCGCCGTGGACGGAGCTAGAGGGCGGTCAGAAGAATCGGAGAGTTCTTCGTCGATCGAGACGAACATAGTATTTCTCTTAAACGGGTCTTGCTTCTTATCTTCGGAAACGACGACACTGGGCGTCTTCCAAGCGGGAGCAGACATAGGCGCAACAGTGTGAAGCTCCTCTACGATAGGATTCTCCACTGTTGATACTGTCTCTCTAATTCCCGAAGTTTCTTCCGGTGGAAGGGGTTCGGATCTTGTATCCCTTGCACTATGGCGCATAAACGGCCCTCGTTTCATCTTGTTTCCGATGAGGTAAGTATAACACGAAAACGAGAAAGAATCAGTAGGAAGACAATCTGTTGTCTAAAAGAAAACGAAAATAGTCAGTGTTTCTTGTCTCTTTTGCTGTATAATAAAGAGTGACTTTTGAGGCAGGGGGAACACGAATGAACCGCGTATACTTTGACCTGGGTGTCTTCACATATTGGTCAGAAGAGTCCCTGGACAATCGTAGACTTGTCTCAAAAGGCGGGGTTCTTGTCTCGGACGAGTCCGCGCTGGTGAATATCGAAAATGAGATGGATCCGGATCTTCGGGAGATGCTCCGGAACCTGAGTAACAAAGGATATGAACTGAATATCTGCGATACTCGTCCCTCATCGGATATCATCAGGCAGCTCGACAGATTCGATATCAAGTCCTTCTTCTATCAGGTCGTCTCCGGACAGACCGAAGGGGCAATCGCGAACAGCCTCACGGGAATCCGCGGACAGGATGATTTTTCTGTTTTTGTCGGGTGCGATCCGGTCGTGATCGGCGCGGCAGAACAAAGTCAGATCCCTGTCGTGGCCTATGGTGAGAACATGGCTGAAGTAAGAAGACTCGCTCTCGGATATGCGATGTCTCCGATCGGGATCGAAGACCAGCTCGCTTCCTGCACGATTATTCACGAGGTGGCGAGGAAGACTATCGAGAAGAAGGCCAGGATACTGGGGATCGACGGTATCGATTTTGCCGGCAAGAAGTTCTTCGCACGAAAATTAGGGAAGTATTTCGACCTTCTGGGGAAGGAATACACCATCGTGAATCTGGAGGACTTCCACCGATCTGTCGAGGAGACCTATAAGGGCGAGGACCCGGTGGAGTCGTACTATTTTAATGGCTTCAACATCGAAAAACTGATCGGTGAGGTACTCGATCCGTTCATCAAGACGAAAAGTCTCGACCGGGTCGTATACTGTCTCGACAGCACAAACGACGCGTTTATTATCGAGCGTCATTACCGGATATCGCCTCGGGGCGTCATGGTCCTGATCGGACCCATGATGTACAGAGAACCGCTTCTACGGTATTTTGACGTGACGGTCTATATGCGCGTAGATTATAAAGAATCCGAGCATCGGGCATCCCTGGTGGATACGCCGATCTACGGAGAGGATCCGCTGGAAGTGTACCGGAAAAAGAATATTCCGGCCCAGAAGATGTATGTCCAGCTTCACGATCCCTCTGCCGGTCGCGATTTCGTCATCGATAACTCGAATTATCACCGCCCGGTTATGGTTCATTAAGGAGGATTGATACCATGCAGAGAGTGCTGGTTATTGGTTGTGGTAAATTGGCTAGAGCGGTCATCCCGTTGATTGCTCAGAACAATACTTGTTTCCGCGAGGTGTGCCTGAGTGGCCGCTCGAAGGAGAAATGCGACGCGTACAAGGCAAAATATTCGAACGATAAGCAGAAGATCGTCACGGCGTACGCGGATATCCGGAATAAGGAGAAGACGCTCCTGATGGCGAAGATCTATCACCCGGATCTGGTGATCAACCTCGCGCCTTCGTCGCTGAATCTTCAGGTGATGGAACTGTGCCTGGAGATGGGCGCCAATTACATCGACGCCTCCCTATATATCCCGAAGGGCTCTTCCGTCTGCGATATCAATGCCGAGTATGCCTATGACCAGAGATTCCGCGAGAAGGGACTTACGGCGATCATCGGGTGTGGTTTTAACCCCGGCGTGATCAATGCTTTTGCACAGTATGCGGCTTTTAAACTGGTGGACGATATCCAGAACATCGATATCCTGGACATGAATGCAGGTACCAACGCTCACCCCTATCTCATGAATACTCCCATGATGACCTCACTCCGGCAGATCTCTTCGGAGAGCCGTATGTGGATGAAGGGACATATTGCGAGTGTGCCGCCGATGAGTGTGCAGGCGAAGTATTCCTTCCCGGAGATCGGTAAGCGCAATCTCTACATGGTCGATCACGAAGTCATCGATGCCCTGAGCGGCGAGGTGCCGGATGCGACGACGATCCGCTATTTCTCGGCATTTAAGCGCCCGTTCCTGTCGATGGTCAAGATCCTGCGCGAAGTCGGAATGACCTCGGTGACACCTGTTGATATCGACGGACAGCGTATCGCGCCGCTCGATTTTCTCTACGAAGTCATGCCGCAGCAGGAAGATGTCGTCGCGACTGCCCGTGGTAAGACCGGTGTCGGTATGCTTATCCACGGCAGCAAGGACGGTGTTGGCAAGCAGTATCTCATCTATACTCTGGTGGACCATCAGGAATGCTTCGAGAAATTCGGTGCTTCGGTTACCGACTTCATGGCGGCGGCCGGACTTGTATCCGGTGCGATCCTGATGATCATCGGCCTGTGGAAGAGCGAAGGTGTGCACATGGTGTCGGAGTTCGATCCGCTTCCGTTCCTCAAGGAACTGACGAATCAGGGCTTCACATATAAGCTTCAGGAAAATGCACCGGAGCTTGATGTGACTTCAGCTCCCGGTGACGATGAAGATAACTAAGATTCAGGTTTTTCCAGTTTATCAGAGGACCGGGATTCTTTCTGAAGACCCGGTTCTTTTTTTGTCGCGAGCATATAGAGTGTGGCCAGAACAAGAAATGACAGCCCGGAGATCCAGCCGCCGGCTATACTTCCCGGTGCAGTATAGTGCAGGTGGATGATATAACTTCCGGCCGGTGCGTCGGCACAGATCCAGGCACCGCGGTACGAACTGACCTTTGTCTTTGCGCCGTTTAAATATATGGACCAGCCGTCTTCGGCGGGGATGTTCGTCAGAATCGCGGAATCAGAAGCAATCAGGGCTTCGGCAGTGATCCCGTCCGAGTCTTTCTCAAGTGAAGTGATGCCGAAATTGGAGCTGTCGGTAAACGCCTCCCAGTTTATAGAATTGAGATGACCGAACCGGACGGACGCACCTATTAGATCCTCGGGATCAGAGGAGGTGAACCTGAGGTTCAGTGTCTGTCCGACATTGTACGTACCGAGCGACAGAAGGACCGTACCGTGGCTGTTTCTTATCGTCGAGATAGATCTGTCGTTGAGAAAGACTTCCACATCTGAACTTCGATTCGGGAGTGTAACGGCACAGTACAGTGGATCCATGAAGAGTGTGGTGACGGAGCAGGTGATGGTCGTGGTATCTGTGTAGACAAGTTCACCGGAGGAGGTATTCTGGAACGGCTGAATCGAGAGCGCCGGCCAGAGAGTATAGAACCATTCGTTGAGAAATGTAAATTGTGACTCGTAGTCGGTGGCCGAAGTGGTCAGATGCTGTGGGGACACGATGAGTACGGAAGGAGAGGTATCGAGAAGCCTGGCGGTGGCCGCGCTGTGGAAGGTCACATCCGAGCGGTAAAGACCGGTGTCATTTCCCAGTTCCTGAAGAAAACGTGCCGAAGGCTCACCTTTCCCGAGTGCGCAGGGGATCTGCATATACTGCGGAAGAAGGATGCAGGCGCAAATTCCCAGACTAAGAAGCGACGAAAGAATGCGCTCCTTTGACCGGGAATGCCCCGATAAGGCGAATGTGATGGCGAGAACAGGAAGGACAAGAAGTGACCAGGCAGCGCTACTGAGAAGACAGGCGCTAAGGACGATGATATACGATATGAAAGGCTTCCCGCTCTGCGGATCGCGACGAAGAAGGAGCAGGAGGACACAGGGGAGAAGGAAGGCGGTATCGGCCACAGGGAAGCGAAGGAGCAAGCAGAGCAGGACGGTCAGCGCACTATAGAGAAAACCCAGAACATGGCAGGTGAAGATCTTGCGAGTATGACTTGAGGAATCCCGACTGACCTTGCGGAGCAGGTGAAAAAAGAAAGCGGTGCCGGCGCCGAGGCGAAGCGCACTGAGGAACGAGAGAACCTGCGGATGGACTTTCTCGGGAAGAAGGGAGGCAGGGAAGGAGAGGATCCCGCCGAATCCTCCGAGAAGGAGGCGGTAGAAGCTCATACCCATACCGTCATCGAAAGTGTAACTTCCAAAATCTCCGTGAAGTAGACGACTCCGGAAGACAGTCAAAGCAGACATTTCACGAGAACCGAATCCGAACGGGCAAGATACATAGATGTCTGTCAATGCAAAGAGGAGAAACCAAAAAACAAAGCAGAATACCCCGTTAAGAAGAGGCTGGGAGAAGGAGCGCCCGAGTTTAGCGGGTGTTTCGGTTTTTGACTTTTTCTTTTCCGCCATGAGATTCCTTTCCGGATAAGTGATCCACGGAAGACCCGTGTTTAGATCGTATCTTCCGCCTTTGTTTCACCCATGATAACACACCCTAAGTTGAAATACTGTGTAAAATCTGTTATATTCGTGCTTAACTACTATATTATCGCGAAAACAAACGAGCACAGTTTAAGCCGCAGATCTTCTGCGGAATACAGGAAGGAAAGGAAAGAACGTGCCTGACGACAGTATAGGCCAAATAGTATTTGACCTGGTCATAGTTTTTATTTTCATTCTCATTAACGCCTTTTTCTCGGCTGCCGAGATGGCGGTGATTTCCCTTAATGATGCCAAGATCAAAAAACAGGCTGAGGACGGAGACAAGAAGTCCAAGAAAGTCCTGCGTTTCATCGAGAATCCATCTGCTTTTTTAGCGACCATCCAGGTCGGCGTAACACTCGCCGGCTTCATGGCCAGTGCTTTTGCCGCGAACCGCTTCACGGGAAGACTGACCGCCTGGCTCGACCCGAACGGGAGATTCTCGTTCCTCGGGACACTCTGCACCGTTCTCGTGACCGTGATCCTCTCTTATTTCTCGCTGGTTTTCGGCGAACTCGTTCCGAAGCGCATCGCGCAGAACAACGCCGAGAGACTGGCTTTCCGCTCGGCAAATACAGTCCGGGCCTTCGGCACGCTGATGAAGCCGTTCGTCCGTTTCCTGACCCTGTCGACGAATGCGGTGCTGAGACTTCTGCATATCGATCCGGAGGTAAAGGAGACGAATGTCACCGAGGAAGAGATCCGCATGATGGTCGATGTCGGTTCGGAAGAGGGCTCCATCGAGGATTCCGAGAAGCAGATGATCCAGAACATCTTCGAGTTTAACGATAAGGACGTCGTGGAGATCATGACGCACAGAAAAAAGATCGTGGCGCTTCCGATCGATGCGACCTACGAAGAGGTCATGAATATCGCTCGTAACGAGAAGTACACTCGTATCCCGATTTATAAGGAAACCATCGACGAGATCGTCGGCATCTTGCACATCAAGGATCTGCTGGGCCTGACAAACGAAAACGGGGATTTCTCTCTCGAGAAGATCATGCGTCCGCCGCTCTTCGTACATGAGACGAAGAAGATCTCCGATCTCTTCCATGAGATGAAGAAGGGTAAGATGCAGCTGGCCGTTATCGTAGACGAATACGGCGGAACCATGGGTATCGCGACCATCGAGGATATGCTCGAGGAGATCGTCGGTAACATCACGGACGAGTTTGACGAAGAGGAGCAGCAGCTCCTGAACATGAACGACGGCGGCTATCTGGTACAGGGCGATATGACCCTGAGCGACCTCGAGGAGGCCATCGGCGTCGATCTCGACAGTGAGGACTACGATACCATCGCAGGTCTGACCTTAAGTCTTCTGGACCGTGTCCCGGACCATGGCGAGACGCCGGAAGTACAGTATAAGAATGTAAAGATCAAGGTCATTCAGGTGGAGGAAAACTGGATTTCCAAGCTCCTCCTGCACGTGATCCCGGAAGAAAAAGAAGAAGAATCCGAAGACGAAGAGTAATCTCCCGAAAGCACGCTGACACTGCCTGAAGCAGACGGCGTGAAAGGCATCTTTAGGAGGAACGGAATATGGCTGACGAAGATAAGAGCCTTCTGGACAACACCACGAAAAAAGCCCGGAAAGAACAGGAGAAGCAGGCCAAGCGCACGGCGAAGAAGAACGGCGCGAAGAACGTCTGCCGTTTCGGTATCGTGCAGGGTATCCTGTCCTGGCTGGTGCTGGTCGCTTTCGTTGTGTCGTGGTTCTGCCTCCATAAGGCCGATCCTATGCCGACATGGTATCAGATCGTCGTGATGGGTATCCTTCAGATATGGGTGCGCGCCGAGAAATACATCTGCCTCGTCGTGTGGCTCATCTGTCGCCACCTGAAGAAGAAATACGAGTCGAAGGGCGAGACCTTAAGTCCCG
Organism: Clostridiales bacterium; assembly: GCA_017617995.1. Classification (GTDB taxonomy): domain Bacteria; phylum Bacillota; class Clostridia; order Saccharofermentanales; family Saccharofermentanaceae; genus Scatonaster. Next base: position 48,512 of record JAFZVE010000052.1, read on the forward strand.
CGAAGCCGGCGATCATCATCAACCGTGCATATACCTTCGCCGGCGCGGTGCCGACACTCGTCGTACAGCTCGTGGTGTGGATCATGAGCATCGTGAAGTGAGATCCCGAAATAGAATAAATCAGAAAGAGCCGGTCTTTTCGACCGGCTCTTTTTTCGAAGTATCAATACTTCAGAGATTTACTTGATGCATGCGAAGTACAGGATCACGACGATACCGATGAAGATACGGTAGATACCGAAGATCTTGAAGTCGCGCTTCCTGATGTAATTCAGGAACAGACGGATCACGAGAAGCGATACGGCAAAAGCAATGGCACAGCCGGCGAAGAGCGTGATGGCTTCGGTCGTGGTGAAGTGGAATCCGAACTTCAGGATCTTGATGAAACTCAGACCGAACATGACCGGAACGGCCATAAAGAATGTGAACTCCGCAGCAGCTTTTCTAGAGATGCCGATAGAAAGGGAACCGATGATGGTCGAGCCGGAACGGGAAGTGCCCGGGATGATCGACAGGCACTGGAAAAGGCCGATGATGAAAGCATCCTTGAAGGACAGATCGTCGACGGAATCGACGCGCGGCTCTTTGCCTTTTCTCGACTGCTCGATGACGATGAGGATGAGACCGTAGACAGCCAGAGCCGCACCGATGATGTAGGGGGTCTGCAGGTGCGCTTCGACATAATCGTCGAAAAGAAGCGTGATGATGACGCCCGGGATGCAGGCCACGACGACCTTGAACCACATCATGAAGATCTCTTTCTTCACGTAGCACTTCTTACCGGCCATACCGGGCTGTTCACCATAGCCGAAAGGCCACAGGCGCTTCCAGAATGTGACGACGACCGCCATGATGGCACCGAGCTGGATCACGATGAAGAACATGTTCTTAAATTCTTCGCTCTGGCTCAGCGGCATGATCGCATCCACCAGGAGCATATGTGCCGTGCTGCTTACGGGCAACCACTCCGTGATGCCCTCCACGATACCGATAATGATGATCTTTAACCATTCGAATGCTGTCATTTTTGTCCCACCTTTGGTAATATGGTTTCCAGTATAGCACAATATTGCGAGGAGAAAATGGAAAGAGAAAGACGCAGGATCCCGCCCAGATTTAAGTATACCGTGGTATTTCTTGCACTGTTCATGGTGGAGGTGCTGATCGCCCTGTTCGCGCGCGGCGCAGTCCGCGGCTACCTCGGCGACGTGCTCGTCATCCCCGCGATCTACTTCTTCCTGCGGGCGGTTTTCTTCCCGAAGGATTCAATCTTCTCCATCTACGTGCTTCCGTTTCTCTGCTATTTCACGGGGTGGCTCGCGGAAGTTCTTCAGGCTCTCCATGTGGCAAAAGCACTTGGGATCGAGTCTTCATCTCCGCTCGGCGTCATGATCGGAGGGGTCTATGACTTAATGGACGGACTCTGCTACTTCCTGGGATTACTGCTGATCGGCGCATTTCTCGCGGCCGAGACGAAGTGGAAAGACGACCGCCGCTGGTTCTATCCCGTGGCCGTTTTCCTTCACTGGACCTGGGGCTATATCCAGACCTCAGCCGGATTCTTCGTCTATCTGTGGTACATCAAGTGCCGCCACTACTACTATAAGGGTGTCGTTCGTACGGTCTGGCCGCTCGATGCAGGTGTATCTCTCGGCATGTTCATCTTCACACCGAAGGAACCGGATCCCGAAGACCAGAGCCAGTGGGCGAAGGAAGACCGTATCTACTGCGAAGAAGTGGCGATCCACGAATATGGACACACCTTCCAGTCCCTGCTGCTCGGACCTTTCTATCTCCTCGTGATCGGAATTCCGTCCCTCTTCTGGGCCAGCAGCAAAAGGATGCAGAACTTAAGACATAAGAGGAATATTCCCTATACGAGACTCTACTGTGAGAAATGGGCATCCCGCTGGGGCGAGAAAGTCACGAAAGAGAAGGCCGACTGGCGGTAAGTGTAAAAGGATCATGAAACTTCCCGCATCCCCACTTGCAAAAAGTTGAAAAACACGCACAATTTTGTGCAGATTACGGATATTAAACCCCGGTGCTTTTGGAGTATTATATCGACATGAGAATTCCATAGTGTACAGGGGGAGGCACCACCATGCAAAGTGAAATGATACTTGTCCTGGATTTCGGCGGTCAGTATAACCAGCTCATCGCGAGAAGAGTACGTGAGTTAAACGTCTACTGTGAAGTCCATCCGTATAACATGCCGATCGAGAAGATCCGCGAGATGGCACCGAAGGGCATCATCTTCACCGGTGGTCCGAGCAATGTCTGTGACGACGATGCACCCCGTTGCGATAAGGAGATCTTCGAACTGGGTATCCCGGTACTCGGTATCTGCTACGGCGCCCAGCTCATGAACTATCTCCTCGGTGGTAAGGTCGCCACCGCTCCCGTTAGAGAGTACGGTCATACCGAGGTCGATGTCGATAATGAGACAGTGCTTTTCAGGCATGTATCTTCTAAGACCGTCTGCTGGATGAGCCACACGGTCTATATCGCCGAAGCCGCTCCGGGATTCACGGTCACCGCCACCACGAAGGTCTGCCCGGTTGCCGCTGCACAGAACGTCGAGAAGGGTCTCTACTGCGTACAGTTCCATCCGGAAGTTTCCCATACGGTCGAGGGCAATAAGATGCTCGAGAATTTCCTCAAGCGTGTCTGCAAATGTAAGTGCGACTGGAAGATGGACTCTTTCGTCGAGACTTCCATCCGTGAGATCCGTGAGAAGGTCGGCTCCGGCCGTGTCCTCTGCGCACTCTCCGGTGGTGTCGATTCTTCTGTTGCTGCTGTTCTTCTTTCTAAAGCAGTCGGTAAGCAGCTTACCTGCGTATTCGTAGACCACGGTCTCCTTCGTAAGAATGAGGGTGACGAAGTTGAAGCAGTATTCGGTCCGGAGGGCCCGTACGATCTGAACTTCGTCCGCGTCAATGCCCAGGAGCGTTTCTACAGTAAGCTCGCCGGCGTCGAAGAGCCGGAGAAGAAGAGAAAGATCATCGGCGAAGAATTCATCCGTGTATTTGAAGAAGAAGCGAAGAAGATCGGTGCGGTCGACTTCCTCGTTCAGGGTACCATCTATCCGGACGTCATCGAATCCGGCCTCGGAAAGAGCGCGGTCATCAAGTCCCACCACAACGTCGGCGGACTTCCGGACTGCGTTGACTTTAAGGAGATCATCGAGCCGCTGCGTCTGCTCTTTAAGGACGAAGTAAGAAAGGCCGGCCTCGAGCTCGGCATCCCGGAGAATCTCGTATTCCGTCAGCCGTTCCCGGGTCCGGGTCTGGCGATCCGCATCATCGGCGAAGTTACTGCCGAGAAGGTCCGTCTCGTTCAGGACGCCGATGCGATCTTCCGTCAGGAGATGGCGAAAGCCGGTCTCGACAGAAATGCGAACCAGTACTTCGCAGCCCTGACGAATATGCGTTCCGTCGGCTGCATGGGCGATGAGCGAACCTACGATTATGCCTGCGTCATCCGCGCGGTAACGACGACAGACTTCATGACGGCCGAGTTCGCGGAACTTCCGTGGAGCTTGATCGGACGCGTCTCCTCGAGAATCGTAAACGAGGTCAAGGGTATCAACCGCGTCCTCTACGACTGCACAGGAAAACCGCCGGCCACGATCGAACTCGAATAATGGAAAATCCTTTGAAAGCCCCTATTTGTAGGGCTTTCATTTTTGTATGTTCCCAAAATGTTCCCAAGACTCATTATTTGGGTTAGCGAAGGCTGTTCGCAATCTCATCCTTGA
>JAFZVE010000053.1 GCA_017617995.1 Clostridiales bacterium
GATTGCGCCGTCCATCTGTGCAGCACCGGTGATCATGTTCTTGATATAGTCAGCGTGACCGGGGCAGTCAACGTGAGCATAGTGACGAGCGTCTGTCTCATACTCAACGTGAGCGGTGTTGATCGTGATACCACGGGCTCTCTCTTCCGGAGCCTTATCGATGTTGCCATACTCTTCGTACTGAGCCTTGCCCTGGAAGGACAGAACCTTCGTGATAGCAGCTGTCAGAGAAGTCTTGCCGTGGTCAACGTGACCAATGGTACCGATGTTAACGTGCGGCTTAGTTCTTTCAAATTTTGCCTTTGCCATTTAAATTTCCTCCTTGTTCAGCAGTTTTGCTGATGGTTTTAAAATTGTTCCGCTTCCGAGCGTAGATACATCTATTTTACTATGTTTTTTCATAATCGCAAGATGCAATTAGCAAGAAGCGTATTTTTCCCCAGAAATTACTTCTTGAGGATGTTTTCCATAATGTTCTTCGGTGTTTCAGCGAAGTGACCGATCTGCATTACGAAGGTACCACGACCCTGTGTTGTAGAACGGAGAGCTGTCGCATAACCGAACATGTTGGAAAGCGGTACTTCAGCCTGGATCTTCTGTGTACCGTTGAGACCTTCGATACCCTTAACGACACCACGACGTGCATTGAGGCCGCCGATAACGTCGCCCATGTAATCATCCGGTACTTCAACATCAACACGCATGATAGGCTCGAGAAGGACAGGATCTGCCTTCTTCATACCTTCCTTGAAGCCCATGGAACCGGCGATCTTGAACGCCATTTCCGAGGAGTCGACTTCGTGGTAGGAACCATCTACTACAGTAACCTTGACGTCTATTACCGGATAGCCGCCGAGCACACCGCTCTGCATCGCTTCCTGTACACCGGCGTCGATCGGTCCGATGAATTCCTTCGGGATCGAACCACCAACTGTAGCGTTGACGAATTCGTAACCCTTGCCGGGCTCCTGAGGCTCGAGCTCGAGGATACAGTGACCATACTGACCGTGACCACCGGACTGACGTACGAAACGTCCTTCTGCGCGGACAGGCTTTCTGATTGTTTCCTTGTAGGATACCTGCGGGGCACCTACGTTGGCTTCCACCTTGAACTCTCTGAAGAGACGGTCAACGATGATGTCGAGGTGAAGTTCACCCATACCGGCGATGATCGTTTGTCCAGTCTCTTGGTTTGTGAATGTACGGAATGTCGGGTCTTCTTCTGCCAGCTTCTGCAGAGCCACGATCATCTTCTCCTGGGAAGCTCTGGACTTCGGCTCGATAGCAACTTCGATAACCGGCTCCGGGAACTCCATGGATTCGAGAATGATCGGTGCATCCTCTGTGCAGAGTGTGTCACCGGTGGTGGTGTCCTTCAGACCAACTGCCGCAGCGATATCACCGGAGAATACCTCGGAGATTTCCTTACGGTCGTTAGCATGCATCTGGAGGATACGGCCGATACGCTCCTTCTTGCCCTTTGTGGCATTGGAAACGTAGGAACCGGCTTCCAGAACACCGGAGTAAACACGGAAGAAGCAAAGCTTACCAACGAACGGGTCAGTCATGATCTTGAACGCCAGTGCAGCGAACGGGCCTTCATCAGAAGCCGGACGCTCTTCTTCTTCCTCAGTGTCAGGGTTGATACCCTTGATCGCCGGAATGTCCAGCGGGGACGGCATGTAATCTACGATGGCATCGAGCATCATCTGTACGCCCTTGTTTCTGAGGGATGTACCGCAGATAACCGGGATAATGTTGCAGGAGCATGTAGCCTTACGGAGAGCAGCCTTCAGTTCTTCGATGGAGATCTCTTCGCCCTCGAGGAACTTCATGGTGAGCTCTTCATCAGTCTCAGCGATGGCCTCGACCATCTCTTCGCGCTTCTGCTTAACGAACTCGACCATATCTTCCGGAACCTCACGGTCCTCGTACTGCATACCGTCTTCACTTGTGTAGACCTCGGCACGGAGCGTCATCAGGTCGATAATACCTGCGAAGCTGTCTTCCTTGCCGATCGGGATCTGAATAGCAACCGCGTTGCTCTTCAGACGGTCCTTGATCATGTCGATTACATGGAAGAAATCCGCACCCAGGATATCCATCTTGTTGACGTATACCATACGCGGAACACCGTAGTGCTCAGCCTGTCTCCAGACTGTCTCGGTCTGAGGTTCAACACCACCACGAGCGGACATTACTGTGACCGCACCGTCGAGAACACGCAGTGAGCGCTCTACCTCAACAGTAAAGTCAACGTGACCGGGGGTATCGATGATGTTGATACGGTGACCCTTCCACGGAGCTGTTGTAGCAGCAGAAGTGATCGTGATACCACGCTCCTGCTCCTGAACCATCCAGTCCATAGTAGCGGCACCCTCATGAACCTCACCCATCTTACGGTTAATACCCGTGTAGTAGAGGATTCTTTCAGTAGTCGTTGTCTTACCCGCGTCGATGTGAGCCATGATACCGATATTTCTTGTGTTTTCGAGTGAATACTCTCTCTTGTTCATCGTGTCAATTGCTCCTTCATCAACTTACCATCTGTAATGTGCAAAAGCTCTGTTTGCTTCTGCCATCTTGTGCATTTCTTCCTTCTTCTTAAATGCACCGCCTGTGCTGTTCGAAGCATCGATCAGCTCATTAGCCAGACGTTCGCACATAGTACGCTCGGATCTCTCACGAGCATATTTTACGAGCCAACGCAGACCAAGTGTCTGACGACGAGCCGGACGTACTTCCATCGGAACCTGGTAGTTCGCACCACCAACACGTCTGGCCTTAACTTCCAACATAGGCATAACGTTCTCAAGAGCCGTGTTAAATACTTCGATCGGCTCCTTGCCTGTGCGCTCTTTGATCAGGTCAAAAGCGTCGTAGCAAATTCTCTGTGCAACACCCTTCTTACCGTCAAGCATGATGTTATTGATCAGCTTACTGACCTTTACATCATTGTAAAGCGGATCCGGGAGCACTTCTCTAACTGGGACATTGCCTTTTCTTGGCACTAGTCTTCCCTCCTTTTCATGATATTCAGCTTCAAACTGAAACCATAGGTACTCACGTAAAAATCTAGTTCTTTTTGGACCGTGTCAGCGCCAGTAGCATGTCCCTATATAAGACAGTGTACTGACAACTTAATCTGTCCAACCGCAGGAATCAAGAATTACTTCTTAACCTTAGCGGCCTTCGGCTTCTTCGCACCATACTTGGAGCGGCCCTGCTGACGATTGGCAACACCGGCTGTATCCAGAGTACCGCGAACGATGTGATAACGAACACCAGGAAGGTCCTTAACACGTCCGCCACGGATCAATACAACGGAGTGCTCCTGCAGATTGTGTCCGATTCCCGGAATATATGCAGTTACTTCGTAGCCATTGGTAAGACGTACTCTTGCAACCTTTCTAAGAGCAGAGTTCGGCTTCTTAGGGGTTACGGTCTTAACAACAGTGCACACACCACGCTTTTGCGGGGAAGAAACGTCTGTTTCCTGCTTGCGCAAGGTATTCAGTCCAGACTGAAGAGCTTTGGACGAAGACTTATAAACCTTCGAAGTTCTGCCGGACTTTACCAGTTGGTTGAACGTAGGCATCAATACATCTCCTTTCATAATAATAGTCTCGACAAAATCGGCGCACGAAAAGAAAGCCCCTTTTGTCGGGCAATTAAGTATAGCACCACATTATTTCTTTGTAAACCGGAAATTTCTATTTCTTCGTCAAAAGCACTGAATCGCAGTTTTCTATTCTCCTGCAGCCGTTTTCCGTGCTTCCCGTCTCATTATACAGCAGAAGGACCATTCCGCAACCGGAACGGTCCTTCTGTTACTTTTTGATTTTAGATGGATCCCTATCGGATCAGTCACCGTAGCCCAGATCGGAGAGCGCCTTATCCAGAGCCTTCTTCGAAGCCTTATCACCTGTCGCATATCCGATAAGCACTGTCTTTTCAGCCAGGATGCCGACTACATAGAACTCGCCTTCACCAAGTGCGGAGTCATCGCTAAACTCTCCTTCACCCGTGAACTTCCAGGAATTCTTGGAAGTATCACCATCGAGTCTGCCCTTATCCTTTTCTTTTTTCAAGTCATCGTAAGAATCGTTGAAGCAGGATCTTGCATCGCTCGAGCTCTCGAACAGGTAGTAGGACAGGATGACCCAGCAATCTTCGTTCTTTTCGTCGAAGTAGTATGCCACACGGCATTCTTTTGCATCTTCATCGTCTTCTTCATCAACCGTGAATCCGGCCTTCTCGAGTTTCTTCTCGAAGTCTTTCGGTTCCACCTGCTTCTTACCTGCGCCGCAGGCCGCAAGCGAAAGTACCATCGCACCGATCAGTACGACAGAAACCAGTTTCTGTAAAGTCTTCATGCTTTATCTCCGATACTTCCCAGTGATTAATAGCCCAGAGCCTTAACGAGGGCCTTAACGTCCTTGACCGCGGTCTTGCCGTTATCGTTCGCGCTTACCGTCACGACTACATCGTCATTAAGGAAAATATACCCATAGACTTCGCTCTTATTCTTCTTGGAGGTGTACTCACCATCGATCTTGATCGTAGGAGTGGACCACGGGAAGAATGTACCACTCTTCTTGATCGTGCCTTCGAAGTCATCGTCATCCTTTATTTCCTTGATTTCATCATAGAGATCGTCGAAATAATCCTCCGCAGACTCCTTATCCTTGAAGATGATCAGGGAAGCAGTGATTCCGTCATCATAGAAAGAATAGCTCTTCTTGATATGCTTGTCTCCATCCGACTCGTAGATCTTATCCGTGTCGTAATCTTCCGACTTGAGCGCTTCCTTAAAGCCTTTCTTATCTGTTACCTTCTTTCCGCAGCCTGTCAGGCCGAGAACCATTGCCAGAGTCAGTGCAACTGCCAAAAACTTCTTTGATACTTTCATTTCTATCTCCTCCGTTCTTGTCAAACTTATATTCAGTATGATTGGATTTTCACTTTTTGTCAACCGCGAGGTCTTTCTGCAAGTCCTCTAAAAAGCGGTTTTTTCGAATTCTATTAGCCCGAAGAAGCGGCGTTAGAGATGACCGCGATTGCCATGAGAAGGAAACTTATGCCCAGAAGGATATCCGAGATCAGAACATATTTCTTCACCTTGGGTATGACCTCATCCGCAGGTTGCATAGAAATCCCCTTCTTTAGTGTATGCATTTTCCCGTAGGCAATCGCCGAGAAAACCGTGGCGAGTATCGTCATACCACAGCAGCATACCAGTCCCAGAAGGCTGAGACCGAAAGATACGAGCACATGGGTATAGAGATTCTCATATTGTTTAAACTCCGGATTCGTTCCGACGCTCTGGCCCTGTGTCCCCACACTAAATACCGGAAGTGTTTCCTGATTCTGAGATGCCCCTGTATTCTGCGAAGCAGACGGAGCCGTGGTCTGGCCGGAAGACGAATTATTGGAATTCTGAGCATCATTCGAAGTAGAACCGGTGCCGGAATTCGGCGCCCCGTTCCACCATCCCGGACCGGGCTGGACCGGCGTGAAGTCCGTTCCGAGGCCGCCCTTGCTCTTCGCATATACCGTTTCCCCGTGCTCTGCGGCCGAATACATAATCTTCGGCTTCGAATCCTTCTTTTCTTTCAGCGTCGGATCCGGGAACTGCGTGCCGAAAACATTGTCACCCTTATCCTGCGCTTTCGTTTCGGATACTTCACTTTCCTTTTTCTGCGGTTTTGTCACAGGAGCGTCTGTCTTCTTTTCCGGCTGGGTCGGTTCTGCCCCCTTGGACATCAGTTCCTCCGGAGAGGTCATCGGTTTTTCCGGTGTATCTTTCGTGCCGAAAGCCGCTACCGCCGCACCGGCTACATGCTCCTGAGAAGACTCCGATTTCTTTCCGGCCAAATCATCCAAAGAAGAATAGGAAGAGGAAACGGTCGGGTCCGGGAACGCCTGCTGCGTCGGATCCGGGAACGCCGACTTGGTCGGGTCCGGAAACTCACCGAATCCACTAAGGGAATCGGAAGAGATGTCGGAAAAATCCACCTTATCCGCAGATAACGGAGATCCGCAGGCGTCGCAATAATTTCCATTTTCCTGCTCATGATTGCAAAAACGACAGATCTTCACGAATCCTCGCCTCCTTTTATACTATATTTGAATTGTACCATATGCCGATATAAAGCACACGCAAAAAGAACTGCCCCTCCGTGATTCGCATCACTTCAGGGCAGTTCCTGTTTTCTCTTTAAATCTTATCAGCCGATCGTCAGACGGTGATGAACCTTCTTTCCCTTTCTGAGGAAAGCTTCACCATTGTTGAAATCCTTCTCGGTCAGCATGTAGTACACATCCTCGACAGCCACGTCGTTGAGATAGATGCCCTTCTGCTGGATCATTCTTCTGGCCTCACCCTTGGAAGGCGTGAGTTTGGTCTCAACAAGGAGATCCAGAAGAGACAGTCCGTCGCCGGCGAGACGGTCAGCAGCAATTGCTGTAGTCGCCATATCATCAGAACGTCCACCCTTCTCGAAGAGATCCTCTGCCTGCTTCTTCACTGCGAGCGCAGTCTCTTCGCCGTGAACGATCTTCGTTACTTCGAAAGCCAGTCTCTTCTTCGCCTCGTTGATCGCGGCATCCGTGAGTTTCGCATATTCTTCGATCTCTTCGAGAGATACGAATGTCAGGAGCTTCAAGCACTTAATAACATCGGCATCCTCGACGTTTCTCCAGTACTGGTAGAAGTCGAAAGGAGTGGTCTTATTCGGATCGAGCCATACGGCACCCTTTGCCGTCTTACCCATCTTCTTGCCTTCACTGTTGGTCAGAAGTGTAAATGTCAGACCGAAAGCCTCACCCTGTTCCTTACGGCGGATCAGTTCTACGCCGCCGAGGATATTCGACCACTGGTCGTCACCGCCGAGCTCGAGCTGACAGTTGTATTTCTGGTACAGGTACAGGAAGTCGTAGCTCTGCAGCAGCATGTAGTTAAACTCGAGGAAGGAAAGACCTCTCTCCAGGCGCTGCTTGTAGCACTCGAAAGTGAGCATGCGGTTTACGGAGAAGTGCGGTCCTACATCTCTCAGGAACTCAATGTAATTAAGTGGCAGCAGCCAGTCACCATTATTGACGATCAGTGCTTTTCCGTCGGAAAAATCAACGACCTTGCCCATCTGCTTCTTGAAGCACTCGACGTTGTGGTCGATCGTTTCCTTGGTCAGCATCTGACGCATATCGGATCTTCCTGTCGGGTCACCGATCATACCGGTACCGCCACCCATGAGGGCGATCGGACGGTGTCCTGCTTTCTGCATGTGGCTCATAACCATCATCTGTACGAAGTGGCCTACATGCAGGCTGTCTGCTGTCGGGTCAAAGCCTATATAGAAGGTGACACCCGGCTTGCTAAGCAGATTGTAGATTTCTTCACGATGCGTCGTCTGGGCTACATAACCACGCGCCTCCAACACATCAAATACATTTTGGTACGTTTCTTCGGACATCATTATTTCCTCCTATATATAGATTATTGCCTTCTTGGCAGGCTTGCTAATTCTACTTCTAAACAGGATGGAAAGTCAACATACTCTTCGTCTACATCAAAATGCCCGCATTGTTTACAAAGAGTTCACCAAAGTGTGGATATATCATGTAGCCGCATTTCCTCTTTCGCTCTATTCTTTTCTCACAAGTGTAGAGATAGTAGGGAGGGATTGCCCATGACAAGTAGAAGAAACGCATATATCGGGATTCTCATACTCTGGGTCGGAGGCGTGATCGTCGTTGTCACCATCGCTCTTTCTTCCCGATGCACAAGACAGGAACTGGAAGCAAAGAGGGACGATCAGGTAAGCGCCATGGTTTCCCGGATCGGGGAAAACGCCGATTCCACTTTCGTTGTCGATCCGCGGGCGCTCCCCGTCGCCGGAGAAGAAGAGGAATGGCCGGCATTAGAAAGCTCGTCCACATCCGGGATATCCCCGTCATCTGCCAAGGAAAACTCCGAGACCGCAAGCGTCCCATCCACAGGAAGTGCTTCAGAGATAAATGATCCCGACTCATCCGACGAAGTCCCCTCTTCGGGCAATACCGCATCGGAAGACATTGCCTCCTCCGAGGATGCAGAGTACACATTGATTGCCTACGGCACTCTCTGCATTCCTTCTATCGACTGCAATATCCCTCTTTGGGAAGGGGCGGGCGTGATCGAGCTTCGCTACGGTGCCGGACGTATGCCGCTTTCGTGTGAAGCCGGGCAGCCCGGCAACCTCATCATCTTCGGACACAGGATGCGCCGGGATGGTTCGCTCTTCAACCGTCTTGGTGAGGTCTGTATCGGCGATACCATTCTCATCGAAAGAGAAGGGATCCCCTATACTTACCTGATCGATCAGATCGAGACGATCGAGCCATCCCGGCTCTCCTACTATATGCATCTTGAGGATGAGGGACCGGGGTGCAGGATCACTCTCATCACCTGCACGCCCATCGGTGTAGGCACCCACCGGCTTTTAGTTATCGGTCATCTCGCCTCCTCTTGATACGCTCGCTGATCTCCACACAGCCCATCGAAAACAGTGAAAATGCTGAGATGCCGCATATTCCGCAGGATGTGTATCCGATTAGTTCGTCCACTTCGGAAGTCTTCATGGTGTCGTAGAGTCTTGTCACCCCGAGCACACCCGAGTTTCCTACCGTCACTGTCATCGCTTCGCTGTCATTTCTGTATCCTTCCGGTGCCTCGACCTCGATGATTTCGTAGTTCCCGGCAGGAAGACCGAGGATCGACACCATACCATACTGCCTCGAATCCACATCGCGGTTCGTGTACAGGACCGTCACCGCGCCTTCCGCAGACGGATCACAGGCCAGATATCCGTGCAGTTCTTCTTTCCACAGGAAGGAAAGCGTAGTACCGTTTTCATCCTTCACCATCACACCACATCCGCCGAGAAGTTCTCCGTTTCCGGCAGAGCGTTTCTCCGCGATCGTTTCAGTCGGCATGTCGATAATCTCGAAATACTGGACTTTCCCTTCTTTGCCACAGGAGAAACGGAACGGTTCGTCATTCAGCCTGAACCGCGTCCATTTTCCGACGCTTCTCTCCACAAGATAGTACTCACCTTCACCGAGAAAGAAAGTAAGCTCACCTTTCTCATCAGTCTTCTCCTCCATGAGAAGAACATCCGGTTTCCCATCCACGCCCTTCTCCCAGAGCTGGAAAGCTACACCGTCCATAGGCGTCTTTGTTCCGTCACCACAGGTCTTGAGCACACATACCTCAGACAACCTGTAATTCAGGACCTCTTCCTCCTGATAAGGATACTCTCCCGAGATCATCTGAATCTCGGTAATCTTCATGGATCTTTCTTCTGCAATTGCATATTCTCTTTGTGTCTTCGTCTCACGAAGGACGATCTCTTCCTCATAAGGGAATACGGTATCCGAGACAGCCACTCCGACTTCATCAGTCAGGAGTTTCTCCACGAGATGTCCATCCTTCGTATAGACCTCAAACTCCACCTCCTTCATAGGAAGCGAGCTGTCTGCGGCGATCTTGACGATCCTGATCCTGGCGCGCGATTCCTTATTTACTATTTTCTCAGAAAGTCCGAAAGATATCCGTTCTTTTCCTTGCTCATCAGACGGAATCGTCGTATCCAGAGGATACTGCTTCTCACTCCGGATATATCCTAAAGGTGCGGCGAGCTCTTCCACATAGAAGGCGCAGCCGAACGGGTAGTCGGCTGAGGTCCGGCAGATTCCATCCTCATCCGAAGTGACCACCTCGATCAACTCCCCTTCCGCAACCAGGATTTCTCCTGAAGCCGAAAGGATCGGCTGAGCGGCGAAGATACCCAGGACGGCTCCGGCAAGAGGTGAATCGGAGGATATATAGGTTCTGGCCTTGGCGTCGTACGCATATGTCCTTCCTGTCTTTTCAAAGACAAGTTCAGCTCTTTGTCTGTCATCCGTGACACTCTCTACATCCCGGATCACCCGGATCGTCTGGTCCTCCCGATCGTCCGTGATGACAAAAAGGACCGGTGTACTATCCACCAGATAACCCGACGGTGCATCGATCTCCACCATTTTATAGGAAGCCTGTCCGGACCTTGCGTCCAGCGACAGTCCTTCGACCACGATACGACCTTCGTCATCCGTAGTATAGGTACCCAGAAGCGTTCCGTCTTTCAGTGGTGTCTCCGCTTCTCCGTCACCATCCGTATCGAACATCTTGTAGGGGACAAAAGCGCTGCCATCTTCACTGAGTACAAATGCTCCTTCCGGACATACAGTGCTATCCAGAAGCGATATGTCTCTTTCGAAATCGAGCACATCTCCGTCACAGTATAGTTCATATACCGCACCAGAAAGAGCCTCCTCCGTATATACGAAGTCGTATCCCTCCTGTTCCTCCCATCCGGTCTCTCTTCGGACCGCCGAGGTAAGCCGTTCCCCGGTCTTGCGAAGTTCCAGTTCGACACTGACTTCTTCATCAGCAAAGGGCACCGCCTTCATGTCACCCTCCGGACCGACTCCGATAAAAGACTCACCCTTTTTCGCTTCGATCCTCACCAGTTCTTCGTTCAGGACAAATCCGACCGGTGCCGTCTTCTCCCTGATGTAATAGACTCCGACAGAGAGTCCGAGCTTTTCGAGACTGGCCGTACCATCTTCGCCGGTCACGAAGATATCATTCCCGTCCCAATCCGAAAGGATATTCTCCTCCTCATCGAGCACCTGGAATTCCACACCGGCCGCCGGAACTGTTTGACCGGTCCGAGAATCTACTTTCCGGATCTGGATCTTCAGTTCATATTGGCGGTTCTCTAACTTGAGCACCTGCTCCGGGTCCTGCGGTGCCGATGCATTCGTTCCCCGGATGGATACTGTCGTATCATCACATACGAAGGAGTACTTTGTCGCTTCGGATTCGATCTGATGTACGCAGTATTCGCCGTATGGAAGGATCTTCGACTTCGCATATCCGTCGGCATCCGTGGTCAGAAGATCGCGGTAGTTGGAAGGAGCCGCATCATAGGAGTTGTACTTCGTATTCCACACCTGAAATGAAGCCCCCTCTTCCGCTGTGAGATCTTCCCACGTAGTGCCCGCATAGTCGTCATATCCGCTGACGATTTTCTTCTCGATCGCGAAGCACCCCGAGCGGATCTCATCGGAAAAGGTCATTCTGGCCGTGCTTCCTGACACGGTAAATGTCGCAGGATTCGGCGTCATCTCCTTCGTTCCTTCGGGAACTTTGGTCTGTCGGATCATGTATGTTCCCGGCGGGAGAAGCAGCATCTTTTCCGTCGTCTTATCGATGATTTTCCCCTGTCCGTCCGAGACACACTCGAATCCGAGCGAATCTTTCTTCGCATTGTCGAAGCTTCCGTAGTCGGAGTGATATACCTGAAACTCTGCTCCCTCTTCCGGAATCGTGACTGACTCGAATACCGATTGTTTCGTAAGTTCGACCCACTCCTCCTCGACACTCCAATCCGTACCGGAAGAACTAAATGTCTTTCTTGAGCTGATGTGCCAGCCGACATAGGTCTGTCGCGGCAGGCCGGAAGCCGACAATCCCGAATCGAAGAAATACCCGTACATGAGCTGCGACCGCTCATTATTTCCGTTTCCCGATGCCAGAACATCCACGGCAAACTCCTTCTGCTGTCCTCCCGGGCTCATCTCGCGCCAGTTTCCCGCGATGGCGAAAGTACTCCCTGATGGGTATTCCTGTGAGGTATTGACTTCCTGCCCAAAGCTCCCATCTGCATTCAGCAGATATACTTTGCCGCCGGAGACATTGCTGAAACGGAAGGTTCCGCCTTCGTTCCCCTTTACCGTTTCTCTGACTGTGACAGTAAAGGTCGCATAGAACTTCCTCTCTTTCGCACTCCAATCGACCTCGGACCGATTCCCGATCACGGCCTTGTAATTGGGTGTATACGCACCGGTAAGAGCCGGACGCCCGGCCTCATCGTATATTTCCCACAACCTCTTTGCCTCGGCAAGAATCTTTACGGCTGTGGGACCGCTTCCTTCGCCATCGATAAAGGAATCGAGATCGATACCCCGGAAGTACGATTGCGCTTCACTTCCGAGCTCGTCCTGATAGAGGTATACCAGATTCCAGATCAGGATCTGCCGGACATAGTAGTGAATATACGGGTGCTCGTTGACCGTATCCGGCACCTCAAAAACAGAGTCATCCATCTCGATGATGTACTGGATCTTTCCGAGAAGAGCGGCGGCAGCCGGATCGTCCATCATCGCCGGCTCGATACTTCCGCTTTCAGGCGTAGGAGCTCCGGCCTTGACGCAGTATACGGGACGGGTCTGTCCTTCTTCTACCGTCTCGGCGAAGAGGTACTCCAGGATCTTACTTTGGGGTTCGCCGTTCATCGTGTGATACAGTTCGAAATACTCTTCGTCATGGTAGACTTTGTTGCCGGTTTCCGGAAGTGGTTCGGCCGCGGTAACGATCCTCGTGAACCACAGAAAAGGAAGGGCGGAAACCAGAAAAGTCGCCAAAAGCAGAAAAGCCATAAACTGCCTGGTAACATGGGTTTTCGTCGGTTTTACTCGTAACATTTTTGCACTCTCCTTTACGTCGTTTTTTTGGTGTGTACGTATCTTACTTTCAGGAGATTTTGCAAACAATATGATATATCCGAAATCCGCCTTTCCAAGCGGACTTTTTTTCGACAAAAGGACTAGATTTCGAGGTCTTTGAGAGTTTGGGAAACACATCCGTACAGGGCATCTCTTCAAGCGTCTGTTTCCACATGTTTCCGTCTTCTCCAGGCACAAGAAAGGCTCCCGAGCATTCATCTCGGGAGCCGGTATTTTGTTTCTATCTACTTTCGGGCCAGCGTGATCCGAAGGCTGCCATTATCTTCTTCTCTTACCATATGAGAGCAGGCGCAGGAGCGTCACGATCGCAGAGGCGGCCGCCGCGATATAGGTCATAGCTGCGGCAGAAAGGACAGATCTCGCGCCGGAGAGTTCAGCGCCCTGAAGGAGACCATCGTTTCTCATGATCTTCAATGCCCGTCTCGAAGCATCAAGCTCGACCGGGAGCGTCACCAGATAAAAGAGGACCGAGAGTGAGAACAGCACGATGCCCACGTAGAAGATCGTCTCACCAAGACCTCCCTGACTTGCAGAAGAATCGAGGTATCCCATCATCATGAGACCGATGATCGCCACATACGGACCGAATCTCGAGCCGATATTCGCACCCGGAACCAGTGCCGAACGGATCTTGTTCGGGACGAATCCCACATTATGCTGGATCGCGTGTCCGCACTCGTGCGCCGCGACACCGATCGCCGCAATGGAAGAACTCCCGTAAACCGAATCCGACAGATTCAGGGTCTTATCCTTCGGGTTATAGTTATCCGTGAGGTTGCCGCTGATGTGCTGGATCGATACATCGTTTACGCCGTAAGCGCTGAGGATACGCTGTGCCGCATCCGCGCCGGTCAGACCGTTTGACGCCATCTTCTTACTATATCTGCTAAATGTAGCCTTGCAGTTCGCACTGATGATCAAACTGATCACCATCATGATGATAGAGATGATCAATCCGTACTGACTCATAATATCCCAGAAGCCCATAAATCACACTCCTTGTCTGATGTCCGCACTCTTTCTGTCTTTTCCCCATAGGGGAAGCGCAGGCGGAACATCCTTCGTCTCCCCTATTATAGCAGAAAAAGAAAGGACCGGCGTCCTTTCGGATGCCGGTCCTGATGTAGCTTGATCTGTGTCTGACCTTACGGCCGGAGAAATCTCTTACTTACCTGCGTTGCAGATTACGGAGAAGTCCTGAGCCTTGAGGGAAGCACCACCGACGAGACCGCCGTTGATGTCAGCCTGAGCAAAGAGGCCGGCAGCGTTACCGGCGTTGCAGGATCCGCCGTACTGGATGGTCATCGCCTCAGCGCACTTCTCGCAGTAGAGCTCAGCGATAATGCCACGGATGAACTTGCAGACTTCCTCAGCCTGCTCGTCTGTCGCGGTCTTGCCTGTTCCGATCGCCCAGATCGGCTCGTAAGCGATGGTGATCTGGCAGAGCTTGGAAGCCGGGATATCCTTAAATGCAGCAACGATCTGACCCTTGATCCAGTCGAAGGTCTCGCCTGCTTCACGCTGAGCCAGGGACTCACCGCAGCAGATGATCGGCTTCACGCCGTACTTGAGAAGTGCCAGAGCCTTCTTGTTCACTGTCTCGTCTGTCTCAGCGTTGTACTCACGACGCTCGGAGTGACCGATGATGCAGTATGTTACGCCCATCTTCGCGAGCCACAGCGGGGAGATCTCGCCTGTGAAAGCGCCCTTCTCTTCGAAGTGGCAGTTCTGAGCAGCGATCTTGATGTTGGTGTAAGCTGTAGCCTCAACAGCAGCAGCCAGAGCGGTAGCCGGAACGCCGAGAGCGATCTTCGCTGTCGCGTCCTTAACGAGCGGCTTCAGTTCTTCGATGAGCTTAACAGCATCAGCCGGGATACCGCAGTTCATCTTCCAGTTACCAGCAGCAAATGTTCTGCCGATTTCCTTATCGTTCAGGCAGTCAATACCCGGGAGAACCTTACCTTCGATGAACTCGAGGGAAGCACCACCACCGGTGGAGATGTGCGTTACCTTATCAGCATAGCCGAGCTTCTCGATCGCAGCAGCGGAGTCACCACCACC
>JAFZVE010000054.1 GCA_017617995.1 Clostridiales bacterium
CGGATACTGGAAGGACGTCGGAACTCTTACCGCGTACTGGAGCTCGAACATGGAGCTCATCGATCTGGTTCCCGAGTTCAATCTTTACGAGGAATTCTGGAAGATCTATACGAAGTCGGACGAGATCCCGCCCCAGTACATTGCCGGGAACGCTGTGGTCAGCCGCAGCATAATCGGTGAAGGAGCGGAGATCTACGGAGAGGTCTACAATTCCGTCATCAGCCCCGGCGTTGTGATCGGAGCCGGCACGAAGGTCTATGACTCGATCATCATGAACGAGTCGCGGATCGGCGAGAACTGCAATATCTATAAGGCCATCATTGCCGAGAGCGTTAAGATCGGCAACGGCTGTGAGCTCGGTATAGGCGAGGAAAAAGAGAATAAGCAGCATCCCAACATTTACTGCAACGGTCTTGTGACACTGGCCGAAGGCACCGTCATCCCCGACGGAGTCAGGATCGGCAAGAATACCGTCATAGCAGGATATACTACTGCCGGAGATTATCAGAACGGCTGGCTTGACAGCGGTGAGAGTCTTCTGGTTAAGGGAGGTGCCGCAGTATGAGAGCAATAGGAATAGTCCTTGCCGGAGGCAACAGCAACAGGATGCGTGAGCTGTCGAACAAGAGAGCCATTGCGGCCATGCCCGTGGCCGGCAGCTACCGCGCGATAGACTTTGTACTCAGCAGCATGTCGAACTCGCATATCCAGAAGGTTGCGGTTCTGACCCAGTATAATTCGAGATCGCTGAACGAGCACTTAAGCTCATCAAAGTGGTGGGATTTCGGACGTAAGCAGGGCGGCCTGTACGTATTCACCCCTACCATCACCACGGATAATTCCTTCTGGTACAGAGGCACCGCGGATGCCATTTACCAGAACCTTTCGTTCCTGAGGAACAGCCATGAGCCCTATGTCATCATCTGCTCGGGCGACGGCGTGTACAAGATGGACTTCAATAAGCTCATCGAGTATCACATCAGGAAGAAGGCCGATGTTACGGTAGTCTGCAGACGCGCGGGCGCCAACACCGACATCACCAGATACGGCATCATCGGAACGGACGGAGACGGCAGGATCTCTTCATTTGAGGAGAAGCCTTTCTTCTGCAAGGATGCGGAGCCGCTTCTTTCGATGGGTATCTATGTTATCCGCCGCCGTCAGCTGATCGAATTGATCGAGAAGACGGTCGAGGAGGAGCGCTACGACTTTGTAAGAGACATCATAGTCAGATACACTGACGTTAAGAAGATGTACGCCTACGAGCACAAGGAGTACTGGAGCAATATCAGCACGGTAGAGGAATACTACCGCACGAACATGGACTTCCTGGATAAGGAAGTACGCGATTATTTCTTCAACCAGTACCCCGATGTTTATTCGAAGATCGACGATCTTCCGCCCGCGAAGTACAATACCGGATCCTGTGTCCGCAATTCGCTGGTTTCGAGCGGAACGATCATCAACGGAACGGTCGAGAATTCGCTTCTGTTCAAGAAGGTTTATGTCGGCAACAACTGCGTGATCAAGAATTCGATCATTCTTAACGATGTCCACATCGGTGACAATACCTACATCGAGAACTGCATCGTAGAGAGCAGGGACACCTTAAGACCGAATCAGACCTATATCGGCGAGAACGGAAAAATCCGCATCGTAGTCGAGAAGAATGACAGATATCTCATCTGACCGCAGAATCTTATATGAACTTTACCGCCCTCCGTTACAGTCCCCAAAGACGTGA
>JAFZVE010000055.1 GCA_017617995.1 Clostridiales bacterium
CCAGTGGAAATCCTGCTCCGGGATTTTCATCGCCTGCGCGATGGTTGAGGATTTTGCACGGCATAAGGTTTGCCACGCTGCCGCGTTATTGTATCCGAGCCTCTCAGCATCCTCTCGTCGAAGAGAATATACCATCGTCCACACATTTCCCGGATGCTCCGCGACAGTCTTCGTAACCTGGTTCAGGTCGATAACATCATCAGACTGGGAGAAAAGGCCGTGATCTCCTATCTTCTCCACGCGGGGACGTTCTGCGATGTATTGCAGGTATTTATCCGCATTACCACTTTGGTACTGGTACTCCGTTGCCCAGCGAATAACCTCTGAAGCATTGCCCTGGTTAGGTTCCTTTTCATAGTCTTCCCACTCATGGGTATCCTTTACTTCCGGAAGTTCTTTCACGATCCGGTCAAGGCTTTTCGTCTGAGCTTCTGACACCGGTTCCTTCTTCCAAGCCTCCTGCGTCGGCTTCTCTACGCCTTCGCGGGTGCCATAGTACTTCATCAGATAAGACAGCTTACTTACACGCTTCTTTGCATTCGGCGCAAAGTAGCGGGCATGTAGAATCAAACGTGCCATGAGCCTCGCCTCCTTTCAGCGAATCCGTTTTGCCACGACAATCAGTCTCCCGTCATCACCGGATCTTCTGTGGTAACAGGTTGAAAGAGTCAGCAGTTCATCTTCCCACTTGACATCATAATCAAACAGCAGATTTGCCATATCTCTTATACTTTCTGCATAGATTTCAAAGTCAGTCTGGCTAAGTGGTCCCCCATACTGGTAATACTTGAACTCTTCCGATACTCTCGCCAGCACTTCTGTCTTACAGACAGCGACAACCTCATAGACACCTTCGTTGACAGCCGTATTGAAATAGATAAGCCGGTGTGTCTCACAAAAGTTCTTATCAAGAAAGGACGGGAGCGTTCCGAAAACACTGCCGTCCTTCATGTTATGACCATATATGATATAGTTCTGACTTTCACCAAGTACCGTTGCTTTATCAAGAAATGGAGTTCCACGCTTCTCGTTCTTTCCAAAGAAGTCCTGGTAAAGGTATTTCTCCGGCTCCGTTGGGGTAAACATTATCGGAAACTGGATTGCTGTTCCCGGGATCTCAAGAAAACCGGCACAATCCGGATTCGCGGATACAAGCGTCTGATATTGCTCCTGCCACAAGGATGGAGTCGGTTCAAGTTGGGTTTCCGGTTGCTCTGACATCCCCACAGCTTCTGTCGTCACCGCCTGCGGAAACTCTTTCTTCTCGGTCTTCAAAGCACTGCTGCTAACATCCGCTTCGATTGGATTTGAGACAATGCTTCCGTGAATCATATCCGCGATTTGTTTCTGCTGCTTCCGATACCAGTAGCCGGCATAGTAATACTGTGCCAGGAGCAGAACACAGACTGAAAGCGATAAGACTGAAATAATCAGAATGACATTCAAGGTCCAACGCCTTCTATTCTTCATCGTTTTCCCTTTCCCGCTCGTCCTGAATCTCTTCCACAATTGTCCGTAAATCAAGAATGCCGTTCTTCAGCCGGACCTCTCTTTCGCTCCTGTCACGAACCTTGTCAAGAAAGTCCGGAGCAATTCTCTTATAACCGTTAACGAGCACATGCTTCATCTCCGTATCGGAAACAGCAATCTTAAACAGGAAACGGTTAATCCGTCGTTCCGAAAGAAGGATTGCATTCTCGATGACCGAGACTGCCTCCTTGCTCAAAATACGGATAGCAGCCTGTCCGTGTTCTCTTGCCAAATACTCATTCAGAGCCACATTGACAAGGTCGCTGACACAGGAATAGTTCTTTCGCTTGTACATGACCATAATGGTGTCGTAAGTTTCCTTCTCAATGAAAAAAGCGTGTTTTTCAGTCATTGTCGACCTCTCCTTTCTCGTTTGTTTTCACTTCTTTCGTGATGATAAATCGACCGTATGGTCGACACATACCGTCTCTTAGTCGACAAATCGGTCGACCTCGAAAAGTCCTTATTCTATCGGCTCTGCCGATAGATGTGAGCCTATTGAGTCGACGGTAAAGTCGAGTCAATTTTATCCTGCTCCATTCAAATCTCTACAGACTGGTCCTATTTAGCCTCTAATCCAGCACATACGTGATGGTGATATAATCATCTTTTCGGGTAATCCCGAACTCCTTATACTGACCATATTCCGGTTCTGGATCAAAGAATGGATATCGTTGTCCGTTGTTCTCCCAGAAGATCGTTGCGATGATTCTTTGGTCCGGGACTTCGAAATCTTCTTCCACCTCTGCGACACTGTCCACGAAATACAGCGGGAATACCACATGGTTATGGTAGCCGTACAGTTCAAGGTTTGCGTGGCTGTATTTCTGGGAATACACCGTCACATGGATGGTACAGAACTGATAGCTTCCGTTATTCTCATAGACGACATCCGGGAAGAAGAAAACCGTATCCCAGTCTTTTTCGGAAAACTCCGTCTCCTCGATTCCTTTCGGAGTTGCGATGACAACACCCTCCTCCGTCAGGATTCCGATCTGGCCATCTTTCTTCCGGTACACACCGAGCCCGGGGCAGCGGACATAGTCGATATCCTCGATCGGCAATTGCTCATCACTTGCCTTCAGGATCTGCGCCGCAGTCGAATAACGCTGCACGGTCTGGGTATTCGCGTTGGTCAGCTCGATATTGCCGGTCTTATAGTTCAGCCAGAGATAGGCTTTGTATACTCCGGTATTATCAGCAGTCCGGGATCCGATTGCAAACCAGTCATCGATGTTGTCGGTCTTGTAGATCTGGTCGATGGTAAGGATGTCACCGGCTGTATTTTCCCGGTACTTCCAATTCTGCGTGGTGTACTTCGCGAACTTGGCAAGATCAAGGTTGTTCTTATAGGTTCTGAAGTTCGTGGTCGGGATATGGGTGTCCCTGGCATACTCGATGACAACGTCCATGTCCTCTTCCGTCATGTTGATACCGAAGCGTTCCTTGATTCGTTTTATGTTCCGAAGCTTCACCGCATCCGAAAAGCAATACGCGAGATCGTCAAGGTATGTGTCCGGTCTGGCAAGCACCTGCCCCATATAAAGCAGGTAGAACGCCTGCGCCAGGTGGGCGGTATCCCGCAGCTTCTTCTGCTCGAAATACTCTTCCACACCGCCATACCGTTTCTTTTCCTCTTCATACTCCCCGCGGAGCATCTTTTCATCCTCTTCCGTGATCTCAACCCCGAAGACCTCTGACAACACCACCGGTGCAGCGCAGGACATCAGCGAGGAAGATATCCAGACGATCAGGATGATGAAGACCAGAACCGGCAGGAACGGTGCAAATGCGATTGCCAAAAGGCACCCACACCCGGCTCTCCTTGCCCCTTTCTCCTCCTCGTTTTCCTGGTTCTTCTTTCCACCGATCAGGTTGAGAAGGAAGAGGATTATCTTCCGTTTCACGGTTACCGACCTCCTTCCGTTCCGAACAACGCCTCCTTATACTCCGGAGCCTGTACAAGCAGCTTGTACCGTTCGTTGCCGCATTGAAACAGGCACCTTCCCTTGGATGCGGTCCGAATGACCTCGAACTCGCAGATCTCGAGCTGCAGCAGATCCATGTATTCGTTTGCTTCGACATTGCCCGGATAGAACAGGAAGCGGTGTGAAGGTATGGACAAAAGCGGCTTCGTATATTCCTTGATGCCGGGCAGGAGGAAGTCCTCCACGTTCTGGCTGGTGAGGATC
>JAFZVE010000056.1 GCA_017617995.1 Clostridiales bacterium
AAGGAGAATGAGCCTGACATCTACAACGCCATCAAGAGAAACGCTCTCCTCGAGAACGTAACTGTTGATGCTGAAGGTAAGATCGATTTCGCAGATAAGTCCGTTACAGAGAACACACGTGTTTCCTACCCGATCGATCACATCGAGAAGATCGCTAAGAACGTCAACAAGATTTCTTCCGGCCCGGCTGCTGAGAACGTAATCTTCCTTTCTGCTGACGCTTTCGGCGTACTCCCGCCGGTTTCCATCCTGACCCCTGAGCAGACGAAGTACTACTTCCTCTCCGGCTTCACAGCTAAGCTCGCTGGTACAGAGCGTGGAATCACAGAGCCGACTCCGACATTCTCCGCTTGCTTCGGTCAGGCATTCCTCGAACTGCACCCGACCAAGTACGCTGAGGAACTGGTAAAGAGAATGGAACAGTCCGGTGCGAAGGCTTACCTCGTTAACACAGGTTGGAACGGCACAGGCAAGAGAATCTCCATCCCGGATACACGTGGAATCATCGACGCGATCCTCGACGGTTCTATCAAGAACGCTCCGACAAAGAAGATCCCGTACTTCGATTTCGAAGTACCGACAGAGCTCCCGGGCGTTTCTACAGAGATCCTCGATCCGCGTGACACATATGCTGATGCTTCCGTATGGGAAGAGAAGGCTAAGGATCTCGCTGGCCGCTTCATCAAGAACTTCGCTAAGTACGAAGGCAACGATGCAGGTAAGGCTCTCGTAGCTGCTGGCCCGAAGCTCTAATCCTTCGCGAAAGGCACTTGTATTGAATTATTAGGAGGTCACCTCGCAAGAGGTGGCCTCTTTTCATTTCCTGAATAGTAGAAAAAAAGGATCCTGTACGGACTGAAGAAATGGATTGATTCGTGCTGGTGCATGTACAAAAATAGAGCGACTAATGCGAATGCGAGGTGATTGTAGTGCCGTGGGGCTGGATGCTCTTCTTTAACAGTGTCATGCTGGGCGTAGGCCTGGCGATGGAGGCATTCTCCGTGTCCCTGGCCAATGGACTTCGTGAGCCGAAGATGAAGCTTCCGCGGATGAACCTGATTGCCGGCGTATTCGGTGCATTTCAAGCAGTCATGCCGCTTATCGGCTGGATCTGCGTACACACACTTCTTCAGTATTTTCAGGTATTCGAGAAATTTATCCCGTGGATCGCCCTGATCCTGGGTGGACTTATCCTTATCGGAATCGGTTTAGAAATCTTTATTACAGGGGTTTTTTAAGGCCCGGGTGGCCGAAAAATGCCTGCGCGAACGGCCTTTGTACGGCATCTAGAGCGAGGAAGTCATAAAATTCCGTGCTTATTGTAACAGAAAATTTATATTTTCGCTTTTCCTCAACATAGAAATTTTTTTGTGCGGTGCTAAAATTTTCATGTAATCATATAACTTTTTTCGGGCATATGAGGATGTTTTTTTCATTTTCAGCAGCCCGGAAAACCAGATTTTTAAATATCTAGACGAAAGGTGGCTAAAAAATGAAAACGAGAAAAACATTTAAGAAGCTAGGCGCGTTGGCGATTTCGCTGACGATGCTGATGGCAATGGGCACCGCCGTATTTGCCAGTGATGAAGGACAGGACGAGCCAGTAGCTCCGGCTCCGGCAGACATGGACGGTGAGAACGGTGTAATCGGTGAATTCGAAGACCCGGATACGGCGGTAAAACAATCAAGAGCAGTAATCATCTATAAGGAGATCACTGTTTATAATCCTGAAGAATGTGAAGTCAACGCTCCTACTATCACGTATACCTATACGATCGATCCGGGAGAAGCCGAATGGGATATCTATGATGAGGCGGAAGCGCATGATCCAGAAGAGAACGTATATGCGGCAACAAAAGCCGGTATCGGCGAACCGACCATTACTTGTGCTGATTCATCAAATGCGGATGGAAAACTCGTATTTACTCCTGAAGTACAATTTCAAGCTTCTGCAGCCGGAGAAAAGAACGCTTATGAGCTTTTGATTGACTTCAGTGGAATCGATTTCACTGATGAAACTGAAGGCGGTTCTGGTGCAGGCGTTTATCGTTATGTAATTACAGAAGAAACAGATGTCGAGAAGTCTGCGGCTGGGATTAAAGACGGAGATATCTCTGATACTCGTTACCTGGATGTCTATGTTGATGGCGATGGTGATATCTATGGTTATGTCTGTTTCGCTTATAACGGCAATATTGATGCCAGAACTGATGCAGATGAAGATGATCAAGTTAAAATGGCATTTAAGACCGAAGGTTTTGTTGCAGGCGTAGACACCAATACGGAAGAGGACGTAACGGCTGACGAGTACTATACATTCAACTTTGATCTGACGAAAGAGCTGGTTAACGATAAGTATTCCGAGGAGCACAAGTTCCCGTTCACTATTGTCCTTGATAATTCAGGTGTTACTGTAGAAGTTCTGCCGATCATGGAAATTGATGGGAATGCCGAACAGGATGCTCTTGAAGCGGACGTCATCGGAACAGGAGAAGATGCGACAACATGGGAAGCGAAAATTGCTCACGAAGGTGTGATTAGCTATATAGGTATTCCATGCGGTACGACTGTGACCATTACCGAGGAAAATGATGTTTATGGTGTAACATATGCATGTAAGATTACAAATGCCGATATTCCGGAAGACGACGATGATCCGAAGAACATCGCAACTGGTGAGATTTCCGACGAAGCAATCATAAATTGCACAGAATTACTTACGCCTGCTGATGAAAACCATACTGCAGGTGACGCTGGAACGATAACATTCACCAATACACTGAAGCTGATCTCTCCTACAGGCGTTATTGTCCGCTATGCTCCGTATATCCTTCTGCTTGGTGCAGGCGCTGCTCTGTTTATTCTGAGCCGTCGCTGGAAGAAGAAGGAAGAGGCATAAGTCAGTTTTAGTGACGACGAGAATGTCTCGTATATCAGGTATCGTGGATTTTGAATGAAGGAGAAAAGTATGGCCTTGCCTTTGCATTTTGAATGAGCAGGCCTGCTTCCTCGTAGATTTTGATGGTTAAAGAGAAGCTTAAGCAAATAAGAGAGGAACTGTCCAAGTCAAAGACCGGGATCCGTCGCTTCGTGCGCACAAGCTTCATCATCGTGATCAGTCTATGGGTCATGTTTTCCTTCATCATAGGAGTCGATTCTGTTGGTACATACGACATGTCGCCGGCACTGAACATGGGAGACCGGATCGTATACTCGCGGGTGGATAAGAAACCCGTAGCCCGTGATGTGATCGTTTTCAAGAAAGATGGAAATGTATGTGTTTCGCGTGTAGTTGCGATTCCGGGTGATACTGTTGAGATTACGGAGGCTGGCTCCGTGATAATCAACGGTCATGAGATTGTGGAAGATAAGATTTACAGCCAGACCTATCCGTACACCGGATATTTAGAGTATCCGATCACTCTTGAAAAGGGCGAATACTTCGTCCTGGGAGATAATCGGAGAACAGGTGTGGATAGCCGATATTTCGGAACGGTCCAGGCAGATGAGATCCTGGGTACGTTGATTCTGGTGATACGTCAGCATAATTTCTGAGGATTAGAGAAGAATGGCATTTGCGTCAGTGCTTAAAATTGCAAATTCGATACTCTCGGGAGTGGCTACCATCACTTCTGTCTCAATCATGGCCTTTTCGGGTTACATGATTTATGAGAACGCGTATGTGTCGAACAGAGCATTTGGAGCAGAGTCGCTGAACTACAAGCCTGACGTGCAGGAAGAGACCGTCTCTATCGAAGCACTTCTGGCAAATATCCCGGATGCCATCGGCTGGATCACAATAGATGGTACGCATATCGATTATCCGATCGTTAAAGGTCCGGATGATGTGTACTATGCCAGCCGCGATGTAAATAAGGATCCGTCTCTGACGGGTGCGATCTACATGCAGGCGAAAAATCAAGGCGATTTCTCCGAGACATACAGTCTCCTTTATGGTCATCACATGGACAACGGGGCGATGTTCGGAGATCTTTCAAAGTATGAAGAAACCGGTTTCTTTGATAGCCACCTTACCGGCACACTGGTTACTCTGGAAGATGTATACGAGATCGAAGTGATTTCGCTCGTGGAGACGGATGCCTATGAACAGGCGATTTACGGAATCACTTCCCTTGACTGGGAAGGGTATAACGGAACGATCCTGAATAACGGAAACATCGAACTGATCAATCGGAATAGTGCGGTTACTTCCGCTGATAAATTCCTGGTGCTCTCTACCTGTGAAGGTGTGGCGACAGATGGAAGACTTCTTCTGATCTGTAGACTTACAGATACGGATAAGGCCGTCAGACCGACGCCGGAACCGACACCGGCTCCTTCGGAAGACGGAACACCTACACCTACTCCGGCAGGTGGAACAGGCAAGCTGGTAAAGACCGGTGATTCCGGTGATGGTGCCGGATGGGCGCTTCTGAACCTCTGCTGCCTGATCCTGACGATCACGATGCTCCTCCCGTACTTCTTTGAAAAGCTCGAGAAGAGAAGCAAGGACGACGAAGAGGAGAACCAGGAAGAGAAAGTAACAACTTTTAAGAACTATGTGGGTCCGGTTGCTAATGTGATCCTTGCAATCGCGGCGGTAGTCATTTTCGTACTGTACGAGAATATGAAGCTGCCGATGATCCTCAAAGACAGATATACTCCGTGGATGCTGATCATCCTCGGAATCGCCCTGGCAACGGAGGAAATCTGTTCCAGGCTGAAGAAGAAAGAAAATGAATTGGGAGAAGAAGTGGCAGATGTTTAAGGGCAAGCTGACAAAAACTGTACGTGCTTGTGTTTCCACGGTGCTTACCGCATCTATGTTGCTGTCTCTTTTCCCTGTGGGACTGATTCTCCCATACTCCTCGAGTGCTTATCCTGTTGCGATTGCCGATACAGATCAGGAGGGAACTCCGGGTAATCTGATCGTGCTGCAGAGAACGATGAAGGACAGCTCGGGGAATAACTATACCTTTACTGCAACCTATGATTCCAACTCCGGACTTCCTTCTGACGCAGAACTATTGGTCGAAGAGATCACAAGCGGAGAAGAACTCGATGCATATCTCACGGAAACCCAGACTACACTGGAAAGTGAGACGATCTCTTACGCACACTTCTTCGATATCAGTATCGTTAAGGACGGTGTCGAGCTTCAGCCGCAGGATGGTTCGAAGGTCAACATGCAGATCCTTCTCGAGGATGCCCAGACCGAAGACCTGAACGTCGTCCACTTTACGGATACCCCCGGAAACGGAAGCGCAGAAGTGGTCGAGAACATCACCTCCAGTGAAGGCGATACAACGATCGTAGAATTTGACGCCGAAGGATTCTCCGTTTACGGTGTCGTCAGCACGATCCTTACCACAACGATTACTTCCAGTGACGGCATGACCTATAAGATCACCGTTACATATGACGATTCCACAGGCATTCCTGAGGATGCGGAACTGAAGGTTTCAGAGGTCAGTGAAGCTGATTATCTTTCCTATCTGACGAGTGCTACCGAGGCCATCGGTGAAAGCATTCACAACGTCGCATACGGCAAGCTCTTCGACATTTCGATCGTGAAAGACGGTGTGGAATACCAGCCGGTCGATGGTTCGTCTCTCAAAGTCAAGGTCGAACTGCTCGATGCCGAGGCGGTTGAAGATGTGAAGGTCGTCCACTTTGAAGGTGACGCGGCACAGGAGATCCAGGCTTCCACCGATGGCATGACAGTCAGCTTCGAGACCGACGGATTCTCCGTCTTCTCGTTCCTGGATTTCAGCCTCGTAACGCGCATGGTAAATGCGACGATCAACGGAGCGGTCACTGCGGTATCCGGTACCAAGTCAGGTACACTTTACGAAAACGATGACATCATCCTTTCCGGCAGCATGCCTTCTAACGGCATCGTGGAAGCGGAAAGAGTAGATGTATCCATTAATGGTCAGGACGCCCTTCTGGCTTATGACATCAAGATCTACGCCAACAGTTTTATGAAGGCGCTGGGTATTAACTGGCAACCGAGTGACGGCGCGATCCAGGTACAGCTGAAGAGTGATGCACTGACTTCCGAATGGGTCGATGTTTACCATATGTCGAATACAGAGAGCCCGGCCGAACTGGTAAGCGGAGGTATCGGAGTCGTAGAGAATTCAGTGATCTTCGATGCCGATTCTTTCAGCGTGTATGTCATTATCGAACATGAAGACGGTGAAGTAGTTACTCCGAGAGTGGCATTCCACTATATCTCTCCAAACTATCAGGAGAACGAGACGGACAACGTATTCTCTTACACCGCTCCTGCTTACGAGTTCCTGAATAAGCATAACGAGTATCAGATCACACAGATCTTGAGAGACGGAGAGGAGCTCGAGCAGATTGTCAACCCTCCGAATAAGAAGGATGCGTATGGCAACGAGGTCAGCTTCTTCTATGGATGGTATACCGTTGATGTAGCCGACAGAACCACGGATGATACTACAGCGCTTAACAGCAATGCTACTTCGTCCCCGTACTATAACGGCGATATCACTTATACATGGCCGAATCCACAGAAGGTGGATGACCAGACTCCTATCGATTTCGAAGTCACAGACTCCAATGGTAATGGTGAGATTGATGAAGGTGATATCCTTACCTGGACGCTCGGCAATGCTACCGGCACTGCCGAACTTGACGCTGAGGGCATGGCACATGTGTATATCGTCCCGGTATATGAGGATTACTATTTCCTCAACTTCCACATGGGTAATAAAGAAGCCAATGAAGGACTTAGAAATAACCTTTTGACACGTCGACTGGTGGTATTCGGACAGAATACGACGGCTACGGTCCGCATCGGCGACGTGGAAGGCCCGAGCCCGGACCCGGCACACGAGATTTTCGCTGGCTGGGAGACGGTAGACTTTTCCGATCCTTCTAACCCGCAGACGGATGTGTATTACGAAACACTTGACCTCGAAGGCAACGAGAAAGACATCCTGCATAACGGCACGTCGGAGACTGCCGGAGAATCCGGCACAGGCTACAGAATCATTGTAACCGAAGCAGACTCCGCTCTTGCATCGCTGGATCTGTATCCGGTATTTGCAGAGGCACGCTGGGTTTACTTTAACACGGGCCGTTCCGGTAATGGCGCGGCGTATGTCGGTGCCCAGTACCGCCTGACTAATGATGAGAATAAGGGTACAGCCTTTGCTTCTTTCCCGACAACTAGCCGCCCAGGCTATGACTTCAACGGCTGGTATCTGAGTCAGGAGGATTACAACGGCTCCGGCACGCAGATCACAGATGGAACCGGTGCTTTTGTAGCTGCGGTGAAGGGAAAGACCTTCTATGGAAATGGTACTACGATCAGTACAGATCCTTCGGCCGGCGAGAAACTCTTTGAGATCACCTCGGATGGAAAACTCTATCTTTACAAGTCACTCGATTCTCTGACACTTTATGCAAACTGGTCGCCGAAGACGGTAGACTACACTGTTGTCTACTGGCTCGAAAATGCAAATGACGACGACTATACTCTCATGTACTATAAGGTCATGCAGGGTGTGGCTGGTGACACGACCGCAGCAGCCCCGACAGCTGAAAACGAGACCTATGTTCAGGATGGAGTTACGCATTATCCTTATACGGAAAACAAACTGAGATTTATGCACCTCAGCACCGACCAGGACAAGAGTGAGTCGGGCAACCAGAGCGGTATCCAGCAGAAAGAAATCGAGGGCGACGGCTCTACCATCGTCAACGTTTACTATGACCGTAATGTATACAGACTGCGCTTCGATATCGGATTCTCCCAGACAACAAATGGTACCTTGGGATATGTCGAGATGACATCTGAAGAAGCCGCTGGTTACATTGGCACGGTTTACGGCTATGTGAATGGCCAATACGTAGCACTGACATCCGACGGTAACGGCGGCTGGGCATATCCTGGAACCGTTACAACACGACATGCATATAATGGATACCGCTATCAGACAGTTACCAATAACAACGGTACTCAGTACGGTGTGGTGAATGGTCAAGTTGAGGAACTGAGTCTTACTACAGGAACGGAGTATTATCTTTCGCGGTATAACACAGCAGGTTCTGCAGAATATACAGGAACGATCTATGATGCGAATAACAATACTGTGACGAATCCTGTGTATCCTACAACATATTACCGTGGCATGAACAGACGAAATGCATTGTATTGGCTCACTCGGTCGGCGCAAGTGTGGTCATATAATGGAAATGATTATTCTGGTACTCGCTATCTACGGGTTAGCAACGGCGACGCTAATACAAGTTATACACTCGGTTTCGTAGATGGTGCGATGCGAACGGTTTCTAACGATGCTTCGGGTTGGTATTACAATACACAGGATGCTGTTCTTAACGCCTATTCTGGTCCGCTGTATAAGCAGAGTATCACCGGAGGTACCACAACTTACTATGTTTCAAATCTGACGAACTCGTATAACGGTAATACGGATAGATGGGAAAACTTCCTGACGTCTAATACTGTGAATCTTGGCACGACAAATCCGTTCTCACCTTCGGAATATAACGGAACATATATAAGCGGCAATCAGTATACTGTCTACTATTATGATATTGTCGCAAAATACGGTGAAAATATTCTGGACCAGTATCCGGGTTCACAGACACAAAAGAGATCTGGAAATAATACTTATTCGTTTGTTGGCTGGATTCCTCAGGCGGACAGTTTCTATTGGGAAAAAGTCATGTCCAGTATCAAGGGATTCTTTGAAACCATGTCGGAAGATCTTATCCTTACTGGAGGAACTCCCAGACAGTATCAAAACAATGGAGGACGTCCGAATACTGACCCGAATGATTATGTAGCAGTTACGATCGAAGGGAATAATACGGTTACAGGCGAGTATGGAGTTACACAGGAATTCCGTTGCCGCTATAAGAGCGGAGGTGGTTATAACTACCTGTACCGCATCTATCTGGCGGATCCGGAGACTCGTGAATATTCCGATGAACCGACAACTAAAATCGTAGTTACGGCAGGTTCCGGTAGTACTCCGAATCTGCAGACAGCTCCGTCGTATCAAGGTTATACGCTGGTCGATAGCAAAGTCCTTACATCTGTGAATGATACAACAGGTGTAACGCCGACGAGTACAACCTATAGTTATGCGGTTACTGAACTGACCGATGCCGGACTCGGGAATGGTATGATCATGGTATTCCGTTTCCAGCCTAATCAGCACCATCTGACGTTTAAGTACGGTTCCGGTGCGGAACCGGCACTGGTGAACACGGAATTCGGAGCAGCTGAGGAGTACTACTATGACCAGTCTCTGGCTAATGCAAACGTCTACAATGATGATGCAATCGCGGCAACCCCTGACGGTTATTCCTTTGCAGGCTGGTATGAGAATCTCGACGGCGTAGGTAACGTTTTCGACTTCGATACCACTATGCCGGATGGTGATATCATTCTTTATGCCGTATATAAGCCGGTACGCTATCGTGTCATAGTGGACCCCAATGGCGCGGAGATCGACCATATCGATCATACCGGTAATGCTTATAACGGAACCTATAACGGTACCAGTTACAACCACGATCCGTTCAATCGTTTGGCCAACGGCGAACGTGCTGCTGATGAAGGCTACAACAGATCTCAGGCTACCTATATCAACGGTACCTATGGAACGACGATTTCGGAATATGCCGTATCGAGAAATTACGTACCAATCGGCAATACAGCAGCAGAAAACTATGATAAGCGACTGTATTACTACGTGAACTGCCAGTACAATTCCTCTGACGGTTCCGGTTTGCCTTCTGACCTTCGTAGTGCCCTGTACATCGATGTAACAGATGGCACGGGCATGTATGTAAACGATGATCCGAATCAGGGATATACGGAACTGTATCAGTATTATGATTTCTGGCACTGGTACACACAGACCAACTTTGATCTGATGCCGGCCTCCTTTACCGGTATGACAGCACAGAACCTCAGTTTCGATCAGTGGAAGTCTCTCTATGTAGATAAGCACGATGACGGTGTCACACCACAACTCTATCGTAAGTGTAACGAGAAAGAGAACTGGGTATTCCTCGGCTGGTTCAAGGACAATGATGATAAACCTTATAACTTCAACGATCCGGTTGAAGGATCTTTCACACTGACGGCTCACTGGCGTCTGGACGGCGGTTACACCATCCAGTACACGCCTGTATACTGGCTCGATTCTGAGGACAGCAACCGTTACCTGATCAACGGTGCGATGGATGAGTGGATCGATCCGGATCCGGATGCTGCAACGGGTGCATTCAGTTATACGGATGGAGCACTGACCACTGTCTATAAGCAGCCTACCGATTTGACGAAAAACGGTGCACCTGTCGAAGATAACTCTATCAACTTCCTCGGCTGGCGTATCGTGAGCGTCTCGACGACTACGGTTAACGGTCAGACGGTCGTAACTTATACTCCGCTTGAAGACGGTGTTCTCTATGATCCAGGTGATGACTTTATCATCGACGTACAGTATGCCGACGGCAACAATATTATCCACATGCAGGCTGTTTACGAGGAAACGGGCAGTTCCGTCCGTCGCCCTGAAGTGGCCAATCTGACGCTGGATGCTAACGAGAACGGCTATCTGGTCGACGAAACCGGTACTGAGATTGAGAATGATACAAACATTGACTGGGATGGCGTGGGTACTGTCCTGATGGATGCAAGCGAAGATCAGATCGTCTTCGGTGATATCCAGTCCAACGTAGCGATCCATCTCTATGAGTATGCTACAAATGATTCGGATACCGGACTGACCGGAGGCACGAACTACTTCAAGCATAGAGAAGGATATCTCCTCTTAGGTTTCGATCCGCAGAGTGATCCGGATCAGATCGTCTGGGTAGATCCGCAGAATGGTGATATCACCGGAGACGCGCAGCCATATGTCCCGAACTATCCTGCAGACAGTGTTATCTCGGTTCAGCGTACAGATAATGAACTTCTCTATGCCATCTGGGAGCCGATGGTATATGCGACGTTTAAGAACGAGACAGAAGGCACAGTGACCTTCGGCCTCAGCTCTGCGGATGATGCGCTCGAAGTTATCAACGTAAAACAGGGCATGTATAAACGTATACCGCTGAGCAATACAGGTGAGATTACTTTGGCGGCAGGTGAGTCCATCACGCTGGCGTTCCCGAAGGGCGCAGAGAAGTCAATTAAAGTTTCCGGCACCAACAATCTTGGCCCAGGTAAAGTTTTGATATGGAATACTTCTATCGAGCTTGAGGATGACAGACTGTACGATACTGCCGCGGAAACCGATCCTGATGAATCTTATACTCATACTGTAGACGGTCTGGGAGCACACTCTCACGATCTGGCTCATGGTGAGAAGAATAATCTGCAGAACTTCAGCTTTGATGAAGACCTGATCGTGAACAGAAACCCGCTGACAATTACATTTACATCGCGGGACAATGCCTACGCGCTTATTTTGCAGGATAACTGGAATGGTGACGGCACGGGTGGCGGCACACAAGAGATCGACTATGGTCTGGCTGATATCCAGCCGGATGAAGTAACGGGCGAACCGAAATCCCAGGATCTTCCGACCACCAGCACACGTTTCGGTTACTCCTTCCTCGGATGGGCGTACAGTGAGACGGCCACTACACCGGACTTCCCGGTAACCGGAAACATGCAGATTCCGGATCTGAACCGTGACACCGGATTCTTCAGTACGGGAACGGTTCCGTACGGTGAGAACGACGAGATCATTACCCGTACGCTGTATGCCGTATGGGAGCCGCTGAAGGACGCTGTATACATCTTTAAGGATGTGCCGGATCCGGGCAATCCGAATAGACCGTTTGATTTTACTGTGGAGATCACGGGCAGCTATCATGTGGGAACAAACCCGTCTACGGGAATTGATGAATCAAAAACATTCTCGATCAAACATGGTGAGTATCTGAGGATAGTTACTACTGTTGACAATGCTACAAACACATCGGGCGGACACAATACAGCCTTTATTCAGGCGGAAGTAGAGGTCTATTCTCCGGTTACCGAGAATGGATCGGTCACCTATGTCAAGGATACGGGTCGTTCAGGTATCGTACGTTGGGAGCGAAGTGTTACACCCAGTCAGAACAATGGCTTCGATAGCATGCAGATCATCGTTACAGAAACACCGGTAACGTACTATACCACAAGTGTAACGCTCGACTATGAAGAGCATGCCGGCGATCTGAAGCTGAGCAGCGATCCGCAGGA
The DNA here is from genome assembly GCA_017617995.1 of Clostridiales bacterium. GTDB lineage: Bacteria > Bacillota > Clostridia > Saccharofermentanales > Saccharofermentanaceae > Scatonaster. Next base: position 12,269 of record JAFZVE010000056.1, read on the forward strand.
AACTTTTGCTGCCGGAGATACAGTTGACACGAATGTGGTCTACTGGACCTATCCGGACGCCCACGGTACCGTGACCTACAATAACGTGATCGATACGTACGATGTCTCCGTTTCCAAGGAGCTGATCCGTAATACCAGCGAAAGTGAAGATTTCCGCTTTACGGCAAGTTATATTCTGGATGAAAATACACCGTATCCTTACACTGTGGAGCGCTTCACGGATGAATCGCCCTTCATCGTCACGAGCGGAGAGACAAATTCTGCGGCGCTTACGGGCATTCCTGCCGGTGCGGTACTGACCATTACTGAGGGAGAGAATGACGACTATGACACCACGATCGCCATGGATGCCACAGAGACGGATGGAAAGGAAATCAGTTTTACCGTCACGAAAGACACTACAGTAGGATATACCAATACGCTTAAGTCCTATCCGGTCAAGTTCATCAAGGTCGATCAGAACGGAACCCCGGGCGTCGTCGCTGCGACGTTTAATCTGGTCAATACTACAAAACAGTATAACCTGGGTACGAACCTTCAGGCATATGACAACACCGGTAGTGACGGCGTCTTCTATACAAGCGGAACAAATACCGGCAGTGGCAGTACGTATGAACCTCTGTATGCCGGCCAGACCTATACTCTGACTGAGATCTTTACTGAGTCCGGCTACATCGGTCTGGATGCACCGGTGACGATCAAGGTCAGCGGTGATGAAGATGCGGCAACGCCGTTTACCTTCTCCAATCCGGATGTAACGGCTGAGTGGGACAGCGTAAACGAAGTCTGGAAATTCTACGTTAAGAACAAAGAGGTGAAGGACATCACCATCGTTAAGGCGTTTAATGACCCGCTGCTTACCCAGCGCACATTCAAGTTCTCCTGGAGCTATGAATATGACAGCAATGGCGATGAAGTCATAGACCCGGCTACAGAGATCTATAGCGGTACGTTCACTCTGACGCCTATCTCCGGATCTACAGCGAGAAACAAGCTGACGATTCCTGTAGGTGCGAAGAATCTGCTCGTTACGGAACTCCATACAAACAACGGCGCGGATCAGTATGGTTGGGTTGCGACTGCTTATGACACCACCGTCCGCTTGGAAATCGTCGAGTTGCACATCGACGAAACGGAAGAAGACTATTACGAGACGATTGATGTGATTTCTACTGAAGCGACGATCACCTTTACCAATACCCGAAAGACGGTTCCGGTAACGGTCAATAAGAAAGTCGTCGGTGCAGGCGGAACATTCACTTTCGAGGCGCTCCTTACTTATAGCGCAGCGGTCTCCAACTATACGCTGAATGATAACGATATGGTCGAGGATGAGACGGATGACCTGATCACCGATGCGGATGGCAAAGCGACATTTACGCTGTCGCCTGAAAGAAACGGTACGGATTCCATCGTTCTGAATGTGCCGTACGGTGCTTACCTGACTGTCACGGAAACATCGACCGGTCCTTTCGGTACTACGGTTCAGTTGGGAGAAGAGTCGGCAGAGTCGAAACTGACGACAGGCCAGTTGACGATTACGGAACCGATCACCATCACATTCACCAACAGTGAAGTGACGATCGCGCCGACAGGTTATGGCGATAAGACCGTGCCTTATATCTGGGTATTTGCTCTGAGTATGGCAATCGTCATTGGCATCGACGGACCGTATTTCTACCGGAAGAGAAAATCGCGCGAAGAAGAGGAAGAATAAAACTTCCGGGCAAAACAATGGTATGGAAGTTCACTGATGTGTGATATTATTAAATATGTCATGAAATTAAAAGGAAAGCGAGAACCGCTATGAAAGAAAGAACTCCTTTAGTTACCCATATCTTTACGGCAGATCCGTCTGCACATGTTTTTAACGGTAAGATCTATGTCTATCCGTCGCACGATATCCCGCATGACGGTGAGGATAACGACGATGGCGACGAGTACAGAATGGAAGACTATCACATCCTGTCTCTGGATAATCTCGATGCGGACTGCGTCGATAACGGCGAAGCGCTTCACATGAAGAACATCCCGTGGGTCAGCAAGCAGATGTGGGCTCCGGACTGTGCATATAAGAACGGCAAATACTATCTGTATTTCCCGGCTCGTGATAAGGACGGCATCTTCCGTATCGGTGTGGCCGTTTCCGATAAGCCGGAAGGCCCGTTTACACCGGAAGACAACTACATCGAGGGTTCCTACAGTATCGACCCGGCTGTTCTCGTAGACGATGACGGACGTTCCTACATCTATTACGGTGGTCTCTGGGGCGGCCAGCTCGAGATGTGGCAGACCGGCAAGTTCGATGAGAACACACCGCGTCCGGTCGGAAAAGATAAGGCACTTGGACCGATGTTTGCTGAGCTCAACGACGACATGAAGTCCTTCAAGACCGAGCCGAAGCACCTCGAGATCCTTGACGAGAACGGGGATCCGCTCCTTGCTGAGGATGAGGAAAGAAGATATTTCGAAGGTCCGTGGATGCATAAGTACAATGGACTTTATTACCTTTCCTATTCGACAGGTACGACACACTATCTCGTATATGCGACATCCGAGAATCCGGACGGTCCTTTTACCTATAGAGGACGCATCATGGAGCCGGTCATCGGCTGGACGACGCACCACTCGATCGTGGAGTATCAGGGTAAGTGGTATCTGTTCTATCACGACTGCGAGCTTAGTAACGGCATTAACCACCGTCGCTGCGTAAAGTACACAGAACTCAAGTACAATGAGGACGGCACGATCCAGACCATCAAACCTTATGAACAGTAAGATCTGAACATCATGTGGAAGCGTTTCCGGGAAGAAACCGGAAACGCTTCTTTGTTATCAGCGGAAGTGAGGAAGAACATGGGAAAAGAAAAGTGGGATGTCTATGATATCCACCGTGTGAAGACGGGCGATGTGGTCGTACGCGGGACGAAGCCGGCGCAAGGACAGTTCCGTATGGTAGTGCATATCTGTATCTTTAACTCCAAAGGGCAGATGCTGATCCAGCAGCGTGTCAAAGATAAGGACGATTGGGCGGACCTGTGGGATGTGTCCGTGGGTGGGTGCTCCCGTTCCGGCGAGACGTCACAGGATGCGGCACATCGTGAGGTCTCGGAAGAACTCGGACTCGATATCGACTTTGAAGGAGTCGTACCAAGATTCACCATCAACTGGGAACATGGTTTCGACGATTATTATGTCCTCAAGCAGGATCTGGATCCGGCTACGCTTATACTTCAGCCGGAAGAGGTTCAGGCGGTCAAGTGGGCGACACGTGACGAGATTCTCGACCTGATCCGTAAGGACAGGTTCATCACTTACCACGAGAGTCTGATCAATATGCTCTTCGAGATGCGTGGAGGCTACGGCGCACACAGCAGCGAGAAAAACAGGTAACCCATTAATCTTTTTTGGATTCGGCCTGTCCTTTGTTGAGCTTCTCTTGCAGCTTCAGGATGATCATGGCGAGTTCTTCGGCGTTCCGGATGTTCCTTAGAAAGATTTTCTCACCGTTATAGGGGTGGATGATGAGATGCGCGTAGTGGAAGACCTTCGTGCCGATCGTGGCGCGCACTTCGATATCTTCGATCTCCGGAAGGGCGATCTCGATTCTTCTTCTGGACGGAAAGAAGCGGTAGATCTGACCGTAGAGACGGTACTTGGTAACAAAGACCAGCGTGCTCAGACGGGCGACCAGAGCGAGGGCGAATCCGGCAAAAGCGATGAGCCAGAAGCCGAATGCGAGCATGCCGATGAGGCGGCCGACCCGGGAGGTCATATCGCTGAAGAGATAGAGGAAACCCATCGCACAACTGATGCTCAGGTCAGCAAAAACAGGGATCAGAGACGATCTCATGTAAAACTGGATGGAATGGTCTTTGCTGCTTCTTTTCTCGATTGGTTCAAAACGCATGATGGATCACTTGTCGGGAGCACCGATCGCATCCCAGACTTCAGAGTATTTCTTCTCGTATTCTTCGGAGGAGAAATACACTTCCAGAGTGTCGAGCGTCGCTGCGTCAGGATAGTAGTTCGGATTGCTCGAGATTTTCGGATCGAGCATCTCTTTGGCTACGATGTTCGGCGTCGAATAACCGACGAACTTACAGTTGGCCAGTGCGATGTCCGGGTCGTACATGAAGTTGATGAAAGCGTGGGCTCCCTCGACGTTCTTCGCATTGGTGGGGATACACATCATGTCGATCGACCAGTTCGAACCGGTCGGGACGACGAAGCGCATATCGATCTCGTCGCTCTTTCCGATCTCGCGGATGCGGTCCAGGATGACCAGATGATCGCCGGACCAGGCGACAGACGCGACCAGATCCCCCTGTGCCATCTTGTCCTTCAAGGTGTCAACACCACGTGAAGGGGAGATCCAGATCTTCTGGTTGACCAGGAGATCTTTGGCTTCGTTGAGCTGCTGTTCGTCGAGGGTATTAATGCTGTACCCGCTGTAGTTCAGCGCGACACCGATGGATTCGCGCATGCTGTTGTACATGCCGATCTTGTTTCTGTATTGTTCGTCAAAGAGAACGCCCCAGACTTCTTCCGGATCACGGGTCCCGTCGGTAAGATCGACCTGATGGGCGTCGTAGACGAGACCGACTGTACAGTACAGATATGGAACCGCATAATTCAGGAAGCGGTTCGTGATCTCGTCATCCTGAGAATACTTTACTTCACGGAACAAGGGATCCATGTTCTTTGTGACGTTGGGGAGCTTGTTCCAGTCCAGTTCGCGGATCCGGTTCTCCCGGATCAGCCGGGTCACCATGTACTCGGACGGGATGATGACGTCGTAGGCATTGTCGAGATTCGGATACATGGTCTCGTTGTTCTCGAAAGTACGGTAGATGACCTTGTATTGCGGGAAAGCTTTCTCAAATTTGGTGACGGTGTTCTCGGCAATGTACTCGTTCCAGTTGTATATGACGAGCTCTTTTCTCGAGTCACAAGCAGTGGAAAAGACAGCGCCGGCTGCCATAACCAAAGAAATACTGACTGTGGAAATGATCTTCTTCCAATCTTTCATCGTTACCGTACCCATTCTCATCCCGGAAGATGTTTACAACCTGTCTTTTCGCCGTTATTATAGTAAAGTCTTAAAAGGTGTGTCAATGAATAACGGGATTTCCTTGCAATTTCGGCGGGAAGGGATTATTCTATTGAGTGCTGAATTTTCGGAAAGTAGGGAACTTCGATGAGTGAAGAAGAGAAACAGGGCCGTAGCTTGATTACCGAGGCCAAGCGTGTCGTAGTCAAGGTGGGTACATCCACGATCACTTATGAGAACGGACGCATGAATATGCGCAATATGGATCGTCTTGCCCGTGCTATCGCTGATCTGATGAATTCCGGACGCGAGGTCGTTCTGGTCACGTCAGGTGCGATTGGTGTCGGTGTGGGCTGTCTGGATCTTCCCGAACGACCGAGTGAGATGCGTGATAAGCAGGCAGTCGCTGCGGTCGGACAGTGTGAACTGATGAATGTTTACAGCCGCTGCTTCGCCGAGTATTCCCGTGTAGTGGCACAGATCCTTCTGACGAAGGACGGTATCGACGATCCGATCACGAGAACGAATATCAGTAATACCATGGAGGCCCTTCTGGAGAAGGGAATCCTGCCAATTGTTAACGAGAACGACACAGTGTCGATCGCGGAGATGCCGCATGCCGGTTCCTTCGGCGATAATGACACTCTCTCGGCACTCGTTGCCCGTGTTGTGGATGCGGATCTTCTCATCATCCTTTCCGATATCGATGCGGTTTATGATTCCAATCCTCGCGTGAATCCGGATGCCAAGCGTATCTCTGTAGTTACCGAGGTCGATGATGAACTGATCTCCGGTGCCGGCGGTGCCGGTTCCGCACTGGGTACAGGCGGTATGCAGACGAAGATCCTGGCGATGAAGATGCTCATGGATCACGGGATCGCGGGCGTCATCGCTGAGGGCTCACAGTCCCAGATCCTCGAGGATATACTCGACGGAGAAGATATCGGTACGCTTTTCGTTCCTCATAAGTAAAAGAATCGCCATAAATCACAAGATCGAATAGAATCCTTCAGGCGCTGTCCTCGGTGTTTCACACCTGCGGAGGCGCCTTTCGGTTTTATTCGATCTTTCTGATAACAGGTGATGGCGATTCTTTTACTTTTGGTGGTACAGGACAGGTGGGACGAAAAGCGTCTGCTTGATCGTGGGAGTTTTCGGGTAAAGAAAAAGCAGCCTTTTTGGAAGACTGCCCGGAGTTATTATGAAGCACTATGTTGTATGGATGGAAACTTATTTACCCCAAAACACAAACTCAATAACCGGGTCTGTTAAAGCTTCCTGGGAAGCGGTCCTCAACTGCTTCCATTGTCATTATACCTATTCGGATCTGAAAAGAAATCAGCAATCTGTTAACGGTTTCATAAAAAAGATGAAGACCACTTCATATTTAAACACAATTTCTTCACAATTGACAGAAATTCCCTAAATCAGGGCATTAGAAAGGATTTTTGATTCTTCGGATTCAGAGAATTGCCGCAAACCCGGACCGGAGTAAGGACGGAAAAATCCATCCCGTGGAACAGTGCTTTTCACGCGGATAGATTATTTGCAGCGGGGACTGCAATATCGATAAATTATCACTAACCGGGGGCGGAATATCCGATATTTATCTCTCACGGATTTCGATTTATCCGAAATGCCAAATCCTGTACCATTTTATCAACACAGAAGTGACGTCCTTCTGTGGAAGCAGTAGCAACAGGAATCTTTATGGGAGGTAAAGTAAGATGCCAACAACAATCATTATTATTGCTGCAATCATCGGTGCTGTGATTTTTATCTTTATCGCGCTGTTTGCCATGATCAAGACAGCTAACGGTAACGAAGCGCTGGTGGTATCGGGTGTAGGTGCAACCGACAAAAACGGTAATCCTACGATCAAGCGTGCGGGTGGCCGTGTCGTGATTCCTTTCATTCAGAAAGCAAAATACTTCGATCTATGTGTCCGCACCGCGAAAGTGACCGGTGACGTGACTAAGACACAGACCGGCGTGCCGATCCAGATCGACTGGGCCGTGGCTTACAGCCCGGACATTTCTTCTCCGGAGAGCCTGCAGAGAGCCGTCTGCAATTTCCTCGATAAGAATGATGAGGATCTCAGAAGAGTGATCCTCGATGTCGTATCCGGCGGTGTCCGTGCCGTCATCGCGAAGATGACTCCGGAAGAGGTCATGAACGGTAAAGAGCAGCTCGACGATCAGGTGAAGGCTTCGATCGCCAGCCAGATGAAAGACCTCGGTTTTAATGCCATCCTGAGCATCCATGAAGTGGAAGATGTAACAAGTGGTACATACTATCAGGATCTGGCGGCCAAGGACCGTGAGATCGTCAGAAGAGACGCAGCGAATATCTCCGCGGAAGCCGAGCAGTCGGTACGTGAGAAGAGAGCGCAGACGGACCTTGCTGCACAGCAGGCCGAGCTCGATGCCCAGGTGGCTATCGCAGAGCGTCAGCGCGACACAGACGTAAAGAAAGCACAGTTTATGGCGGAGACCGCGCGTGAGCAGGCCAAGTCCTCTATGGCGGGCCAGCTCGAGCAGGAAGCGATCAATCAGCAGCTCGAAGAGAAGAGAGGTGCCGTCGCTGTCATGAAGGCTGAGCAGGCAAACCGCGCGGCTCTGAAGCAGCAGGAAGTCGAGGTCACCCGTGCGGAGACCACGAAGCGCACCACAGTCATCGAGGCGCAGGCCGAGGCCGAGCGCAAGAAGGCGGAGGCGGCCGGTGAGGCAGAGGCCCACAGAGTATTCGCCGCCGGTGAAGCAGAAGCGAAGAAACTGTTTGCCGCCGGTGAAGCCGAGGCAGCGGCAGTCAGAAAGACCCGTGAAGCGACAGCGCAGGCAGAAGCCAGAAAGACCGAGGCCGAAGGTGCTGCGACAGCCCGTAAGACAGAAGCTGAGGGTGCAGCCACCGCCCGTAAGACGGAAGCGGCTGCCGAGGCAGAAGCTACAAAGGTGAAGGCAGATGCGGAAGCCATTGCGATCAAGGCGAAGGGTGAAGCAGAAGCCGCGGCCACCGCTGCAAAGGGTAAGGCCGAAGCGGAGGCAATCGAGGCCAAGGGTAAGGCGGAAGCCGAAGCCGCTCGTGCTCTGTCCGATGCGCAGGCTGCAAACGAGAGGATCAACTTCGAACTGCAGAAGATCGAGATCGAGCAGAACACCAAAGTCCAGATCGCGACGAATGTGGCGACGGTCATGGCGGAGGTCGGTAAGAACGCGAAGTTCTATGACTTCGGCGGTGGTGGCAAGAAGGAAGGCGGCGGAGATCTGCTGACCGGAGTTCTGGGCCGTATCCCGCAGCTCTTCGCACAGGCAAATCTCGAGAACGAGGCTATGAATGGCGAGGAACTTCCCGAGACGGTGAGAAGACTGGTCGCAGCAATCGCCGATCCGATCAAAGGAAGATCCGCACTCGATGAGGCTGTAGCGGACGGAACTGCAAAAGTCGTCGAGAAGGGTACGGTCGAAGATACCGTCGATCCGGAGGGTGTGCTCGCTGACTAAGCGAATTGAATCGATAAATAACGGGAGCCGTCTCAAATCTCTTTTGAGACGGCTCCTTTATTTCGGCGATGAAATAACTGAGGAGAAGAAGGGATTACTTCTTGATGAGTTTCCCGAGCCAGGTCGAGAGCATGAGGTATGCCCACGCAGCCTCGAGAGGCATGTCGTAGAGTGGCTTGATCTTCGCATCGAGGATCGCCTTCGTGGAGGCGGACGGTACGAGTGCGCTGTCGATCGGAGCGACGAAGACCTGCTTGTCATAGCGGGCACATGCATTCTTCAGGTACAGGATCGAGAACGGATTGTCCTCGGAAAGGGTATTGACCGTGCCATCGTGATGCAGGCGCTGGAGAACATACTTATAGTCGGAACGTGCGATGCTGAAGTTGTCGTAGTTGAGACATACCGGTGCGTCGATCGTAAGGATCGTGTCTTCCTTCGGAAGGGTCATGAGCTTACTTAAGGCACGGAGATTCTTCATGGCATTCGGGCACTCGGCCGGAACCGGAACACCCTCATTCGGGACGAACTTCTTACCGGAGATCTTACCGGCAACGCGGTTCTTATAGCTTGCGTAGTCATCGGTCTTTCTATTCGGGCTCATGAGGTAGGAAGCGTAGTGTACGTAGATTTTGCCGTCTGCGGCCTGACCGACAACGTAGACACCCTTATCCATCTCCATAGCAAGTGCATAGGCGGCCTTGAGGTTCGTGACGGCATCGGTGTCGGGCTCGGTCGGAGCGATCTTACTTCCGAAGAATACGAACGGGATGTCATAGCCGGAGAGCAGGAGCTCGGCAAGCTGAGCGGTGTAGGCCATGGTGTTGGTGCCGTGTGCGACGAGCACGCAGCCGTAATCGCCTTTATCGACTTCTTTCTTGATCGCGTCGAAAAGCACTTTGTACATCGGGGGTGTGAAGTTCTCGGAGTTAACATCGACAGGTTCGATGATCGTGAAATCCTTGCCGAACTTACCGGCTGCATCGAGCACAGCAAACGGCGCCGTGCCGAGTTCGAGTGCTTTTCGGGAAAGACGGGTGGAAATGCTGCCGCCTGTAAATACCATCAGGACCTTCTTCAAATCTGCCATGTGTCGTACCTCCTATTGCCATAACTGCGAATGACCGCGCTGAGAATCAAAGACATAGAGCCAATTATCTTATAAAATCATTATAGCGCTATATATTTTTATTTGTTTGTTATAATACACAAGAAAGATAAATGAAATAGCGAGGAAATGTTAACATGCGGTTAATTAGCTGGAACGTGAATGGGATTCGTGCGGTAGCGAAGAAGGGCTTCCTGGAGACGGTCGAAGAGCTGGCTCCGGATGTACTCTGCATCCAGGAGACGAAGGCCTCCGTGGACCAGCTCGATGACTCGCTGCTGAATATCCCCGGGTATAAGAGTTATTTCTCTTCGGCCGAGCGGAAAGGCTATTCCGGTACGGCGGTGTACTCGAAGATCGAGCCGGTGTCGGTGTCGTACGGTCTCGGGACGGATGAATTTGACCACGAGGGAAGAACGATCGAACTGGATTTCGGGGATTTCATCCTCTACAACATCTACTTCCCGAACGGCGGCCAGGGACCGGAGAGGGTGGACTTCAAACTCCGCTTCTACGACTGCTTCCTCGAGAAGGTGAAAAAGCAGATGGCCGAAGGACGTATGGTACTGGTGTGCGGTGACGTGAATACGGCACATAAGGAGATCGATCTGTCGAATCCGAAGGCTAACAGCAAGATCTCGGGCTTCCTGCCGGAGGAGCGCGTGTATATGGATCACTTCGCGGAGGCGGGACTGGTGGATACGTTCCGTATGTTCTACCCGGATGCGACGGAGAAGTATACGTGGTGGTCGTATAAGACCTTCGCGAGAGACAGAAACGTCGGCTGGCGTATCGACTATTTCTTCGTGGACGAAGCGCATAAAGATCGCATCGCCGAGTCGGAGATGCTCTCGGATGTGATGGGCTCGGATCACTGCCCGATTTATATCGACCTCAAGTGAGCATACGAAGGGCAGAAACGGGTGTTCTCGCGAGCTCAAACCGAAAAGGGGATGTTTCTGTCTGCCATATGGGCTTCCGTGACGAAAAATATAGTGTATAAGCCCGAAGTCTGTGGTATAATGCCCCTGTTATGACGAGAAATATGGGTATAAGTGCTTTTGCCAAGGGAGAAGCACTGCGTGTGAAAATACATCAGGAAGGAAAAAAGAACATGAAGAAAAAGAGAATTACAGCCGTGATCACGGCCCTTCTGATTATGGCGAGCGCCTGTATGGCAGGGTGTAAGTCGGACGAAACGACCGGAACCGGGTCGGACTCTGCGACCAGCTCTGACTCGGGATTAAGTCTGTCGATCGATACGAATATCACCACGACATCACCGTACGTCAAGATGTCCTTCGAGGATAACTACGATGCGGCGGCGATCGCAGAGATGAATAAGATCGTCTCGATCCACGGGATGCAGTTTACGGCTCTTGACTACAACTTCTATTTTGCCAACGAGTATTCGCAGCTGCTGGGCATGAGCATGCAGGGAAGTTCGTACGGGATCCCGATGACGGAAGCCGGTTTTATCGATATGAACGGCCAGCTTACGGAGACACGTACCGTGAAGCAGTATCTCAGCGAAATCATCATCTCGGATTTCCAGGGTGAAGTGTATCTGCTGGAATATGCGCAGTCGAAGAATCTCCAGCTGGATGAATCGGTACTGAGCAGTATCGATGAGCAGTTCAAGGAGACGGAGAAGACCGCCCAGGATTATGGTATGACGCTGGATGAGTATCTGCAGTCTTACTATGGACCGGAGGCTACAGAGGCAGGTCTTCGTGCAATCATGCAGCGCTACGAGCTGGTCAATCTGGGTATGAAGAACTACGTTCAGGAGTACCAGTTCAAAGATGGTGAGGACATGCTTCCTGTCGTGTACCACGTCCTCTTTCCGACGATCGATCTGAATACGACTCTGGAACTGACGGATGAGGCGCAGGCCGAAGCCAAGAGAAAGGCGGAAGAACTGCAGGCTTCGATCACTTCTCTGGATGATCTGAAGACGAAGGCTGAGGCTGCAGTTCAGGCCGGTGAAGCGGCTGAGGCGAACCAGTACACAGTCCTTCTTGGCCAGATGGTACAGGAGTTCGAAGACTGGTGCTTCGCGAAGCATGAAGTAGGTGAAACCGGTGTCGTGAAGACAATGTACGGCTATCACGTGATGTACTATGTAGGTCAGGAGCCTGCCGGTGATTCACAGAAGCAGCAGATCGCTTACAAGCAGCTGCAGGCTGAAATGTCGGAGGCAGTGAAGAGCGGTAACTACGATCCGGTTTACTCCTAAAGATTTCGTTGACTAGTAAAAAAGTAAATCTCTCTTGTGACTCAAACAGTTTGCGAGACCGCAAAACTCGTCGCCGGAGAGATTTCTTTTTCTTTTTGCTTATTGATTGTGGGAATCCCGCGAAGGATTTCTTCTCATTTGTGTTCTCGGATCAGAGTTTTCCGGAAAGGACAGAGTTTATTCTTGCTTTCCGTCTGGTTTTCTTATATACTTGCTTTTGCAATTGCGAATCATTCGCAATTGGGACGGTTAAGATATGGAGATTCGTGAGCATGTGGTCCTTTTTGAGGAGAAGTGAAGAGAAGAGAAAAGCCGGCGTGAGTGGCCTGTGGGGGCGTGTGTGCGCGGGTTCTTTTGCGCGCCTGGGCGCTGTGATGATGGCGGTGCTCATGCTTCTCGGGACGATGAGTCTTCTCAGCGGATGCCGTCGTGGTTTCGGTAAAGATGCGGTGGGTAAGGTGAAGGTCGTGGTGACGATCTACCCGATGTATGACTTTGTGAAGAGAATCGGCGGCGACCGCGTGGCGATCATCATGATGGTCCCGGCAGGAACGGAGCCGCATGCGTGGGAGCCGTCGACCAGGGATATGCTCATGCTCGAAGAGGCGGATGTGTTCGTATATAACGGTGCCGGTATGGAGACCTGGGCCGAGGATATTCTCGGGAGTGTACAGAATAAGGATATGCTCATCGTGGAGGCGTCTCATGATGTGGAACTGATCCGCATGGAAGAGCACGACGAAGACCATGACGAACATGATGAGGATCACGACGAGGACCACGATCATGAAAATCACGAGGACCACGGCGAGGACGAGCACGGACACCATCACCATGGGGAGTTTGACCCGCATGTGTGGCTATCGCCAAAGAATGCCGAGATCGAGATGAAATCGATCGCTGAGGCCTTGATCCAGGCGGATCCGGAACACGCAGATACATATAAGAAAAATCTCGAAGCGGCGAAAAACGAATGCGCCGCGCTGGACAGTGTATTTCGAGAGGAATTGGGTAAATATGAGGGCGGATGCATCGTCGTGGCGCACGAGGCGTACGGGTACCTCTGCAAGGAGTACGGGATCACGCAGATCGGCATCGAGGGCGTGTCGGCGGACCAGGAACCGGACGCGGCGCGGATGAGAGAGATCATCGACATGGTCGAGGAATACGGGATCAAGTGCATCTTCTTCGAGGAACTGGTGGACCCGAAGGTCGCGGAGACGATCGCGGCGGAGACGGGGTGCCGGACGCAGGCGCTGTCACCGCTGGACGGGCTCTCGCAGGATGACATCGATGCGGGAAGAGACTATTTCACGGTCATGAAGGATAACCTTGCGGCCATCGTGGCCTCGTTCGAGTGAGCGCGGCCGAGCTGAAACAGATGACGATAGATGTGATAGAGAAGGGAAGAACGGGTATGACGAAAGTAATCGAAGTGGAGAATGTGTCGTTCGGGTACACGCGCGACATGATTCTGGAACACGTGGACTTTACTGTCGAGAAGGGCGACTTTGCCGTCGTTATCGGCGATAATGGCGTTGGCAAAAGCACTGTGGTCAAGCTTCTGCTGGGTGTGATCGCGCCGACGAGCGGGACGATCCGCATCGGCGGGAAAGAAGTGACGGGCCTTCGCGGGAGCGGCATCGGATACCTGCCGCAGAACGGAGGCTCGCGCGCAGCGGCATTCCCGGCGACGTGTGAAGAGATCGTCATGAGCAGCCTCTATAGGAAGATCGGGTTCGGCCGCTTCCCGGGAAAAGCGCAGAAGGAGAAGGTCCGGCAGACTCTCGAGATGGTCGATATGCTGGATAAGCGAAAGGCGCTGATCGGCGAACTGAGCGGTGGCCAGCAGCAACGCGTCATGCTCGCGCGTGTGCTGGCAGCGGATCCGGAGGTCCTGATCCTCGACGAGCCGACGGTGGGCGTGGATGCGGAGTCGGTGGACCGGCTTCTTCATATCCTTCACCACTTAAACATCGAAAAGAAGGTCACTATTCTCATGGTGACGCACGATATTGAGAAGGTCGGCCCGTATGCGAACCGCGTGCTTTGTCTCTCTGAGGGGGCGTGCCGCGAGGAGATGCTGCCGCAGGAGGTGCAGGTCGTGCATGCGCATGCGCACAGTCATCCGCACGGCGAGATGGAGCATATCCACTGCGCGAACTGCGAACACGAAGGAAAGCACGGCCACGACAGCGAGCACTGCGCCGAGTGTGCGCACTGCTCGGAGATCCCGGGACACAAGCACGTGCATCACCATGATCATGAACATGGCCACGATCACGAACACGGCGACGAGCATAAGCATGAACACCACCATGACGAAGATGGAAAGGGGGCGATCTGACATGCCGGTGATTTTTCAGTATGCGTATATGCAGAGAGCCCTGCTGGTCGGATTCCTGCTGGCCATCGTAGTCGCGTGCCTCGGCACGGTCATGGTGCATAAGCGTCTCTCCCTGATCGGCGATGCACTGTCGCACTCTTCTCTGGCGGGTGTCGCGCTGGGACTGCTTCTCGGATTTAACCCGATCGTCGGCGCGATGGCGACCTGTATCGTCGCGGCTTTTGCCATCGAGGCGATCCGTAAAAAACTCGGGAATCACTCGGAACTGGCAGTGGCGATCGTCCTATCGACGGGTATCGGTCTGGCCGGTGTGCTCTCGGGCTTCGTGAGGAGCTCGGCGGACTTTAACAGCTTCCTTTTCGGATCGATCGTTGCGATCTCCGGATTTGAAGCGAAGCTGGTCATGATCCTCGCCGTGATCGTACTTGTGGCATTTGTACTTCTGTATAAGGAACTCTTCTACATCTCATTTGACGAGCAGGCTGCCGCCATTTCGGGAGTACCGGTAGGCGTGGTCAATGCGATCTTTACGGTTCTTACTGCCGTGACGGTTTCCATAGCGGCCCGTACAGTCGGCGCACTCATCGTGTCGTCCCTGATGGTCGTACCGGTCGCGGCGGCGATGAGCCTCGCGAGAAGCTATAAGACGACGGTGCTGTGGGCGATCTTCGTCTCGGTCACCTCGACGATCGGTGGCCTCGTGCTGTCCTTCTATATCGGACTGAAGCCCGGCGGAACGATCGTGCTTCTGTCGGTCCTGTTCTTCCTTCTGTTCCGCCTGATCGGATATCTTCGCGGACGCGCGGGATGCACCACTGAAACGAAGGGAGAATGAGTATGGATTTTCCGGAAAACCTTCGTAAGACGAAATCGAGAATGCAGGTGTGGGAGGTCCTCTCGGAGGCGAAGACTCCGCTGACAGCGAGGAAAATCGCACAGCTGGCGTCGAAGAAGATCGGCGCGAAGAAAGATATGCTCAAGGGCGCAGAGAAAGATCTGCCTGACTCAGATGCAGAGAACAGCGGCGTCTGGCTCTCGAGCGTGTACCGCGCACTTGATGCTTTTGAAAAGGCGCATGCCGTCAGTAAGACCGTTCTTAAGGACAGTCAGGAGGCACTCTACGCTATCGCCTCTACGGGGCATCATCACTACGCGATCTGCATGAACTGTAAAAGCAGAACGGAGCTGGCGGGCTGTCCTTTCGGCGAGGAGTCGGCGCTTCACACTGTGGACAACGACTTCATGGTCGTGGGGCACGTGGTCGAGGTATTCGGATACTGTAAGAAATGCCGCGGGAAGATGCAAAAATCCCCGCATTCCGAAGAACACGGGGAATAAAGTGCATTTCGAGAAATAAGGGACGGATCAGAAGATGATGAATCCGTTCGTGTAGAGGTAGCTCACCAGGATGCCGGTGGCCACGCCGAAGATCGCGCTGGTCAGTACGTCCGACAGGTAGTGAACGTAGAGGTAAAGTCTCGAGAAGGCGATGCCGGCAGCGTAAACGAGAGCGGCGATACCCAGCTTCGGAGCGAAGTGGACGATAGCTGTCGCGGCAGCAAACGAGGAGAACGTGTGTCCGGACGGGAAGGAGAAGTCCTTCGGCTCGCGGATGATCGTGTCGCGAAGTTCGCCTCTGACCTCGTACGGGCGCGGGCGCTTCGTAACGTGCTTCAGGATGAGGTTTACGAACAGGAGGCTACAGCCGAGCGCCAGAAGGATGCACACCGCGGCTTCCTGATTGAAATTCGAGAAATAGAATGACGCGGCGGCGGCGAACCAGATGATGCCGAAGTTGCCGGTCAGCGAGAGAAACGGCATGACGCGGTCGCACACCCTACAGCGCAGGTGCTCATACATCCAGTCCAGAACCTTTAGTTCACGTACAGAAATACGGGACGGCATTCCGTTTCCTCCTTTCGTTATCTGTAATTTGTTGCCTGTTGGGACGCACATTAACAAGAAGTCCCGCAAAAGACAACTCTCTACTCGTATAGGATATGACGAAATGCGTCAGAAATCAATGGAATATTTCTATCGTTTCGTTAAAAATTCGTGAATTCATGTTATTATTTTTCTTATGAAAAAGCACTTGCACGAAGTTCGAATCGGAAACGTCACAATCCCTGCAAATATTGCGCTTGCGCCGATGGCGGGGACGAGTACCTGCGTGTACCGGACGATCGTCCATGAGTACGGCTGTGCCTATGGGGTGACGGAACTGGTATCGGCCCGCGGGATCCGTTTTAAGGAGTCCGTGGAAGTGAGCATGCGCTACCTCGAGATCGACCCCGAGAACGAGGGCAAAACGGGTATACAGCTCTTCGGCGCGGACCCGGATGATTTTTCCTATGCGATTCCTTTTATACTCGAAGATCCGCGATTGTCGGCGGTCGATGTGATCGATCTGAATATGGGCTGTCCGGTAAGTAAAGTCGTGAAGACCGGTGCCGGCTCGGCGCTCATGAAGGATCCGGTCCTGGCGGGACGGATCATTGAGGCATCGGTAAAGGCGGCGGAAAAGTACGGAAAACCTGTTACCGTGAAATTCCGTTCCGGATGGGACGAGGGACATATCACGGCGCCGGAGTTTGCGAAGATGTGTGTGGAGAGTGGGGCGGAAGGCCTGGCGATCCATGCGAGAACGCAGACGCAGATGTACAGGGGCACGGCCGACTGGGACGTGATTCGAAGGACGAAGGAAGCCATCGTGGATACCGGTGTCCCGCTATGGGGAAACGGGGATGTGAAGGATGGTGCTTCGGCGGTAGCGATGCTCGAGGAGACCGGCGCGGACGGTGTCATGGTCGGACGCGCGGCGCAGGGAAATCCGTGGGTGTTCTCGGAGATCCGGGCGGCACTGGCCGGGGATGCGGAGGCGTCGAGGGGCGAGTGCGGCGAAGAGTCGAAACCGGCCGGAGAAAAGTGCTTCCTGGTCGGAATCGTGGACCGGAAGACTCGTGCGGAGGTGATCCGGAGGCACCTTCTAGGCCTTTGCGATCAACTCGGAGAGAAGACCGGCGTCAAGGAGATGCGTGCGCAGATCGCCTGTTACCTTAAGGGCGGGCGCGGTACAGCCGAGATCAAGAACCGCCTGATGACGGCAGGCACGATCTACGAAGTGGAGGCACTACTTGACGAATACTGCAGCGTGGAATGAGCGCCGGCTGCCTGGAAAGAAGTGCTTTTCGGCAGGTGGGATCAGAGATCAAATTCTGCCACGACGTCATAGTCTGCCACGCAATCACCGTACATACTGTCCATAAGAGTTATGCCCTTGATGAGCCGGTAATGTCCGGAAGGAAGATTATCCCCGCACATCTCAGAAAGATCGATATCATCTGATGCGATCACACGACCGTTTTCTGCAGGCTCACGGATGCTATCGAGATATTCGTGTACGCTCTCGGCAATGCGGTCGGCTTCGTTCTCATCCTGATACGGGATGGCTTTTTCTTCATCGCCATCGAAGTAGCGGATGCATTTCCCGTCATCGAAGACGCGATGTAATTCCATGATATGGCCTTCCATCGTGAACATGTGATCGGGAAGAAACGGAACGACATACCAATCATCTCCCGACTTATATTCCAGCGTATAGAGATTGCCGTACATATAGGTGTCGTAGTCTTTGCAGGTGATCTCATAATGGATCTTCTTGCCGCTTACGACGTTGACGGTCATATTGAGTTCGCGGTCGCAGGATCCGCTACCGGTTGCGAATGTGGATTTCTCCTTGAAAGGGTTCGGCTCTTTCTCCATACAGGCCGCGGTCCCGAAAAGAAGGGAAACGCAGGCGATAAGGGTGATAACACGAAGCGATTGCGATGCTTTTTTCATAGAGAACTCCTCCGATGCTTATTTGCGTTCACCATAGAAAACAGTTCCTGGGGAGATTTCTTACACTAAGATCCAGAAAAAGGACTGCCTCGAGGAGGAAATATCCTTGTCGAGACAGTCCCGGATGATTCTTACTAGTACTGCGATTACTTCTTCAGCAGGCTTCCGAAAATACCGCGGATGAGGGAAGAACCGATCTGACGGCCGGCAGCGGTGGTTGCCGAGTTGACCATCTTGGTGACCGGGCTGTTCTTCTTCGCACGCTCGGCTTCACGCTTCGCCTTCTCTTCCTGACGCTCCTGCTCCTTACGGGCTCTTTCTTCCGCACGGGCCTGGCGCTCTGCTTCGCGACGTTCACGATCTTCCTGACGGTCACGCTCACGCTGCTCACGGATCTCCGCGGCACGCTCTTTCTCTTCGATGCGGCGGTCGCGGTCTTCCTGACGATCGGCTTCGCGCTGTTCGCGGATCTCTGCGGCACGCTCCCTCTCTTCTTCTCTCTTGGCTTCTTTTTCTGCTTTTTCAGCAGCGAGACGAGCCTTCTCTTCTTCCTTCGGATCGATAGCCGGAGCAGCCTCGACAGGTGCGGCAGCAGCTACAGGAGCAGCGGCGGCATCAACCGGAGCGGCATATTCAGCAGCCGGTGCAGCGGCAACCGGAGCCGCGGCAGGAGCACCGAAGTTCGGATCATACTTCTTCATCAGGATCTCGTATGCAGACTCCGGATCGACAGCCTGACGATACTTCTCATAGAGAGGATTTGCATAGGTGAGTTCCTGCATCTTCTCGAAACCGGCGGAGCCGATGAAGCTCTGCGGCGGGAGGATAAATGCACGCTCTACGACACCCGGTGTGCCCTTTGCATCGAGGAAGGAAACGAGTGCTTCACCCACAGCCAGCTCGGAGAGAGCGGCCTCGGTGTTGAAGTTCGGGTTCGCACGGAAGGAATCCGCAGCGGCCTTGAGCTTCTTCTGCTCGGCAGGAGTATACGCACGGAGAGCATGCTGAACACGGTTCTGGAGCTGAGCGAGGATCGTATCCGGAACGTCGCTCGGGCTCTGGGATACGAAGTAGATGCCGACACCCTTGGAACGGATGAGACGGACGATCTGGTCGATCTTCTCGATGAGGAACGCCGGTGCATCGTTAAAGAGCAGGTGTGCTTCGTCGAAGAAGAATACGATCTTCGGCTTATCGAGATCGCCGACTTCCGGCAGATTCTCGTAGAGCTCACTCATGAGCCACAGGAGGAATGTCGAATACAGAAGAGGCTTATTAAAGAGCTCTGTCGCATTGAGGACATTGATCATGCCACGGCCGGAAGCATCGGTCTTGAGGAAGTCCAGAACGTCGAAGGCCGGCTCGGTGAAGAAGGCGTCTGCGCCCTCGTCAGCAAGAAGTGCGATGCTTCTCTGGATCGCGCCGATCGTCGCGGTGGAGATATTACCATAAGAAAGTTTGTATTCGTCAGCGTGGTCACCAATGTATGTGAGAAGGAGACGGAGGTCCTTGAGGTCAAGGATCAGGAGTCCCTGGTCGTCAGCGATACGGAATACCATGGACATAACCGCGCGCTGTACATCGGAAAGACCCAGCATACGGCCGAGAAGGATCGGACCGAGCTCGGAGATCGTGGTACGCATCGGGATACCCATTGTTCCGAAAACATCGTAGAACGTAGTCGGATATGCCTTGTACTCGAAGTTCTCGATACCGAACTTCGCGATACGCTCTTCCATGCTGTCATTACTTACACCTGCTGCGCAGATACCGGACATATCGCCTTTTACGTCTGCGAGGAATACCGGAACGCCCATGTCGGAGAAGCTCTCGGCGAGGACCTTCAGTGTGACGGATTTACCTGTACCGGTCGCGCCGGCAATCAAACCATGACGGTTCGCTTTCGAAGGCTCGATGAAGCACTTCGTAGTGGTGCCGCCTACCCAAATCTTGTTGTCGTATAGCATAATTCAACCTCCTGATTTCAAAATAGAAGTACTGTATCTATTTTCGCAAAGACGAAGAATAATCGCAAGGCAATTTTATGTAAAAGTGACCTCCAATTGAAAACGTTTTGTTACATCTCGGATAGTATGTTCTCTTATAATAGTAAGTGGACGTATCTGCGCCGGAATTATGTGCCTGAAGCGCAGAAACAATTAAGAGAGGAGGCCGGGCAATGCTTGATACCGTAACACTTCTGACTTTTGGCGCGATGGGCATCCTGCTGTGTTTCTATGGTTTTCGGATGTTCCGCTTCTCCATGGCTCTGGCCGGTTTCTTCATGGGTATGCAGCTGGGAGGGATCCTCAACTCGCTGTTTCTTCTCGAGAAGATCCCCGAGAGTGCCCGGAATATGTGGGATTTCTTCTTCCCGATCGGACTGGGACTTCTGCTTGCTATCCTTTCCTATGCCATCTATCAAAAAGCACTGTTCTTCATATCGATGTTCTTTACCTGGTATACCCTGATGAAGATCTCGCTCCTTTATATCATCAAGACCCAGAACAATCTTCAGCTCTTTATCTCCCTGTCCACGGATTCGGTCGCGAAACTGACGGACGGGAGCGACTCCGCCCAGACCCTGATCTCGGACGAGCAGATGAGCAAGGTCATGTCCTGGATACCGGGCAGTACGGACGGGGAGAAGCTCCTGGCCATCTGCCTTATTGCCCTCATTATCGGTATCCTCGTGGGAATCTTCATCTGCCTCATTCAGGCTCCGGCGATCAAGATCATCACGGCTGTCATCGGCGCAGATCTCCTGCGTGATGTCTTCCTCGGCGCGATGGGACTGCTGTATACATGGGACGGTCTCCCGTCATTTCTGCTTCCTGTCGTCAAACAGGGACTCTTCAACGGATGGGTGTCTTTCTTCATCTGGGCGGCCCTGATCGGATCGGGCATCACGGTGCAGATCAAGGCAGGTAATGATTAGTTCCTGCCGGTTGACCGGAGCAGAAGTTCGGGATTCTAGCTAAATACAGATAACTTTGGAAAAATGCAACAGATTCTTATGAAGTCTCGTCTGATATGTAGAAAGCAATAAAGAAGATCCGAGATGCGGAAGCAAAAGGCGTGAAGCATTGAGACGGGAAACATAAAGGAGATGCCAGACATGAAACACGAACCAGTTAGAAAGCCGATCACACCGGGTTATCCGACACTTGAACAGATCCGGGATGCCCAGAAAAACAATAAAGCTGCCAAGGTCGCCGTCGTTACCGCGATCACCGCGTCCCTGGCGCTGGCGGCCGGTTGCGGAGACGATATTTCCCCGATAAAAGCACTGAAGAAACTCGGTAAGCAGCGCAAGGCGAAGATCACGACGACCGAATGGGTACTTGCCGGAGATACAGAGACGACACCGGAGCCGACGGATACCGAGTATATCCTCGAGGGTGAAGCGCCATACGAGACGGACGATTTCTATGTCGACGGTGA
Organism: Clostridiales bacterium; assembly: GCA_017617995.1. GTDB lineage: Bacteria > Bacillota > Clostridia > Saccharofermentanales > Saccharofermentanaceae > Scatonaster. The sequence goes on from JAFZVE010000056.1 coordinate 33,800, forward strand.
AGAAGATGTAGGAACGGATGCAACGGATTACTACATCGACGGCGACGTGCAGATCGATCCCGATTATACCGAGTCCACAGTCATCGAGGGAGGCTTGGAGATCGTAGACGATGGGCAGTGAAGAGAATAACTTTACGAGAAGATTGACACTGGTGATGACTCACCAGTGCAATTTTGATTGCAGATATTGCCTGCAGAAACACGAGGATGTGTACATGCCGAGGGAGACCGCGGTGAAGGCCATCGATCTACTGGTCGATGCACTCCGGAGAAAACCCGGTAGAGCACAGATCTCTTTCTACGGCGGGGAACCGCTCCTGGCCCGAAAAGAAATCGAATACCTGGTTACGTATGCCCGATCCAAGGTCAGTGAGATCCAGGATGCGAGCATCGTTTTTGAGATTACCACAAACGGAACACTGCTTGATGAAGACTTCATCGCATTTGCCAGAAAAAACAAGATCCTGCTGGCGTTATCCCACGATGGTGTGGCGCAGGATAAGGTGCGCGTGGACCGTGGCGGGCATCCCACGAAGGCCGTGGTGGACAGTAAACTCGAAATGCTCCTTAAGACTTTTCCGGAGACGATCATCATGATGACCGTACATCCTGAGCAGGTGGAAAGCATTGCCGAGTCGCTGAAGTTCTTCCGCGATAAAGGCGTTCATTCGGTAAGTCTCGTTCCGGCACATGGGGAGAGAGTATCGTGGACGGAAGAGAAGTTCGCGCTTCTTTCGCAGGAACTTATAAAGGTAAAAGAACTCTACGTGAAGTGGAATCAGGGACAGGATTCGTTCCGATTCATTCCCTTTGACAATAAGATCCGGAACTACATCCTCGGCAAGGACTCGGACAGCAGGATGTGTCACTTCGGACCACACAAACTGATGGTGGATCTTGACGGGAAATACTATCCCTGCAGTCATTTCATCGGGCGTGACGGCTTCTGCATCGGCTCCATCGAAGAGAAGGTGGACGAAGAGAAAGTGGCGGCGCTCGAATCCCAGCGTGTCGAGGTCGAGGTGTGCCGGGACTGCGAACTGCGTTCACGCTGCCGCCATACCTGTGCCTGTGCCAATCACGGGCACACCGGATCGATGTCCGCTGTCTCGGCTCTCCAGTGCGAGTACGAAAAGCTCGTGATCCGTCTGGCCGATGAGGCCGCGGGCGAACTGATATCGGAAGAGAATCCGAAGTTTATCGAGAGGATGTATCGCTAGCGGGGAAAATGGAACCGCTGAAGTTCCCTTCGTGAAAAGAACTGTACATCAGGCCGCATCGTCCGTGGAAGCGCGACGGTGCGGTAACTTTTTCATGGCGAAGTAGCCGATGACCACACCTACGGCACAGACGATCGTGCCGGTCAGGAGCATCGGCCGGATCCCGAAGTGATCCAGGATCACACCGCTTAAGAGATTCGAGAACACACCTCCGAGCGTGATGGCGGAGGTCACGTAGGCCTGACCTTTGACCTGGTCGAGTTCTTCCATCGTTTCACTGACATAGTATGCTGCGGCGGGGATGAATACCGCGTAGGCGAAGAGCTGTACAGACTGGCTCAGGTACATCATGGCCATGTTTGAGGCAAAGACCAGGATCAGGATCTTGACGAAGAAGGCGGCTCCCGAGAAGGTAAGAAGTGCACGGGAGGAGATCTTTTTGAGGACCAGGGCGATCATGGCCATGACCGGAAGCTCGAGGATCGCCTGCAGGAAGTTTGCATAGCCTAGTTCGGTCTCGCCGCCGCCGAGGTTTCGGATGATCTGGATCATGAAGTCGTTGATCATGTTATGGGCGAAATAGAAGCAGATCGTGCCGATAAGAAACACCATAAAGGCCGGGTAAGTCTTGGCAAAGTCGCGGATGTTGTTATGCGCTGTAGCGGCAGGGGCGGACTTGGTCTCCGTTTTAGAAGAAACCACCTCGGGGGAACGTGTTTCTTGAGAGGAAGAAGTGCCATCCTTTTCCTGAATAGGCACGGTTGAAGTAGTCATCATCATCGCTTTGCCAGGCGTGATTGCGCTTGCCTTCCGCTCCGGCTTTCTAAAAGTGTAGATCAGGAGCGCGGAGAGGATCATGGAGGCGATATTGACGTAAAGAAGGAGCGTGACGCCCTGCTTCTCGACAAGGCCGCCGATCACGGCTGCGGTGACGGCAAAACTTGCGGAGCCGAGACCGCGGGCGAGTCCGTAGAAGATACGGCAGCCTGCCTTCTGATACTCGAAACAGAGGGCGGTCATGACGGGCTGGTAGACGAACTGGATCATGTAGATCAGCGCGAAGACCGGGAAGATCACCCACTTGTTCTCGGGGACGAGAAGAAGGATCGCGGAGCCACAAAGGATGACGAGGACGCTGAAGAGGATGAAGCGGCGGTTCGTGAGCGGGCCGGGCTTGTCGATGATTCCGGCCACGAAAGGCTGGAGGATCGCGGAGAGAATGTTCGCGATAGCCAGGAGAATGCCGACCTCGGTGTTGGTAAAACCGTTCGCAAGAAGGTAGACGGCCGCGCAGGCGTGGATCGTGCAGAAAGCGACAAAATAGGTCGCGTTCAGAAGAGTATAGCGAAGGGTCCATTTGACGTCCGGCCGCTGGGTTTCCATATCTGTACCTCGAAGAAAAAGGGGGACGGGAAACCGGGATTTCCGCCGCCGTGAAGAATCGTTTCTGGAGACATTATAACATGCGCCAGATACGGCGTCCCAAAATACACAACAAAAGGGTGATTCCGCGTCAGAAAATCGTTCATTTTCCAGTGTTTTTTTGTAAGTTGACAATATCAAAGCGTGCTATAATCCGTATCTGTGCAAGAAGATGCACGATGACTTTGGGAAAAACAACACACGGAAAACGTGTGCGAAGATATTTGACCTCCGCCGCAAAGACGCGGAGACATGCGATAAAAGAGGGGTTATCTCATGAATAACATGCTAATGAGTCTGGCGCTGATGTTCCTGATTGGATTCTGCATCAGCGGTATTTTTAAGAAATTACATATCCCGTCTCTGCTGGGACTGATCATCACGGGTATCGTACTGGGTCCGGCTGCGCTCAATCTCCTGGATCCGAAGATCCTCTCCATCTCCGGCGAGCTCCGTGAGATCGCGCTGATCGTTATCCTTTTCCGCGCAGGACTGAGCCTCGATATCAGCGACATGAAGAAGATCGGCCGCCCGGCCATCATGCTCTGCTTCGTGCCGGCGACATTCGAGATCATTGGTGCGGTCGTACTCGGTCCGGTATGTCTGGGGCTCTCGCGCATCGATTCAGCGATCGTGGGCGCGATGTTGGCGGCGGCCTCTCCGGCGATCATCGTGCCGAAGATGCTGTGGCTCATGGAAGAAGGCTACGGTACAGACAAACACATTCCGCAGCTTATCATGGCGGGTGCATCTGCAGATGATATCTACGCTATCGTCATGTTCACTGCGTTTATCGGAATGAGCAAGGGCGAAGGAATCTCTGCTTGGACGATCATCTCCATCCCGATCTCCATCGTTACCGGTCTTGCGATCGGTATCGTATTCGGCATCGCCATGGCGCAGATCTTCAAGATGATCCACCTGCGCGATACCATCAAGATCCTGCTTCTCTTCGGTATGTCGTTCCTGTTCGTCGGATGTGAGAACTACATCTCGAAGTTCATCCCGTTCTCCGGCCTTCTCGCTGTCATGGCACTGGGTGGCACGATCCTTAACCGCCGCCGCGAAGTGGCCGGACGTCTGTCTGCGAAGATCGCGAAGATCTGGGTCGGTGCGGAACTTCTCCTGTTCATCATGCTGGGTTCGGCTGTAGAGATCAAAGCCCTGCTCTCCGCGGGTCTGGGATCCGTACTCCTGATCCTCGGCGCTCTGCTGTTCCGCTCCATCGGCGTCATCATCAGCCTCATGGGCTCCGGTCTCAAGTTCAAGGAGATCCTCTACTGTGACGTCGCTTATTTCCCGAAGGCTACGGTTCAGGCAGCAGTCGGTGCGATTCCTCTGGCACAGGGCCTCCTTTGTGGTATGATGGTTCTGACTACGGCGGTCCTCTCGATCCTCATCACCGCGCCGCTCGGCGCGATCCTGATGGATGTGTGCGTGAAGAAGTGCCTGACACGAAGCAGGAAGCCACGCGAGATGACAAGCAGAAGAAACCCGGGTCTGCGTTTACCGCCGGAACCCGGAAAAGAAGCATGAGCGCTTCTTCGATTCAGGAATTCGGTGTAAGGAAGGAACGGACCTTCCCGGCAAACTTAGATCTATCACCGATATAGGGAGGACATATGGAGATTGCATTAGGTTTTGGTAAAGAGAAGATCCCGGTACAGATCCCGGACAGCCAGGTCATGGCAGTCCTCACGCCGAACGAGGCGGAGATCGGACTGACCGGAAGTGACGAAGTCTACCGCTCCATGCGTGAGCCGATCGGCCTGCCGCCGCTTCGCGAAGTCGTGAAGAAGGGCGAGACCGTCGCCATCATCACCTCTGATATCACCCGCCCGATCCCGAGCTATAAGGTCCTGCCGGCCGTGCTCGATGAGCTCACTGCTGCAGGCATCCCGGACTCCGATATCACGATCGTTTTCGCACTCGGTTCCCACGGCGGCCACACCGAAGAGCGCATGCGCTACATGGTCGGTGACGCGGTTTATGATCGTGTCCGCTGCATCGATTCCGACGTCAACGATGCCGTACATGTTGGCACCACTTCCAGAGGCACCCCGGTCGATATCTTCCGTCCGGTCGTAGAAGCGGACCGCCGCATCTGCCTCGGCAACATCGAGTATCACTATTTCGCCGGCTATTCCGGAGGTTATAAGGCCATCATGCCGGGCGTATCCACCTGGGATGCGATCCAGCATAACCACAGCGCGATGGTCGAGCCGACGGCCTGCGCCGGCCGCCTCGAGGGCAACCCGGTCCGTGAGGACATCGAAGAATCCGGCCGTATCCTCGGCGTCGATTACATCGTAAACGTCGTTCTCGACGCGAAGAAGGAGATCATCCGAAGCTTCGCCGGCGACCCGGTCCTCGCACACAGAGAAGGCTGCAAATTCCTCGACTCTTTCTACAAGGTAAGTATCCCAGAGAAGGCCGACATCGTCGTCGTTTCCGCCGGCGGTTTCCCGAAGGATATTAACATGTATCAGGCGCAAAAAGCGCTCGACAACGCCAAGCACGCGGTCAAGGAGGGCGGCATCATCGTATGGATCGCTTCCTGTAAGGAAGGCCTCGGCGAGAAGCACTTCGAGCAGTGGCTCACCGGTCACGAGAAGAGCTCCGACATGATTCATCACATCAAGACCGACTTCGTACTCGGCGGACATAAGGCCGCGGCGATTGCCATGGTGCTTGAAAATGCCCGTATTTTCTTCGTTTCCGATCTTGAGCATGACTTTGTAAAGAGAGTCTTCCTCGAGCCGTACTCAGATATCCAGACCGCGATCGACGCGGCGATCGCCGAGAAGGGCCCGGATGCGAAGATCGTCGTCATGCCGTATGGCGGATCGACACTCCCGAAAGTAGAAAACTAAACGGGGCAAGTGCATTTCACGAAGAAAAAGCAATCTTTCCCAAAAGAATAAAAAACTCTTCTAAAAGGAGGAAAATCCTTCTAATTCTTCTCGCCTTTTTTCACTTCGAATTGGTATACTGATAGTAGTAGCGATGTGATCTCTGGGAATACGAAGGGAGGAATGGATCTTGTTTGATAAAATGATCGTCCTCATCGGTATGCCGGGCTGTGGGAAAACCACGATCGGCCGTATTCTCGCGCAGGAACTCGATATTCCCTTCGTCGATACGGATAACCTGATCCGTGAAGCCGAGGGGATGATCCTCCCGAAGATCCAACAGGAGAAGGGGATGGATTACTTTCTCAAGGCAGAGGAGAGAGCGCTGCTGTCACTGGACGATACACCGAAAGTGGTGGCTACCGGCGGAAGTGCCATCTTCTGTGAGCATGGCATGATGTATCTCGGATCCATCGCAACGGTCATCTACCTGGAAACCGATCTTAAGATGCTCATGAGGCGCATGGGTGACCCGAAGAAACGCGGTGTCGTTCTGTCTCCCAATCAGACGATCATGGGGGTCTTCCGTGAGAGACGACCGCTGTACTTAAGATATGCGGACATCCGCGTGCGCACATACCATACAAGACCGAAAGATGTCGTGGAGAGGATCTTGTTGATCCTCGGTGTGAAGAAGAAAAACGAGGAAGAGAAGGAAGGTGAAGGCGATGCCGAAGAAAACAGATAATAAGAAGAAACAGGAAGAGATGCTCTACGATCTGGCCGATCTCTTCAAGGTGTTTGGTGATTCGACACGTATCCGCATCCTCTATTCCCTGATGGACGGCTCGCTCTGCGTGACCGACCTGGCCTCAGTGCTCGAGATGAACCAGTCGGCCGTGTCCCACCAGCTGAAGATCCTAAAGCAGAATAAGCTCGTCAAGAGCACGCGCGCCGGCAAGGCGATCCTCTACGAACTGGCCGACGAACACGTCAAGTCGATCCTCGAGATCGGACAGGAACACATCGAGGAACTGTAAGCCCCCATGGACCGAAGACCGTCATTCAGCGCGCTGGACATCATTTCCAAGATCATAAGAGAACACGTGAAAGAGGGCGACCTCTGTATCGACGCGACCGCGGGGCGCGGGAACGACACGGCGATGCTGTGTGAGCTCGTCGGGGAGACGGGACACGTCATCGCTTTCGATATTCAGGAAGACGCGGTGAGAAGTACCGAAGCACTTCTTCGTGAAAAGCACTTGGACGCAAGGGCCGAGGTGCACCAGGTGAGCCACAGTGAGATGGGGCAGTACGCCGAAGAGGGCACCGTGTCCTGCATCACGTTTAACTTCGGATGGCTCCCGAAGGGCGACCACAATATCTTCACGAAGAAAGAGACGAGCATCCCGGCGATAGAAGCGGGCCTTCCGCTTCTGAAGGAAGACGGCATCATGACGCTGATCCTCTATTACGGAAGAGAGACCGGATTTGAAGAAAAGGATGCGCTTCTTTCTTTCCTGCCGACGATCGACAGCTCTCGGTATACCGTCGTCGAGATGCCGTTTGTGAACCGCAGCAACTGCCCGCCGATCCCGATCGTGATCCTGAAAGGACGATAAGCCGTATGCGTAAGACGATCACCGGAAGCAACCCGATCCTTAGGATGGATTTTCCCGACCCCGACGTGATCTTCGTCGATGGGGTCTACTACATGATCTCCACCACGATGCACTTTCTGCCGGGAGGGCAGATCCTGCGCTCGTATGACCTCCTGAACTGGGAGCATGCGGCGTATGTTTTCGACTATCTCGACGGCACCGATGCGCAAAAACTCGCAGATGACAAATACGTCTACGGCAAGGGCATGTGGGCGGCGAGTCTCCGCTACCATAAGGGGACATTCTATGTCGCTTTCGTATGTAATGACACGCAGAAAACCTATCTCTTCCGGTCAGGCCGTATCGAAGGCCCGTGGGTCAAGAGCGAGATCGAAGGATTCTATCACGACTGCTCGCTTCTGTTCGATGACGACGACTGGATCTATATCGTATACGGAAACCGCCAGGTGTATCTGACGGAGCTTGATGCGGAGATGACCCGCCCGAAGGAGGGTGGTCTTCACCGCCTGCTGCTGCAGGACTCGGAGAAGACTCCTCTCGGCTACGAGGGCTCGCATCTTTATAAGATCAACGGACGCTACTATCTCTTCATGATCCACTCGCTCGAGGAGAGGTGGAGACGTGTGGAAGCGTGTTTCTCATCGGACTCACTCGAGGGTGAATTCACGGGCGGCGATGTTCTTAACGATGACATGGGCTTCCGGGATTCCGGTGTTGCGCAGGGCGGGATCGTCTGTGGCGTGGACGGGATCTGGAACGCGATACTCTTCCAGGATAGCGGCGCGGTAGGACGCATCCCCGTCGTCGTGCCGGTCACATGGGAGAAAGAGACGCTCTCTTCCGGAAAAGAAGAGTTCAGACCGGTATTCGGGATCGATGGGAAAGTGCCGCATGAACTGACACTTCCGGTGTCGGATGCCGCGCCGGAGGGGTACGGAGAAGAGGGCGAAGAAGCCGCGGCTTCGGGCCTTATACCGCTCACCGGTTCGGACGATTTCAAGTACGGCTTCGAGTGGGGAAAAGCAATGGGCGCTTCGGAAGATGGCGAGGCCGCATTAACGGATGTGGAGTTCCGCCGCCGCTTCGGGTGCTTCGGATTTCGGAGCATCTGGCAGTTTAACCACGAACCGGATCTGGATCTGGTATTCCGCGATGAGAAAGAGGGCAAGCTCTGGATCACGACGGACAAGCTGAGTCTGAATCTCAATCACGCAAAGAATACACTGACACAGAGGATTCTCTATCCGGAAGATACGGCGGAAGTGACGATCGATGCGTCCCACCTAAACGACGGTGACTGCGCGGGCCTTTGCATCCTGCAGGGCAATTACTGCTGGGTCGGCGTCGAGAAGAAGGACGGTAAACTCTACGAAGTGATGTATGCTCACACGAGCACGGAAGGACCGTGGGATTTAAGCCCGGTCAAGGGTGATCTGATCGAAGAACGCCTGATTTCCCCGGATGTGGCCGAAGGGGCGCAGAACAAGGAAGACGCGCAGATACACGTCCGGATAGAAGTGCATTTCGAGCAGGAAAAAGATGAAGCGTCATGCGCGATCCGAACAGGAGAAGCGTGGCAGGAGATCGGAAAACCACACCAGCTCCGCTTCCGTCTGGATCACTTCACAGGTGCCCGTTTCGGACTGTTCGTCTACTCGCAGGAGACGGCCGGCGGGCGTGCGGGATTCTCGGAATTTATTAAGGGAAAGTAAATCTTTACCGCGCATTTCTTTTCAGGGATAAGGAGTTCATGTATAATTCCGTTTGAAAAAGAAACGGATAGATGCGCCGTCTTTACGGCGTGAGAATGAATATGCTTATTGTTCTGATTATCGCAATTGTGGCGGTCCTTCTGCTGGGGCTGTACTACTTATATACCCGTATCCGCAACATCCTCTTTCAGGGGAAGGACCGTTCGACGTTCCCGAAGGACGAGCGCCGGATCCGCTCGCTTCTTTCGGCCGTGCCGCTTGCACTGATCATCGTGGCGAGCGTCATCCGCCCGTATATCGTGGTGGTTCCCGTACTGCACCTGATCATTTTCTGGGCGATCCTCGAAGGGATCGTGCAGATCGTCGAGTTTTTCATGAACCGGAAAAAGGAGAAGGATGCTCCTTCTCGAAAGGCACCGTTCTGGCTGACCGGTGCGCTGGCGCTGGGCATCACGGTCGTCTATATGCTGTATGCGTATTACATGGCGATCCATGTCTATAAGACCGAGTATACGATCAAGACAGATAAGGATGTCGCGCCGCTTCGCATCGCACTGATCGCGGACTCGCATATCGGGACATGCTTCGACGGACACGGCTTCGCGAAGCATATCAAGACGATCGAGGAGCAGCATCCGGACGTGCTGGTGATCTCCGGTGACTTTGTCGATGACGATACGGATAAGAGAGATATGGTCCTCGCGTGCCGCGCGCTCGGCGAGATGGAGACAACGTATGGTGTATTCTATGTACCCGGAAATCATGACGCAGGATACGGTGACAGCAGAGATTTCACCTATGACGATCTTCTCTCGGAACTTCGTCAGAACGGGGTCAAGGTGCTCGAGGATGAGTCGGAACTCGTGGGTGGTCAGTACTATATCGTCGGCCGTAAAGACAGAAGTATGCTGCGTCTCCCGATCGACAGACTCATGATGTTCATCGACGATTCGTACTACACCATCGTCCTCAATCACCAGCCGAATGACTACGATGCCGAAGCTGCGGCGGGCTGTGATCTGGTCTTAAGCGGACATACGCACGGCGGGCAGATGATCCCGATCCGGCCGATAGGCGAACTGATCGGCGCAAATGATGCGACGTACGGATTAAGCACCCGCGGAAATACGACCTTCATCGTAACGTCCGGTATTGCGGACTGGGCGGTCCCGTATAAGACGGGAACGATTTCCGAGTACTGTATTATCGATATCGAACCGAACTGAAAAAGTGTCGCCTGACGGGCGACCAAAGTGATCTTCCTTTCCTGTTTAATGGACTTGTAAGAAAGAGATGCGGCGCAGACGGCCAAAGGAGAAACGGCCGGATCGGAGCCGGAGCTTCGAGTGAGAAGCCGCAAGATCCTAAAGGAGGAAAAGATCATGAAAAAGGAAATCAAGAACAATGAGAACGTGAAGAAGACAGAAGCAGGGAAGGGCACATCGGAAAAGAAGAACAATATCACCGAGATCGTTTTTATCCTCGACAGAAGCGGATCGATGGGCGGACTCGAGAGCGACACGATCGGCGGATTTAACTCCATGATTGCCAAGCAGAAAAAGGAAGACGGCGAGTGCTACGTGACCACAGTGCTCTTCGATTCGAGAGTGGAGACACTCCATGATCGCGTGAAGCTCTCCGAGATCGCAGAGATGACGGATAAGGATTATTACGTACGCGGTTCGACTGCACTTCTCGATGCGATCGGAAGCACCATCAAGCACATCTCCGGGATCCACAAGTATGTCCGTGAAGAGGACGTGCCGGCTAACACGATCTTCGTGATCACGACGGACGGCATGGAGAACAGCAGCCGCGAGTACTCGGCCGATAAGGTTAAGAAGATGATCGAGAAGAAGAAGGCGAAGGGCTGGGAATTTATCTTCCTCGGTGCGAACATCGATGCGGTCAGCACAGCGAAGTCCTTCGGTATCTCTGAGGAGCGTGCGGTCAACTACCACTGCGACAGACAGGGCTTGGCCATGAACTTCAGCGGCGTGGCGAAGGCGATCGGCAGCATGAGAGCCTGCGGCAAGATGGATGACTCCTGGCGCGCAGAGATCGATGAGGATTTCGAATCCAGAAGCTGATAATTCTGAGAAATGACACTTACGTCATTTTATCTTGAGAAGACTCCCCTATAATGAAGCTAGGTCAACGGTAAGAGAAACCAGCATAGTCATGGTTTGAAACCGGATGTCCCAGGTGTTTTGTGGGGGAGTTTTATCATGAAAAAAACGTTCAGCAGTATGGCTGCCTTTATCCTTTGCTGCAGTATGGTCCTGTCTTCGGCCGCATGCTCGAAGAAGAAAACAGGGAAGGCCGCAAGGACTGTTCAGGAAACGGATACGTATTATCGTGCGGAGCGTATCGAACTTCCAATTCCGAAGAGCGATCCGGATAAGCAGCTGCAGACGGCCTATATCGGGGAAGCGCATGTTTTCAGTTCGGCGATCGTGGCGACATACGAGATCAATTATGTCATGCCGCAGGAACTCGCGGAAAAATACCAGAGTTATATCATGAATCCGGGGACGATCAGTTATGAAGAGGGTTCGGCGCTTTACGAGGAAGTGGACCGGTACAGCCAGTCCGGTACGATCGTATATAACCTCGATGGCAGCATCCGCTGCACCATTCCATATGGTGCTCCGGGATCGCCGTATCTCTCGGTTCCTTTCGAAGGAAACGACGGGAAACTGTTGGCACTGATCGATCACTACGGAGAAGGACCTGGCTGGGAGATGTTTTTTTCTGTCGCGGAGATCACCGATTCCGGTGAACTCATAGAAAGAGTCAATCTGGAATCCGGGGAAGCGATGTTCCACGATATCGCACAGACAGAGGACGGCGGTTTTATCGCTACCGGATTCAGGGAGATCGTGATATTCGATGAAAACGGAAAGCAGGTCGCGTCGGACAGTACAAGCGATGATGAAATGATCCTGCAGCGTGTGTATATGCAGGACGGAAACTTCTATGCCCTCTTTGCGGACTTCGGCTCGATTGAATCAACAGGCTCCATCATCCGGAAGTTCGATCCTTCAACAGGAAAGTTCTCTCCGGAAAGTAAGAAAATCAGTCGAGACCAGTTTAACCAGGGCAACGATGGCGTCTATTACCTCGAGGGAAATAACGTAGAGAGAATCGACCTGGAGTCATGCCAGACGGCAGAAGTGCTTTTCTCGTGGAATGATGTGGATGTCAACCGCAAATCGATCGATTCGTTCTATATAAAATCGAAAGAGGAGATCTTTTTTGTGCAGAGCAAGGGAATGCTGATCGATCCGTACTTCGAGTCGGACGTGATCCCGCAGCTCTTCCTGGTCAGACTTACGAAGGAAGAGAAGAACCCGCATGCGGGAAAGAGCATCATCCAGATCGCGTCGAGCATGAATTACTCGATGATACCGGATGTGATTCTGGACCGGATCGTCGAGTATAATCTGGACCCGGAAAAGAAGACACGTATCGAGTTCGTCGATTACAGCTCGATCTCGACACCGTTCCCTCCGACGGATACGGACGAGGATACGGTCATCGCACAGACGGTGGATAAAGTCTACCTGGACATGGTGGGCGGAGCCGGTCCGGATATTCTCCTTAATTTCGGTGAGTACAGCCAGTTCGACAACGGAAAGATCCTTCTCGATCTGAATACCAAGATCGACGGGGAGAACGGACTGAACCGTGAAGAGTATTTCGACAATGTTCTCCGTGCCTGTGAAAAGGACGGACACCTGTATCAGCTCCCGGTCAACTTCATCGCATCCGGAATGGCGGCAAATGCAGAATATACAGATGGAAAAGCATCCTGGAGTTATGACGATTTCCAGGCCGTCATATCTTCCATTCCTGAAAACATGTCGATGATCCAGGAGATGCCATGGGCCGAGGTGCTCGAAAATCTTCTTTACGGAGAAGGAAGGACCTTCATCGACTATGAGAATAAGACACTTCACTTCGATGATCCGAAGTTCCTGAAGATCCTGGAGATCGTAAAAGCGATCGGCTCCATGCGGACAGAAGCGGAGATTCAGGACAGCAATTACGAAGCATACTATTTGGGTACGAATATAGGTGAATATAATCTCAAGCAGGGCATGACAGCTTCCGCATTCTGCCGCCTGATCCATATCCTTGAGTTTGCCCAGTATGAGGCAGCCTGCAAGGAGGGCGTGACCTTCATCGGGTATCCCGGAAATGAAAACGGCGGACTCTCGGCCGAGTATAACCTGAGTATCGGCATCTCGAGCCAATCCTCTTACCAGGATGAAGCGTGGGACTTCGTATGTTTCCTTCTCGATAAAGACACGCAGTGCGAATGTGTAAAAACGTTTGACGGATTCCCGATCCGAAAAGATGCCTGTGAAGCTGTGCTTCTTGATCAGGTGGGAAGATATGAGAAATCGATGGAGACGCCGGGTGTCGGGTTTTACTACGATCAATTAAAATCCTACCCGGTACTGGACAGTAACACGGTACAGCGCGCGATGGCGATGCTGGGGAATATCCACGCCGTGAGAACTTTTGATAAGACGGTATTCCTCCTGATCAAGGAGGAGGCCGAAGGGTATATCCTCGGGAACCGCTCAGCCGAGGATGTGGCGAAGAATATCCAGAACAGAGCGGCGACGGTGATCAATGAACGAGGATAAGTAAAAAATTGCGAGAGTCACGGGATTGTAATTTTCTCCTCATATAATGAAGATGAGTAAGTATCCCGAGAGGGGGCGGAACTATGGGGTATGGCAAGGTTAAGAAAGCGGCAAGCATCCTGCTGGCAGCATCGTTATTGATGACTAGTGCGTGTAAGAAGTCGGATCCGGGGGAATCGAATCTCTCGGATCTGCCGACGCGTGTGACGATGGATCCGGATAATCCCAATAACAACGTGGACTATACCGTGGATGTCGTGAGGCCGGAAGATCCCTACTACGAAGTGGAGAGACGGGAACTTATCATTCCTACGGATCCTTCGATGGAGGTTACAAATGCTTATTCGGCAGGCGAACCGGTCTGTGTCGGGAAATACATCACGAAGGAGTTTTATTTCCAGTATGCGTATCCGCCGGATATCCAGGAAAAGGTCGATCAGATGCATTTTCCGGATGACTACGATGAATTTGTCCGGATTGCCGGAGATTATTCGAAGCACGGTTTGGCCGTATTTGATGCCTCAGGAGAGTATCTGTTCTCGCTGATGGTGGACAGTTACGACTCATTACCTGGGATGGCCTTTGAGACGGCAGAAGGAAATCTCGGTATGACGGAAACCACGATGCGTGATGGTTTTTTCGCGGATATTCTTATGTTTAACGATAAAGGAGAACAGATTGGGAAAGAAACTCTAAGCTACACGGATTATCCGCTCGCTTCATGGAACGGGAAGTCGATCATTCTCCCTTCCGGGAATATCCTTCTGACAAATCTGGGGACCGTGATCCTTGTGGATGAAAACGGAAAGGAAATCTGGTGTCTGCCGCCGGATGAGCGTTCCACGCTCCAGAACGGCAGCGTGAGAGGTGCTTTTGTCATTGATGGGAAAATCTATCTGTTCTATGTAAACGATTGGGATTATCCCGTGAAGAGATACATCCGGGAGATCGATGAGACGACCGGAAAACCACTGGGCGATATGCTCGAGATCTCATCGAAGGTGCCCGAGACGGTCTTCCAGGGAGATAACGCATGCTTCGCGGTCGGCGCTAACGGCATCGTCAAGGTCGATCTGCTGACCGGCGATATGGAGGCGGTCATCAACTGGAATGAGACGGATATCAACTGGTATAACCTAAAGACAGACACATGCCAGATGATCTCGGACGGGGAACTGTGTTTCCTCGAGTATGAATTTGGTATGAATGTGGCAGACGAACACTCGTATGTGACGCACTTTAAGAGGACGGCGACGAATCCTCATGCGGGAAAGACACTTCTCCACTTAAGTGCCTATGGTCTTTACGATTCGAGCCTCATCGACCTTTTGATCGATTACAACAAGCGGCCGGACGGTAAGGCCCGTGTCATGACTTATGACACGCGTGATGATGTCAATTCTGTCATGCCCGTCAACGAGGGGAATGCGGATATGGCGTATAAAATATTCCTGGACATGAAATCCGGGAGCGGCCCGGATCTTCTGATGAACTTCACGGATTTCGGAGAGTTTGAAAACGAAGAGGTACTGTGTGATCTCAATACCTTTATCGACGGGGCATCCGGGATCGACAGGAGTCAGTACTTCGATAACATCTTCAGAGCTTTTGAAACGGACGGAAAATTGTTCCAGATGCCGCTTCTTGTGCAGGGAATGGGACTTGTGGGTAATGCCGATCTCTGCGGACAGCGATCCGGCTGGACGTATTCCGATTTTCTATCTATAGTCAAACAGTTCCCGGCAGAAACGACGGCCTTCTTCAGTAAAACGGCCGAGGACTTTATGGTGGAGATGTTAAGCAGCGATATCGCTTACTTCGTCGACTATGCGGAATGCGAAGCGAAGTTCGACTCTGCTGAGTTTAAGCAGCTTCTCGAGAGCGCCAAACTCTGCGAGGTGCAGAGAAACCGCCAGGCTCTGGGGGACGACTATGAAGGCGATCCCGTACTCGATGGCATAGACGCCGGTCTCTGGGCTACGGTGTCATATCTTCTCGATAGCGCGCGAGGTCTGGGCAGATATCGGAATCTCAACGAGGGAAGAATCTCCTTTATAGGTTTCCCGTCTGCTTCCGGTTCCGGATTCGGAGCGACGGCAAATATGTCGATCGCGATCTCGTCCTTTTCGAAGCACAAGGAAGAAGCCTGGGATTTCGTGATGTATCTTCTGGAAACGGACGCACAGGTGGATCTGGGAGACGGATATGGAATACCGGTGAACCGCGCCGCACTCGATGAGAAAGTCGAGAAGCAGATAGAGGAAGTGGAGAAAATGAATCAGAACACGCAGAATGACCCGCTTGCCGGACCTCCTGAAACGATCGAAGATGCTGATATTGCCATGTATATCGATCAGATCGAGCATATCGACAGAAAGATCGCGACCTATCCGGCGATCCTTGCCGTGGTAAAAGAAGAGGCTGCGGCATACTTCGCTGGACAGAAGTCTGTGGACGATGTGGCATCTGTGATCCAGAACCGCGTGATGCTGATCCTGCAGGAAAGCCAGTAATCAGCGAATTTGTTGGAAGGAAGAAAAAGGAAACACTCCTTGCGACTTCAAACAGTTTGCGCAAGCGCAAAACTCGTCGCGCGGAGATGTTTCCTTTTTCTTATTTCGCATACAAACCTTGTCGATTCACGGCTTTCGTGCTTGTTTTCATAGGCGGGAGGGCTCCTTCATGCTATAATGTACCTACTTGTAAAAGGTAGGTATTTCGGCATGAGTGAGGAAACGAAGACCACGGGCTTTCGTAAGATTGGCATCGTCGGTCTTGGCCTGATTGGCGGGTCGCTGGCCAAGGCGATCCATAAGAGAACAGATATAGCGGAGATCGTCGCGATCGACAAGGACGAAGCATCGCTGAAGATGGCAGAAGAGGAGGGTGTGATCGTAAGATCCTCCACGGACGATCTGAGCATCCTTTCTGGCTGTGATGTCGTGATCCTCTGTGCCCCGGTCGATGTGATCAAGACCATGCAGGATGATCTCGCAAAGCTCGATATCGGCATGATCACCGATGTCGGTTCCGTCAAGCAGCCTGTAGTCGATGCGATCCGTCTTCCGAATTTCGTCGGCGGCCACCCGATGGCCGGTTCCGAGCGCTACGGATATGCCTGCAGTAACGGCTCCCTTTTTGAAAATGCACTTTATGTTATCTGTCTTCCGGACTACTCGGAAGTCACGGCGAATACTCTTCAGAAGTTTGAAGAACTGATCCGCGCGATCGGTGCGATCCCGATGCGTATGACGGCAAAAGAACACGACGAGCGTGTCGCGGCGGTCTCGCATCTTCCGCATATCGTCGCGAGCAGCCTCTCGCTTCTCATGGCGAACCGGGATGACGGCGCGCTCTCCCGCATGGCGGCCGGTGGTTTCCGTGACATCACGAGAATCGCTTCGTCGAACGCCAAGCTCTGGGCCGGAATCACGGCGAATTCGAAGGAAGCACTCCTTCCGATCCTGGATGACTATATCGCGACCGTGACGCTCTGGAAGAAGGCTCTCGAAGAGGGCGATTCCGTAGAACTTGAGAAACTCTTTGCGCAGGGTGCGCTCTACAGAGACCATCTGGACATCAACCTCCGCGGTGCGCTCGAAGCTTCCGCTACGCTGAACGTCCACGTCGAGGATAAGCCGGGTGAACTCGCGCGTATCACCGCGATCCTCGGTAAGGGCAATATCAATATCCGAAACATCAATATCCGCAACTTCCGAACATACGAGGGCGGTCAGGTCTCGCTCCTCCTCGGTACGACGAAGGAAGCGGTCGAGGCCTATGCGCTTCTGAAGGAGGCCGGTTATGTCTGCGATTAAGGCCGGGCTGATCGGCTCCCCTCTGGGTCACTCGATGTCACCTTACATCCATGAGCGTATTATGGAGGCATCCGGCATCTACGGCAAATACGAGCTCTACGAGATCTCTCCGGAGGAGCTCCCGAAGTACGCGCCGATCCTGATGCGCGAGCTGACGGGGTTTAATGTCACGATCCCGCATAAGGTCAGCATCCTACCTTTCCTCGACGACATCGCGCCGATGGTGAAGGAATACGGTGCGGCGAATACCGTCTGCGGGAAGGTCGGCTACAACACCGACGTCGACGGATTCCTCTCCTGCGAGATCCCCATGAAGGATAAGAAAGTCCTCCTGCTCGGTGCCGGCGGAGTTGCCCGCATGATGGCCATCGAAGCCCTGAAGGCCGGTGCGGATCTTTCGATTTGGGCCCGTTCTCCGGAAAAAGCACTTGCCCTCGTTAATGAGTGCAAAGAGAAGGGCTATGAGAAGGTCGCCGTGTCAGAGGAACCGGAGGAGGGTGCTTACGACACCGTACTAAATGGAACCCCCTGTGGCATGTGGCCGAATGTCCACGATGTCGCGCCGCATCTTTCCTCGCTTAAGAAGGACGGCACGTTCTTCGATACGATCTATAATCCCTGCCCGACGAAGTCCTGCATGCAGGTAAGAACAAGCGGCGGCACGGCGGTCTCGGGTCTTAAGATGCTTCTGAATCAGGCCATCGCGGCCGAGAAGATCTGGGCGCCGGACGCGCATTTCGATGACGAAAGACTCGCGGCGATCCTCCCGGATGTGAGAAAGAAACTCTGGGAGAAGAACCCGATCAAGATCGTATTCACGGGATTCATGGGCACGGGCAAGACCGACATCGGAAGAAGGCTTTCCGAGGACATGAAGATCCCATTCATCGATCTCGACGACAGGATCGAAAGAATCGCGGGATGCCCGATCTCCGAGATCTTCAAAAAAGACGGCGAAGAGACATTCCGAAGGATGGAGCATGACGTCCTGAAGGTCGTACTCGAGACTTCGGGCTCTGAGGTGATCTCGCTCGGCGGCGGGGTATTGACCCGCGAAGAGAACCGCAAGCTTCTCAAGGACAGTAAGGCCGTGGTCATCTATCTTCAGGCCGATGCCGACACGATCTGGGAGCGCGTCAAGGACGACACCAAGCGTCCGCTCCTGCAGGCTGCAGATAAGGAGACGGCGTATAAGAATATGTGCGCGAGGTTGGAGAGCCGCGAGGCCTCGTATATCGCCGGATCGGATGTGACCGTATCCGCTGTCGGCTCGAAAGATGTAGTGTTTGACAGGGTGAAGAAACTACTCCTGCCGTGATAAAATAGGAAGAGGGGTCGTGCAAGTCACGACCGGCGCTGCGGAGAAAAGTGCATTTCGCGCGGTGCGAAGAAATAACGAGATAAAGAGAGGTAAGAATTATGCCGGAAATCATGGCCAATACCAATCATGGAAAATACCCGATCCTGATCCGTACAGGTGCGCTCGCCCAGCTTGGCGAAGTCGCAGGAAAGACGGTCAGAAGCAGAAAGGCTTTCATCGTCACGGACGATATCGTCGAGGGCCTGTACTTCGAAGCAGCGAAGAAATCGCTGGCGGCTTCCGGTTTTGAGGTTGCCTCTTACACGATCCCGAACGGCGAGTCCAGCAAGTGCGAGAAGAACCTCTTCGAGATCTATCATGCGATGCACGAATTCGGCATGGCGAGAACGGACCTCGTCATCGCGCTCGGCGGCGGTGTGGTCGGCGATCTCGCGGGCTTTGCGGCAGCAACTTATATGCGCGGATGTAATCTCATCCAGGTACCGACGACGCTCCTCGCGCAGGTCGACTCTTCTATCGGCGGCAAGACCGGCATCGACATGCCGTTCGGCAAAAACCTGGTCGGTGCATTCTACCAGCCGAAGGCTGTCGTCATCGATCCGGGCCTTCTGAAGTCCCTGTCGAGAACACGTATGGCCGAGGGTATGGCCGAGGTCATCAAGTACGGATGCATCCGCGATGCGATGCTCTTCGAGGCGATCGAGAAGGGTCAGGCGGACATGGAGTGGATGATCCAGCGTTGCGTGAAGATCAAGACCACGGTCGTGCAAAACGACGAGTACGATACCGGCGAGAGAATGCTTCTCAACTTCGGTCACACATGGGGCCACGCGATCGAGAAGGTCTCCGGATATAACAGATATACCCACGGTGAAGCGGTCGCGATCGGCATGGTCAAGGCAGTCGATCTCGGCGTGAAGCTCGGCGAGACACCGGAGGGCGTCAAGGAGCGTATCCTGGCGGTCCTCGAGAAGTGGCACCTGCCGACATCGACGGATCTTCCGGTCGAGGATCTCTACCAGACGATGCTCTCGGATAAGAAGAAACTCAACGGCAAGATCTACTACGTCATGATCAACGACATCGGCGAGAGTAAGACACGTCCGCTGTCTGAGCAGGAACTGAAGGATCTGCTCTGAGAAATAGAAAGGACCACGATCAGGCGGCATATTTTGCCGCCTCTTGTGCGAAAGAGAAACTTTGGAAAAAGAACGGATACAGGAAAAACTTACGGAAATCTATGCTTCCGGAACACTCGGCATCGCTCCTGAAAAACTCAAGGGCGATGTCTTTGTGCCTCAGTCCAAAAGTGCGGCACACCGGGCTCTGATCCTCGCGTTCTTAAGCGGGGACATCGAGCTGGCGAAGATAGATGAGACACACGTCTCCGACGACATCAAGGCCACGAAGCGCGCCCTGATCAGAATGGGCGAGGCACTTGCTGAAGGCATCTCAGGTGAAGAACCGATCGAGATCGACTGCAAGGAGTCGGGATCTACGCTTCGTTTTCTGATCCCGCTTGCGGCGGTGCTCGGCATCCCGACGAAGTTTATCGGATCCGGACGTCTGCCGAAGCGCCCGATCAAGGAATACGAAGGCGTGTTCACAGGTTCCGGCGCGGACATGATCTATCTCGAACCAGGACTTTCGCTGCCGCTCCTCATTAAGGGAAAGATGCAAGCAGGCGAGTATTCGCTTCCCGGAAACGTCAGTTCGCAGTATATCTCCGGACTTCTCATGGCGCTCTCCGCCGCAGACGGAGCATCCCGCCTGACGCTCACGACCGAGCTCGAGTCCAGGCCGTACGTCGACATGACATGTGAGGTCATGCGTGCATTTGGCGTGGAAGTGGAAGAGGACGCAAACGGCTACGCGCTCAGCGGCGCAGTGAAACCGCATAGAGAAGAATCCTTCGAGGTGGAGGCCGACTATTCGCAGGCGGCATTCTGGCTCGTCGCGGACTATCTCGGTTCCGAGATCGATCTTAAGAATCTTCCGAAGTCGACTGCACAGGGAGACCGCGCGATCGTGGATCTGCTCGCAGGGCTGGGCGAAACAGGAAAGAGAAACGACGAAGCAGGGAAGACAGCATCTTCTTCTTCTGATCGTGAGATATTCGAGATGGACGCGCGCGATGTCCCGGACCTCGTTCCGGTATTTGCCATCGCAGCCGCAGCGACGAACTGCGTCACGAAGATCGTGCATGCCGAGCGTCTCCGCATCAAGGAATCGGACCGCATCGCTTCGACATCGGCGATGCTGACGGCACTCGGAATCAGTAATACGATCACGGAAGACGGACTTCTGATCGTAGGAAGAAGCGCAGAAACCACCGGGGACAAGTGCTTCTTGGGCGGTACGGTGGATAGCTGCAAGGACCACCGTCTCGTCATGGCGGCCGCTATTGCGGCAACGAGAGCCGAAGATATGGTATGGATCAAGGATCCGGTTGCGGTAGAGAAATCGTACCCGGCATTTTTCGAGGATTATATGAATTTGGGAGGAAAGATCGATGGGATCAACGTGGGGTAACCGCATCAGGATAAGTGTATTTGGGGAGTCGCACGGACCGGCGATCGGCGTCGTCATCGACGGACTCCCGGCGGGGATTCCTATCGACGAATCCCGCGTCGTGAAAGAGATGCAGAGAAGAGCACCGGGCGGATCCCAGGCGGGCTCCACACCGCGTAAGGAAGCGGACCTTCCGACTATCCTCTCCGGCATCTATAACGGAAAGACCACAGGCACGCCGCTGGCAATGGAGATCCTGAATACAAATACGCATTCGTCGGACTACGACGGATTTACCGTGACCCCGCGTCCTGGACATGCCGACTATACGGCGAGGCTCCGCTACAAGATGAGTAACGACCCCAGAGGCGGCGGACACTTCTCCGGAAGACTCACGGCGCCGGTCCTCTTTGCCGGTGCGATCGCCAAGCAGATCCTGAAGGCTAAGTGCGGCGTGGAGGTCTACGGGCACATCATCCGGATCGGCCGTATCACTGCACCGAGCTGGGAAGAAGATGAATCACCGGTCATCCCGGCGGAGGGGTCTTTTGCCCAGGAGAATACGGCGGTCGCGTCCCGCATGAGAGAAGAGATCGAGGCCGCGAGGTTGGATAACGACTCGGTCGGTGGTATAGTAGAGGTCATGGCGACGGGATTTCCCGGTGGCATCGGTTCGCCGATGTGGGATACGGTCGAGAGTAATTTTGCTCAGTTGATGTTCGGCGTGCCGGCCGTCAAGGGTGTCTCCTTCGGAAGTGGTTTTGAAGTGGCGAGTCGCAGGGGCTCGCAGAATAACGACCACCTCATGTTCAAGGACGGCAAGCTCCGCATGACCACGAACCACGGTGGCGGATTTGAGGGAGGCATCAGCAACGGCATGCCGGTCCTCGCGCAGATCGCATTTAAGCCGACTCCGTCTATCGGACTTGAGCAGGATACGGTCGATCTCGAAGCCAAGGAGAATACGAAGATCCAGATTAAGGGACGCCACGATGCGTGCATCGTTCCGAGAGCCCTTCCGGTCGCGGAAGGCTGCCTCGCGCTGGCGCTCCTGGATGCATATATGGGAAAGGTAGAATAACATGAAGACGATCCTTATTATGAACGGCCCGAATCTCTCGATGCTTGGGAAACGTGACCCGAAGCATTACGGCTCCGGTACGCTCCGCGATCTCGAGAATGCCTGCTATCTGAAGGGCATCGAGCTGGGCGTGAACGTCCAGTGCTTCCAGTCGGAGTCAGAGTCCGCGATGATCAGGAAACTTCACTCTTCCATGGGCGTAATCGACGGTATCGTTCTGAATGCCGGCGCCTACACGCACTATAGCATCGCGATCCGTGACGCGATCGAACTCATCAAGATTCCCGTGATCGAGGTGCATCTTTCCGATATCCATAACCGCGAAGATTTCCGCAATACTTCCGTCATCGAGGCCGTCTGCGTCGAGCAGGTCTGCGGCCTGGGCGTGAAGGGCTATCTGGTCGCGATGGAAAAACTCGTCGAGAAATATATGACTGACGATTCTTCAAAAGCACTTTCAGACGGGGCGTCTGCGGAGCCTTCGACGCCGGAGGCGCTTCTCGGTGAAGAGCGGCTGGCGCTAAATGAGATCGATAAAGAGATTTTCGTGCTTTTCGAGCGGAGAATGAAGCATATCGACCGGATCGCGAAGATCAAGGCGGAAGCGGGGATGCCGACACAGGTCCCGTCCCGTGAAGCCGAGATTCTCGAGAGGGTCGGAAACTCGGTAGAAGAACAATATAGTGCGGCGGCAAAAGCTCTGATGCAGGAGCTTCTGCGTCTGTCGAGGGAGAGACAGAAGGAGATCAACAAAGAGGTTTAAGTTCGATGGAAAGGACAAGATTCGGAAGATTGACCAGCATTCTGCTGGTGCTAGTTTTCATTCTGGCACCGCTTCGCTTGATGCGGGCGGATCAGGGTGTGTCGGTACGAATTGAAAAACGTGGAGATTCCTACGATATCTATGTGAAGAATTCGAGTGATCGGGAACTTACCGGCTGGACAGTCACGATCACGGTTCCGGAAGGGGCCACGTATTCGGGTTGCTGGAATTGTAAGGAATCCATAAACGGTAGTACAGTAATACTGTCGAATGAGTATGACTGGCAGATTCCTGCTCCGGGATCAGGTGAGCAAAATGTCGCCGGTTTCAACATGTATGGCGATTTTGATTCCAGCGCCATTTCTGTCATTATCTCTCCGAAATTTGCCACTGCTCCGACGCAGACACCGACGCCGGATCCGAAGAAAGATACTCCGACGCCGGATCCGAAGAAGGATACACCTACACCCGAACCGAAGAAGGACACTCCGACCCCGCAACCGAAGAAGGATACCCCGACTCCGACACCGAAGAAGGATAATCCGACTCCTGCTCCCAAGAATGATACTCCGACTCCGGTTCCGACAACTGCCCCTACAGTTGCCCCCACAGCGGCACCTACAGCGGCACCTACAGCTGCCCCTACAGCAGCTCCGACTGCGGCCCCGACAGCAGTTCCGGGCACGATCGAAACTACAGTCACACCGGCCGAATCTTCGGACTCGTCTGAGACTTCAGAGACTTCTGAAACGAGTGAACCCGGTGCAGGCACGACGGATCCGGTTTCCGGCGATGACTGGCTTACGACAGACGGAAATAAAATCGTAGACAGTAACGGCACGCAGGTCTGGCTGACCGGTGTCAACTGGTTCGGCTACAACACCGGCACGAATATCTTCGACGGATGCTGGAGCTGTAATATGGAGCAGGCTCTGAAGGCTATTGCTGATCACGGCTTCAATCTCCTCCGTATCCCGATGTCCGCCGAGCTTGCGCTCTCCTGGAAGAACGGGATCTATCCGGATGCCAACTTTAATCAGGCTACAAACTCCGAGCTTGTCGGTATGAACAGTCAGGAGATCTTCGACTATGCTCTGTCCTTGTGCCAGAAGTACGGCATCAAGGTCATGCTCGATATCCACAGCGCCAATACTGACGCAGCGGGTCACATGACCAATCTCTGGTACACTGATAAGGTCTCGATCCAGGATTACTATGATGCGCTCTCGTATCTGGCCGACCGCTACAAGAACAACGATACGGTCATAGCATATGACCTCAAGAACGAGCCGCACGGCAAACCGAACGAGGAGAAAGCAATCTGGAATGATTCGGTTTCTGACAATAACTGGAAGTATGTGGCAGAAGAAGCCGGACGTCGAGTCCTGGATGCCAATCCCCATGCCCTTATTGTGATCGAGGGTATCGAGATCTATCCGAAGGATCTGTCTTCAAACGGAGACTTCTCCAGTACGAACGATGCCGATTACTACTTCAACTGGTGGGGCGGTAATCTCCGTGGCGTGAAGGACTACCCGATCGATCTCGGTTCCGAAGAAAGAAATAAGCAGATCGTATATTCCCCGCATGATTACGGCCCGGCCGTCTATGCCCAGCCGTGGTTCGAAGGTGACTACACATTCGAGTCTCTGAAGACCGACTGCTGGAACGATAACTGGCTCTATATCTATAACGAAAACACCGCACCGATCCTGATCGGTGAGTGGGGCGGATATATGACCGAACCGAACCTTACATGGATGACGTATCTGCGCCAGCTCATCGCCGAGAATCACCTGAACTTCACTTTCTGGTGCTTTAACTCGAATTCCGGCGATACCGGCGGACTGGTTCTCGATGACTTTAAGACCTGGGACGAAGAGAAGTATACTTTTGTCAGGGAAGTTCTGTGGCAGGATGACGATAAGTTTGTCGGACTCGATCATGCGGTTCCGCTTGGCAGTAACGGTATCTCCCTTTCTGAATATGAAGGTGTGATCGTCCCGGTGGTTCCGGAAGTGCCCGAGACGACCGAGCCGGCTCCCACCGAGAGTACGGCGGTTCCTTCTGAGGAAACCGTACCCGTACCTTCCGAGACCGACGCAGCCGTCGTAACGCAGGCACCTGTTACCGTGGCCGCACCGAAGGAGAGTGTATCCGTCGGGAAAATCATCCTGTACGTAGTCTTATTACTCCTCCTGCTCTTCCTCTGCATCTGCGCCTATCTTTATGCCAAGCATCCGAAAACATGGAATCGTCTTATCGACCGGTTCTATCTTCCGGAAAAACTGAAGCACGACATCCCGTGGGAGATCGAACCGAATGCCGAGCCGACCGGCCGCTTCGCCTGGAAAGAAGAGCCTCCGAAGAATAATGAATTTGCCGGCAAGTTCCGTCCGGTCAGTAAGGAAGCAGCTCCTTCTGCAGAAGCAGAAAAACCGGTTTCCAAACCGGTCTCAAAGCCAGCTGAAAAACCAGCTCCAAAGCCGACTGCAAAACCGGCTTCGGAAACAGTTCCGGATCATACGGCTGCGGCGGGTATACTTGCAGCTTCTTCGATAGAGTCCCTGCAGGAGGAACCTGCTGAGGTAGAGGAAACGCCTGATGTGAAGAATGAGAAAGTGGTGGATGATCCGAGTATTCCGGCAATTGTCCGAGACTTCATGAAGACGGAAACGCCGGTTGAAGAGGAAGCACCGAAGATCATCCCGACATGGGCGTCGGGTTCGGATATCCCTTCTGACCGTCCGATCTGGGCGAAGCCTGCAAAGACGGATGATGCAGACATAGATTCGAAGGAAGATGGAAATATCGGGACATGAGCCGCGCGCAGACGAGAAGCAAATCGAAAGGCCATAACTCGAAGACCCGACACACATCACATAAGATCCCGAAGATGAACCCGATCCTGATCGGACTGTGTTTTGTTCTTGGTATCGTACTTCATCCCTATTGTATCGATGTAAGTGAGAATTTTCTCTCTCCGATGCAGGAGGCGCTGCTTCTGGTCGCGGCTGTGGGACTGACTCTTCTTCTTTTCCTGATGTCGAAGAGTCACTTCCTGTGCGCGCTGATGCAGACAGGAGGACTCCTGTGGAATACGACTGTATTCGTCCTCAGGAATATATCGGATGGATGGGGAGCACTTCTTAAGCACATGGACTACGAGTGGTGGTTTCGGATCCTTCTGATGTGGGGAAGTGGGGT
The DNA here is from genome assembly GCA_017617995.1 of Clostridiales bacterium. GTDB lineage: Bacteria > Bacillota > Clostridia > Saccharofermentanales > Saccharofermentanaceae > Scatonaster. Next base: position 59,987 of record JAFZVE010000056.1, read on the forward strand.
CATGGTGACGATTATCATCCGACTTTTTGCCCATGGGAAGTGGAATGCCTCACACATCAGGAAGACCTTCAGCAGTGGATTTCTGGTATTGAGCATCGTCTTCTTCCTGATCTACCTTGCCCTGCTTCTGGATCTGTTCGTGTTCCAGCGCACCGCAACGGAAGCCAGAAGAAGTCTGCACCTTATACCGTTCCGCGGTGCTTTTGCCACATACTGGCCGCAAATCAAGAAAGGAAAGTTCACCAACGGTGTCTTTGTCCAGTTCTTCGGGAACCTGCTTATTTTCGCTCCGCTCGGCTTCTTTCTTCACATCCTGTGGGGGAAAAGAAGACACCGCTGGATCTTGTATCTTGTTCCTGTTCTGCTCTCCGGCACGATCGAAGCATGCCAGTATTTCTTCAATATTGGCGAATGCGACATAGATGATCTGTGGATGAATGTCGTCGGCTTTTTTATCGGCATCCTGTTTGTTAAGATCATGGACGCGATCCGGAAGGCCGTTACGAAGGGAAAAGAAAAGACGATATTTAAGCTGTCTTGAATCAGAACATTCCTTTTTCGAAGAAGAGGATCCAGCTGGTGGGGACGATCTTCGACATGACGTGAAGGGCCTTCTGCCCGAGACCGTATACCAGCATCTTCTTACACTTCTTCGAGGCGCGGATCGATGCGGGGATCAGCTTGTCCGTCGTGGTAACGAAGCGAGCCTTGATCCCGGAAAATTTAGCATCCGGATCGTTCTTGCTGACCTTGATGAAGTCTGTATCACAGGGTCCGGGACAGACGCAGGTGACGGCGATATTCTTGCTCTGAAGTTCTACCGCCAGTGCACGGGAAAACGAGATGACATATGATTTCGTTGCCGCATAGACGGCGTAGCCCGGCTGCGGCAGGAAACCCGCCGAAGATGCGATGTTGATGATCCGTGGTCCCTGTCTCTTCGGAAGAGTAGAAGCGACGGAGAGCATATACGGAAGGCAAATATTCGTAAGTTCCGACAGAGCGGTGCAGTTCAGCGTGATCGCGCTGTGTGTGTCTTCTTGCGATTGCTCGGCAAAAGCACCGTTTTTGCCCATGCCTGCGCAGTTGATCAGCAGGCGGATAACAGGCTGTTCTTTCTGAAGAATCGCGGATATTTCCGAAAGAGACTCGGGTTTCGTCAGATCAAGCGGAAGCACGCGAAGTGCGGTGTGAAATTGCGAACCTGAACTTGTCGGAATCTTCGAGTGGAGCCTAAAAACCGAACCACGGACTTCTTCGTTTAGTTCCTGGAGTTTCTCCTTGCTTCGTGCGATCATCCAGATCTCATCGTAGGGCGCACCGATCCGATTATCCGACTCCCAGAAGAGTTGTCGTACGAATTCTTTTCCCATTCCGGACGAGGCACCGGTTACGATAGCGATATTCATGGGGGAACTCCTTATCGGATCTGCTTGAAGTACTCCTCAAGTCCGTCGGCTACAGAAGAACAGACCGTTTTCAGTTGGGCATCGTCCAGTAGGATCGCGCGATCCGTCTCGTGGGAGATAAACCCGAATTCCAGAAGTGTACCGACGAGACCGACCTTGCGGATAATGGCCCAGTTGGCAGTATAGACAGGCTTGTCCATGTTAGACTTCAGCTCCGGAGTGCCTGCGATAATCGCGTCATAGAGCGTCTGGGCGTAGAGCTGATTGTGCTCGTTCGGACGACCGTGGTAAGCGTCGCGGACCGGGGCTCCGGCTGTCTGATTCTTCGGCTTGCTTTCGTATTCGTTTACGGCATCGTCGGTGACATAGGTCACTTCGATTCCGTGGTGATTGACCGGTTCGTGCGTATTGTCGTCGTAGTGTGCATTGATATGGATAGAGAGAAGGACGACATCCGGAAGCTGATACTCCATCTCGAAGAGTTCCTTGAGATCCGAGCCGACACCGGTTCCGGCCATAAAGCCCATGCCACCCTTATCGTAGCTGTTATCGTTGACTTCCTTTATCTTCTGAAGAGAAGCACGCAGTTCTTGCTCACGTTCGGCAGAGAAGGGGAGGATTCCTCTTTCTTTCGCGATATCCATGCAGATCAGGTGTATTTCCGCGATACGGTAATAAAGGGAGTAGTAGTTGTCTTCAGTACGTGTGACATAGACTGTCGCACCACGGCCGCGAAGTTCATCGGCAAGGATGTTGGCGATCCGGATCGTGATCGTCGGTTCCTCGTTCTGGTCGCTATTATATGGGTAGGAAGTACCACGGTCCCAGCCGCCGTGACCGGGATCGAGGATCACGGTGTATCCGGTAAGGTCTTCAGGAAGTGCCGTTGTGCCGGAGGTAATCTCCGACGCCGAGGTCGCCGCCGTTGTGACGACGGTTCCTGCGGTCGTGGTTATAGTGGTCTCCTTCTTAGAGGAGGATTTTGAGAAGGGACCCGAGCGGAAGAGAAGAAACACACCGCCACCGAGTACGAGAGTCATGCAAACGACAATGATGCACTTTGCGATGAACTGACGACGGGCAATCTCGGCTTTACTCATTCGAGTGGGGCGCCGGGTTTGGGAATAGGTTCGGGTTGGATTGGGTTGATGGGCGCCCCGATTAGGTCTCGATGGTTGTTGATTGTTATTCATCATAACGTCCTCTCTATTATGTGCACTTTAAGTATAAGCCTTTATTTCGATTTGTAAATTACAAAAAGGACATTTTCGCTTTACGCACGATGAGATAGTGACGAAAGAACGAGTTTTTCTGACACATTGTCAAGAAATAGTGCTCCGATCTTGAGGGAGATCAGAAACCTTTTTGTGTGAAGTACATCTTCACGCCATCGCCGATCGAGTGGGCGACCTCGCCGACAATGTCGTCACGGAGCAGCATCTCACGGTCGTTATCGTCCGACAGATAAGCGACCTCGATCAGCGCACCGACAAGACCGTGCTCCCGGATGACGGCGAAGTTATCCGAAACAGTAGGGCGGGCATTTGTAGCGAAGTCCGGGATGTTTCCGACAATATTGTCATAGAGGCAGAGTGCCAGAAGCTCATTATCCTCATTTCTCCGACCATAGTAATCATCACGGATCGGGAAGTCCGAGCGTTTGAACTCGGAGTTCTCCCGCATCTGACGGTGTTCACTCTCGATGACGGATTCGTCCGTGACATAGTAGATCTGCGTACCGTGAAGATTTCTCGGCTCATTGGAATTGAGATGGAGCGACAGGAAGAGCACCTGGTCAAGCTGGTATTCCATTTCCACAAGCTCCAGAAGATCCTCGCCGATCCCGGAGCCGACCATGATCCCCATACCGCCGGAGGCGACGGTGCTCTCGTTGATGTCGATCGTTTCCTGAAGCGATGCGCGGAGCTCTTCTTCCCGCTCCGGGGTAAATGGGAGGATCCCCATCTCTTTCGCGATGTCCATACAGATCAGATGGGCCTGGGCCGGACGGCTGTAGAGGGATACCCAGCTGTTGTCGGATCTGGTGAGGTAGACAGTGGCTCCACGTGATTCAAGTTCTTCTTTGGTCGCAAGCGCGATGCGAAGAGTAAAGTCGCACTCATTGTACTGAGGATTGTTGAAGGGGAAGACACATCCCGAGTCCCTCCCACCGTGACCGGGATCGAGGATGATCGTGTAGCCGGAAAGGTCGCCTTCGTCCGGTATTTCCGGTTCGGTCATGGCGGTCGTCCCGGAAGCTTCTGTAGATGGCGCGGAGGTGGCTCTCGTTGTTTCTTTGTCCGATCCGTAGTAGTATTCTCCGGTTCCTGTCTGATTGGAACGGGAAGAGGAGAAGCGGTTCCGGATCGACTCCAGTTTCCCTTTTTTGTCGAGATAGTATAGTCCTCCGAAGAGGCAGCCGAGGAAGAGCACCCCGATCAGCAGAAGGAGGAGAAGCTTCTTGAGAAATCCGGAATCGTCCATTTACTTGAGCCTTCTGAAAATATCCCCGAGGCCTTCGTGGAAGACGATCTCCGCGTAGCGGTCCTGCTGGGTCTCATCGCGGTTCATGATGATCAGGTGCTTACCTCTGAAATATCGTGTCAGGGTATTGGCCGGATAGACGGTGAGAGAGGTGCCGCCGATGATGAATACATCGGCCTTGGCAAGGGCCATCGTGGCGCCTTCCCAGGCATCACTCGGGAGGCTCTCTTCGTAGAGAGTCACATCCGGCCGGAGCATCCCGCCACAGGTGCAGTGTGGGACAGGCTCGGTAGAAGTAAAGAGGATATCGTAGGGATATTCCTTTCCACATTTGTCACAGTAGACGCGCTGTGTCGTGCCGTGTACTTCAAAGACCTTCTTCGATCCGGCCTTCTGATGCAGTCCGTCGATGTTCTGGGTAATGACGCAGGTGAGTCTGCCCTCTCTTTCCCATTCCGCAAGCTTCTTGTGCGTGATATTCGGCTCGATTGTTCTGCAGTCCATCTTCTGACGGTAATACTCGAAGAAGACTTTCGGCTGATCGTAGAGGCAGCTGTGGCTCAGGAGATATTCCGGCGGGTACTTATCAAACTGTACGTCGTGCTGGTTATAAAGTCCGTCCTTGCTTCTGAAATCAGGGATGCCGCTCTCGGTCGATACGCCGGCTCCACCGAAGAAAACGACGGAATGTGCCTCGTCCAGGATCTTCTGAAGTTTGCTGATTCTCTCGTCAAAAGATGCCATAGTCTCACCCTCACTTTCACGTATTGTCTTCATTATACATCATGATGACACCCTTGGTTTTCTCAGGCTGCGTGTTCTCGATCCACGCGTTCGCTTCATGTCCCATACGCTGAATATCCAGCTCGATATCGGGGGTTTCAGAAGTGATCCGGGTGCTGTATCCGTCATTTCCGGCACAGCGGTGGTAGGCTTTCTCGTCGTCTCCGTCAAGATGCTTGTGGATGGCGACATGGTAACAGATATCGATATTCTTGTTGTGAAACTCCTGTTCCTTCTTCAGTATTTCTCGAAGACCGAACATGAATTCCTCGATTTTTTCAAGATCTTCCTGCGGTACATCGGCATCTATATAGAAGGTGAATGTACGTGCGCTGTCTTCGTTCCTGTCGAACCTGACCCAGTCAAACCCGTCTTCTTCCAGAAGAGCTCTTGTCTCTTCGTACCAGTATCGGTAGATGGCATCATAGTAATCGGTATGGATATAATATTCTCCCGAATATCCGAAGGAAGAACCATCGCAGCTCAGCTCCCCCGCATGGGTGGAAGCAGTGAACTGCAGATCCCGGTCGAGGGAGCGGATCATGTAGGTATGCTCTTTTATTTCCCGTTCGATCTCGAGATTCTCGCCCTTTGCCTCAGATCGTGCATACTTCAGGATCTCATTTTTCGAGGCATACGAAGGCCCGCAACTACATAGAAGAACGCTGAAGACGAGGATGAGAGACGAAATCGTGGTTCGTTTCATAGGTGTATCCTCTAAAACAGAGCCCGGAAGTCGGCGATGGTTGAAGGCAGGGAGAATACGTCCAGTATGACCATGATCGCACAGACGATGCAGAGTAATACTGCAGCAAGGCCGATTGCCGGAATTGATTTTTTCTTGAAGATCCCCCGCAGGAGAAGTGCACAGAAGACCAGGAAAAGGATCGATACGGCACAACTGACAAAATACAGGATGTAGTGCGTGGAGGTAACTTCTTCCGATTCGAGAGGGAGGAGTCCTTTGGATGCGGAGGAGGCAAAGGAAATCAGTGCACAAAGGAAGGCCCAAGCCGGTTTCCGGCCCTTCTGTTCGACGTCGGCGACCGCATCTGACAGGTCGGGAACCTCGTTGAGGCTGGCTCCGCAGTTCTTGCATACGGCGGCATTGTTGGCATTCTGGCTATCACATTTCGGACAGATTTTCATGTGCGCTCACCTCCACTGCCATTATACACAAATCGTGAGGGATAGGCGAAATTCCGAAGATCGGAGTTTGCGGCGTGACCGAAAAAACGAAAAAGCCCCGACAAGCGGGGCTTCATATATGACGGCCATATCTCGGCCGGAATGTGGAGCCTTTAACCAGGATCGAACTGGTGACCTCATCCTTACCATGGATGCGCTCTACCTACTGAGCTATAAAGGCAGATGGTGTTTCTTCCGAAGCACGACATACAGTATGTCATCTAACGGAGAAAAAGTCAAGATATTACACGTATCTGTCAAAAAGGACTGTCTCGCCGGAGACAGTCCCGTGGAGCGGATAAAGGGAGTCGAACCCTCCTGTTCAGCTTGGGAAGCTGACGTTCTACCGATGAACTATACCCGCGTATCTTTCATACGAAATTGTGCCATGAATGAACAAATATGTCAAACCTGTCCTCATGGTTCAACCTATGTATACAGGCACGTCACACTTTAGCAACATCTCCTCTTTAGACTGATACTTGTAGCATGGTAAATGTGGCGATTTTTCAGAAGAAAGAGGAGACGGAATATGCGCAGACAATGGGGATGGCTAAGCATAGTACTTGCTGTCGGGCTGTTGTTTGCTGCGGCTTGCAGAAGAACTCCGTCTGCGAAAGAATCGGAGAAAAAGGCCCACATCGAACTGGAGATCGTCTATAAGAAGAATCAGCAGTGTTATGCCATCTCTTCCTCGGAACAGGACAATTCCCTCTACTCCTTTAATATTGCCGGTCAGCCGGTCTTCGACGAAGAAGGACAGTCCGTGACCGCGCGGGCACTTACTTCCGGCATGATCGTCTCTCTTGAGTATGACGGTTATATTCTGGAGACGTTCCCCCGTCAGTTTTCTGATGTTTCCGAAGTGCGGATCATCGGGACGAAGTCCAATGATGTGGAATTCCTGACTTCCCAGATCAGTGAGATGTTTCCCTCTTACGGGATAAGTAATATCGCCCGTTGGACAGTCTCTTTTGATGGAGAATCATTTCTCAATGCCCGTGAGAAACGAGCGCTGGAGATGATCCTTGAAGAGAAGTATGAGGGTGCGACGGTCACTTGTGAACCAGAACAGGATACGACCGACCGGGTCGGAAACATCATGGTTTCCGTCAATGAGATGACAGAGTCTTCTGTGTCTCTTCAGATCCGCGTCGAGCCGGGTCTCGGTCAGACACTGCCACTTGAAAGAAGTATTTCCGCTTCGCTTCAGGATGGCATCTGGACAATCTGATATTTTCGTCGTCGTATCTCGGCGAATTCCTCCTATGGCTCCTTGGAAACGAGGAGCCCTTTCTTTTTGTTCCCGTATGAAAGACGGACATAAAAACACCCCGGTGAGAAAGGAGAAACACCGGGGTGAAAAAGAAAGGAAAAAGAAACTGAAGTAATGATTAGTCTTTAGCTACTGAGGAAGCGAAGTTATACTGTTTCACGACCTCGTCATTCTCGTAGATCTTGGTCTGCCACTTATTCGCGGTCTGCAGGATCATCGTGAACGGATTCTCCTTACCATCTACGAGCTCCATGTCGCCCTGATAGCTGATCGCCTGTGCTTCGTCATCAGACAGGAGCATGTACTGGGAAACCAGGAACAGGGATCTTACGCCTACGCTCATGTGAACGAGCTTCGGGTTGATCGTATAAGTCGGCGCTACAGAGAGCGTCTTGCCGAAGGAAAGTCCGAGAGTAGAGGTGGTGGATCTTTCCTCGAGGAGGAAGAGAGGCTTACCTTCTACACCGACCTTACCGACATCGTGGAAGAGAGCCATGATGATCGCGGACTCGTCATCGAGCTGCGGCATCAGGGTATCCTTGATGCGGAGGAGCTGCTTTGCTACACCAACGGAGTGGATCAGGAGACCCTTCTCAAAAGCTAAGGGACCTTCGAGCTCAGCCGGAGCGGTCAGCCAGGAAGTACGGTTCTCGAGGAAGTCGATGAAGTGATCAAATTCGGTCTTTCTCTTGATGATCTTAGACTTCAGATCGTTATAAAGTTCGTCAACGTTATCTTTGGTAACCATGATCATCGGCATGATCGCGCCAACGGATCCGCCCTTGGAAGAAGAACCACTTCCGGAAGAAGAGGATGCTGCTGCAGGAGCGCCGGCTACATTTCCCTGACCATCAGTAAAGTCGTACTTACACTTCGGGCAACGGATAGCCTGATTCGCAATCGTCATACCACAATCTGGACACTTTTTCATATGAACCTCCTTTGATGAAAACCCTGTATTTGTATAGGATTCACATCTTTCACGTTTCCTTTCGGGATGCTTATGTGACTATTCTACAACGAATCGGAAGTGATAACAACCTCAAAGACCTTTGAAGTGAGAAAAAAAGGACGAAAAAAGGGAATTTTAACAAAGTGTTCATTTTTTCTTGGACTTCGGAGGGTGATTTACTTTGAACTGTCGGCGCATCCCGCGGAAGTATGTCGGGAGGTGGAATTGCTTCGGGAAATACTGCATGCGGTTGTATTGGTGCGCCGTCAGGACCATCTCCAGTTCCTGGGGGTTGACCTGGCGGTTCTGATTCATCATGAAGTCCGTCGTACCAGGGGCTTCGAAGTAGAAACGGTAGTTGGCACCGTACGCATCACCGAGGCCGAGAAGGTGGCCGAATTCATGGGCGCACTCCTGCTGGAATGTGTGCCGGTCATTACTCTGGCGTACTGTGGCGTTTCCCGGCTGCGTGCGTGACCAGTTCAAGGTGAGTGCTTCCGGCTGGAAGGACTTGAGAAATCCCCAGCCCCAGCGCCAGAACGGGCTGGTTACCTGACCGACTTTGTTCTCGGAGTAGGCAAGTTTGACCTTGAAGAAACGCTGTCCGGGGTAGTCATTGACGGCCTGAGGCGTCTGATAGCGGATGAACTCGAGCGATACACGGGCCGAGGAAGGATCCGGCTGCATCTCTTCTTCCGGCGGATCGTTATCCTGCGTAAGGACGCGGTAGCTCGCATGGGCACGGGACATCTCGTAGCCGTCGTCCTCGAGCCAGCTCATCGGATATTTGCCGGACCAGTTTCTGCGGATACCGGCCTCGGCGACATCTGCATAGGTGATATTGGTGCCGGGATAGTAGCGGAACATTTTCGACGAGTAACGGACGAACACACGGATACGCACACTGTTCCCCTTGAGGATCAGCTGGATCGGTACCTTGTTCGGATGACGGTACTTGATCTCATACCGCTTGTCCAAGGTACGTGATAGCGTCTCGCGCTTGCTGTTTACATCGTAGACGTGCTTCATTGCCACTCCATTTCTGCGGAAATTACCGCATTCTATCAACAGAATACCACGTTTTGGCAAGGAAGAGTATAATAGGATACGAAGAGAATCGGGACCGGCCGGTAGAAGAGGGAGAAGAGGATGCAGCTCGAAGGTAAGACTTTCAAGATGAATGTGGTTCTTCAGATACACGTCGTGGAGCACAGACACGACGGTGTCTCTTTTGTCAAAGAACTTGATGAGGCGATGGTACAGCTCTGCCGCGAGATGAATGTACCTTTCCCGCTGTGGCTGTCGAAGAACACACGTGAGTTTGCCCGGTTCCACCAGACGACATTCTTCGAGGATCAGTTCTCGGACAAGGTCCCTTTCGACCGGTTCATGATCCGCCTGATCGGCTAAGCCATAACAGAACCATATACCAGGAGAAAGAATATGAGAATCGATAAATATCTGAAAGTTTCCCGTGTAGTGAAGAGAAGGACCGTAGCCAATGAGGTGTGCTCGGCCGGGCGTGTCCTGATCAATGACAAGGTCGTCAAGCCGGGAGCGGAGGTGAAGGTGGGAGATATCGTCACGATCCGTTTCGGTAACGGCGAGACTCGTTTTCGCGTCCTGGTCATCAAAGAGACGGTTCGTAAAGAAGAAGCAGGTGAGATGTACGAACTTCTCGAAGGACAGGAAGTCGAGTAACGCACACATATCCTCCTTGTGACAATATGGCTGTCCGAAGTCTGCTTCGCCCCGTTTCTTGTCCGGCTGCCTTACAATTCGGTTACAAATGCTTCCCGATCGGATACAAAAGCGCTTTTTTGTGCGATAAATATGGTATGTAATTATCGTTACGGAAGGGCAGTATGAAGCATAGAAGAGTCAAATCATCCGTCGGAAAAGTCTTGCTTTTCGTTTTCTTTGTGATTGTTTTCACACTGGTCGCCGCACGTTTTCGCAAGGAAAAGGAGATGCGTGCGCGCGTAGAGAAACGCGCCAGAGAACTCGAAGTGGCTGCTTCGGTCGCCAGCGCGGAATATGCGGATGCGGAAGAAAGAAGTCTTCGCTCCGGTTCAAATGATTATGTAGAAGAAATTGCCCGTGAGTCTCTCGGTATGATCATGCCGGGCGAGACCGTTTACCGTCCGTACGAAGACTAAAGAATCAGAACTCGTGCCGGGCCTTCATGGCCTTGGACAGCGTCACATCATCAGCAAACTCCAGATTAGAACCCATAGGAAGCCCGGAAGCGATACGTGTCACTTTGATGCCGGCCGGCTTGATCAGGCGCGCCAGATAGAGCGCGGTCGCCTCGCCGTCAGCGGTCTGGTTCGTCGCAATGATGACTTCCTTCGTCTCCGGGGATTTCTGCAGCCGCTCGATCAGTTCCTTGATCTTGATCTCTTCCATCCCGACATTATTAAGCGGTGAGAATACTCCGTGCAGGACATGATACAGACCGGTATAATCGCGCATACGCTCCATCGTAGAGACGTCCCTGGGACTTTCGACGACGCATATCGTCGAGTGATCGCGACGGGGATCCGAGCAGATCGGGCAGGGATCCTGATCGGTGAAGTTCTGGCATACCGAGCAGAAGCGTGTGGATGTCCGCGCATCGATCAGCGCCTCAGACAGTCCTTTGACGTCTTCCTGAGGCATGGCTAGGATATGAAAGGCCAGACGCTGCGCCGTCTTTGACCCGATTCCCGGGAGCTTGCCTAGTTCGGCGACCAGCTTCGCAACACTGGGAGAATACCTGGACATAGAAACGACCTCAAAAGTTCAATCAGAACGGGAGCTTCGCTCCGCCTGTAGCCTTGCTCATCTTCTCGGCCGAGATCTCGGCGAGCTTTCTGGCTGCTTCGTTGTATGCGGCAATGATCAGATCCTGAAGCATCTCGACATCTTCCGGATCCACGGCCGACGGATCGATAGTCAGGGACTTGATCTCATGTGTACCGGAGATCACGATCTTGACGACTCCGCCACCAGCTGTTGCATCTACTTCCAGTGCGTCGATCTCGGCCTTGGCGACCTCGATGTCACGCTGCATCTTCTGAGCCTGCTGCATGATGGCGCCCATATTGCCGCCCATGCCGAATCCTCCGCGAAAACCACCTTTTGCCATATTGATTATTCCTCCTTATGGTTCTTCTTATGAATATAGTTTCTTCTTCGTTTTGTTTATGTGCCTGTGCACACTCTCTATTATGTCACATTCTACATATCTGTGACATGGTCGATCGGAATTCCGTTTTCTTGTCCTGCTTTCTCGATGGCCTTGACCCAGTCCGGCTGCCCCGAAGATTTGGGTATCTCGGTTGAATCGGAGGGACCTTTGGTTCTCTCATATTCCTCCCGGGTCACGACCTTGGCCTCAAGAAGTGCCGGCTCGAACTTCTGGCAGGAACTCAGAAGCGCATCCATGATCTCGGCATTGCTGCGGATCCCTTCGATCTGGGGAGCCACACTGTTCGGCAGGATACACCACACGATACGGTCTTCCCAAAGAATGCTGCTGTCGCCCATGTTGAAATAATCGTAAGGGGACTTGACCATGACGATATCCAGGAAATTCTTCCGGGCCTGTTCAAATGTATTACTCTCATGCCGGATCACCTGCTGGAGATTCGAGACCTTTGCCGGAGCAGGAGATGCAGCCTCTTTTCCGGCTGGTACAAGCACTTCCGGCGGCATTTCCGGAACACGTACTTCCGGACCTTTTGCTGCCTTAGCCAGATTCGTGTGCTGGCCTTCATTGACATATTCCGTCGCGAAAGCCTTGTGGAGATTCGGATGTGCCGGTGCCGTACGGGCCAGTTCTTCGGCCGATGGCGCCGCTTCTCTCGGAACGATATCGTCGAGGGAAGGTGCCTGCTCTACCATGCCCGACGGGGTCGGGTCCATAAGCGGCGGGGGCGCCATATAGTCCGGATCCAATTCCGGCGGCGGGGCGCTGATGTCATCGAGGGATGGCGGGGGAGCGCTGATGTCGTCAAGAGACGGCGGCGGAGTGCTGATATCATCAAGATTGGGCACGGACCTGCCCGTATCGTCTGACGGAGCCGAAGCCGGGGTGGATCGCAGATCGTCAAGAACCGGTGGCGTATCCGAAGGCTTGACCGCAACCGCCGGCTTTACATCCGGTACAGCAGTCTGAACAGGAGTGTTCGGGAAATCCAGAACCGGAGGCGGAGCCATCACTTCCGGCTCTTCTTTCTTCTCCGGTGCCTTCTCGGGAAGGGGCCTTGCGATTGGAGGCAGCTCCTTCTTAGGGGCTGGAGCTGGTTTTGTGGCAACAGAGGCCGGAGCGGCCGGTGCAGGTTTATCTACAACAGGAGCCGGTGCCGGTTTCGCGATAGCAGGGACCGGGGCCGGAGCCGAAGCAGCCGGTACGGGTGCCTTGACCGGTGCGGCAGGAATGACTGCCGGAGCGATCTTGTTTCCTCGGGAAGCCAGACGCAGCATCGTGATCTCGAAGGATGTCCGAAGCGACGGCGACCACTTCAGCTCAGAGACAAGATCGGACAGCTTGGAGATGAAGAACAGAAGCGTCTCGGAGTCTGCTCTCTTGCCTAATTCAGTCATTACGGCGATGCCCGAAGCGGTAGACTCGATCAGAGTCTGCGGTCTCGGACTGATGCGCGTCACCAGAATATTTCTGAAATACTGGGCCAGATCCAGCGTGAAGCGCACGAGATCACGGCCGTCCATGATCAGTTCCCGGGTGAGCGGGAGAAGGTCAGCGGCGCGGCCTTCCAGAAGCGCAGAGGCGAACCGGCTCAGGAAAACCTCGTCCACGAGACCGACGATCTTGATCACGTCTTCGCGGGTGATCGTCTTGCCCTCGAAGGTCGTCCCGACCTGATCAAGAAGCGAGACAGAGTCACGGAGCGCGCCGTCGCCGATGGTGGCAATGGCAGCGAGTGCGTCCTGCTCGATCGAGATATTCTGCTTCTCGGCGATATATTGGAGACGCTTGACGATACTCTCGGTAGTGATGCGGCGGAAATCGTAGCGCTGACAGCGCGAGAGGATCGTAGCCGGGATACGGTGCGGTTCCGTAGTCGCGAGGAGGAAGACGGCGTGCGCCGGCGGTTCCTCGAGTGTCTTTAATAAGGCGTTAAAAGCACCGGCCGAGAGCATATGGACCTCGTCGATGATGTATACCTTGTACTTGGCTTTGGCCGGCATGAAGATGACCTCTTCACAGACACGGCGGATATTGTCGACACTGTTATTACTTGCGGCGTCCATCTCGATGACATCGAGAAGAGAGCCGTCGATGACACCCTTACATATCTCACACTGATTACAGGGATTGCCGTTGACCGGATGGAGACAGTTGATGGCACGTGAGAAGACCTTGGCGATCGAGGTCTTGCCGGTTCCTCTCGTTCCACAGAACAGATAGGCATGACCGATCTTGCCGGATATTACGGTCTGGCGCAGAGCGGCGACCGCGTGTGCCTGTTCGACGATATCGTCGAAATCCATCGGACGATAGAGTCTGTATAGTGCGACGTGTTCCATAAGCTCCTCCCCGGTAATCGTGATTCTCTCTTATAAAAAATCGTCCCGGCTGGACTACAGTCGGGGCAAGCACCCTTGCGGCACATGCGAGTGACCGCTTACTGCTGCTTCCTTCCGGACCTGACAGGGTTCACAGGCTCGCATCGCACAAGACCCACCGCCAACTGTAGACCACC
>JAFZVE010000009.1 GCA_017617995.1 Clostridiales bacterium
GCTTTTTCTTCGGAAAGCAGAAGTTTGGAGGTACGTCGTTATGATTTTTATCGCAATGACAGGAGGGATATGCGTCCTGTCTATCCTTATGTTCCTTATTCTGATCCGGAAGTCCGGGGCGAAGCCCGCGAAGGTCGTGCCGGTGCGGGAGCAGGAGTTTAAGAGCCTGTTCGGGATCAAGGGCTTCCGCAGGGACTTTGTCGATACGGAAGGAGGTATCCTTGCGTTCTTCCGTATCATGCCCAACAACCTGACTGTCCTGCCAGAGGCCGTGATTGAGTATCAAATTGAGCAGATGAAGCAGCTCCTGCAGAATGAGGATGATCTTTCCGTGTTCTGTACGGACGGCTCTGAGATCGGCGAAGAGAATATCCGGTTCTTCCAGAAGCGGATTAAGGAGGAAAAACGTCTGGAGATCAAGGCAATCCTCCAAAGCGACATGGAAAGCTTCGAGGCAAGACATCGCCAAAGGACATCCTTAAAGCAGTTCTTTGTCCTTCTTACTATGGATTCCTCCTGGACGGATGAGATGCTCTACACCAGAGCCTCGGAGATTGGAAAGAAGCTGCATGAACACGGCTTTGCCAACTCGATGCTCGAACAGTCGGGTATACGGCATCTGCTCGGGATTTACTTTTCCGGCTCCATGTATGCGGAACAGTGGAAGGAAGAAGACTTCTACGAGTACGTGACAAGAGACAGAGTGGAAGAACGGAAGAGAGAACCGGAAAATAAAACCGGGAAAGAAATAGGGAACGAAATGGGAAGAGGAGCAGGAAAAGGGAAAGAGGAAATCCTTTCTTCCGAAATCGATAAACCCTATCGCGGAGAGTGGAACTATCCGCCAATCCCTACAGAGGTGAAGCAGGCAGTCGCGGAAAAGGCGCTTTCCGATATGGAGCACCGTATCCGCGGTGAACTCACGAAGAAGGAACAAAAACGGGTCCGTAAGTCAGAGAAAAAGGAACAAAAACGGAAGAATGCAATCCGTAAGGAAGCGGAAGCAAGGAATGAAGCCGACCGGAAGAAACGTGAGAAGGAACGCAAGAGGGAAGAGTATGAATTCTCCCTCTTCTGGAAGCGTGTGATGCCCGGTGTCATTTCCTTCCGACTGGATGAAGCCATCGTCGGCGATACCTTCCGCCACTACATGGCCATCCGGGAGTACCAGCCTTCGACTACCTCGCAAGCTATTCTCAAAGACATCGCCGGTATGCAGGGAGTATCTCTGAAGATCTTTTATAAGCGGATTACGATGCTTGAGGAGGAGAAGCTGATCACCAGGGGAAGCCGCAGCACCGTCTATGAGAACAACCGGGCGGAAAGCCTATCCGATGTGATTGATGCAGGAGAGGATTTAAGCGATGTTTCCGAGATGTTCCGCACCATGCGGAAGGAACGGGAACGGATTCTGTACTGCTCTGTTTTCCTTGAAATAAAGGCTTCTACAAGAGTAGAATTAGAAAACATCAAAGCCGATGTCCGGGCCTCCCTGATGGCAGACAAGATCATGGCGGACGAACTGACGCTCCAGCAGAAGGAAGGCATGCAGACGGTCAATCCTTTGGGCAGAAACCACTTCGGTCTTGACTACTGCAGACCCTTACCTGCAGGGAGCGTTGCCAATCTGTATCCGTTTTCTTACTCTGGAAGACTGGATCCCCACGGTATCCGGATCGGCAGGGCGGAGAACGGAACGGATGTCTATCTGGATCCTGACAGAAGAACCTTCGATGTCACGAATGGCAATATCGTTATCCTCGGATCCCCGGGACAGGGCAAGAGCTTCTTAACGAAGTTTCTTTCCGTCAACGTCATCGAGCAGGGAAAGCGGCTCTTTCTTCTTGATCCGGAAGAAGAGTACGAAAGCCTTGTAAAGAACGTCGGAGGAACCTATATCGATTTCCTGAGCGGACGGTACCACATCAACATCCTGGAGCCGAAACGCTGGACCATGGATGAGGAGACATCAAAGGATTCCCCGGAAAGTTTCAACCAGGTCGGGAAGCCGCTTTCCATGCACATCTCCTTCCTGAAGGACTTCTTCCGGATTTATAAGCATTTCTCACGAAAGGAACTGGATGTGCTGGAAGTACTCTTTATGAGTTTCTATGACAGTAAGGACATCTCTGATGCCAATGCAGACCGGTTACCAAGGGAAGCATTTCCGACGATGTGCGAATTCTATAAGTACGTGTATGAAATCTTTGACCGGCTCCGGTATGCAGAACAAAAGGCATATGAGCAGGGCAATACCCCGATGGATGAAGGTTTGTTCCGCGTGGATGAGTTGCAGAGCATCCTGATTGGTATCTGCAGTATGTCACAGGGTCCGGACTCCGTGTTCTTTAATGGTGTCACGAACCTGCCGCAGGATGGTATCGTGGCATTCGGTGTGAAAGGCCTAATGGAGTCCAATGCGGACGTGAAGGATGCGGTAC
>JAFZVE010000010.1 GCA_017617995.1 Clostridiales bacterium
CCGAAGACGAAGATCTGGCGGCCTTCCTTCGCCATCGCGATGCAGATGCCGGCCTCCTCGGAATCGGCGAGTACCTTGAGTGCTGGATGATTCTTAATCTCGTCGGGATCAACGGTGGTGTGGCGGCTGTGCGGAATATAGAAGACATCGTCAAAGCCTCTGACGAAGGGCTCCTTGCGGTTATGCACGGTATGTTCGAACACGCCGAACATCTTCTTGTCGAGCGGGATCTTATTGATGCCGTAGTGGTAGTAGATGCCCGCCTGCGCGCCCCAGCAGATGTGAAGCGTCGAGGTAACGTTCGTGGTCGACCATTTCATGATATCGCAGAGCTCGTCCCAGTAGGCGACCTCTTCGAAGGGCATCTGCTCCACCGGAGCGCCCGTGATGATCAGACCGTCGAATTTTTTATCTTTAATATCTTCAAAGGTCAGGTAAAACTGGTCGAGATGCGATTTCGCGGTATTCTTTCCGACATAGGTGGACGTAGTAAGGAATGTCATGTTTACCTGCAGCGGAGTGTTCGAAAGAGAGCGGAGCATCTGTACCTCGGTGGCCTCCTTAAGGGGCATCAGATTCAGGATCACGATCTCAAGAGGACGGATATCCTGCGACATTGCGCGGTTTTCGTCCATCATGAAAATATTCTCTTCTTCCATTATCTTCTTAGCCGGAAGGTCGTTCTGAACTCTGATAGGCATTGCATTTCCCTTTCTTTACAAGTTTATATCTGAATATCTTACAAAAATCGGTTTTTGTCAAGTATTATCCTTCTTCGGCGAGTTTCAGGAAATCGTCCTCGGTAATGATCGGGATACCGAGTTCCTTCGCGGTCTTGTTCTTCGAAGAAGATGAGGTAATGTCGTTGTTAATGAGATACGAGGTCTTCGCGGTAACGGAGCCTGTGACCTTGCCGCCGCGGGCCTCGATGTAATCCTTAAGTTCGTTCCTGTTCCCGAAATGCTCGACAGAGCCGGTGATGACGAATACCTTGCCCGAAAGTCCGCCGGAAGCGGGAGCGGTGTCCTTCGCGATATCCAGTTCTTTCAGCATTTCCTCATACATCGCGCGGTTTTCTTCCGAAGCGAAGAACTCTGTAAATGAAGCAGCGAGCACATCGCCGATGCCGTCGATCGTGGTAAGCTCATCCGCTGTCAATGAAGGGATGCGCGAAGCATCGTCCTGCACATATCTTGCGATATTCTTTGCGTTCGCGAGACCGATATTGGCAATGCCGATCGAGTAGATCAGTCTGGCAAGAGTCGTATGCCTCGAATTCTCGATGGCCGCGAGCAGGTTGTCGCGGCTCTTTTCCTTGAAGCCCTCGAGGTTCGAGATCTCCGAAGCATGCTCGTGAAGTTTGTAGAAATCGGGCATCGTGCGGATAAGTCCCGCATCGATCAGCTTCTCGATCGTAGCCTCCGAAAGACCGTCGATGTTCATCGCGTCGCGGGCGGCCATATGAGTGAACAGACCGAGCTTTTTCGCGGCACAGCCGGGATTCTCGCAGTAGAGGGTACGCACGCCGTTCTCGTCGTGAACGCGTGTGGCGCCGCCGCAGACGGGACATGCCGCGGGAGGAGCGCAGGTGCCGCTCTTCGTGAGATTCTCCGAGATCTGCGGGATGATCATATTTGCCTTATATAC
>JAFZVE010000057.1 GCA_017617995.1 Clostridiales bacterium
CAACTAACATTTTTAATTCCTCCCTTTTTTCATTGCCTCATCAAACGTTTTCTCATTTTTATTGTGCAAGCAGTGTGTCCACTGCGTCACGGCTTCTTCTAAAGCGGCAGTTCTCCGCTTTCATGATCGCGGCGATCTCGTCTGCGGCCTGCTGCACTTCGCGGTTTGTCACCACATAATCGAAGTGTATCGCCTTCTCGATCTCACCCTTGGCCTGCGCCATTCTCTTTTCGACCAGTTCCTCCGTTTCCGTACCACGTCCGGAAAGGCGGCTTCTCAGTTCCTCCATCGACGGCGGAAGCAGGAAGATCGTTACGGTATCGTCGAACTTTTCCTTCAGCGCCAGGCTTCCTGGCACGGTCAGGTCCAGAAGGACATCCTGGCCTCCACGTGACATCTTCAGAAGTGGTGTCAACGGTGTGCCGTAGTAGTTTCCGACGTACTGGTCGTATTCGATGATCTCACCTTTTTCGATCAGGTCTTCGAATTCTTCCTTCGTCCGGAAGTAGTATTCGACGCCATCCTGCTCCGTGCCTCTTGGTGCACGGGAGGTAACGGAGACCGAATGCCTGCAGTCCGGAAACATCTCACGGAGCTTCTCGATCACAGTGCCTTTTCCCACACCGGAAGGACCCGATATCGATACGATCAAACCATTACTCATTTCTTCTCATTCACCGCCTTCTTCAGAAGTTCCGAGATTTCCTCGGATGCCAGCGCCGAAAGGACTACGTGTTCGCTGTCCATCACCAGCACCGACTTGCTCTTCTTTCCGGAAGAACAGTCAACGAGCGCACCACGGTCTCTCGCATCCTGCACCAGTCTACGGATCGGTGCCGATTCCGCGCCGGCCACGCAGACCAAACGCTCCGAGCTGACCATATTTCCAAACCCGATATCGATAAACGCCATACTGTTTCCTCACCTCACGCCAGATTCTGGATCTGCTCACGGATCTTCTCGAGTTCCGTCTTCATGTCAAGTACATAGTTGGTGATCGTTATATCGTTGGCTTTGGAGCCGATGGTGTTCACTTCACGATTCATCTCCTGAAGGATGAAATCCAGTCTCTTGCCGATGCTGCCCTTTGCCTGCAGCGTCTCTCTGAGCTGGCTGATGTGGCTGGTCAGGCGGGTCAGTTCTTCATCGATCGCGCACTTGTCTGCAAAGACCGCCACTTCCGCTTCTCTTCTCGTCTCATCGTAAACGAGATCTGCCTTATCCTCGAGGAGTTCCTCGACGCGCGCCATCAGGCGCTCTTTATATTCTTTCGGAACGAGCGGGGCGCGAAGCATCACCGCTGCGTGTAATTCTTCAAAATGACTTGCTTTTTGGAGAAGATCTTCAACCAGTTTTCCGCCTTCGATCGTGCGCATGCGAAGGATATCTTCGATTGCCGTGTCTACTACAGGCAAAAGCTCTGCCGCCGCTTCTTCCGGGGTCAGGCTTGTGGCGCGTGCGAGAAGCACGTCCGGGAAACGGGAAATGTGATATGCATCCGTCTCGTCTTTACGGCCGGTCAATTCGCCGATCTTTGCTACTGCTTCGGAATACGCTTTTGCCAGTCCCGTGTTCATCTCCACGGTCTGGTTCCCGTCGCCGACATCCTCGATCGTAACAAACACGTCGATCTTGCCGCGCAGGAGTTTCTCGGAGATCTTCTCTCGGATCTTGTTTTCTATCGCAATATATCCACGAGGAATACGGATCTGTACATCACAGAATCGATTGTTCACTGATTTGATCTCTACTACGTAGCGCCGC
>JAFZVE010000058.1 GCA_017617995.1 Clostridiales bacterium
CTTCCGATCGGTGGTGGTAAGGGTGGTTCCGACTTCGACCCGAAGGGCAAGTCCGACCGTGAAGTTATGCGTTTCTGCCAGAGCTTCATGACAGAGCTCTCTAAGCACATCGGTCAGTTCACAGACGTACCGGCCGGCGATATCGGAACAGGCGCTCGTGAGATCGGTTATATGTACGGTCAGTACAAGAGACTGAATAACGACTATGTTGGTGTTCTGACAGGTAAGGGCCTCTCCTGGGGTGGTTCTCTTGCTCGTACAGAAGCTACAGGTTACGGCCTTTGCTACTTCGTAGCTGAGATGCTCGCTGCTAAGGGCACATCTTTCGAAGGCAAGACAGTTGCTATCTCCGGTTCCGGTAACGTTGCTATCTTCGCTTGCGAGAAGGCAACACAGCTCGGCGCTAAGGTCGTTACACTTTCTGACTCCAACGGTTTCATCTATGATGAGAACGGCATCAACCTCGACGTTGTTAAAGAGATCAAGCTTGTTAAGCGTGGAAGAATCAGCGAGTATGTTCAGGCTGTTCCGTCCGCTCAGTACACAGAGGGTGCTCGTCCGTGGAGCATCAAGTGCGACATCGCTCTTCCGTGTGCAACACAGAACGAGCTCGACATCGACAACGCTAAGGCTCTCGTTGCTAACGGCTGTAAGTTCGTTGGTGAAGGTGCGAACATGCCGACAACTCCGGATGCTACAGTTTACTTCCAGCAGAACGGCGTATACTTCGCTCCTGGTAAGGCTTCCAACGCCGGTGGTGTTGCTACATCCGCTCTCGAAATGTGCCAGAACTCCGCTCGTCTGTCCTGGACATTTGAAGAAGTTGACGCGAAGCTCAAGGGCATCATGCAGAACATCTACAAGAACGCTTCTGCCGCTGCTAAGGAATACGGTGATCCGGACAACCTCGTTATGGGTGCGAACATCGCTGGTTTCCAGAAGATTGCAGACGCTATGATGGCTCAGGGAATTGCTTACTAATTCTCGCATCGGCTTAATTAAGTAAAAGCAAAAAAGAATACCTCTCTTGTGGCTCAAACAGTTTGCTGACGCAAAACTCGCCACCAGAGAGGTTTCTTTTTGCTTCTTTTATCATTCCGATGCGAAAATGACGTAAAGAATACCTCCCTTCTGACTCAGACGCTTGCTATTTAGCAAACTCGCCGACCGGGGAGGCACTCTTTCAAACCACTTTGGAGGGTAGTTGACAGTTTCTTTTTTCTTTCGTGCATCGGGAAGGTTGGTTCGGGCTTCCCTATTCACAATTCTAATTATATTCAGGATTCCTACAAGAAAAACCTTCGGTTTTCTGAAATACACCCCCTATTTCGCCGGGGCAAAATCCTGTCAAAGAAGCTGTCTAAAAACAATGATCAACTTCGTTGGGACGAAGGTCTTTTCAGACTGTGCCTGATGGATTTCCGTCCCTATTTCTACAAAACATAAATATGGACGGAAAATAGATGCGGTTTTCTAAGGGATTTCCGTCTCTTTAGGAGGAAAGGAAGAAATTGGACGGAAATGAAGGCCGGCTTGTTGAGTCATTTCCGTCCCTATTTTGATAATCTGTAAAATATGACGGAATCTCAAATTGACAACCCATATTTTTTCCGTCTCTTTTCCGCGTTTGCGAAAACATAGACGGAAACACTCTATTCTCTCGACTGAGTTTTCCGTCCCCTTTCTCCGTTTCTTCGAAAAAGGACGGAAATCGGTCAGAAAGCCTCTCCGTCGATCAATTCACTTATGAAGACAGCCCCTTTTCCTCACTCGTCTTCCTCATCTGTGTCGATATATCCGCCCTCTGCATTATCGAGTCTTCTGGAAATATCGTAGATATCCTGCTTCATCTCGAAGAAACCGACGAGCGGCAAGTCTTTCGCCAAGGAAGAGCCACCCTTGATCAGGGTCTCCCAGTCGGCCAGCGAACGCTCGAAGAAGAACGCCTGACGGCTCTCTTCGCTTCCGACAACACAGCCGATCGTATCACTATAGGCAAGCACCGTGCTCTTATACTGCGGGATACGGATGAGTTCACCCGCGGTCAGTTCCCACTCGGAGATCGGTTCTTTTTCCTTAGCATCTTCGTACGGAAGCACCTCGCCGTTTTCTGTGGTTCGAAGTTCTTCGCGGAGTTCCTCACGCACCTCCATCAGAACCTGACCGAGGAGATTCTCGCCCTTCCACTTCGTGATGTCCTGGACCTCCGGATCCGACGTGGAAAGGAGGATGCCCCAGTCCTTATCACGTGGCGAGCACTCCGCCAGGATCGCATTTCCTGTCGCAAGGAGTGTTTCCATCATAGAAGGATTCTGAGCGAATTTCGCACGGATACCGCGCTTCACGACTACGAAGCGGGTCTTCTTCCAGAGGGTGGCGTCAAATCCATCGAAGAATTCTCTTCCGAGGATCTTGCACTGTTCGGGGTCCGCGGTGCGCATAATCTCGTCGCCAAGCGCATTCTGACCGAACATCATGACCTTCTGGTACATCATGAACTGCTCGGAATGGAGGTAATGGCGGCCGGCATAATCGAACTCGGCCGGATACCAGTTGCAGAAGCAGCCGTTATCTTCATACTCTCTGTGAAATCCAATGATCTCGTTTCTCATGGCCACACCTCCCGTTCGTCGAAAAGGTTCTTAAACATGACGTCGCGAAGCCCCTCCGACAGGGACTTCATATGCCTATTATATCATGGATAGGGAAGTGCTTGATTAGCGTCTTGTCACTTACGAGCGATTCCGGCTTTTCTTCGCAGAATCCGAAACGCTTACTTCTTCGTCAAAAGCACTTGCTTCAGACGCTTTGTGCGTCGTTCTTTGTTTGCTGCTGTCCCTGAGCGTTCCGGTCATTAGGACCGCCGGGGAATTTGCCATCGCCGCCCGGGAACTGCCCGTCAGGAGGAGTCATACCATCCGGGAACTGACCATCGGGCGGTGTCATCCCTTCCGGGAACTGACCATCCCAATCTTCCGGTGGCGTCATACCTTCCGGAAACTGACCGTCACCGAAATCGCCACCGGGAAACTGGCCATCCTGCCCGCCTTCGAAACCGCCACGGCCGCGGCCCTGGCCTCCGCCGGGACCGCCACCCATGAACTGGTTCGGGATGGTATCGGTCTCTTCACCGTTGATGATCAGAGTACCGCCGTTCTTTACCGCCTCACCGTCATAGTCAACTGTAGACTGGCCTGTGATACGTGTCACACCACCGTTGATGTAGATGTTTCCGTTACTGTCGATACCATCGGTGTCACCTGCGCCCATCGTGATAGTGATATCGCCACCGTTAATAGTCAGTGTCGCCACGTATTCATCTACTTTCTGCGCCGCATTGATGCCGTCGTCGCTGGCGTTGATCACGAAGGTTCCATCGTTGATCGTGATGTACGTTCCTTCGAGTCCTTCTGCCGCCGTGATATCGAAGGTACCGCCATCGATCTGGAGGATCCCGTCGGTATGGACCGCATCGTCCTTACAGTTGAGATTGAACGTGCCGGATGTGATCGCGAGCGAATCGTTGGTGTTGATGCAGTCTTCCTGCGCCGTGAGATTATAGGTGCCGCCCGTGATGACCATGTCGTCCTTGCAGACGATCGCGTGCTCGACGGTCGCATCGATATTCAGTACGCCCGAGCCGTTGATGGTCAGGTCATCCTTACTGAAGATCACGGCATCGATGTCGTTGCTGTCGATGGCGACATAGCTTCCTCCGTTCGACAGGGTATTCTCCCCTTCCAGCGTGATGTATACTTCATCAGCGGAGATCACGTAGATGGCCGCGGAGGTCGCGCTGTTCAGATTCACATCCTGCAGGACGAGCTGCACATCCTCTTCTTCTCCGACATTGACGATGATCATGCCGTTATTCGTCGAGCCGCTCACCAGATACGTCCCAGCCTTCGTGATATTGATCTTTCCGATGTTATCCGTAAGCTCGATCTTCGTACTCTCCGCTTCGTTATAGGACGTCTCCATGTCCTTATCCGTGACCGAGAGAGCCATCTCGCCAACGGTCGCCGAGGTGCCGCTGTTTCCTGCGTTTCCGGAAACATTCCCTGCTCCGTTTCCGCCATTGTTCCCTGCATTTCCTACCGCGGCTCCGTTATTACTTTCCGAAGAATCTCCGTTCTTCGTTCCTGCAAAATACGCCAGTGCGCCGATTCCTACTGCGAGTGCCGCGAATGTCGCGAACGCGGCTACGGTTTTCTTATTCTTCATGTTCGTTCTCCTTTCCTTCTCACCTGTCAATCGGGAGTAACGCTTTCACTTTTCTCCATTTTTACTTTTCCCCTCGAGACTCCTCCACCTCGTTTACAGCTCTGCCGCCTCCTTGGCCACCGCTGTCGAGAGGTTGATCTCCAGGTTCCCGTTCTTGACACGGATATCGTCGATCAGTGCTTTTTCCGAGGCATCTTCTTTCAGGAAGATCTCGTAGTTCAGCTTAAAGACCGATCCCATGCCGGCTGTCTTCGCCGAGAGGAGCTTGTGCGAGGTCGTATGTTTCTCGAATACATCGTCAAAAGCACCTGTGTAGTCGAGGTTCTCGGGGATCGTGATGCGAAGAGTCCTTCTGCGATCGTTGTACCCGTCGCCAAATCCCATCGCCGTGTAGAGCGCCATGGCCACACCGACGATAACGGTAAAGATCGCCGCATAGAGGATGAATCCCATGCCGGTCAGAAGTCCCATCGTCATCGCGATGAAGAGGGATCCGATCTCTGTCGCGGTACCCGGTGCGGAACGGAAACGTACGAGGCTGAATGCACCTGCCACGGCGACGCCGGCGCCGATGTTTCCGTTCACGGCCATGATGACCACGCATACGATCGTCGGAAGGATCGCCAGTGTGCCGATGAAGGACCGGCTGGCGCGGTTGCTCTTCATGTAAAGAAGCGCGAACAGGAAGCCCAGCAGCAGCGAAGCCAGTACCGGCAGCAGAAATGATGTGATCGATATTGTCGTAGAGCCCATCAGGGTATTGTAGATATTCTTAAGCATAGAGAAGCACTCCTTTCTGATCTTTATCTGTGTCGTTATGCAGTATGTAGTCGATATAGTACCCGCCGTACTTCGAGTAGGACTGTTTCCGGATGCCGTTTCGGCTCAGGATCCTCGAGAGCCAAAGCGGCACCACGCCCGGGACCTTGATCTCCATGAGGACCTGATCATCCGGGAGGATCTTCTGCCCGTAGATCCCGCTTGCGAAAGAGAGATCGCCTTCCCGTCCGAGGATATCCGTGTCGAAGGTGATCCGGAGATCCGTCTCCCCCGAGACCGGGACATAGGCCTCACGCAGATAGGAGATGAATACCTTTGGCGCGAGCGTCTTGTAGAAGTCGCGGAAGTATGTGATCTCACGTGCGATCTGGGAGTCCTCCGGCGCATCACCGTATGCTGCGAGCCAGTCCATCGCGAGGCAGCTCATCACTTCGGTCCGTCTCTTATACACCACGCCCTCGTACTTCTTCTTCAGCTCCACGAAGACCGTGTCCTCCGAGCCGGCGTAGCGGTAGCTGCGGATGCGAAGCTTCTCCTTATACACGGGCTTGTCGAGCGACGTGCGGATGATCCTGTAGTTATCCGTATCGAAATAGATATTTCTGATCGTCGTCGGGCCGTATTCGTCTATATGCATCTTCCCGGCGATGGCCTCCTTCACGGCGGCCGCCTGCGCACGGGTCAGTATGTATTTGATCTCATATCTTTGAAAAACACTCTGGTATGTCATCGTCGTGTCCTCCGCGCTTTAATCTTGGTTTAAGGTTAGCATGGTAACCTTAAGGCAACCTTAAATCTGAAGAAAACGAAAAAACGCCTGTGGATCCGTGCTTCTGCGGTATAATATAGATAATGATTCTACTGCTTGAAATGCACTGTTCACGGAAGTAAAAGAGGAGTTTTACTATGAGGATCTTACTTGCCGAAGATGAGAAATCGATGTCGCGGGCACTGACCGCGATCCTGACAAAAAACAACTATTCCGTGGATGCCGTCTACGATGGACAGGACGCGCTCGACTATCTCCTGACATCCGAATACGACTGTGCGGTACTCGATGTCATGATGCCGAAGATGGACGGATTTACCGTACTTAAGAAGATCCGCGAGAAAGGCATCACGATCCCCGTCATGATGCTCACGGCGAAGTCCCAGGTCGACGATAAGGTCGAGGGGCTCGACCTCGGCGCGAACGATTATCTGACGAAGCCTTTCGAGAGTCGTGAGCTTCTCGCCCGCCTCCGTGCGATCACGAGATCCGTCACTCCGGTCGCTGATAACACGCTCCGCTACGGAAACGTGACTCTGAACCGTGCAAATTTCGAACTGAAATCTCCGACCGGCTCCGTCAAACTTGCCGCGAAGGAATTCCAGATGATGGAATACCTCATGGCCAATCCCGGTGTACTCATCTCGACAGACCGCTTCATGGAGAAGGTCTGGGGACTTGATTCCGATGCCGACATCAACGTCGTCTGGACGAACCTTTCCTACCTTCGAAGAAAGCTCCAGTCCATCGGAGCAAATGTAAAGATCAAGGCCACGCGTAACGCTGGCTATTCTCTGGAGATCGAGTCATGATTAGAAAACTGCGCATCCGTCTCATACTGATCTCGATGGCCGCCGTCCTTCTGGTACTCATTATCCTGATCGGCGGGATCAACATCTCGAACTACCGGCAGGTCGTCTCCGAGAGCGACGAGATCCTCGACATCCTTATGGAAAACGGCGGTGTATTCGGCGAGAACATGCTCCGCGCACGCGAAGAATTCGAGCGGCAGAATCCCGATTTCGATCCGGATGATTTCATCCCCCCTGAGGAGATGGAAGAGCTCTTCTCCCGAAACGATCGCTCCGGTCCGAGAGCCTTCATGCGCTTCGACGAAGGACGTACCGATTCTCCGGAGCTTGCCTACGAGACCCGCTATTTCAGCGTGCTCATCGCAGCAGACGGAACCGTGCTCCGCACCGATACCGACCGGATCTCGGCCGTTTCAAAGTCCATCGCCAACGAATACGCCAGCCGCGCGCTCCGCTCGAAGAAGAACTCCGGTTTTATCGGAGACTATCGTTTTCTCCTCGGGCAGCAGGATGACTCCGGCAACCGTCTCGTCATCTTCCGAGACTGCGGCGCGAGCCTCGCGAACTTCAGAAACTTCAGAAACATCAGTATCTTCGTTTCCCTTCTCTGCCTCCTTCTCGTAGGCGTGATAGTCTTCTTCGCCTCCGGACACATCGTCCGACCGGTTGCCGAGAGTTACGAGAAGCAGAAGCGGTTCATCACCGATGCCGGTCACGAGATCAAGACTCCTCTGGCGATCATATCGGCCGATGTGGAAGTACTCGAGATGGAGCTGGCTGATACCGAAACGGAGTCTGAAGAAGATGCCTCCGGCAATGAATGGCTCACCGACATCAAGGCCCAGACGAAGCGTCTGTCGGAACTTACCCAGGATCTGATCCTGCTTTCGAAGATGGAGGAATCTTCCACCGTTCTCGACATGAAGGACCTGAATCTTTCCGAGATTGCGAGAAATCAGGCCGGTTCTTTCGAAGCGGTGGCGATCGCATCCGATAAGTCCATCACGACGAAGATCGACGACGATATTCATATTCAGGGAGATAAGAAATCCATCGAATCTCTTCTTTCCATCGTGCTCGACAACGCCGTGAAGTACTGCCCCGAGTGCGGCTCGATCGACGTTCTCGTCACGAAGTCGAAGAAGGGCGCACTCATCGAGATCACGAACGATACGAGCGAGACCCTCTCGCCCGAAGACTGTAAGAATATGTTCGCACGTTTCTACCGTACGGACGCTTCGAGGAACTCCACAACGGGCGGCCATGGGATCGGCCTTTCCATCGCAAAGGCCATCGTCGACAAGCATAAAGGCCGCATCGCTGCGGCCTCTCATGCAGAGAAAAAACTCACGGTTTCGATTACGCTCTAAATCTCCGGTTACAGTTCTTTTAACACGGTGGCGGTACGGTTCTGGATATTCTTCAGAACCTCTTCCGCTGTGCGGTCACCTGCGAAATAGCCTGCGGCTTCCTCTGTGATAACGTCGATGATCACGTCATCGCTGCAGGTCACGGAGTCTGCATTCTCGACCAGTTCACGGATCGTCGCGATGTCTTCTTCTGTCGCCGCGGCAAACATACCCTTATACATAGACATATCCCCGCCGCTTTCAGCGATCTCATCGTATTCTTTATTGATCCGCTCCATAAGATGATGCATCTCTCTATCGAACGTCTCTCTGTTCACAGAGAAACCTGATTCAGGGACGTAATCCGCCGAGTATGCCAGGTAGTTCCGGATCACGTCCCAGGCGAGATCTTTATACTTGCTGCTCGCTACGATACCGACAGACAGATATACGTCGGCCTGCATGCCGCCACCGTTTGAAGAAGGCATCCCCAGAAAAGCGATATGTCCATTCATCGCATCCCGTTCGATGGCATATTCACGAAGGCTACTGACATCTCCGATTCTTGCCGCAAGACAGTCCGACTGGAACTTCACCGAAGTGCGGTCCTCGCCGCCCATATACGTGCCGTTTCCAACATACTCAAAGTCCATCCCTTCATCTTCCGGGACCTCTCTGACACCGTATTTTCCGGCCAGCTGGAGGATCCTCTTCATCTTGTCGTTTTCAAAGTCCACGGTCTTAGCCTTATAGTCCACGAACTCCGAGATCGTGGATTCCAGAAGCATGGAGAGGAAATCGTTGTACTCTTTTCCCTCGATGAAACTAACATCGGCGGGTACCGACTCTCCGGCTGCTTCAAATTCATCGAACGTCCATCCGATGGTATTGGAGATAAGGTTCGTATTCACTTCGATACCGGTAAAAGAGACACGGATCGGCACGTGATACAGTTTCCCGTTCTTTTCCTGCGCACGGAAAATATTATCGAAATACTGGTCGCGCGAGATCCCGTCCTCGCCGTCGAAATACTGATTCATATCCACCATGACATCTTCAGTCTGGAACGCGGACGCCGTGGCCATATTTAGAAGAATATCCGGCCCGTCTCCGGAGAGGATATCCAGGTAGATCCTCTTAGAGATATCGTCAGTTTCCCCGCTAAGCACCATCTGTTCCGTATAGTCCAGGATGACCACGCGGCATTTGTTATCCGGATCCCGGTTATAGTCATAGATGAAGCCCATGAGGTCTTCGTTCATCTCCGGGTAAAGTCCGGCAGCCACGATGATCTTCTTACCGGCATGCGGATTCTTTTCTTGACGTGTCAGATGCATAAGAATCGTTTCTGCAGTACCTTCATTTCCAAAATCGATTCCCGTGGCATAAAGTTCGTCTTCGTTTTTCGGGATGATCGTGGTACTCCACAGATGCTGACGGTTGATATCTGTCTCGTTCCATTCAAAGACCTGCGTGAGTTCACCTTTTTCGATATCGATCTTATAGCAGCCGTATGGCGAGTTGACAAAGAGTCCCTGCTCTGTCTCTTGAAAATCATTGAAGTAATCGAGATAATCGGCGTCGATGCTTCTTCCGAGAGTGCCGGTCTGTATATCGACTTCTTTGATCTGGATCTCGCTTCCGGACGTGAAGTCATAGATTCCCGAGGTTACATAGTATTTCCCGTTCTGGGAGAAGATCGCTTTTCCGATCGATCTTCCGGGTTCACTGATCGTGTAGCACTTCTTTCCGGTATTATCGTAGACGGCCAGACTGTTTCCTCCGGAGATCGCGAATCTGCCGTCCGAAAGGATCTGGATCGTGCCGTCAAGACCATATTCTGCCGAGAACGGCAGGTCATTCGGATACAGAGTCTTCAGGAGATTGCCTTCCGGATCGAGCAACTGGATCTGCACCATCGTGTTAAAGGAATTCGTATCCATAAACGAGCACAGCAGGGCTATATTGCCGTCCTTATCCATGGCCGCATCGAGCACTTCGTTGCCGCCGGCAGAGATATCCTTTATAAGCTTTCCATCTATACTGAAAAGTCCCGTCGCATTCGTGTAATACTTATCAAAGTCAGAGGCCGAAAGATTTTCCAGGGAGATGTCGTCCGGTATTTTGTAATTCACGTAGTATGATGCGATCACCAGACCGTTACAGAACTTACAGTCCTGTACGTACGTGCTTTCCAGTTCTTTTTCCGGATCGATCGGGACGTCAAGCTTCGCCATCTCTAACTTGAAGTAGGGATCCGTCTCCTTGATCTCCTGTCCGGATGCATACTTCAGTTTTGTCGTGTGCGTATCGCCATTTCCCTTCTTCTTACATCCTGCGACCGACAGAATCATCGCTGCGATCAGTATGCCGGCAGTGAATCTCTTGATCGGAAGGGCCGACCACAGGTCTTTTACAGGACTACTGCCGTTCATTCTTCCCGATATGTTTGTTTTTCCCGATGTCTTCATTCTTCTCACCTCTTCACTTCTCATTTACGATCGTAGTAGCGCGGTTCTGGATCGTACTCAGCACATCTTCAAGGCTCCGGTCCCCCGCGAAATACGCTGCCGCTTCTTCCTGTATGATCGAAAATAGTGCCGGGTCTCCGCTGCTGGAGATCGTGACATTCTCGATCAGTTTTCTGACTTCGTCAATATCCTCTTCTGACACACGGTAATCTACATATTCCGCCTGTCTCGGGTCGTTCCAGTATACATACTCAAAGTAATCATTTCTGCTCTTCATGATCGTTTGGCTGTCTTTTTCGAACGTATCCCTCTTCACCGATAATGCCTCGAAAGGAATGACATTCGTCGGTTCATCTTTCAAAAACGCGGAGATAAAATCCCACGCCTGTTCCTTGATCGTACTCGAAGAAACGATACCCATCGACAGCGTCGGGTGCACGATCATCCCGGTCGCCTCTCTTCCCGGATATCCGAGGAACGTGATATTACCCGGACTTCTCCCCTTAAAGGTACTATAGTCATATACTGTGCGGATCGAGCTCCGCCGGGCAAGAAGACTTCCCTCCATGAATTTAAGAGAAGTAAGATCAAATTCCTCATCCGAAAAGCTTGACTTATGGAGGCCGTAGTCCTTCTCGAAATATCCATACCCTTCATCACTCGGGATCTGTTCCATCCCGTAAGTCTTGGCCATGGTGAGGATCCGCTTCATATCCTCATTTGTAAAATCGACCTTTTTATTCTGATAATCGACAAACTGCGGGAGCGAGGATTTCAGGAAGAGCTGTAGAAGTTCCATGCAGGGGATCGCTTCCAGAAAACTGACCTGATCCGGAACATGCCGGAACGCTTCTTCAAATTCCTCATATGTCCATCCGACAGAACAGGAGATCTGATCCGCATTGACCCCGATTCCTGATAGTTCATACTTCAGCGGGATGTGATAGAGTTTCCCTTCCGTTTCGCAAGCACGGAAAATATTGTCGAAGTACTCACTTCTGTCGATCCCTTTCCCGCCGTCCAGATACGGATTCAGGTCCTCCATGACCGAGTTATTCCGGAAGGCGATCGAATCAGACATATTGACAAGAATGTCCGGTCCTTTTCCTGTAAGTGAATCCAGATAGATGGCCTGCTCCAGCGAGATCAGGCTCTCCTCGGGTCTTAATCCTTCTGTATAGTCTGCAAAGACGATGCGCGCCTGGCTGTCCGGATTTGCGGAGTAGCGGCTGGCGAAAGAAAGCAGATCCGGATATTTGAAAATATGCTCTCCGCCGATCACGAGCATTTTCTTTCCCGCATGCGGATTCTTCTCTGCCCGGGTAAGACGGATCAGATGCGGGACTGCAGATCCATACAGTTCTCTCGATCCATATCCGACAACACTGAATTCATTCTCATTTTTCGGGATGATCTCGGTTTCTTCCGAAAATCCACTGACCAGCAAAGAGCGGTCCACATCGGTATCGTTCCAGTTGAAGACTTCTTCGATGGTTCCTTTCACGATGTCGTATCGCAGACACCCGCTCGATGTATTGATAAATACGCCGTCTCTCGTCGGCCGGATACTCTCATATGCCATCAGTGCATCTGCATTTATACCGGGACCCAGATGCCCGGTCGCCAGGTCCACTTCTTTAAACTGGATGAGGTCTTCCGTTCCGAATTCAGTCTTTTGGGACATCACATAGTACTTCCCGTCCTGGAGTACCAGATCCCCCTCGAGCCGCCGCTCTCCGTCGGAGATCTTTCCGGTGATTTTCCCCTCCCGGTCAACCATATATATATCGGTATCGTCGTTTAGAAGAAAGGTCCCATCCTCCAAAACATGTATATCGTCAAAAAACGGGGACTCGCTGCCTCCATCAACAGGTATGATCCCGATCGGATTTCCGGAAGAGTCGAGTTCTTCGATCCGGAATCCAAGCTTAGCATCTTTCGGCGAAGTCATACCTCCATCTTCAAACCATATATCCGTACGCTCAAGCAAATAGATCTTGCCGTCCTTATCCTGCGCCATGGATGCAAAGAGCACCCCGCCATCGAGATACTTGATCCGTTTTCCTTCCGCATTAAACAGTGCCGTTTCATGGAAGGAATAATCGGCCGGATCATATGCGTACCGTTCTCCACCGTCATCCGTATACACGGTCTGTTTTTGCAGTTCTATCGGAACATTATAGGAAACTACATATTCAACTACGGCGAGCTCTCCGGTAAAAATACAGTTCCAGAACAATAATGCTGCCACGTCTCGTCCTTCATCCAAAGGGATCTGGATCTTGTTTGTCTCTGAATAGAAATACGGATCTGACTCCTGTATGACTCTTCCGGAACGATATCTGTTTTCATCGGACGATTTTTTCTTACATCCCGAGATAGTAAGCGGCAAAGACAAAAGGAGCGTTCCCGCCAGTAATCCTGACGCCGCTTTCTTTAAAAAGACCTTCTCACATTTACCCAACAAGTGTACGTCTGCCATACCGCAACACTCCCGTTTCGTGCCCACGACTTCCCCAATGACACTTCCTGACTTCATCATATCAACTACTCTTTAGGGGTGCGTGACAATCCCGTCACGTGACAAAAAAAGAACTGCCCCCGAAGGAACAGTTCTTTTGAATAGGTTTCTTATTTCAGTGACTGTGATCAGCCGAAGAGTGCAAGAAGTGTACCTGCTGCTACAGCCGATCCGATAACGCCTGCAACATTCGGACCCATGGCGTGCATGAGAAGGAAGTTGCTGGGATCATACTTCTGGCCTTCGACGTTACTTACACGGGCAGCCATCGGAACCGCGGAAACACCGGCCGAACCGATGAGCGGGTTGATCTTGCCCTTCGTAAGGAAGCACATGATGTTTCCGATCAGGAGACCACCGAATGTGGAGAATGCAAATGCGATGAGACCCAGAACGATGATCTTGATCGTATCCAGCGCCAGGAAGTTCTCACCCATCGCTGTAGCACCAACGGTAACACCGAGGAAGATCGTAACGATATTGCAGAGAGCATTCTGTGCAGTATCGGAAAGTCTCTCCGTTACGCCGGACTCCTTAAAGAGGTTACCCAGCATGAGCATACCGAGGAGCGGTCCGACGGAAGGCAGGATCAATGTGCAGACGATAGTAACGATGATCGGGAAGCAGACCTTCTCGACCTTGGATACCGGACGAGCCTGCTTCATCTTGATCTTTCTGGACTTCTTATTAAATGCTGTCATTCCCTTCATGATCGGCGGCTGGATGATCGGGATCAGAGCCATATACGAGTACGCCGCGATCGCGATCGCAGAGAGAAGATGCGGAGCGAGCTTCGATGTCAGGTAGATCGCTGTCGGGCCGTCAGCACCGCCGATGATGGCGATGGAAGAAGCCTCTGCGGCAGTAAAGCCGAAGAAAGAAGCCATGACGAATGCGAAGGAAATACCGAACTGTGCGCCCGCGCCCATGAACAGGGACGAAGGTCTGGAGATCAGCGGTCCGAAGTCGGTCATCGCACCAACAGCCATGAAGATCAGGCACGGGAAGATACCGAGCTTAACACCTAAGTAGATGTAATCGAGAAGACCTGGAGCAACTTCCGTAGATCCGCCTCCGAGAAGATCCCAGTGGACATGTCCTTCTGCGAAGATCTCGGAATGGTAGAGACCTGCGATCGGAAGGTTACTCAGTAACATACCAAAAGCAATCGGGAGCAGAAGGAGCGGTTCGCACTTCTTGCCGATCGCCATGTAGATCAGCACACCGGCGATCAGAAGCATAACGCCCTGCTGCCAGGTGATCGCGTAGATGCCGCTCGTCTCCCATATATTTTTTAATGCATCAATAAACACGGTTTGCGACCCCCTAACTTAAGAAATAGTTACGAGGACGTCGCCTGTGGCAACCGTCGCGCCCTTGGATGTGAGGACCTGTCCTACCGTACCTGCGCACGGAGCATAGATCTCATTTTCCATCTTCATAGCTTCGAGAACGAGCAGCAGGTCGCCTTCCTTAACAGCCTGACCGGCAGAAACGGCAACCTTCAGGATCGTGCCCGGGAGCGGAGACGGAACCGGAGTACCGGTAACCGGACCAGCCGGAGCTGCCGCCGGTGCCGGAGCAGCTGCAGGTGCAGCAGCAGGAGCCGCCGGTGCTGAAGCCGGTGCTGCAACTACCTCAGTTGTTCTCAGAAGGTTAGCCTTGCCCTTCTCAACTTCTACTTCATAAACTTTATCGTTAATTGTTACGTTATAAATCATTTTGGCGTCTCTCCTTTACTTTTCTTCCACCAGCGTAATGGACTTGAAAATAAGTTCATTGAGCGGGATTCCGGTGTTGTCGCTGACGATCGCCATGATCATGGCAGCGGTCTTCTCATCACAGCCCTTCAGCTTCAGGGAACCGGAAGAGAATTCCTCACCCGGATCTTCCACAGCAGCAGGTGTAGCAGCAGCGGGAGCTGCCGGAGCAGGTTCTTTTGCCTTAGTGGCAGAACCTACGATCGCACCAAAAAGACGGATGATAACAAAGATAATGAAGAGGACCGCAAATACGATCGCCCATGTAAAGAGAGCTACTCCTAAGGCATCAACGATGCTATATACTTCATCACCCTTTTTATCTGCGGCAGTTTCGACGACCTTTTCTACATCCGATGCAAGTTTGAATAACATAGGATTCATGAAGATCAATCCTCCTTCTTCTCGATCGTGTAGTTCACGGTGTTGCTCTCCTGCTCTTCACGGTAATCGAAATACTTCTCAGCTACCTGCGGGAAAGCGATGTAGGAGAGGACATCCTCGTCAGAACGTGCACGCTTGCCGAGTTCTGCCTTGGTCTTCTCGAAAGCCGGCTCAAGGGTATCTGCAAATCTGCCCTTAACGATCTCTTCCGGCTTCCAGCATCTGTCGATGAGTTCCTGGCTGACTTCGCCCGGTGCTCTACCGTATTCACCACGGAGATAAGCCTTGATCTCCTTGGAGATGTTCTTGTAACGCTCACCGAGGAGAACGTTCTGAACAGCCTGGTTACCAACCATCTGGGAAAGAGGTGTAACGAGCGGCGGATAACCCATGTCCTTACGAACTGCCGGGATCTCTGCGAGAGCTTCGTCGAACTTATCAAGAGCGTTCATATCCTTGA
>JAFZVE010000059.1 GCA_017617995.1 Clostridiales bacterium
CATGGCCTCGTTGCTTTTGCCTCGTCGATGGATATCGCAGGGCCGATCACACGAAGCGTAAAGGATTCCGCGTTATTATTCAACGTCATGCATGGGCAGGATCCGAAAGACCAGACTTCAGTTCCTTCGGATGATGTAAGCCTCGATCAGATCGAGCAATACTCTGTTAAAGGAAAGCGGATCGGCGTGCTTCGCGAGCTTCTGGAAAGCAAAGACGTGGACGAAGAAATCTCGCAGGCGGTCCGTAGTGTGATGGATTTTTACGAAAGATCCGGCGCGGTCGTGGAGATGGTGGATATGTCCCTTCTCGATCACGCAGTAGCCATCTATTATGTCTTATCGTCCGCGGAAGCCTCTTCCAACCTGGCACGTTACGATGGCGTGCGGTATGGGTTTCGCGCTGAAGGCTGCAGGAATCCGGATGAACTCTATACGAAGACGCGCAGCGAGGGCTTCGGCCTGGAAGTCAAACGAAGGATCCTTCTGGGAAACTATGTACTGAGCAGTGAGCATTTTGAGGATTGTTTCCGTCAGGCCGAACGGGCACGGGAGATGATGCGGCGCGAGTTTTCGCATGCATTTTCGAAATACGATCTGCTTCTGAGTCCGGTGTCCGCGACGACCGCGCCTCATAAGGGAAAAGCGGCGGCGGATCCGCTTGCTTCCTATCTTTCCGACCTATGCACGGTCCCTGCAAGTCTGGCCGGGATCCCGGCGATTTCAGTTCCTTGCGGACAAAGCCGTTCGGGAATGCCGATCGGTGTGCAGCTGATGGCTGACCGCTTCGGCGAACAGGAGATCCTGGGCGCGGCAAGAGTCCTCGAAAGAGAATATTATTCGGAGACGGAGATCGCGGGAAAGGGGGCGTCGTCAGATGGAAGAATTTGAGACCATCGTGGGCCTTGAAGTTCACGTCGAACTGAAGACAGAATCGAAGATCTTCTGCTCGTGTCCGACCACTTTCGGTGCGGCGCCGAATACCCATATCTGCGAAGTTTGTGCGGGCCTTCCAGGCGCACTTCCGAGACTCAATAAAAAAGTCCCTGAATATGCGGTCATGACAGGACTGGCCCTTCACGCTGAGATCACGAAACAGATGCGTTTTGACCGGAAGAACTATTTCTATCCGGACCTGCCGAAGGGCTATCAGATCTCGCAGCTTTACGCACCCTGTGCGAGAAACGGATATCTGGAGATCGATGATCCTGAAAAGAAGATCCGTATTCATGAGCTGCATATGGAAGACGATGCGGGAAAACTGATCCATGACGATACGGGTACGTATATCGATTTTTCCCGCTGTGGCGTACCGCTGATCGAGATCGTGACGGAACCGGATTTCCGAAGTGCGGAAGAGGTCGTAAGCTTCCTTCAGAAACTCAAGACAATGCTGCAGTTTCTAGGCGTATCCGACTGCAAGATGCAGGAAGGATCGATGCGCGTCGATGTAAATCTTTCTGTCCGGAAGATCGGGCAGGAGACACTCGGAACGAGAACGGAAATGAAGAATCTTTCGTCTTTCCGTGCGGTCAGTAAAGCTGTTGACTACGAG
>JAFZVE010000060.1 GCA_017617995.1 Clostridiales bacterium
AAGGAAGGAGAACAGATCTCCAAACTACAAGTAGCCTGAATTAGATCAGGTAGAGGCATCAGGCTAATGCCATTAAAGCTCCGATAGGTCCTATGCTTATCGGTGATTTATAAATCTCAACTACCAAGTTGAAAATAGCCAAGTGTTATACAAATAACTTGTTCCTTGATGCTGTTTGTTCAACGAATAAGAGGCGAAAAAGAGGAGAAAAATGACAGGAAAGTCACTTTTTGTGCCGAATAGAAGCTAAACTTAAGTTGGTGGATAGGGGTTGCCGATTAATTGTGTTTGTATAGTCAGAAAGATGCGCGATGAATAGACATATGAGGTGACATATGAGGAATTCAGTACGTGTTATTTCTATCGCACTCAGTCTTTTGCTCGCTTCGGGCATGATGTCTTCCTGCAAGAAAACATCCAAAACAGAAAACAATATCTCGGTGGGAAAAGATGCCCCCTGGTACGATTCTGTCCGTTTCAAGCTCTCGATGGAAAAGGCGGACACGGACATGCTGATGATCAATTCATCTCCGGAATACATCGACGGAAAGATTTACAGTACTTACTCGACATACGATCTTGTGACATCCGAGGAAAGAGTAAAACTGGATGTATATGGAGAAGATGGGACGAAGGAAAAAGCACTGGAGATAAAACTTTCCGACGAAGATATGCGAGTGCAGGACATCTATTGCCTGATCCCTGCTGAAGATGGCAAAAAGGGAATCGCCTTGGTGGGCGTCTTTAATGGAGGATTTGAGACGTACTTTGTCAATGTAGACCTGGAAACAGGTGTAGCTTCCGATATCACCCCGGTGCAGGACAAAAACGGGAAGATGATCAATATAGTTACCACTGCAACCCGTGTCGGCAATTATATCGCTGTGCAGAGTATGAACATGGAAACAGGGGATACACTTCTGTACTTTTACGAGGGTATGGACCTGCTCTGCGAGATGGATATGACGACATTATCGGGAATCGGCAGTTTTGATGCTTTTTCCTATAACGAGAAGACGAAAAAGGTCTACGCCAATCTGGAGATAATGACAGGAGAAAAATATACCTGTGAGCTGGATCTTTCTTCCGGACAATTCACGAACAAGACTTCGTGGGTCACCGGAGGCGACAATCAGGACAGTCTTACCGATTATCAGTGCACGGGACAGGGAGACCTTCTTCGCGTAGATACACTCGGAAATATTTTCAAGTATAATGTGGAATCGAATACCGAGGAAAAAGTTCTGGACAATACGTGGTATTCTCCGTACTTTTATGACTTTAATCCCGACAAGAATAACGATATCCGCATTATTCAGTACTCGGAAGAAAAGATCGTCCTCTACTTCAACGGAGGTGACGGATTCGCGACAGCGGACATGATGTCGGCAAACTGTACGATCCTGATATTATCAAAAGCGCAGACTAACCCGCACGCGGGGAAGAAGATCATCGAGATCAGTGCGCCTCTGGATGGAACGTTCTCGGACTATCTGTCTCAGGCGATCGTTTCTTTCAACGAAACGGATCCCGAATACCATATCCAGATCTGGAGCAAATATAACGAGGGCATCAAGGCAGGAAGAGGTTTCCCGCTCCTGGATCCGCAGATCGAACGCGCCTACACTCTGGTAAGAGAACTCGGAAGTTCAGATTGTCCGGATATCGTTGTGAACATGGATAAGAAGGAAGCCATGAATGACAAGACCCTGCTGGACCTTGGAGCTTCTCTCGATGAAAGTGTAAAGCAGGCGCTCTTCGAGAATATTCTCGAGGCCAGTAAGGTGGATGGGAAACTGTACTTTATTCCGGTAACACTCGAGGTCGAAGGTCTGATCGTGAAAGAAGACGATGTCGGAAAAGACAAAATCGGCATGACTTTTGAAGAATACGGAAACTATGTTACGGATACACTTTCCGGCGCCCAGCCGTATGACTACCCTGAATCCAAGTATAACTATCGGGATGTTTTCCTGATGTCCTGTATCGACATTAAGTCTGCCGTGGAAGGCGAAAAAGTGGATTTTGACTCGGAACAGTTCCGGGAAGCGGCGGAATATGCCCGAGCGAATTTCTCGGAGAATAGAAGAGATCCGGATGAGTATATCCCATTTGCAGAAGAAGAATTGCGCCCGAGACCGGATGGAAGATATGTGATCATGACGAATTTCGTCGACTACGTCCTGAATTGTTCCGGAGAGCAGGATGCCTGCGTGGTAATCGGTACCCCGTCGGTAACGGGACAGGGACCGAGATTCAAAGCTCAGGAGAGTATCTCCGTGACCGCAAAATCCGATCAGCAGGAGGGGTGTATAAAGTTCATCAATTACTTGCTCAGCGGCAAGTTTATCTCTGGAGAGGAATTGTCAGTCAGCTCGATCTGCAGCAACAAAGAGGTCATGAAAAAAGAGATTCCTCTGATTGCGAAGTACTATAACGAGATCTACGAGAATGAGATGGCATACGGGCTTTTTGATAAGAGCCAGCTTAAGACCATGGGGTATAAAGAAGCCACGGATACCATGCAGCAGAAGTTCTACGATATGCTCTCGACGCTCTCTGTGTACTACATGGATGATATAGAAATCAAAAACATCATCAATGAAGAACTGGCGGCGTTCTATGCGGGCGATAAGTCAATAGATGACGTGATCCGCTTCATCAATGACCGCGTAGATAAGTATGTCAGCGAGGCAAAGTAAATAATCCGAGGATGCTCTCCTGTCCGGTAGCGGTGCCCCGATCTTTCTCCTACTTGATCGTGTCGGTCGGTAAAAACTTCATTCCTCTTGACTTTGACCCTGGGACAAGGTTTACGCTTAAGACAGAAATTGTCACGGAGGTCATGGCATGCACGTTCTCGGAAAGATCCTTAAGGCAAACCGGCTCTGGGTCATATTCGCTTTATTTGTCTCGTTACTGACAAATGTTTCCCAGCTTGTCTATGCCCATTTTGTCGGTGTTCTGGTCAACAGGATCGTGGATGGCAGCGGGATCGTACCGGGACTTGTCATTCTCCTTCTGCTTCTGATCCTGACTTTGGCCAGCCTGAATTATCTCGATCATATGGTAGGAAACTATACCGCTGAGAAATCGGCCCATACGCTTCGTATGGGATATATGCGTTTTCTCCTGGAAAGCCCCAAGGGAGCGACGATGTCAGCCGATCAGGCCATGTCCACGGTACAGGGTGAGCTGACTCTTTCTTCTGATTTTCTCAGCAATTCCTTCTTCTTCAATATCAGCATGGTCATCACCTGTATTCTGGTACTGGTCTTTCTCTTTATTGAAAATGTCCTTCTTTCCCTGGCATTTCTGATCCCGACTCTTCTGCTCATGATATACGTTGCTTTTTCAGGGTCTAAACTTGCCAGGATCACGAAGGACACTCTTGCCGCGAAACGCCGCATGAACCGCACCGCTTTCAGCGCTGTTCTGAATCACCCCGTCATCTCTATTTTCGATGCAGGTGCTTTTCTATCAGAAAAATACGATGAGGATACGAAAGCATGGGAGAAATCTTTTAAGAAGGATGACCAGCTTCATGCGATCCTGAATTCTATTTCCGGTCTTCTCTCCCAACTCCCTTTACTCTGCCTTTTCCTGGCAGGAGGATACATGGTCATATCCGGAACGATCACACTCGGTACATTCATCGTTTTCCTGAACCTACAAAATAATGTAACCGGATTTCTCATGAACACTCCGACGTTTCTCGCGCACTTCAGGACTTTCACATCGAACCTGAACCGGATCGATATCATCTAAGAGGGGGACATATAGTATGTGTAACGATAAAAAGCAGATCATAGCCGATCTTTCCAATATCTCTTTTTCCTATGACAGCAAGCCTATCCTTCAGGATATTTCCCTGACGATTCGAAGCGGCGAGCGTATCGGTATCGTGGGAGAAAGCGGATGCGGAAAGAGCACATTTCTTAAGATCCTGGCAGGTCTTCTTCCACCTTCTTCCGGCACGATCAATATTCTTGGAGATTCCACCCCATCCGACATCCGAAAGCACGTCTCCATCGTCATGCAGTCAGCTATGCTCCTTCCCATGACGATCTACGAGAATATCACGCTGGGGCATGACTACAGTGAAGATTCCGTGCGAAAAGTACTGGAGCAGGTCAATTTGCTTGATTGGGTCGATTCCCTGCCTGAGGGGATCAATACCTATCTGGGTGACCGGGCAGACGAGCTTTCGGGCGGTCAGGCGCAGCGTCTTGCCATTGCCAGGGCCATGTGTAAAGATGCACCACTTCTTCTCCTGGATGAGCCCACGGCATCTCTGGATGCGTTTACGGCCGCATCCGTTATGGCTTCTTTAGAAGCCTGCACCGAGGGACAGAACATAACCATCGTACATGTCACGCATCAGGTCGAGTACTTAAAGGACTACGACCGGATCCTTCGTATGGAAGGAGGGAAGCTCTATGTTTAGAAAGCTGTGTCAGCTTCTGCGTGAACTTGGCGTGCTTCGACTGTTTATTGTATCGCTTCTGCTTCGTGCGCCCTTTGATTTTCTCAGCACTGTACTATCCGCCAATCTTATTTACCGTTTTATCCGGCTGATGGAGCAGGGAAATAAAGAGCAACTTCTTCCGACCTTCTGGCTTTTCCTTCTCCTTTCGCTTCTCCTCTTCGTCTATAACATGACGATCTGGGCAACGATCTCCATGAAACTGAATCTTCTTCTCCTTTCAAGGCTTCGGAAGAAGCTCTTCACCCATATTCTTTCCTCGGAATATGCCGATATCCAGTGCTTCTCAAGCGGTGAATGGATCAACCGGATGAACTACGACGTGGACCGCCTGCATGCTTATATGATGGGGCCGGTCACGTTCATGCACTTATTCATCGCGCTGGTAAATCTGATCCTGTCGTCCATCATCCTGGCTTTTATGAACCTGCCACTACTCGTCGTATCTGTTGTGATCACAGTCCCCCTCATGCTTCTGAGCTGCATCGTCGTGGTCAGAAGGATCCCTGAGTTCAAAAAGCGTGCCCAGGAGAAGTTCGGTGAATACACCAACTGGGCGGAACCGATCCTTCGGGCGCATCAAGCGATCTCGATCTTCGACGGGAAGGATCTGGTCCTTCAGAAAGTCGAAGACACAAGTCTTAGTATGCTTAAGGAAAACATGAAAGCGCACCGCGCGATGGCAAGATCGAAATTTCTCAATACCCTTTCCGGCGGATCAGGATATGTGCTGCTTCTGGCATTGGGCGGCACCATGATGGGCGAAGCCATCGACAGCCTTGCCACGCTCATGAAGATCACCCAGTATCGGGCGGGCGTCATGCAAAGTGTCTTTGTTATCAATCGCTCCGTGAACAACATGAAGAATAACCGGGCCGGCGCAGAGCGCACTTTGGAAGTGTTTGAAAAGGGGCGCGTAGAAACCTGAACCCCAGAGTTACAGCCAGATGACTTCGCTTAGGATCTGGCGTACATTGTTCGGATTCACGCGGATCAATTTCGCCAGATACCAGGCGCGTTCCTCGTCGTTCATTTCTTGGAAAGGTTTCGAAAGCGAAGAATCATCATCCATTGCGTCTTCCCCCTTATCCTTCTCCATCGAAGGAGTGGACTTCTTACCACAGAGGCTTTCTTCCAGCTTATCCATCTCTTCGATCTGGCCCTGTATCTTCCAGATCGTTTCCTGAAGCGCAGTTCTTTTCTGCGTGAAAAGATCTTCCAGCTCTTCGTTAGATGCTGGGTCCTGAAGAAGCATCTTAATCTCTTTTAAAGAGAATCCCATATCCTGAAGCGCAACCAGTGCTTCCACGATCTCGCACTGTTCTGCGGAGTAGAAGCGGTAACCGGTCTCCGGATCGACCTTCACCGGTTTGATGATATCTTTGCTTTCATAGAGGCGCAGAGCCTTGGAAGAAACCCCGGAAAGACTTGCCAGTTCTCCGATCTTCAGAAGTGCCATCTCATTTTTCTCCTCTTCAGGATGTGCATAATCACTCATAGAAAACTCCTCCCTCTGCTTCAATAATACGTTTCGATTATTTAGTCAGTTCATTGATGACTGCTTCCAACGTCGAGTCAAGGCCATAGGAGCTTTCCTGGTTCGCCGTCATTTCGATCAGATATACCTTTCCGAATTCTTCAGTGTCGATGATGACATTTTGCGTAATATATGCTCCGTTAAATCCGGAATGACCGACGGCTTTTTTTCCGTAAGAGATGAGCCCGCATCCGTAGCCCATGACAAAATCCTTCATCTCGGAAAGAGATGTGTCGCTTACGAGCTTTCCTCCGAACAGAGCTCGGTCAAACGAAAGAAGATCGTAAGCACATGTATGGATCCCGCCGCTTCCACGTTCCCGGCAGACGGCCATGAATCGTCCGGTTTCGTCGACCATTCCCCATTCGAGCATCATATCAAAGTTTTTCGGAACACTCGTCTCGTTCCCGGCGACCATGGATGTGGTGTGCTCGAGACCACAGATATCAAAAACATTCTTCTTAAGATAGTCACAGAATTTTTCTCCGGATACCTGCTCTACGATTTGGGCAAGAAGATCATAATTCGTATTGCTGTAAGCCTGCTTTGTTCCCGGCTCAAAGTCGAGTTCAGAAACATAGAGATTCTGCAGGAGTTCCTCATCACTTACTTCATCGTGAAAGAATCTATACAAAAAAGCATCCATGTCTTCCACGTTGACATTTGCAAAAAAAGCTTCAGGATCGTTAAAGTAGTCTTTGATGCCGGACTGCATGTGCAGCAGGTTATAGATCGTGATCCTTTTTCCGTCTTCATAATCCGGGAAATACTTGTCGAGCGTATCATCAAGCGCGATCTTTCCTTCTTCGATCAGTTGGAATACGGCCACAGCGGTAAATGCTTTCGAGCAGGAAGCGATGTCGTATATCGTATACGGATCAACAGGTTTATTCTCGATCGTCATGGCGGATTTCGGCCCGCCGAACAAAATGATCTCGTCATC
The DNA here is from genome assembly GCA_017617995.1 of Clostridiales bacterium. Classification (GTDB taxonomy): domain Bacteria; phylum Bacillota; class Clostridia; order Saccharofermentanales; family Saccharofermentanaceae; genus Scatonaster. The sequence goes on from JAFZVE010000060.1 coordinate 6,967, forward strand.
TGTTGCGATAAGGATCACGCCCTCAAGCCCGTACATTTCAGATTTCATTTTCGCCAAATCGACCAATTCCTTATATTTCGGATCTTCGTTTATGAAGAAGTTTCCGGATTCTTCCTTAAGCCCGGCTAAAACACCCGTGCCTGTTGGCGTCGGCTCTTCAGTGGTGGTAGTGATCTCGGTTGTCGTGGCAGTAGTGCTTTCTGATGTTTGTTCGGTTACCTGTTCCTTCTTGCATGCGACGCAAGAAAAAAGCATGGTGGCGACCAGTAAAAAAGAGATGCACTTCTTCATACAGTTTTCCTCCGCCTTCTTGCTATGATTCATCTTGCTTCTCTACTTTAAGCTCATTTAGTTTGAATGTAAATAATCATTGTCTCTCATCCATCTCTTTATTTTGCCACTATACTTTTTCGTCTCTTTTGATATTATCAAATAGAGACGTGCAACAAGATTCTTCATCAAGAATATCAACTAAATCCAACGCGCAATAATACAGACTTTCGTCGATTTCTTGTTCACCGGGAAAATATCTGTAAAAAGTGTAACCATTTTGGTGTGGAATTCTACTTACAGGGAAAGAGAGAACAGGAAGTGATGAAGAGAATGGATGATACAGCCATAGTCAATCTGTATTTTGACAGGAATGAAGATGCGATCAGTGAGACCATTAAGTGTTATAATGGCCGGCTTTTGAGATTCGCATCCCGCTTTCTTTCCGACAACAGAGACGCAGAAGAATGCGTAAACGACGCGTATGCGCGCGCCTGGCAGACGATCCCGCCGACGCGTCCCGCAAATCTGTTTGCGTATCTTGCGGCGCTTTGCCGGAATTCCGCTCTCGATGTGATCAAGAAAAATACAGCACAGAAAAGATCGGTCCAGCTTGTGGAACTGACTGCTGAAATGAGCGAGTGCATTCCGGATCAAAGAAGCATCTCAGATGACAGAAGTGATGATCTTGGAGAGTACATCAACGAATTTCTCGGTACACTTCCCCGCGAGAAGCGCCTGGTATTCGTAGGCCGCTACTGGTACAGTGATTCGATTTCCGAAATCGCCAAGAAGACAGGCTTTTCACAAAGCAAGGTCAAGACCATGCTTTACCGCATGAGAGAAGACCTCAGGGAATTCATTGACAGAAAGGACGGGTCTTTATGAACGAGCAGGATTATATGAACATCACAAGCAAGATCGACGAGAAATATGTTGTCGAATACAAAGTGATCGAGGCAAAGCGAAATATCACACTCAGGAAACGATTGAGAACGGCGATCGTCGTTGCCGCTGCTGTGGCTCTGATGATCCCTGTCGGAGTAATTGCATACTCCAGACTCACTCATCGCGATAAAGTAAGCGTCTACTATTCCGAAGAAGGCGTTCGTGCTATAGAAGAGAACATGGCGATGAGTGGTTTTACTGTGGAGAACGGGAAGATCCGTTTAACAGTCGATGCTATGATGTGCGACGGTAATTATGTCGAGGGTGTTTATACACTGACAGCGTTAACTGAAGACGCGAAAGATCACCTTGAGACCTACTCTTTATATCGCACTTACGTTGATAATGGTGAAGAGATCTGGGTTAGTTTCATGTCTTACTGCATGACTTCGGAAGCAAGGACTGAAAACGAGGTAACATATTCATTCAGATGTCCGCTGAGAGCTTCTATTATCGATGACACCAGACCGACAAGGATCGTATTCTGCGAAGAAATCGAATACACCGGAATCGTTAACGATTTCAACGATTTAAGGGACTTCACATATTACGAGGGCATTTACTTTGACCTTCCTTCTGAACCGAATGTTCCGACAAAGACACTTCGTTCGGATGACGGAACCGAGCTGACGCTTTCTCCATTCAGCCTGAATACCCTGGATAAATACTGGGATCTTTATCAGAATGAGAGATTTGCCGAAGATATGATCGAAAGCTTTGTTTTCATTACGACTGACGGCGAACGCTATGATTTCTTCGCAGATCTTAATATTTCAGGATTATCCTCAATAACCAATGGCATAGCTCTCGAAGAAGCAAAAGGGCTGTCACTTGAATTGAACGGCAATATTTCAAGTGGCAACTTCAGCTTCAAATTCGGGACTGCTTTTGATGTGGAAAACATCAGCGGTGTTGAGATCAACGGTGTCGCATATATGGAGGATAAATAAATGAACAGTAACATAACGAAAAAGGCGGGTGCATTGATCGTATCAGGACTTTTGATTCTGTCGGAAGCTGCGATATTTGCGGGATGCAAGAAAAAGAATGAAGCCGGAGTCGCTGGAGTTCAGAAGATCTCCAAAGATTCTCCCTGGTATGATGCTACGATTTCTGAAATCCAAAACACCACCACAAATGAGGAAATCGAGTACATTGAAACTGACATTATCGGTGCTTACCATGACGGTATTCTTGTACGCACATATGGAGAGTACAAATTGCCGGATGATTTTGATATAAACACAAGCCGTGTAGGCTACGAATTTGATAATCTTGACTACTATGACGCAAACGGAAAACTGGTTAATTCTATTGATCTCTATAGTTTTGTGACAGACGTCAATGCTCAAGATATTGGAAGAATCCTTTTAGATGGAGATAGTGTCTATTTATACAGAGAGGATTGCGATTTAAGAGATGATGGTAATCGTTCTTACTATTTGGCAAGCCTCGATATAGAAACGGGCGTTGTCGGAGAATTTGAAAAACTGCCTTATACCGATAAAGAAATTGCAAAGACTTCGTTTTGTTTTCCTGAAGAAACACTGATGGTTGGCGATTATCTTGTATCGGCATTCCAAGATGGAAATACAGCCAAATTTGTGATCTGTAATAATGGTCAACGAAAGATTGCAGCTCTTCCTGATACAGATCTCGGAATAATCACCGGATGTCTAAATGTTTCGGAAAAGGAAATTGTATTTATTTGTTCGTATGGAAGCGTAAGATTTCTTTCTCTGAATCTTGAGAACGGAAGTATTCAAAACAAAGACGAAGAGTATTCCTGGATGAATACGCTTACCTTTTACAAGCATATATCATCATTTGAAGGAAAATCCTATTTTACTGCCCAAGACGGAATAAAGCGTATCAATTTTGAAACCAAGCAATTTGAAGATGTCGTCTCGTTTGATAACTGTAATCTAAACAGAGATGACATGGATAGATTGTCGCTTTGTTCCGTAAATGGTGATAAGTATATCTTGGCAGGTGATCTCAGCCATGGAGATCTGATGAATCAGTTTAGTGACAGGAACCCGCCTAGTGTTCCTACGATCGTTACCCTTGAAAGAAACGAAACGAATCCTCATGCAGGGAAAGTGATCATTACTGCAGCTGCTGTCGGAAATGCTGAAGTGCCTTATTCGATCTGTGAAGCGATCAGGATCTTTAACGATACAAATGAAGATTACTTTGTAAGATTGACATATAACTATGACATCAGAAAATCGCTCAATTACGGTGACGCGGACGAGGATGAAGCCGAAAACATATATCTTAAAACAGCTGCAGATCTTAATGACCTTCTTGCGATAAATATGCTCGCGGGCGATGGTCCGGACATCATCCTGAATGCCGGAGATATCCGTCAGATCCACACGGAAGCTCATCTTGTCAATTTGAATAACTATGTCGAGGGAAAAAAGGGAATCAATACCGATGACTATTTTTCTAATGTAATCGATGCGGCCAAGATCGATGGCAAACTTCTCTTTATGCCTGTAAGTTTCAGTGTATCCGGTCTTTTAGTAAATAAAGATGATGTGCGCGATGACCAGGTTGGTTTTACATACGAAGAGTATGTTGATTTTGTAAATGAGAAATGTGGTGGTAACGATCCGATGGTAGATACCAGACTTGGCGTTCTTTGTACGCTGTTTTCCAACATGAGTGATACGTGCATCCAAGATAACACGGTAAACTTTGACAACGAGTCCTTCAGAAAGCTTTGCGAATATGTCAAAAAAAATGTGCCTGAGCATTATGGATATAACTATGATTTCGACGGGAATGAGAGCTATGGCGGGTTGGGTGGCTTCTTGCAGCGAAATACATATATGTCCGGAAAGAAGACACTTGTGGGATATCCGTCACAGGATGCATCCGGACCGGTTGTTTCGGTTGACACTTCCATCGGAATCTCGGCATATTCGCCATCTGCAGTTGCTGATGGTGCCTGGGAGTTTATCAAGACTTGCCTGAGCGATGAGGTTCAGGAAGTAGTTGCCCTTGATCATACCAATCCGGTCAGTAAGAGTGTATTTGATTCGACGGCAAGAATGACACTTGAAAACTACAATATTTCTCCCATGTCTTTCGGAATCGCGATGGACGAGAGTGTCATCGATTCGTACAAAGAAGTTCTTCAATCGGCATCGGTACTGGAAACTGAAGATCCTGCGGTCTTAAGCGTAATCAGAGAAGAAATGCCTGCGTACTTCCTGGATCAGAAGAGCCTTGACGCAGTCCTGGAAATTCTGAATAACCGAGTGACGACGATCATAAATGAGAGAGGTCATTCGTAAATATGGGTTCGGAAGTTCGTCGGGACAGAAAATTCATTTACTATTCGAAGGAAAAGAAGAGGGTTGCCTCATCGTTTTGAGACAACCCCAGAGGTTTTGGAATTATCCACTTAATCGTGCCTGTCGACTAATCGACCAATCTCGAATATTTATAATAACTTAACAAATTGGGCATAACCTGCCAAATTCCGTTTGCTACCATGAAACTATTAATCGAGATAGGGAGGGATTCATTATGAAGAGAAAGACTACTCTTTCCAAAATAGTAGCAACAATTCTGATGCTGTGCATCGTGATCTCATCTCTGGCAGCATGCTCAGGATCTTCCAGTACGAAGAAGAAATCGAAAGACAAAAATAAGGACACGAAGAAAACTCGCAAGACCGAAGATGACAATGATCCGGAGCCGAGTGATGACGATGATCCGAAACCGAATGATGACGATGATCCGACCAAACCGGATGATGACGACAAGAAACCGGTGGAACAGAGCGTGAGAATCGTGCCGACAGAGGCCGCTTCGGTGCAGTACGAGCAGTATACGAGCCCGGCAGGTGACTTTACCATGATGATTCCCCAAGGGTGGAAAGTAATCTTCGAACCGTCTGATTATATTCAGCATTATTTCATCGTGTACGATCCGCAGAATCCGTGCAGGCGCATCGTCGTGCAACTGCTGAGCGAGGGCGCTTATGATGAGTACAGCCAGTCTGTCATGAGTTTTTACGGTATATACGCACCTATCTACTCAGATCTGTCGACGACCGGGTTCTTCCAGGCATTCGGTACCGAGGAAAACGCACCTTATCTGGTCCCCGAATCGATCTTCTATGATTTCACACCAATTGAGAATCTGGGGACGGGACCTTATGGCGGAGATCTGATGCTGGGCACATGCAACGCGGCGGACGGTACACTGATGGAGATGCTATGTACGGCGAATCTTCAGACCTTCTTCCTCGCGAGCGATGTGACAGGTGTATATGTGCACATGATGATCGAACTGACGGCAAAGGCAGAGGAGTTTCCGGAATGGGAGCCGGTCCTGACCTATTGCTACGGAACGGTGAACTATACGCAGGAGTTTATTGAAGAGCGGAACCGCCAGTGGCAGCAGGTCCAAAACGCAGTAGCAGAGTCCATACGGATCGGAGAAGAAATCGCGGATATGATCTCCGAAGCATACTGGAGCCGCCAGAATACGTACGATATCAACTCGCAGAAAACAAGCGATTCGATCCTGGGATACGAGAGGATCGTGGATACCGAGACAGGCAAGATCTATCGTGCCGAGCCCTCTTTCTTGGAAGACTACGATGGCACCCGCTACCAGAAGCTCGACGGCGATTCTGATCTTTATAACCGCCCGATTGACGGCTATATCTATTGGGAATGATGCGATCCGTAATCAACCCGATGATACTTGGGAACATTTTGAAAAAAAGAGAGCCACTATCAGTGGCTCTCTTTTTGTTCTTTTAAACTCGATTACACGCGGGAGAAAAGTCTTTTCGAAGACTTCTCGTGAGGAGCGTATCATTTTCCGGCTCAATACGCACAAGCGAAGCGCGAAGTACCGCGCCGAAAAAATGTATTCGCGACGATTATTCCCACTCGATCGTGCCAGTCGTGAACGAGGATCGGGATCATTCATTGACAATACACGGTTTTCGCTATTATAATAAGCTACTAAAATAATAAGCTAGTTTGATGGGCTGATTACATTTTACTGTATCGGAAGAAAACGATAATATGTGTGATAACCATGGCCTTGTCGCAATTCCAGAAGCAAGAGAGAAAATCATCATGACGATGCTATGGATAAAGGAGATAACCATACCATGAGCGGGATCGGAAATATCGGGCTGCTGGAGGAAACCGGGAGGAAGGATGTTTGCGTCATCAGCTGGCAACTGAATGAGGCAGGGCGGAACGCAGAGCTCAAGCGCGCCCTGGAGCAGCACGGCTTCCGGGTCCGCCTTTCTGGAGAAATGAACGGACTGATGAGCCGTTTTGTGCGGCTGAAACTTTCCGAACGCCTGACACTACGCCAGCGCTTCACCCACACGCTGAAGTATTTCGCTCTGGCGGCACAGCGGAAACTGCAGTTCGGTTGCTTCGACAGGAGACAGGATGTTCTTTATCTGCTGGCCAGCTATGCACGAACCGGGGACGGATGGATCCATGAAGCGGTGCAGATCTGGGTTGAGGAGCAGGGCTCCCGAGACCGATTGTTCTGGTACGATGCAGAGACCGGCAGGATCATGAAATATGAAAAACCAGTGCTGGGTTATCTGGAGTATGACGTCGCCAATCACTGCAACCTGAATTGTAAGGGATGTTCCCATTACAGCAACCTGATCCGGGAACCTGAATTCGGGAACCTGGACTGCTTCCGGAAGAACCTTGCCCGGATGAAAGAACTGTTTGACCATGTGGAAGTCATCCGGCTGCTGGGCGGGGAACCCTTTCTGAATCCGAACCTGGGAGACTTTGTGACAGCGGCCCGGGAAGCGTATCCGGACGCAGTCCTGAGCGTCGTGACCAATGGACTGCTGATTCCGAAAAAGGTGAGAAAAGAGGTGCTGGAAGCGATCCGGCAGAACAACGCGAGGGTTCTGGTTTCCAATTATCCGCCAACGGTGAAGATCAGCGACAAGATCGGCCAGAGGCTGAAAGAAAGTGGGGTTCAGTATTCGTTCTCTCGACCTATCCTGAAATTTCAGTTCGAGATCGGCAGCGAAGCCGGGGATGGCCGGAAGAACTATAAACACTGTGCGTTGGTCGTGTGTCATCATCTGAGCGATGATGGCAGTATATGCCAGTGCAACAATCCGGTTTTGTATTATGAAAACCGGAAAAGACTGAAGACAGAACGTGAGGTTTCAGAAAAGGACTGGATCAATATCTATCAGGTGCAGGATGGTTGCGAGGCTCTGCGGAAGCTGCATCACCAGTTACCGTTTTGCAGATATTGTCTTATGCGGAAAAAGATCATGTTTCCGTGGGAGGGCAATTATTTAAAGGAACTGACAGAACCTAAGAAGTCAAAGAAAGAGAAATGATCACTTTCCCGAACAGCATAAACAGGGCCCGTCCGAACTTAAGTAGTTCAGACAGGCCCTTGTTTTCAGGACTTCTCGGGAAGCGTTAATTATTCCCATTCAATCGTGCCTGTCGTGATCATTGCAGGTGAGGCCATCAAGGATCTGATCCAATAAAGTAAAAAGAGAGTTCCCGAAGAAACTCTGCTCTAGATTATCCTTCCCATATAGATTATTATGAAATCAGGTATCGGCCGTGTATTCACACATCAGGTCTGGGGGGATGTTTGTGAGTAAGAAGAGTAAAGAGTTTAGTTTACGTAAGGTCCGTATCGCGGGATTTGAACTGAAGTGGTTCATTATTATCTCGCTTATCATCATCATCGGCTGCCTTTTGGGTGCATTTCCTACCGGAATGGTAGGCGCCTTCCTGTTTCTTATGGTGTTCGGTGAACTTCTCAATCAAACCGGTAATATCACTCCATTTGTGAAGACCTTTCTCGGAGGCGGTGCTATTGTCTGTATCTTTGTCGGTGCAGCGATCGTTTACTGGAAACTTGTCCCGACAGGCATAGTAGAAAATTGTTCCACCTTCATGAAGGACGCGGGGTTTCTGGATTTCTATATTGCTGCTCTGATCACGGGTTCGATCCTCGGCATGAACCGTAAGCTTCTTATCCGGGCAGCCATCCGGTATCTTCCCTGTATCGTTGGTGCGGTTGCCCTGGCCCTTGCGGGAGTGGCCGGAGTTGGGTATTTCTTCGGGATGAGTGCCGGTGAATCGATAGCCTATATTGGCATGCCCATTATGGGCGGCGGTATGGGAGCCGGTGCGGTCCCAATCGCCAAAGTATTTGAAAGTGCATTGAATATTCCTTCGGAAACGATCCTCAGCCGGCTTGTCCCGGCAGTGGCGCTGGGAAATGCTTTCGCGATTGTCTGCGGTGGCCTTCTGAACAGATTGGGCGATGCTTTTCCCTCTCTTACGGGTAAGGGTGCGCTCATGCGCTCGGATGATCCGGATCTCAAAGAAGAGAAGAAGGAGCCAAAAGATAGAAGTGTAGAGAGCTATGCCAAAGGCGTGATCATCTCTACATCGTTCTATGCATTTGGCTGCCTGGTTGCGTTCTTGATCAAGAAACTGGGATTGGATATTCATCCCTATGCCTGGATGATCATTGGCGTGGCTGTTGCCAAGTGTGTCAATCTTATACCGGAAGAATACGAAGAATGTGCGTCCATCTGGTATTCCTTTGTGTCGAAGAACTGGACAGCGGCCCTGATGCTTGGTATCGGTATGGCTTATACGGATATGGGACAGATCATCGATGCATTTAACCTCCAGTACATCGTTCTTGTACTTGTAACGGTCCTGGGTGCCGTGCTCGGATCCGCTCTGATCGGAAGACTGGTAGGATTCTATCCGATCGAAGCAGCGATCACCGCCGGACTTTGTATGGCGAACATGGGTGGAACCGGCGATGTAGCGGTTCTGATGGCTTCCAAGAGAATGAAGCTGATGCCGTTTGCCCAGATCTCCTCCAGACTGGGAGGCGCGGTCATCATTCTTCTCGCCTCTTTCCTAGTGCCGCTGTTCTTTGGATGAGAGTAGTTTTTCAGTATAGTTGCCTCCTTTTATCTTTATATAGCCTATAAACGAGTTGCGGAAGAAAATCATTGGCTATATACTTCTTTTGGTTCGCCGAAAAATGTTTCGAATATTTTCGCTTCGTTATGTGTCTTATAGGCAGATGCGGAAATAAAGGAGGCACAAAATGTCAGAACAAGAACTCGAGAAACTGTATAACGAAGCGTATAAAGCGGTGTACTGGACGGCTTTTTCCATCCTTAAGAATAATGAGGACGCCGAAGATGTTGTCCAGGAAACATTCGTCACTGCTTTTGAGCAATATGATTCCCTGCAAGACAAATCCAAAGCGGTTGCATGGGTCAAGAAGATTGCGGCGAACAAGAGTTTGAACATCGTGACGAGAAAAAGAACGATCAATATCGACGATGAAATTCTTGAGGAGACCGAAGATATCGGCGAGGATTTCCTTCCGGATTCCCTTGTTGAGTCGGCCGAGACCAGAAAGATCATCATGGACATTATCCACAACACTCTTTCCGAAGATACCGCGATGACCCTCATTCTTTTCTACTTCGATGAGATGTCGATCAAAGAGATCGCCGAACTTCTCCATATCCCTCAGGGAACCGTTCTTTCTCGATTGAACTACGCAAAAAAGAAGATCAAGAAGGAGGTTGAAAAGTATGAAAAAGAGAATAAGGATAAACTGTTTGCCATGGGCATCCCGTTCTTAACCAAGCTTTTCGAAAAAGAAGCCGAGCAAGTACCGTTCCGACCTATGCCGGCTTCGCTGCTGAACCTTTCTACCGCATCTTCGAAAGCAACGGCCGGAGCTGTAGCGGCTTCCGGTGCAGGAGCGGCATCCGCGGCAATTGTTGTCCGCAACATCATCATCGGTATCTTAGCGGCAGGCGCTATCGGTGGAGCCGTCTATTTCGGATACCAGGCCCTGATTAATAGGAAGGATAAAACGCCGAAAAGATCCTCAACGAAGGTGACCACGGAGACGACGGAAGACTCCGCGTTTGAACCCTCCGAATCGGAGAAAGTCATCAACGTCCGGGGCATGACTCCGGATCAGCTTGATCTTCCCGGCGGATATGTGAGAACGAGCACCTATCATGACGAAAAAGAGGGAACCCAAAAGGAAGACCATCAGCAGTATTACAATGCCGACGGACTTCTTGTCCTGGATTGCCTCTTCAATGAAGATGGTGTTGTCGTTGATTCCCATTACTACGTTTATGACGCAGATGGAAGGATCCTCCGCGAGGAACTTTGGGATGTCTCGGTGAATGATAACGGGTTATTTAAAGAGTATTCTTATGGCGCCAATGGCATCGAACGTGTTGACACCGGATATTTCGAACGGGAACCGGATCACTACTATATTTATGAGTACGATCTGCAGGGCCGTCTGATCAAGGAAACAGAATACACCGTAAAACAGGGGTATACATACTGGTTCTGCGATTATGAGTATCAGGACGACGGCACATATATAACCCGGGTCACTTCCTTTGATACGTTGAATCAGGAAATGCGGCAGTCCAAAGATTACTGCGTATACAGCGAAGACGGAAAACTTCTGGAGTACAACAAGGCCTCGTGGAAAGAGCGCTATGTGTATACCTATGACAGCGAAGGGAAAATGACGCTTGAGGAAAAATACGACGGGTCAAAGCTCAAGTATTCCACCACGTACGAATACGATGAACAAGGCCGTCTAATCAGCGCAAAGACAGTCTTGAAAGACGGGGTAGCAGCGTGGGATTACACCTACGAATACAGGGATTTGTAAATTTCTGAAAATTTTTTCAAAAACTTTCGAATAAAACTCCTTCCTTATGTGTCTTACTATCGAAACACATGGAAGGAGTTTTTATTATGAAGAAGTTTTTAAGTATCATGCTTGCTGTCGCGACCATTCTTTCAGTAACAGCATGCTCGGGTAAAGGCAACGGGGAGACCAAAAAGAAGGGTGGCAGCGACACAGTGGCGGAATCCGATGTGAAGGGGAAAACGAAGGAATCCTCTTCGAAAGAAGGTTCTTCTAAAGAGGGGAAGAAGGATCCGTCCGGGTCATCAGAAGAATCATCCGGCAAAGAAGCGATCTGGGAGTTTACAGACAAAGGCGATTTCTCCGCGCTTCTTCCCCATGTAGAGGTAGTGACGGCAACGGCGAAAGATGGTGAGGAGATCACACTGTATACCACATCGATCTGCACGCCGAAGGAGGAGATGCTTCAGAAGATTAAGGAAGATGATTTCGTAAAGTCTTTCGGACCTCTGCTCGACTACTATAAAGAAAACGGTACGGCGAATGAAGGCCAGGACAATCAGTGGTCTTTCAAGTATTCTGACGGTGTTTTCGCTGCGAAGACAACCGAGAATAAGTGCGCGGAACTGGCTTCGGCAAGCCAGTTTAGAGTGCAGTACGACTACGAAACGGCTTCTTTTACAAATGAAAATAGAGTGACTCTTGAGTTTGTAGTTGAGGATGTGCAAGATGCCGGTACGCAGGAAAACATCCAGCGTCTCGTCAAAGAAGTATACGGAGAAGAACTCGGGGATGTTCTACTCTTTGCCAAAGACCAGGACGAGGATAAATACGAGAAGGACCCGAATCATCTGGGTGTTTCCGTAACAATAGACAATCTGATGTATGTATTCACCCGCACGGTAATGGATTTCGGATCACTGGGGATGCAAGTGCTTTTCCGGATGGAAGTCAGAAACACAGAGAAGATCATTCATCCGTACGATGGCGGATACCAGGCGAAGGTCTCCGAATTCAGAGCCCTCCCGAATACGGTTTTCGGCGGCGATATCGGAAACCAGGACTTTATGGATGTGAGAAATTTCGCAAACCAGTTCTATGCAAACATGGATTTCGGCGACAACCTGCTGCCGGGCCTGGAGACCAATGAATATACGATCGAGCAGTACATCTGCGAGGACGGCCGTGAATTCTACACAGCTGAGTTTTATAAGTATGAGCCGAGCGATCTGCACCTTAAGTACAATCTGCGCCTGGTCAACGGCGAACCGGAAGACGGACGTCCCTCTTTCTCGCTCATTACCAGCTCGACCCGTCTGCACGGCGATATCCGGGATGACCGTCAGGCACTTCTGGATCAGGCAAATCATATGCTCACGGCACTGTTCGGCACGGATTTCGCGGTTCAGATGAGCGAAGGCGAGGAGGACACCAACGGCGAGGTAAGGATCGAAAAAACGGTCTCGATCAACTTCTATGGAAAAGAAGTCGAGCATGTAAAACTTACCGTATGGTTGAAGATGAGCGAAGTAAGCGGTAATATTGCTGCGATCACGATAGGGACATAATCTGTCTTCCTGTCGGGACAAAAGAGAGGAGAAATAGTATGAAGAGAAACAAACTTGCTCTCGTTTTGGGAGCCTGCATGGTCATGTCCATGTTCAACACAGCCTGCACAAACGGCAAGAAGGAATCCGCAAAAGATTCAGAGTCAAAAGTAGAAGCATCGGAAGAGTCCGAAACAGAATCAACAGAGTCAGAAGCGTCGGGAGAATCCGATCCGCAAGCCACGGAATCAACGGCAACTGCTTCGAGTTCTGAATCGACAGTGACCGCTTCAAGTACGGAATCAACGGTGACGGCTTCGAGTACCGATGCTCCATCTGAAAGCACAGAAGGAACAACGGCAGCGCAGCCCGCTGAGGCCACACCGGTCAAACTTCCTTCTTTGCAGGCCAAAGACGTGATCACATTCGGATCCTTCGAACAGGACAACGACACATCGAACGGCGCGGAAGATATCGAGTGGATCGTCCTGACGGTAGAAGACGGACGTGCACTTCTTCTTTCCAAGTACATTCTCGAAGGCATGCATTACGACAGTGACTCGGATGCTTCCTGGGAAGAAAGCGAAGTACGAGCGTGGCTGAACGGAGATTTTTACGAAGCGGCATTTAGTGACAGCGAGCGCGCCTCTATTTGCGAGGTCGAGCTGGAAACAGATGAGCCGGCGTATGGCCGTCATCTCACCACAAAGGATAACGTATTCCTGCTGGAACATGCGGATCTCGGAAAGTATTTCGAGATGATATACTGGGATGAAACTTACCAGCTCGGAGAATACTGCTTCGAGGTGATGACACCTGCAACACCGTATGCGGAAGCACATGGCGCATTGAATATCACGATGAATAAGCAGAGTGCCACGAAAACGATCACGGAATATCCGGAAGTGAAAGGCAAGATTACCTGCGCGTGGTGGCTCCGTACGTCCGGCACTTTCGTCAGCATCTCGGGATCGACCATTTCTAACGTTGTATGGGAGCCGGGTGATGAACTGAAGCCTTACCATTCCCCCTGCGAAATGGAGGATAAGGGTGTCCGCCCCGCGATCTGGATCGCTGTCGATACTACGTCTGTCTGATTGCTTTTTTGCAGTTTGTAAGCAAAAAGCCCGGAGGTTTAAGAAGAGCTTCTGGGGTTTTTGTCTGCTGATTTAGAAACAAACTAGACAAATATTTCACGTTATGCAATAAAATTAGCCATGAACACGAAAAGAGAGTTCCCGAAGGACTCTCTTTTTTGATAAGGATGACCACAAAAATTGTGGTTAAATCTGATTGATTAACCGTAAAATTTGTGGTTTAATGTAGGCAGGAGGAATAACCATGGCCAAGGAATATGTCATTAACGAATCGATTACCGGCGATGATCTGAGAAGATTACGGCAGCTTTTGGGTATGACCCAGAAAGAGTTTGCTGTTTTTGCTAATGCTTCGAAAAGAACTGTCGAGAATTGGGAAAGCAAAGATGAGCCGATAAAAGGGCCGATCGTGACTCTGGTTGAGATCCTCCGTAGACACCCTGAAATTGCTGAAAAACTGAAGACCCCGAAAACCCGGCTGAAATTACGGTTGTGGTACATGTATGAAGATATGGTCTGCACGGTCATTGACGTGGATGAGCCAAAGAGGATCGTGAGGATCAGAAACTACATCGACGATCCGCTGTTCCGTGCCTTCGGCAAAAACACGGAACCGGGTTTTGAAGACTATGAGGAATTCCTGAAATCACGTTGTTTCCCGGAAACCCGTGACAAACTCAAACTGGAATTGAAGCGCCTGGGTATCTCGTTTTACGATCCGATCCTGATTATCGAGAAGACAGAGGGCAGGATGGCTGACGATAAGTTCTGGATAAGAATAGAGAGGTGATGAAAGTGATCCGTCTTTTGGACTCGGATATGCAGGAATTTAACAGGCAGTCTTCGAAAGGAAACCAGCTGAAGTTCCGTAAAGGGGAGATATGGTACAAGGCGGATTACCTTGGATACGAGGGCCTGGCTGAATATGTGGTCTCTGAACTTCTTTCATTCTCCGACCTTCGTCCCGACGAGTATGTGGAGTATGAGTTAGAAGAGATCGAATATAACGACAGTGCTTTTCGCGCATGCAAAAGCAAGGACTTCACAGACGGCTGGAATCTGATCACGCTGGAGCGGCTGTTTAAGGATACATATGGTGTGGGCCTGAACAAGATCATATACGGCACGCCGGATCACGTGGAACGTCTGAAGATCCTCGTGGAACAGGTGGAAAGAACGACAGGAATTAAGGATTTCGGTATCTATATGAGTAAGCTGCTGACTGTGGATGCTCTGTTTCTGAACGAGGACAGGCATACACACAATATCGCCGTGCTCACGAATGGAGTGGGTGATTTTCGCTTATCGCCGATCTTTGATAACGGAGCCGGCCTTCTTTCCGATACAAGGATGGAGTATCCTTTGACGAGAGATCCGCTGGAATGGATCCCGAGAGTGAAACCAAAGACGTTCTGCGATTCCTTTGAAGAACAGCTGGAGATCGCGGAGAAACTGTATGGAGAGAATCTTCACTTCTCGTTCGGATATAACGAGGTGGAGACCATCGTGGAAAAGGCCGGTATCTATCCGAAAGAGATCAGGCGCAGAGTGATCGACGTAGTGATGGAAATGAAAAGAAGATACAGTTACCTCTTTACCGAATGAGAGCAAAAGAGAGTTCCCGAAGGAACTCTCTTTTTCGTTTAAATCCACGCAAGAGTAAAGTCTTTTCGACGTTGCTTCCGCTTACGCAGGAGAGAATCTTTTTCGACGCGCCCCCACAAGTAATTGAAAAGCATTTTTAGAGGCGCCTCCGCACAAGCCCAGCGAGGAGGACCCGCGCCGCGAAAAATGACTTTTCAATTATTCCCACTCAATTGTGCCTGTCGCCTGCTGATAGGACACATAGATATAAGGCCGGTCCATCGGGTAGATCAGGACAAGACCCCATTCATCCTCCATGTCTCTTACTGCATCGTCAAGAATGCTGCCCACTTTCTTCCTTTCCGTGCAAAGAAGATCCTCACTGAACCGGGATCAATAATCGTTTTCTCTGACGATTTTGATCCAGTTATTCCTTCCGCCCTCCCAGGCCTTTTCCAGCCAGTCGATAAGCGGGATGCTTTTCGAGGAGTTCCGGGATACCAATTCCTGTCTCAATAAGTAAATCGTTCTGTATGCTACACAAATCTGGGCATCCAGATCCATCTGTTTTCCGTATTCAATCAGTTTTGCCCGGCAGTCTTCGTAGCGGTTTGCGTCGATCACACTTTGAACGATTCCCTTTGCGTATTCTTCTCTGGACGCTCCCGGAAAACAATCGTTTTCGATCCTCGCTCTCTGAACAAGCATTTCGATCGTTTTATTATCGACAGTTCGCATTTGTGGCGCTTTTGCCCTCTCTTCGCTGTTTGTATTCTTCTCTGTGGATTTTTGTTTTCTCTTAAACAGGCCCATGTTATTTCTCCTTACCAAACCGTGCTCTTTTTCAATGAGTCATACGTGTATCATACTTATTTATGTGAATATGTATATCAAAATCCATAAGCATGTATATGTATTATCACACTTTTTCTCTTTCAAAAAAAGCTTTGGGTCAAGTTTGGGTCACGAATATCTTGTGCTCATTTGTATTTGTTAAATGCGTCCAAGTATGCATTAAGGTTTAAAGAATTAATGGAGTAAACTTTTAGCAGAAAAGTGATCTTCCTGAGGCTGGAATGTATTTGTCAGTATGAACGCGGTCCGTCCCGCGATGTGGATCGATCTTAATGCCTAAATCCTGCGGCCTCAGTTTCCCATGATCCAGGCAAAAAACAGGATGAGTCCGAAGAAGACCGCAAACGATATGACCAAGTACAAAAGTAATCCGATAAAATGAGTCTTCGTTTTGCTGTCAATATCATACAAGGGAAGATTATCTTCCGGATGATCCGGATCATAGCAGATCGTCTGCTGTTCTCTGTTTGCCCGTTTCCAGGAACCATACCCCTGTCCGGTATACGTATTCCCTCCGACATCGAACTCATAGTAAATGACGGTTCCACGGGAATTCCTATGCCAGTTTCCGTCCTCATCCTTGGTCTCATATGTATCCTCGTAATGGCTTGTGATCCGGCCTTCCGCCCTTCCGGTAAGATGGGCAAGCTGCTTTCTGGCGCGAAGCTTCTTGGGAATCGAGTTTATCTCCACGGAAAGATATAATCCGATCGTCGCACCGACGACAAAAATAAACGCGGATTTCTCATCATGGATCAATTCCATGCCGTAGAATTTCACGACGATTCCCAAAACGACACAATACAGAATGATAAACATAATCCTTACCTCACCTCTTCCGTCAAACCTCCTGCCAGTGCGATCGCTTCTTCCTCTGAAAGGATCTTCTGATCCTGAAGAAGATCCTGGAACTGCTCCTGCTCACTATTCATTTCCGAATTGTTTTCCTGATTCTGATTATTCTCTGCACACATACCCTTTACCTCTGATCACTTAAATGTGAGATCAACAACCCATAACTATTTTATCATGTGATCTCCGCATCTACTTACTTAACGATTGACGGACATGAATTATTGGGTGGTAGAGAAAATTATTTTCATTTTTTTCAGAACCAGTATATCAGGGTTCGTAAAAAAGAAGAATATTCTTAATCCTTCGTAAAGAACTTCCTTATAACGCAGTTATCAGTGAAGTAAGATATAGAAAAGACCGGCTAAGGTTTCCCCAGCCGGTCTTTGTTTTCTTCTTTTATATCCAGAAAGCCACTCGGTTGTCATCGGGCAAACCCCTTTATCCTCTCCAGGGCAAACCTCTTTATCCTCGCAGACGCCGACAAGGACAAGTCGCCGTCTGCTCTTCCTAACTCTCTCTTTTTCCCCATAAATCCCGCCAAAACCAGATATATAGGGATAAAAAAAGACCCTGCACACCATTTAAGGTGTCACAAGGTCTTATTTGGTTCTTTCTTAACTCTCTATCCAGTCAGGCTAATTTCTTTTGCCCCCGAGAGGATAAAGGTGTTTGGTTCTGAACATCGGTATTATTCCCATTCGATCGTGCCTGTCGGCTTCGGTGTCAGATCATAAAGTACGCGGTTGATGCCCGGTACTTCGGTGATGATACGGTTCACGATCTTGCCGAGGAGCTCATACGGGATCTCTTCGATGGTAGCTGTCATGGCGTCACGGGTGTTGACCGCACGGATAACGACAAAGTTCTCGAATGCACGGACGTTGTTCTTTACACCTACGGACTTGTAATCCGGAACGAGCGTGAAGTACTGCCATACTTTTCCTTCGAGACCGGCATTGGCAAATTCCTCACGAAGGATCGCATCGGATTCACGAACCATCTCGAGACGCTCACGGGTGATCGCGCCGGTGCAGCGTACGCCGAGACCCGGGCCCGGGAATGGCTGACGGTAGACCATGTTTGCCGGAAGTCCGAGGGCTTCGCCGACAACACGTACTTCATCTTTGTAGAGGAACTTGAGAGGCTCTACGAGGCCTTCAAAATGAATATCTTCAGGAAGTCCGCCTACGTTATGGTGAGCCTTTACAGGACCACTTTCGAGGATATCCGGATAGATGGTGCCCTGTGCGAGGAAGTCCACGTCAGGAAGCTTTCTGGCTTCTTCTTCGAATACACGGATGAACTCTTCGCCGATGATCTTTCTCTTTCTCTCCGGCTCTTCTACGCCCTCGAGCTTCGTGAGGAAGCGCTCGGTAGCGTCTACATAAACGAGTGTCGCATCCATCTGGTTTCTAAAAACCTCGATGACCTGCTCCGGCTCGCCCTTACGGAGAAGTCCGTGATTGACATGTACATTGATGAGGTTCTTGCCGATGGCCTTGATGAGAGGAGCAGCAACGACAGATGAGTCAACACCACCGGACAGTGCAAGAAGGACTTTCTTGTCGCCGACCTGGGCCTTTACGGCTTCGATCTGCTCCGCGATAAAAGCCTCAGCCAGCTCACGTGTGGTAATTCTTTCCATTTCCTCGGGACGTTTGTTTTCCATAAGCGGTACTCCTTTGTATCGTAATAATGAATACATTCATGATACCTCAAATGAGCCCCCATCCGCAATCAAAACGAGCCACGAAATAGAAACAACATTGGTCAGGAAAAGCAGAGGCAATTTGCCGTGTCTTCGAAGATCCGATCAAGAAATGCAATCTGCTTTCCGCCGCTTGTTCACTAATTGTTTCCTTTTCTGTCTCATTCGGTTTCGACAGAAGGGTCGCTTCTCTGATATAATTTGCATGGACTTATATGTGGAGGTTAGGCTTGCGATGCTGACTGTAAATGAGAATATCAAGGAGATACTGCGTAAGAAGAATATGACGCAGAAGCAGATGGCAGAAGCACTCGGCATTTCGGAGTGCTCTATCTCCCGATATCTCAAGGGAACGCGAATCCCGCAGGCCGAAGATGCGCAGAAGATCGCGGATTTCCTCGGTGTATATCCCAAGGAATGGTTCCCGCTTCAAAATGGTGAGGGTGCGGATGGAAAGGTGACGGTGCAGGACGTCCTCAAACCGTCGCGCCAGAACTGGGAGCAGCTCCGTACATGGCCGGAGGCAGTTCGTGCTCTGGCTACGACGCACACGATCTCCGTTGCAGATATCTGCCAGATCCTGCACGCGCCGAGAAGCTGGGTGAACCGCTATATCCTCCCGCATATCGATAAGATCTATCTCCCGGATGGGAAGCGCGCAGGAAAAGAGATCAATACCAACTGGAAAGAGGTCGCGGCGCTTCAGCTCGGGAAGGATATGCAGGATAGTACGTGGTGCTGTAAAGAGGACTTCGACAATCTCATCATGGGCTCAATCGTTTCTGTCACGAAGCAGACTAAACTCATACCGGCCGAGCTTCTGGTCCAGGATAAGAAAGTTTTTGCCGAGGAATATGCACGTTACACTCAGAAGATCTCGGATCTTGCTGAGGAACTTAATTCGGACGCGCATGCTCCGATGGACAGATATATCGAACTGGCGGACCTGAAGAAGCAGCAGTTGCAGTGCTATCGCCGCCAGCTCAGTAATGAAGGACGTCAGATCCTTCGCGGCAAGATGCCCTCGGCGGGCAATCCGGATGCGACCAAGAGCATCCCGGTCCGTCTCCCGTCGGTTCCGATCGAGAAGTGGGTCTTCCCGGAGGAACTGAAAGATTTTGCAGAGATTGAGGAGACCGGCCACCGCTATTTCTTCAAGAACGGATATATACGTATTCTCCTTTCCTTTATCGACGGCAACGGAAACTCAGTCCGAAAGACTTTCTATGCGGCCGACCCGGAGACGCTCTATCATAAGTATGTGGAAGAGTATGTGCTCATCAGCGAAGAGGTCTGGCAGATGTATGCGATCCGACTGATGTCGAGACGCTGATCCTCTTCCTATGTCGCGGGCGGACTCGAAAATCATCAGCATCTGCTGTGTCATAGTGATTCTCTCCGGCGTATCCGGTGGCTGTCGCAGACGGCCTGCCGAGACTACGCCGGATGCGTCTTCTGTCGCGGTACAGAAAATCCGGAATACCGTCGATGACCTTTTCGCTTATTTCAAGATGGCACGTGCCGATAAGGTCGGTGCAGTCTGCGAGGGGTCGGATGCGGTCGCAGAGTATTTCGAGAGTTTGTCTGAAGAAATCGGGGCGACAACGCTGGAAACGGTGTGCAAGCGCACAGGAGTCGAGATCCTGGATGTTACCGCGGATGCGGAGACGGGCCGGGCCGATGTAAGGGTCACATGTGCGGATGGGGCGGCCGTCATCGCGGAAGCTTCGGAGAAAAGTGGTTTTGCCGATGCAAGGGAACTGCGGGCGGCAATCGAGAGTGCTCCTTCCGTGGAACGGGAAATGTCACTGTCTTTCCTCTATTCGGATTCCTGGAAACTCGACAAGGCGAGCACAGAGATGCTGCTTCATGAGGTTTTCGGTTTTTTGAAGTACGATGGCTTGATCGCGCCGACACAAGAGACTTCGCACGAACCGAAGAGACTGGATATCAGTGTTTTTGATTCTTACTGGGTAAATACGAGCGGTAGCGAGGTCGGCGGATATCACAGTACGACGGAGAAGGTATGTCTCTATGTGTATACATGGAATACATATAGCAATGTCGATATCGGATATGAGTTTACGGATGCATCGGGCCAGGTCCTCTATACCAATTCTTTCTCCATGAAGAACAACACCGACTGGATCGCCTGTTCGTGGAAGCCTTCTTCGAGTATTCCGGTGGGAGAGATCTATTGTAATCTGTACGAGCCGACGGGAGAACTCTTCCATACGTCGACCGTCCGGATCTTCCCGGACGATGCGATTCTTCCGTTCCCGGTCACATGGCTGGATACGTCTTTCTGGGCTGATGCGACGGGGGCGAAGGTGGATTTCTATCCCGCGGATACACCGGTTCTGGAATACCACGCGCAGTCTTTGCGTTTCTATAAGGATATGGATCTTTTCTACCGCTTCGTCGACGAGGAAGGGAATCTCCTCTACGAAGGGAAGATATATGTGGGAGATTCTACGGATGCGTTCGTGTTTACCTGGAATCGCGAGGGTCTGGATCCTCTGCCGGTGAAGGGTGTCGAAGCGGATCCTTCTGATATTTCCGATGCGCCGGATGCGGGCGCAGAGAAACAGGAAAGTTCTGCTGCAAGTACTACGGATGCTGTGTCAACGACGGAAAACTCGTCCTCGACTGATCTTGAGCCCAGGGAGAATACGGACACGACAGAGACACTTGAACCGCAGGAGCCTACATTTGTTTTCCTGGAAGTAACGACTACGTCCGGGCAGCCTTTCCTCGATGTACAGATCGAGATCCGGGAAGCCTCGGGAGAAGATGTGCCTGATGAATCACTTGATTCGCAGCCTTCCGAACAGGATAGTAAGACTCGGGAGACATAACATCAGATGCGGATCAAACCGCTACTACGATCACATTCCACGAGAGCGGGCGGATCTGCGTCGCAAGAAGGCCGCTCTGATATGTGAAATCCTTGCGTTCAACCGGCGCGAAAAGTGCATCGTTATCGGGCGAGGTGACTTTAGAGATATCATCGGATGCGATTTCCCAGTGTTTCGCAGTTTTACCGGAAAAACTGATCTCGGAAGGAAGGGATGACGTTTTTTCCACGTCTGTCTTGAGGAATCCGCGCAGGTCCAGATCAAGAGGATAGGCCTCACTCTCATTTCTGTTGATGACGAAGATCGCAAGGCGTCCGTTCTCCTTATCCCAGGCCGCTGCGCAATCCACGAAGTTCACGCCGTTTTTGCCGGTGTATTGGGACGTATCATCGATGGCGTAACCTGGCATATCGAAGGTCTCGCTGTCAACGCTGACCTGCATGGACATGCCGCGAGCATATTCCAGAAGCTGCATATACGCATAGTGGGAAGCGGTTCTCCAGACACGGTCGTGATTACTGGCGCAGAGTGCGGAGAGACCACCGGTCATGCAGCCGATCTTGACGCGGTCTGCGTGACGCAGGAACGCCAGCTGGATCGAGGTCATGGACAGCATATGCTCCATGTCGCCGCCCGGGAAGACGTGGTCCTTCATGTTGTCCGGATCGTGGAGGATGTACTTCCTCTCTGGGTCGAAGCGGTAGTGGGTGCGCGCCATGTTGTAGCGTCCCCAGCCCGGATGCAACTCCGAATTCGGACGGATCATGCCCCCAAATTCGTCGAAGGAGATCATCATCTTCTTCGGAGAGCGGTGCTTCGAAGCGACGAAGTCACACATCGCTACCTCGGTGTTGATGAAATCTTCGTAATAGAGAGCGCCACCGAGAAGGGCACGCAGATTTCCGGGAGGTGCACTGTGGTAGTGGTGAACGGAGAGGTAATCGACCACGTCGTAGCACTGATCGAGGACCTTCTCATCCCACTCCGGAAAATGCTCCATGAACGGGGCCGATGAGCCGCATACCGCGGTCTTGATCGTAGGGTCGATCCATTTCATGGCCTTGGACGTCTCCTGACAGAGCACGCCGTAGCCTCTGGGATCTTTCTCCCAGGAGCCCAGCTGCCAGTGTCCGTCCATCTCGTTTCCGAGATACCAGGTGTCTACGCCGTAGGGCTTCTCATGCCCGTATTTTCTCCGAAGGTCGGACCAGTAGGTGCCGCCCTCGTGATTCGTATATTCTACGATATCCATCGCGTCCTGCATCGTACCGGTGCCGAGGTTCACCGTGTAGAGAGGCTTTGTTCCTGCTTTTTCCGCCCACTGGAGATACTCGTCGTGGCCGACTTCGTTCGTGATGTACTGGTACCATGCCGGATCAAGATGCACTTTCCGCTGAAACTTCGGTCCGATCGAGTCCTTCCACTGCCAGGCCGAGACGAAGTTTCCACCGGGCATACGTACTGCCGGAAGCCCTGCTTTCCTGAGTGCGTCAAGGAAATCCGTGCGGAAGCCCTGATCGTCCGCGGTCGGATGTTTGGGGTTATACATCGTACCATTGACCATGGTTCCGATCGGCTCCAGAAATGCACTGAAAAGGCGGTCTGAGATCTCTCCGATGGGGAAATCCGGGTGTATGGTGATCCGTGCACGCTTCGTCATAGTACGTTCCTCCTTGTGTCTGATGCCAACTGGCTTATTACGCGGTTAGTTCTTACCGGTCGATATCTTCTTGATCCATTTCCTGCTTCGGAGCCTCCACACACACCATATGGTCTTGGCGATCTGGTCGGACTTCAGGAAGAAATAGATCCAGAAAGCCGGGAGGTGGAAGATGAAGCCTGCAAGCGCACCGAGCGGCAGCGCCATGGCCCACAGGAAGATATTATCAGCGAACATCAGGACCGTCGTGTCCCCGCCGCCGCGGAGCACGCCCTTGGTCATGATGCTGTTCGTGGCCTGGAAGATGATGATCAGGCTGATCGCATTGAGAAGCTGATATGCGATCGAGACCGCCTCCGCAGAGGTCTTGTCTCCGTAGGAGAGGATGACCGGGGTTTTCGTAAAGAAGATGAAGAGTGCGGACAGGAAGCCCAGCGCGAAGCCCATCCCGAGGAAGAGCCAGCCCTGTTCTTCGGCCTGCTCCTTGCGTCCTTTGCCGAGCGACTGTCCCGTGATGATGGCGCCCGCCTGACATACGCCCTGGATCATGACGGTACTCAGCTGCTGTGTGACGGTCGTGATCGAATTGGCCGCGACAAAAGCACTGCCGAGGTGACCGATGACCATCGTTACGGCATTACTGCCGAACGCCAGGATGGCGTCGCTGATGAGGACCGGGATGCACACGCGGAAGTATTCGGAGATGAGTGTCCGGGTCTGCATGAAGAAGTGCCGGATCCGAAAGCCCACTTTCGTATCGATCACGGCCAGATAGAAGAAGTCGGCAAAAGCCTCGAAAACACGGGCGATCAGGGTCGCGAGTGCCGCGCCGGCAATGCCCATCTTCGGCGCGCCGAAGTGGCCGAAGATCAGGATATAGTTCCCGGTGAGATTCACGACGAGTGCACCAAGCGAGACATACAGGGGAAGCCGGGACTGGCCGACGCTCCGAAGCACGATAGCTGTAACGAGTGAGATGCCGAGGAAGAAGAAAGTCAGCGTCGAATACCGGAGATACACGATACCCAGCTCGATCAGTTCTTCCTTGTCGGTGTACGAGTTCATGATGAGTTTCGGAAGGAACAGTGCACCGACCGCAAAGATCGTCGCAAAGAGAAGCATCAGCCGGAGCATCAGGCAGACCGTTTGCTTTAGAGAGATGTCGGCTTTCTCTTCGTTGTCGTGGGCTTTCTTCATGCCCCAGTAGCGCGACACGAGAACAGATGCGCCCATCCCGAGCCCCATGCAGAAGATCTGGAAGATCAGGACATACGCATTGGCAAGCGATGCTGCGGAGAACGTATCCTCGGAGTAGTGGCTGAGCATGATGTTATCAAGCATGCCGACGCCCACCGTGACCAGCGTCTGAAGCGCGATGGGGAATCCCAGGACGAAAACTTTCTTATAGAACTTCGGATCTTTTCTGAAGAGCTTGGCTGTCATACTAATACCGGTATTTCTTTCTGTAGTGGGATAGTAGCGCGATGGTGACCACAAGAGTCAGAAGCTCCGAGGTAAGGCTTGCCGCCCACACGCCGTTGAGGTCGAAGAACAGAGGCAGGATCAGGATCGCGAGCACTTCGAAGAGGAGCGTGCGGAGGAAGGAGATCAGAAAGGAGAGGCGGCTGTCGTGAATCGCCGTGAAGAAAGCGGAGGCAAAGACGGCCAGTCCCATGACCATATAGGATTTGCTGTGAAGTGCGAAGCCCTCTTCCGTCATATGCAGGAGGGCCTCATCGTTTCCGAAGAACAATCCGGCAAAAGGACCCTCGATACATAGTGCAATACCATAAAGGATGAAGCCCATGACCACGACGAAGATCGCGCTCAGTTTGAAGGTCTTGTGGAGCTCCTCGTAGTCTTTCTTCTCATACTGGTAACTGAAGATAGGAGCAGAGCCGACCGCGAAGCCCAGAAAGACGGCACCGAAGAGGAATCCGACGTTCATGAGGACGCCGTACGCCGCAACACCATTGAGTCCGACGAGCTGCATGAGTTTGTAGTTGTACATGACACTGGCAAGCGGGTGGAAGATCTCACTTATGAACTCGGAAACACCGTTTGCAAATACCTGCCCCATGATATTCCCGATCCATTCCGGCCGCGTGAAGTGTAGAGCGACTGTCTTGCTGATGGCAATATAGAAGAATGGAAGTACACCGCCGATCACCTGTGATACGACCGTAGCCTGTGCGGCACCGGTAACACCCATATCCAGGACACCGACGAAAATGAAATCCAGAAAGAGGTTGACGGCTGCGGAGAAGAGGTTGATCGCAAGACCGATCTTCGGACGTTCGGCTGCGGTCAGGAAACTCTGGAAAACGTTCTGCAGCACATAGAAGGGAATACTGAAGATCAGGATCCTTCCATACTCCAGACAGACGGGAAGGATCTCCTCATCTGCGCCCATGATCTTTGCCAGAGGTTCCAGGAAGATCTCGCCGAGGACGGCCAGAAGGATCGAGCCGAGGATGGCGACAAAAGTCAGAGAAGTGAAATACCGGCTGGCCGTTTTCTTGTTGCCACGTGCGAGCTCCTGTGCGATTAGGGCTGAGCCGCCACCGCCGATCATGTAGGCCACCGCGCCGATCAGGAGCGGGAGCGGCGTGATCAGAGTCACACCGGCAAAAGCATGCTTGCCCACATAGTTGTTGATATATAGACCGTCGACGACACCGTACATCGACGTGAAGAGCATCATGAGGATCGTCGGAAATACAAAACGGAAAAGACCACCGTAAGTGAAGTGGTCTGATAGTTTAATACTCCGCGTAGTTAATCTTCGCATGTGATCCCCGTTGATACATTTTACTTACATAATTTACCCAAGAAGCTCTGCTTCTTCAACCGTAGAATAGTGTATCAGAATTCCCGAGGTTAGTATAGGTTATAAAATTTTGAACTTGCGATCGGTTCAGAAAGAAGACAGGATCACCGTAACCGCATCGTAGTGATCCGGCACGTACGTCAGGTGTAAGTGCATTTCTAAAAAGAGAATGGTAAGATGAATTATGGCAAATAGATGTATTGGGGGAAAGAGGTATCAGACCTATGCGAATAAGAAGTGTGCTGTCATGTCTTCTGGTGACGAGTCTGGTTCTGGGAACGTCCTGCCGGAAGAAGAAAGAAATCAAGATCCCGAGGACTTTTTCCGATTACTATTCGGCAGATACGACCGTGATCGAGACGGACTCGATCATAAACGGCGAGATCCTCGACGACTATATCTGCGTGCAGACATATGAGGAGTCGGAAGAGTATCGCCGAAGCTATACTCAGTATGTATGTGACTCCTACAGCGGGAGCGCATGCTCTCCCGTGGACGAGAACGGAGATCCGATCCAACCCGACAACCACCTCCTGTTTTACGATCTTGACGGAAAAGGAATCTCTTCCTTCGACATGAATGAAGAGTTCGGACGTTCCCTGGATTATCGTAGATTCGCCGTGTCGGGAAATGATATCTGGGCATTAAGTAAACTCATCGACGAAAACGGAAACCATTCCTGGCGCGTGGATAAGGTCGATGTGAAAAAAGGCTCCGTGAAACATGCCGATCTGGAGTTTATCGATACCCCGGATTTCATTCGTGCTTTCTTTGTTGATTCCAGCGAGCGGATCTGCATCATCGGATCCCAATTATATACGGATGGACTGACACTTTTTATTTTCCCCGGAAACGGAGAGCTGAAGAGTATCATGGTACCGTGTACCAACATTTCCAATCTGGTCGAATGGAACGGCGATCTGGCATTTATCCAGATCGATCCGGAAAACGGGGATAGTCTGGCATATCGTCTCGACGAGAAGAAAATGACGTGGGAAGAGGAGAAGACAGGACTTCAGCAGTCATATCGGGCACTTGTCTGCGACGGGCAGCTGTTCTCTTATAGCGATAAAAAGATCGAGACAATCGGTGAAGAGAAGAAAGATGAACTTCTATGGGCGAGTGTATCCGTCTTCGGTTCGATCGGGAATGTCACACTGGATCCGGACGGGAAGATGCGTGTGCTCTCGACCTTGGCGTCCGGGGATATGATCGTTCTCTATAAGCTCGCTCCGGCAGAAAAAGATCCCGCCTCGGAGAAGAAAGAGATCGTGATCGCCGGGTGCGGTGTCCAGGAGACGCTTCTTCCTGCTTTGATCGAGGAGATGAGCATCCTGAATCCGGACGTCAAATATATCCTTCGGGATTACCGCGATGATTTTGAGATCCCGGATGGGGAGAACGAGGAATACTGGTCGCCTTCGCTACAGGAAATCTATAAGGTCATGAGTCTGGATCTTGTGAGTGGAAATGCACCGGATATCTACTATGATCCGTACAATACTCTTGATCTCGGTGAACTCGCACGACTCGGGTACCTTCTGGACCTGTCTCCTTATGTGGATAAACTGGACAGTACGAACTATTTCATGAACCAGATGAAGATGGGAAAGAAGAACCCGTACGAGATCTGTATGACCTTTAGTATTTCAGCCTTCGAGGCATCTCCTGATTATGTAAAGAATCCGGATACCTGGACATTTGAAGATTTTTATCAGAGCGCGGCCGGATTTACGGACTATCAGTGCATCCAGACCATCTATTCCAGACAGAGTCTTCTGGAAAAAGCGATCCTCGCAAATGTGGATAAGTTCATCGTGGACGGGGAAGCGAAGTTTACAAGCGATGAATACATCCGGTTCCTGAACTGGGCGAGAGACTTCGGCCGCCTGAAGGACTGGGATGAGTATCGGGCTGCCGAGCTTGATGATGGGCTTTTCATGCTGGATTGGGCGTCGTTGACATCGCTCTGGGATATTATAAGTCTCGGGGATCACATCCTTGTCGGCTGGCCGAATGAGAATGGTTCCCTACATATGACGCCTACAGATCTGCTCGCGGTCTCGTCGACATGCGAGAATCCGGATCTGGCCTGGGAGCTTCTCGAGCATGCGGTCAGTTCAGATTACCAGACGCGTTATAGCGACATGCTCATGGCGATTCCCGTAAACCAGGACGCCTTCCGGGCACGTTGCAGTTCCACATATGCGATGCTGAAAGAAAACCCGCCCGAAAACCTGAAGAGTGAAGAAGAGTATGTCCGGGCTTTTATTGTTCAGATCGAGCGCGCGGACCACATCGTGACGGGAAGCCGTGCGATCCTGGACATATGTCTGGACGAAGCCCTCGCGTTCTTTGATGGACAGTATTCGGCCGAGCACGCCGCAGAGCTGACACGCCATCGTGTCCAGACCTATCTCGATGAAACCAAGTAAGTTTTCATGATCCGACACAAAAAAGCCTGTTCGATGACCGGAAGGCCGTGAACAGGCTTTTCATTCTATTGTTTGTTTCGGAGAGGATCTTATCTGTAACTGAGAAGATCTTACAGCCCGAAAAGCGCTGATACCGCGCCTTTGTCGACCTTGGAACCGATGACACAGAGCTTGCCGGTGACGTCCGCGGCGCCGGTTCTGACATCGGACTCGCCCGGAACATAGTCGAAGTGGATCCACTTTCCATCCTCGCCGGCGACGATGCCCTTGGCGCGGAGGATCATGCCGAAATCACCGGTATCGAGTTCTTCGAGTGCGGCGCGGATCGCAGCCTCAGAGAACTTCTTGCTGGTCTCGAATCCGACGCTGTCGAAGACTTCGTCTGCGTGGTGGTGACCTTCGTGATCGTGATCATGGTCGTGACAGCCACATGTGCAGTCCGGACCGTGGTCGTGGTGATGTTCGTGTTCATGGTCATGATCATGGTGATGCTCATGCTCGTCGTGATCATGATGGTGGTGTTCGTGTTCATCCTCATCATGATCGTGATGGTGATGATGCTCATGCTCATCCTCGTCGTCATGGTGATGATGTTCATGCTCATGCTCGTGGTCATGATCATGCTCATCGTGATCATGGTGATGGTGGTGATGTGCATTCTTCTCAGCCTCGAGAAGTGCTGCCGCCATATCGTCTGCGGTGAGCGGGTTTTCGATCGCCTCGCGGATCTGCGTGCCTGAGAGATTTTCCCAAGGCGTGGTGATGATCTGGGAGTGATCGTTGATCTCACGAATCAGGGAGATCGCGACGTCGAGCTTCTCCTGGGCGATGTTGCCGGTACGGGACAGGATGATGGTGCCCGCGTACTTGATCTGGTTCTCATAGAATTCCTTGAAGTTCTTCAGGTAGATCTTGCACTTGCTGGCGTCGATGACGGTAACTGTACCGCAGACCTCGGTGCCCTCGACCTTCTCGACGGCCGCGACGACATCGGAGAGTTTGCCGACGCCGGAGGGCTCGATGAGGATACGGTCAGGGGAGAACTTGTCGATGACTTCCTTCAGCGCAGTGCCGAAATCACCTACGAGGGAGCAGCAGATGCAGCCGGAGTTCATCTCGGTGATCTCGATGCCGGCTTCCTTGAGGAACCCGCCATCGATACCGATCTGGCCGAATTCGTTCTCGATGAGGACGAGTTTCTGACCCTGATATCCGTCGGAGATGAGTTTCTTGATCAGCGTGGTCTTACCGGCGCCGAGAAAACCTGAGAAGATGTCTACTTTTGTTGCCATGTTTATTTTCCTTCTTTCATTTAGTTCATCGTTGCGGCCGCTTCGCTACGGGCGCGGCATTTTGCTTATTCCGGCGGCCGCATCATGAGGGCGCGTCCGGCGCCACATCGCGCGGCCAATCGAGAATCAGCTGAAATAGATGATCTCGTTCTTCGGCTTGTCCGTCAGGTGGAAGTTCTCGACCTGCAGGCACGGGATCGCGACGGGGTTCCCCTGCGAATCGTCCCGGAAGAATCCGATCTTTCCGGTGACCGACAGCCATTTTCCGGCGGGAAAACCGCCTCTGACCTTATAAAGGCACAGCATGGAGATCATACCGATGTCGTTCGCGCAGCAGGTATATGCCTGACGCTGCAGGACGAAGGCCTGGTCCCGGTGCTCCTTCATGAGGGTGGCCTGACCGGTGACCGTGATACGTTTGCCGTTATAGCGCTTGACGTTATCGAGGGCATCGGTGTAGAAAAGACCGAAGTCGTCGGGGGCGATGACGCACGGGTCGTCATCGAGATTATACGGGAGATAGTTCCCGATATCGATCATGTTCCCGTCCATGCCGAAGAAAGACAGGTTCATGCCCGGGTTCAGTGATTTTACCGAACCACGTAACTTAGGTATGTTATTGACTTCCGGATCCACGCGGTTGAAGATGACGTTATCGCAGAAGCGGTAGTAGTCGGCGAACATGGTCTGCATGTTTCGGTAGTAGTCGTTATAGGTCGAGGCGTCGACGATACAGATGGCCGCGCACAGCATCCATCTGTCCGGTACGTCCACCACGTCGAAAAATGCACTCGGGCTGACGGATCCGTTCCACTCGATGAGGACCACGTCGGGCTTGAACTTCGCGTCGAGGATATATGTGAACGCACGGGTGACCTCTTCGGTCTCCGCGGTCACGATCTTCATGGCCTTGCAGGGAGCCTTCTCCTCAGGTGGAAGCTCCACTTCGCCTTCCTCGGTCAGGATGATCAGGACACGCTTGTCCTGGAAACTTCCGTCACCGATCCAGCTCTGGATGAAAGAGGTTTTCCCGGCATCGAGAAAGCCTGTGAAAAAATAAACCAGACAGTCTTCCATATCAATTTCACGCGCGAGCGTGCCTTTCTATACAGATTAATAAACACCAGATAATATTTTCGTATGGAAACGTGAGAATTTCAAGCATGAATTTGCATAAAAATTCTTTCTTTCTCTTGAAATTCTTTCATTTCCCAGGGGGAGGCGGCAGAGGTGACCGAAGAACCATTTTATGCTAAAATGTTGGCGGTTATTAAGATAGGGACATCCGGGAAAAACGGACGAACTGTCTGAAAGTGGAAGAGATTAAAAAGAGGAGTCGAGCCGATCTGTGGGCGAATTATTCAGTTATCTCAAAGAGTTTAACTTCGCATCCGTCGTCGTACGGCTGCTTCTGGCGATGATGTCCGGCGCGCTGATCGGATACGGACGTGAGAAGAAGGAACGTAATGCGGGCCTTCGTACGTATATGCTCATCAGTGTCGGATCGGCCCTGACACTTCTGATTTCCTTTTATGAATTTGAAATGCTCGGAGGCCCGTGGGCCGATATTGTCGCGAAGGTCGGATCGAAGTTCGACGGTACTCGTTTCGGTGCATCGGTGGTCGCGGGTATCGGCTTCCTCGCCGCAGGTACGATCGTGGCCTCAGCACACCAGCAGGTCAGCGGCCTTACTTCGGCGATCGGACTTTTCGTCGCTGCCGTTCTCGGGATCGCTTCCGGTGCTGCCTTTTACGAATGCGTGCTTCCGTCGATCGTGATCGTTATTTTCTGTATGGAAGTGCTGCAGCCTCTGGAAGTGCTCTTTAAGAGGAGACTTAGAAACATCACCATCACGATCAAGTACATCAATCCGACAGATATTGACATGATCAGAAGAACGATCGAAGAACAGGGCGCGCACCTCTACGAGATCGATCCCGAGGAGCCGGATGAGGATAACTATCCTTCGGCAATCTTCTCGATGAAGATGAGTAAGGAGAAATCTTCGCACTCGGAAATGCTCTCATCGATTGTTGAACTTCCCTGCGTGCTTTCCCTGCACGAACTGATTTCGTAACGGAGGAACTATGCTGGGTATTTTCGATGGAATTCGAGATGTGACGATGCTGAGTACCACGATCCGCTTGCTGATTGCGGTGGTCCTCGGCGGCCTGATCGGACTGGAGCGTTCGTATAAGAACCGTCCCGCCGGATTCCGTACTCACATTCTGGTCTGCCTCGGCGGCACGATCGCTTCCATGACCGGTATTTATCTGTATCTGAATATGAATCTCCCGACGGATATTTCCCGACTCGGCGCGCAGGTCGTCTCTGGTCTCGGCTTCATCGGCGGTGGTACGATCATCGTTGTCAACAATCACAAGATCAAGGGCCTGACTACAGCGGCAGGACTCTGGGCCTGCGGTGTGATCGGCATCGCGGTCGGCGCGGGCTTCTACGAAGGCGCGATCCTGGCGACCGGTTTCGTTCTGATTGCGGAGACACTGTTCTCGATTCTGGGAGACCGGATCACACACAATACACCTTTCAAGATGATCCTGGAGTATAACGATAAAAATGCACTGAATCACGTGATGCGTTATTGTAAGAATAACCGCATGGTAATCAGTAACCTCGAAGCTACAGGTAAGAGAGATGCGATCATGTCCGTGTATTCGGTGGCACTGACCGTCCGTCCACGTGAGAAGGTCGATTTCGATAAGATCCTCAACCACATCGACGGGATCGAGGGCGTCATCGACGTCGAGATCGTAAGATAAGAAGCACAGGTCAGGGATCGACGGGATCCCCGGCAAAAGAAAAGAGAGCGTGCTTCCCGGCACGCCGGAAAGAGAGACTGCAGTTTATGAAGAAGAGAATCATCAGCTCCATTCTGATATTGACCATGGTTACCGCGATGGCCGGATGCCGGATGCCGAAGAAGCATGTCGAGACGACGCCATCGGATCTGCCGAGACCGATCGAGCATACCACCGAGACGGAACCGACGGAAACGGAGGAGACACTCCCGCCGTACCACTGTGTAAACCCGAAGTTCGAAGACCTCTCGGCCGCTGAGATCTGTGCACTCCTGACACTTGAGGAAAAGGCTTCCCAGATGATGCAGGGTGCGAACTATGAGATGCCACTCGATGCGATGCAGGGCAACTGCTATGGTTCCGTGCTCTCGCACTATCCGGATCTTCCGGCAATGCCGATGGATGAGTGGTATGATATGGTCTCGCGTTATCAGGACGCGGCGCTTCTGTCAGACACGCGTATCCCATTCATATACGGAAACGACTGTGTCCACGGCGTGCTGGAAGCCGCTGGAACAGTGATTTTCCCGCATAATATCAATGTAGGCGCGGCCTATGACGAGGCGCTCACGTTCGAGATGGGCGTGCTGACCGGCTCGGATATGCTGCACTGCGGGATACTCTGGTCATTCTCACCATGCGTGGCTTCCGCCCAGGATCCGCGCTGGGGTCGTACTTATGAGTCCTACTCCAGCGATGAGTCCATGGTACAGACGCTTGCTCTTTCCTATATCAAAGGACTTATGTCGCAGGGAATCGTGACATGCCCGAAGCATTTCTTCGGCGACGGTTATGTGAAGTTCGGGACAGGCGAGGGAGATTATCTGATTGACCGCGGCGATGCCCAGATGACAGAAGAACAGATCGAGAAATGCCTGGCAGTATACAAGTCCCTCGTAGACGCGGGTGTGCCGACGATCATGCTCTCGCATTCCTCGCTGAACGGCATGAAGATGCATGAGAACAAGGCGATGATCGACCGTCTCAGAACGGAGCTCGGATTTGAAGGTGTGATCCTCTCTGACTGGGATTCCATCCACAACTGTTCCGGGGCTTCGGATAAGGAGAATATCATCCTTTGCGTCAATGCAGGTATCGATATGTTCATGGAAGCAGAGAACTACGAGCAGAGCCGCGACTACATCATCGAAGCCGTGAACGAAGGTTCCATCCCGATGGAGCGCATCGATGCAGCTGTTACACGCATCATCCAGATGAAGATGGATTGCGGCCTCTTCGAGGATCCTTTCCTGGAAAATACCGTTCCTTCCTACGAGTGGAACAGTGAACACGCACACTCTGTTGCAAGAAAACTGGCGGCGGAATCTATGGTTCCTCTGGTTCTTCCGGAGGATGGCCCGATTACGCTTGCTGAGGGCATGAAGGTCTTCGTTCTGGGACCGGCTGCTGACGATACCGGCGTCCTTTGCGGCGGCTGGACATATCTGTGGCAGGGTGGCACGGATTCCGATGCAAAAGCGATGGGCCAGCAGAGATGGTGCGAAGAAGGTCCGTCGATCCTGGAGGCGCTTCAGGCCTCAGCCGCAGAGATCGGCTTCGAGATCGTGACCGATCCGGAAGAGATGGAGAACTGCGATGTGATCCTCCTCTGCATCGGTGAGACTCCATATGCAGAGTGGTATGGCGACACCGAGGATCTCTCGATCGTCGGCGAGCTCGCACTTCCGGGAAACGAGGAAGCAATCGATACAATCGCAGAATATAAGGGCCAGTTCCCCGGGAATAAGAGACATAAGTCGATCCCGGTCATCACGCTGATCGTAGCCGGAAGAAATGTCATCATCTCCGATTACGTCGACGATTGGGACGAAATCGTGATGTGCTATCTCCCGGGCTCCGAGGGCGGAAACGCGGTATCAGATATCCTGACCGGCAAGGCCGAGTTCTACGGCCGTCTGCCGATGCCCTATTATTCCTCTGTTGAACAGATCGACAAGATCGGCACGGAAGAAGAGGAGTGCTGGCTGCCTCTCGGCTTCTCCGCAGCGGTACCGGAAGAACCGGAAGACGGAGAGATCCCAGGCGAGACAACGGGAGACACCGAAGAGTAACGGGAACAGTGCCTTTCGTATAGAGAAGCACTTGTCCATGTGCGTGTGATGCGCGGAAAGGATCCGGCAATGAGCGAAGATATGACAGCTGAAGAGAGAGCTCCATACGGATATTGTCCCAAGTGCGGCGAGGGCTTCGACAAGCCGTACACACACTGCCCGTTCTGCAATGCGCCGAATCCCCATCTGGAACAGGATCTCGCCACAAAGAAGAGTAAAGTCGAGGAGCAGCTCGCCGCGCAGATGGCCGCGAACCGTGCGTGGGCCGATCTCAACCGTGAAGAGGTGACGATGCAGGTCGACGCCCAGATCGAGCAGAACCTCGAGGAGATGAAGAACCAGCTGAATCCGTTAAAGAAAAAGTCTGGTTCCGCTTCCACTTCCAGCCTCAACTCAGCAAACACGACCACATCCGGCCTCACCCGTGTGAAAAGCACGGCTTCCCCATCCACAGATCCCAACGGCGTTGAGATGCCCAAGGGAATCGCATACGGATGCGGCGGTGCCCTCAAGTGGGTCCTCATCCTCGCAGGAGCCGCCATTTTAGGAATCGGACTGTGGCTCCTTTTACGCTGACACGCCCATCCAAGAGCCGGCTAAGGATTTCTGATCCAGAAAAAGAAAACAGAAAAAATACCTTCGAAGCTCCTTTCCGGGAAAGACCGGTAGGAGCAAGTAAGGTCTCGTAATTAGAAAAGAAAGCAAACAAAAAAGCCTTCGATGTGCCTCCGCAGAGCGAAGCTCGAGGACAGCACAAGAAGGCTCTTTTTGTTGCTTACAAAATAATCGAGACCTTACGAATCCTTACCGTCTCTGATGACGTTACGCTTAATCTTTCCACTGATTGTCTTCGGCAGCTCAGTCACGAACTCGACGACACGCGGATACTTGTACGGCGCGGTGTTGGTCTTGACGTATTCCTGGATCTCTTTCTTGAGTTCCTCTGTCGGTTCTGCACGGCCGGGAACGAGTACGATCGTAGCTTTGACGACGATGCCGCGGACACCTTGCGGGTCCGGTGTACCGGTGACGGCGCACTCGAGCACATACGGCAGTTCCATGATGACGCTCTCGATTTCGAAAGGCCCGATGCGATAGCCGGAAGACTTGATAACATCGTCGACACGACCGACATACCAGATGTATCCGTCTTCATCCATCCAGGCGGTATCACCTGTGTGGAAGTAGCCGTCATGCCAGGATTCTTTAGTCTTCTCTTCGTTCTGGTAGTAGCCGAGATAGAGACCGCACGGAACGACGTCGACGGTACGGATGCAGATCTCGCCGGTGGTGCCCGGAGGACAGTCGTTGCCATCTTCATCAAGGATATGGACATCGTACGGAGTGACGGCCTTACCCATGGAGCCGAGGCGGATCGCGGATCCTACGAGGTTACCGATAACGAGAGACGTTTCGGTCTGCCCGAAGCCCTCCATCAGGCGGATACCTGTGGCGCGCATGAACTGGTTGAAAACCTCCGGATTCAGAGCCTCACCGGCAACCGTCGCATACTTCAGGGAAGTCAGATCGTACTTGGACAGATCTTCTTTGACGAGGAAGCGGTACATCGTCGGCGGTGCACAGAATGTCGTTACGTGATACTTGGCGAACATCGGCAGGATCTCATTGGCATGGAATCTATCGAAGTCGAAGGTGAAGGTCGGTGCTTCGCAGAGCCACTGACCATAGAGCTTACCCCAGAGGGACTTGCCCCAGCCGGTATCGGAGATCGTAAAGTGCAGGCCGTTCGGATCTACGTTGTGCCAGTACTTCGCAGTGGCGAAATGACCGAGCGAATACTTGTGCGAGTGAGCGGCGATCTTCGGGTAGCCGGTGGTACCGGAAGTGAAGAACATGACCATCGTGTCATTGCCCTGTGTGGCATTGGCAGGACGCTCGAAAACATCGCTGAATGCAGGCATCTCGTAGTTGAAGTTGTGCCACTTGCTGCTCATATCCGGGAGCGGCAGGAAGCCTTGATTTCCCTGATCTAGAAGCACGGCTTCGTTTCTCAGTCCGGCTTCTTCTACGGAAGCCTTGCCTTCGAGGACGGAAAGGAGCTTCGAACCGCTTTCGTCATCCGCACCGTTTGCCATGATGAGCGTGATATCCAGACCGGCCTTCTCTGCGGCCTTCTGTGCTTCAAGAGCAGTATCACCGTTACCTGTGATCACGATGGCGGAGACACCTGCTGCCTTGAAACGGTAATCGAAATCGTGTTCCTTGAGAAGGTTCGTGGCCGGGATCGCGATCGCACCGATCTTGTGAAGAGCGAGGATCGAGAACCAGAACTGGTAGTGACGCTTCAGGACGAGCATGACACGGTCGCCGTGCTTGATGCCGAGGCTCTGGAAATAGTTCGCCGTCATTGCGGTATACTTCTTCATCTCCGCGAAAGTGAATCGGTGATCGGTCACTCCGTCTTTAGCGACCCACATCATGGAAGTCTTATTCGGATCCTTATCGGCCATCGCATCCACGAGGTCAAAGGCGAAGTTGAACTTATCGGCTTCCGGTGTATAGGAGATATTCGTCAGTTTGTTGTCGGCATTGAGCGTATCCGTGACATACTTTCTGTATACCGGATCAGGAACACCTGCCAGATCGAAATTCGTCTTATTGTCTTCTACATAAGAAGTCTGTACAGTCTTCTCGTAAGAATCGCCCTTGGTCCATTTCTCCGGGTTGAGAACGATTGCGTAGAAGGTGCAGTCCTCACCGCCGAGAGCAAACTCGTTGTGAGGTGTTCTACTGTCGAAGAAGATGGAGTCTCCCGGATACAGGATCTCGGAGTGGTCACGGAGCATGACCTTCAGGCAGCCCTTGGTGACGATGTTCAGCTCCTGACCGGAGTGAGTGACAAGCTTGTACGGCGGATTTAGCGCTTCTTCAGAATACGGGATGGTCACCTCGAAAGGCTCACACAACTTGTTTCTGAAGAGGTGCCCGAGACGCATATACTTGTAGCCGGCGCGGCGGGTGATCGGAAGACCTTCGCCTTTTCTGGTTACGGCATACTCGCGAAGCGCCGGTGTCGTACCTTCCATCAGCTCGGAGATCTCGACGCCGCAGAGATTTGCGACTTTGTATACGAAGGTGAAGCTGAAGTCTTCCTGACCTTCTTCGTACTTGATATACTCTTCCTCAGTGACCTCGACTTTCTCGGCCATGTCCTTCGTGGAGAGTCCCATGTCCAGACGCAGTGCTTTGATACGGCTCGCTACCTCAGAGATCTTCTGTTCGAGAAGACCACCATGCTCGCCGCTCTTCAATAATGTTTCGTTCTTTTCTAGTTCGCTCATTTTTGTTCCTCCATAAGCTCCCTACAAGTTGCGCTGCATCTTCGCGTCCTGAGGCAATAAAAAACGCCTCAATATCCGACTTCCGGACATTGAGACGGCTATTTACCGCGGTACCACTCAATTTGCGAAATACTTCTCGCCACTTAATAGGTTCTATCAAACCCTTTGCCTTAACGCGGCTCCTACGGGTACAGTCTACTCAAGTTTGCACTTATTCGGTGTACCGGCTCGGAAGCGATAGTCATCTGGATCATCCCGGATACCGGCTTTCAGCAGGGTGCCGGCTCTCTGTGAGGCGAAATGGTCACGACTTTCTTCGTCATTGCCTTTATTCGAAGTCATGTTAATCCCGGCATTTCGATTTGTCAACACTTTTTTTCACAATTGTTCCGCAAATGAGGGGTATTCACGAATATAGATTAGGGTGTATAATCTAGCGTAGGGTGAAAAGGTGTGCAGTTAGAATCCTGTACAAAACATGGAGGAAATGATGAGGGTTAGTAATTCTACAAGAAGAATCACTGCGGTAGCACTTCTGCTGGCGATCGTACTGTCTTTCAGCGGTTGCAGCAAGTTGCCCTTCTTTAATTCAGATAGCAAGACTAAGGAAGAATATCAGGTCGAGGCGACCGAGCTCGCTCTTTCGGTTCTCCAGAAGATGCTGGCCGGATCGTACGACGATGTTAAGCCATATGTGGATTCACAGGACCGTGACCGTGTCAAGGAAGTAATTACTGCGATGGCAGATGGCCTCTTTAAGGACGCCAGTATCGCGGTCGAATCTGTCTTTACTGAGGATGCGACCTATGATACTCAGGTCCAGTTCCGTATCACAATTGCTTTCGCTAAGCACACGACGTCCATTATGTGCGTCATGAAGCTCGCCCGCTACAGCGGCAGCTGGCGCATCTATAATGCCATACCGTTCTGCTCTGACCTGAGCAAACTGAATACTATGTATATTGATGGGAAAGCTGATGATGCAAAGAATCTTAGGTAACATCTCGGTAAACGGACGGGGCGATCAGTTCCGTATCGACACCAGGAATACTTCATATGTGATGGAAATCAAGGATGGCCTATACTTAGGCCATTTCTATTATGGCGCGCGTCTCCCCGAGGACGACATGTCCTATAAGGAAGTTTTCGCCCCCTCGATGTCTCCCGTGAAGAATAAGCGCGAGCTGGTCATCTTCATGGACGGCTACCGCTTCGAGTATCCGGGCTGGGGCACCGGCGATTCCCGTGAGACCGCCATCTGCGCGGAGGATGCTCTCGGGACGACCCGCACGAATCTTCTTTACCAGACCTATCGTATCTCTTCGGGAAAAGCACTTCTCCCGGGGCTGCCTTCTACTTTTGCAGTGTATCCGGGTTTCGGAGGCGATGCTTCCACGGCGGGCAGTGATGCGGAAGAAAGCGAAGTAAAGACGCTGGAAATCGACCTTAAAGATTCCGACACAGGTCTTCTGGTCACACTGAGATACAGTGCTTTTGAAGAGTGCGACGTTATCGCCCGTTCCGTAGTCGTAAAAAACGAAGGGAAAGAAAAACTGAAGCTTCACCGTGTTCTTTCCGCCGTTCTCGATATGCCCGGACGAGACCTCTCGGGCAGGCCGTTCGAACTTATGACCTTCCAGGGCACATGGGCCAGAGAATTCACTCGGGACGTCCGTGCGATCGGATACGGCACGACAGCCGTCTGCTCGATCTACGGAAAATCCGGTAACCGTATGCAGAACTACCTCGGCGTCGTATCGCCGGGTATCACGCAGGATAGCGGAGAAGTGTACGCGATGCAGCTCCTCTACTCCGGAAACTTCCGCTCGATGGTCGAGAAGGCGCCGAACGAGGACATCCGCTGCTCCATCGGTATTCATCCGGAAGGATTCACCTGGGAACTTGCACCTGGCGAAGTATTCTATTCGCCGGAAGCGATCATGACCTACTCGGATCAGGGTCTCGGGCGTATGAGCCGGAACCTCCACGATCTGTATCGCGGACACCTGATCCGCGGAAAATATAGAAGTATGAAACGTCCGATCCTCATCAACAACTGGGAGGCGACGTACTTCAATTTCGACACCGAGAAGCTCCTCTCAATCGCGAAGCAGGCGAAGGAATGCGGCATCGAGATGCTCGTCATGGACGACGGCTGGTTCGGTAAGAGAAATGACGATACCACGAGCCTCGGCGACTGGACCGTAAACGAAGAAAAGCTCCCCGGAGGGCTCGAGAGATTAGGGTCGGAACTTCGTGCCATGGGCATGAAGTTCGGTATCTGGGTCGAGCCGGAGATGGTCTCTCCGGATTCGGATCTTTTCCGTACGCACCCGGACTGGGCGATCGCGATCCCCGGAAGAGAGCCGGCGCTTTCGCGCCAGCAGCTCGTACTGGATGTTTCCCGCGAAGACGTGCGTGACTATCTCGTGGATGTGCTTACGAAGATCCTTCGCAGCACCGATATTGCCTATATGAAATGGGACATGAACCGTCATTTCTCAGATCTTTACACGGCGGGACTTCCGGCCGAAAAACAGGGAGAACTGCAGCACCGCTTTACGCTGGGTGTTTACGATCTGCAGGAGCGGCTTCTTACGGCTTTCCCGGATCTTCTTCTTGAGAACTGCAGTAGCGGTGGCGCGAGATTCGATCCCGGCATGCTCTACTACAGCCCGCAGATCTGGACTTCTGATGACACGGACGCCTACGAACGTATCCGTATCCAGGAGGGAGCCGCGACGCTCTATCCGCTCTCGGCGCTGGGCGCGCATGTCTCGATCTGCCCGAACCATGTGACGGGAAGAACCGTGCCCTTTATG
Source organism: Clostridiales bacterium (assembly GCA_017617995.1). Classification (GTDB taxonomy): domain Bacteria; phylum Bacillota; class Clostridia; order Saccharofermentanales; family Saccharofermentanaceae; genus Scatonaster. The sequence goes on from JAFZVE010000060.1 coordinate 47,644, forward strand.
ACGAGAGGACATGTGGCGCTGGCCGGCACCTTCGGCTACGAGCTCGACATCACGTCGATCCCTGAGGAAGAACACCGCATGATCACCCGTCAGGTAGAGCTTTTCCATCAGTATAACGACCTCGTCCGTGAGGGCGATTACTACCGTATGGCCTCCTTCCGCGACAACGGGTTCTATGACTGCTACGGCGTCGTTTCAAAGGACAAGTCCGAGATGCTTCTGACGTTTATCCATGTCATGAATCAGCCGTGTATGCCGAACCGCCTCCTCCATATCCGAGGCCTCGACCCGGAGAAGAAGTACGAGGTGAAGGTCGTGAGCGATTCCACCGAGCCATTTGCCGATGCAAAAGGTGACTCTGCGAGCAGAGGGAATGCGAATGAACCGGCTCCGGTCTGCATCGCGCACGGCGCGACGCTCGAGAAATCGGGACTTCTAATCTCTTGCCGTTACGGTGATTTTCAGTCGGTACTTTATCACATCACGGAAGTGAAAGATTCATGACGCTAGTTTTTCCAGATACAGAACCGATGCGGGAAACTGCAGCGGAAGCAGCAGCCGGAGATCCGGTGGACTGTCGTATCCTGCATCTCCTCGAAGGAGCAAAGGAAGCCACGGGCATCGCGGTCATCATCGACGTGTTCCGGGCCTTTTCCGTAGAATGCTATCTTTATGAGATGGGTGCGACACTCGTGCGTCCGGTGGGAACGATCGAGGAAGCGAGGGCGCTTCACGAGATGATCCCGGGCTCGATCCTCGTCGGAGAACGGAAAGGGATCCGCTGTGAGGGATTCGACTTCGGAAATTCTCCTTCGCAAATCGTGGCCGGCGCCGAGAAGGTGAAGGGAAGAGTCGCGATTCATACGACCAGCGCCGGCACGCAGGGCATCGTCAATGCCACCGGTGCAAGGGAGATCCTTACGGGCAGTCTAGTAAATGCGAAAGCTGTCGCCACCTATATCCACAAGCGCCTGGCAGAAGCTTCTGCTTCGGCATTCACTTCAGAAAATCTAAGAGCCATCCCGGTCTCGCTTGTTGCGATGGGACTTTCGGCCGAGCGGCGCGCGGCCGAGGATGAACTCTGCGCCGAATACATCTGTGCCTATCTCGAGGGTAAAGAAATTCCGCCGTCTTATGAGGAAAGACGGCAGAATCTTAAGGACTTTGACGGGAAGCGTTTCTTCGATCCGGATCTCCAGGAGCATTTCCCGGAGGAAGACTATCACATGTGCATAAAGGAAAGTGCTTTTCCCTATGTATTACGGATCGGAAGAGACGATCTCGGTTACTTCTCGGAGAGGGTCTTCGTCTGATTCTACTTAGGAAGCCTCATCCGCTTCGACGTGTACAACGATCTCGATTTCATTGCCATCACGAAGTACCGTGAGGGTCAGCTGTCCACCGACGCCGACGCGGTTGATGTTTACCTTCAGCTCAGCCACATCCGTTACGACCACGCCGTCTATCTTAATGATGACGTCTCCATCCTGGAGGCCTGCGCGCTCGGCAGGTGTATCCTCGATGACCGAGCTGATGCCGATGCCTTCGGAAGCATCGTATCCGCTGTCCGGATACACGGTTTCGGCGTAAACACCGATGTACGGCTTATCTGCATAACCCTTCTCGATGATGCTGTCGATCACGTTCCGGACACTGTCGATCGGGATCGCGAAACCGATGCTCTCGATCGTGGCTTCCTCGGACTGGCCGTTATTGGAGTACTTCGCGTTCGTAATACCGATGACTTCACCATACATGTTGAAGAGGGCACCGCCCGAGTTACCGGCGTTGATGGCGCAATCTGTCTGGATGAAATTCATCGGCAGATTGTCGATCGTGATGGTGCGGTTCAGTGCACTGACACAGCCCTTCGTCAGGGAGAAGGTCAGCTCGCCGAGAGGATTGCCGATCGCGACCACATCGTCACCGACGTTCAGATTGTCCGAACTTCCGAGGATGACCGGGGTCAGGTTCTGCGCATCGATCTTCAGTACGGCGAGGTCATTATTGTCGTCGTAGCCGATGATCTCGGCATCGTACTTCGAGTTGTCGTACAGCGTGACCGTGACCTTATTGGCATCCTGGATGACATGGTAATTGGTCACGATATAGCCGTCAGAAGTTAGGATGAAACCGGATCCGGCTGCGGCACCCGTGGTCGGGTATCCGTAGTAGTTGTAGTTGATCTCGGTAGAGATGCCGACGGTCGAGTTCACGTTCGCGGCATAGATCTCGGCAGCGGTATGAAGCTCGCTGGTATCGACCGAGTTCGTGTTGATCACGGCGTAATCGCGGCTCCCTTCGTTGACCGTGGTGGACTTGTTGCTCCCGGAACTTCCGCTATTCTTCTGTGCGGTCTTCTTCGCGGCGGCCACGGCCTCGGAACGAACGCCCTCTGCCCAGTGCATGCCGTAGGCGACCATGCCGCAGGTGGCAAGTCCGGCGCCGAGGATACAGAAGGCGACCGCCACGGCGACGATACGCTTGCTGCTTCCGGCATTACTCTTTTCTTTCTTCACTTTCTTCGCTTTGGTTTGCGCGGCTTTAGTCTGCACGGCAGGAGCTGTGGCTGTGACCGGTGCGGGCTGAGATGCCATGGCCTCCGGAGTCAGAAGCGGTCTGTATGTGGGCATCTGCTGCTGCATCGGGTTTGTCTGCTGAGTAGAAACCTGTGGGGCGAGCACCGGCTGAGCCGCTGCTGTATTCTGCGGAGCGAGGACCGGCTTCGGTGCAACTGTGGACTGAACAGGCTGGGCCTGCTGAGCCGGCTGGACATTTCGCACCTGCATATATACCGGCGGTCTGGTGACCGTAGAAGGAGAGAGGATCGGCGGCTGCATCGCCTGCCCGGCCGTACGGAACTCCTGTGTTACCGGAGTACTTGTTGTGCTGCTATTTACACGATTCATGTTTTCATTTTCCATAGACATAGTCTCGTCTCCTTTCTGACAAGATAGATCTTCATCTACCATGAGTATACTCTAGCTCGTCAAGTTAAAAATTACTTAAAAGTTATTTTTGGACTGCTCTATTTCGCGAAATAGCAATAAATGCGAAAACCGCTGCACTTGTCACTCGGAGGTATCCGGGTGACGCATACAGCGGCTTTCTTGTTTCATCTCTTGATTTTAGTGCTTCTTAAGAAGTATTACCTCTCGAAATGCACTGCCCTCCTGCCCTTCCGGATCAGATGATGTCTTTGTGGTGATCCTGCAGGCTCTTGACCGGGAAGTTCGGGTTCGCCTTATAGGCCTTGATGCCCTCGGCGCTAGCCTTCGCAGCCGCCATGGTCGTGATGTACGGCACTCTGTGGCGGATCGCTTCCTTACGGATGTAGCTGTCGTTATGGATCGATGTCTTTCCGGCCGGTGTGTTGATGATCAGCTGGATCTCACCGTTGGTGATCTTATCCGTGATGTTCGGACGGCCCTCGTAGAGCTTATTGACACGCTCGGCAGCGATACCGGCATCCGTGATCATCTCGTAGGACTTACCTGTAGCGAGGATGTGGAATCCGATCTCGTCGAATGCCTTCGCGATTTCGACGAGTTCATCCTTATCGCGATCACATACAGAGAGAAGAACGTTACCCTCGGAAGGCAGCTTCGTCTGGGTTGCTTCCTGCGCCTTGAAGTAAGCTTCGCCGAAGGACTCGGAAATACCGAGGACCTCACCGGTGGATCGCATCTCCGGTCCGAGAACCGGGTCCACTTCCTGGAACATATTGAACGGGAAGACGGCTTCCTTTACGCCGTAGTGCTTGATGATTCTATCCTTGAGCTCCGGTACCGGGGACGGCTTGCCGGTGATCTCGGATGTCATGATCTCGGTTGCGACCTTGACCATGTTGATCGCGCAGACCTTCGAAACGAGCGGTACGGTACGGGAAGCACGCGGGTTCGCCTCGAGAACGTATACGATGTCATCCTCGATCGCGTACTGCATGTTCATCAGACCACGGACGTTCATCTCGATCGCGATCTTTCTGGTGTAGTCCTTGATCGTCGCGATCTGCTTCTCGGTGAGGTTCTTCGAAGGCAGGATGCAGGCAGAGTCACCGGAGTGAACACCAGCCAGCTCGATGTGCTCCATGACTGCCGGAACGAAGCAGTGCTCGCCATCGGAGATCGCGTCTGCCTCACACTCTGTCGCGTGATGCAGGAAACGGTCGATGAGGATCGGACGGTCAGGTGTTACGCCAACGGCGGCGTTCATGTAGACACGCATCATCTCGTCGTCATGTACGACTTCCATGCCGCGTCCGCCGAGAACGTAGGACGGACGAACCATGACCGGGTATCCGATCTTGTTTGCGATCGTAAGAGCATCGTCTACGGTAACGGCCATACCGGCTTCCGGCATCGGGATGCCGAGGCGGTCCATCATGGCACGGAAGTGATCTCTGTCCTCTGCGAGGTCGATCGTCTCCGGTGTGGTACCGAGGATGTTGACGCCGTTCTTCTTGAGGTCCGCAGCGAGGTTTAGAGGTGTCTGACCGCCGAACTGGGCGATAACGCCGAGCGGTTTCTCCTTATCGTGGATCGCCAGAACATCTTCGAGTGTCAGCGGCTCGAAGTAGAGCTTATCGGATGTGTCGTAGACGGTGGAAACCGTCTCCGGGTTGCAGTTTACGATGATGGACTCAAATCCCATCTTCTTCAGAGCGAGAGCCGCATGTACGCAGCAGTAGTCAAATTCGATGCCCTGGCCGATACGGTTCGGGCCGCCGCCTAAGATCATGATCTTCTTTCTGTCGGAAGACGGGCTCTTATCCTCGGAGAGGTGATAGGTGGAGTAGTAGTAAGCCGCATCCTGTGTGCCGCTTACGTGTACGCCTTCCCAGGCCTCGCGGATGTTGTAGGAATAACGTGCGTTTCTGATATCCTCTTCCGGAACCTCGAGGAGTTTGCTGAGGTATCTGTCGGAGAAACCGTCGAGCTTGGCCTGACGGAGTGTATCCTCGGCCGGAACCGCGCCCTTGATCTTGATGAGCTCTTCTTCTTCCTGAACGAGCTCGAGCATCTGCTCTAAGAACCAGTGCTTGATCTTCGTGAGCTGATAGAGCTCTTCTACGGTCGCGCCCTTACGGAGTGCTTCGTAGAGGATGAACTGTCTGTCGGATGTCGGGTAAGCGAGCATGTGCATCAGTTCTTCCTTGGAAAGGTCGTGGTAGTTCTTCGCAAAGCCCAGACCATAGCGTCCGGTCTCGAGGCTGCGGATCGCCTTCTGGAAAGCTTCCTTGTAGGTCTTACCGATACTCATGACCTCACCTACGGCACGCATCTGAGTGCCGAGCTTATCGGATGCACCCTTGAACTTCTCGAAAGCCCAGCGTGCGAACTTGATTACGACGTAGTCTCCATCCGGTACATACTTGTCGAGTGTGCCGTACTTGCCGCACGGGATCTCATCGAGTGTCAGACCGCAGGCGAGCATCGCGGAAACGAGAGCGATCGGGAAACCCGTGGCCTTCGAAGCGAGAGCGGAGGAACGGGAAGTTCTCGGGTTGATCTCGATAACGACGATACGACCGGAAACCGGATCGTGTGCGAACTGGCAGTTACATCCGCCGATAACCTCGATCGCGCGGACGATCTTGTAGGAATAATCCTGAAGGACCTTCTGGACATCCTCGGAGATGGTGAGCATCGGCGCGGAGCAGAAGGAGTCACCGGTATGAACACCGATCGGGTCGATGTTCTCGATGAAGCAGACGGTAATGACGTTGTTCTTCGCGTCACGGACAACTTCGAGCTCGAGCTCTTCCCAGCCGGCGATGCACTCTTCAACGAGGACCTGACCTACGAGAGAAGCCTGCAGACCACGCTCGCAGACGATCTTCAGTTCGTCCACATTATAAACAAGGCCGCCGCCGGCACCGCCCATCGTATAGGCAGGTCGGAGAACGACCGGGTACTTTAGTTCTTCTGCAATCTTTACCGCTTCGTCTACGGAATAGGCTACGCGGGATCTCGGCATCTCGATACCGAGGTTCGTCATGGTGTTCTTGAACTCGATTCTGTCCTCACCACGCTCGATGGCATCGACCTGTACGCCGATGACCTTTACGCCGTATTTATCGAGGACACCTGCCTGGGAAAGTTCGGAACACAGGTTCAGTCCCGACTGTCCGCCGAGGTTCGGGAGGAGTGCATCCGGACGCTCCTTCTCGATGATCTGTGTAAGTCTGGCCAGATTCAACGGCTCGATGTAGGTGATGTCCGCTACATCCGGGTCGGTCATGATCGTGGCCGGGTTGCTGTTTACCAGTACGATCTCGTAACCGAGCTTCTTCAGCGCCTTACAGGCCTGGGTACCGGAATAGTCAAACTCACACGCCTGGCCGATGATGATCGGGCCGGAACCGATAATAAGAATCTTGTTGATATCATCCCTCTTTGGCATGGTTTCTTCCTCGCTTATCATTATATTTTTATACATATACCCATATAGGGGCATTTTAACTGGGAATATAATAACAGAAAACCACCGATTGCGAAACCCAAATATCACTTCAGAAACGAAGTGCTTTTTAGAGGAAATCACAGTATTTGAAAATCGATGAAAAAAGGTTGGGAAATGAGGAAAAACCTCGTTGACTTTTGCCCCTTGGGCGTTCATAATTTTCAGTAGGTATCCCCAAAAACAAGGAGGTGACGAAGATGGATAGTTGTGATGGCAGTTATCGAAGGCGTAGCGGTTCTGCGAAAAGCGATTCAGATGAGAATCACATACGAACAGATCTTCGTCACGGAAGAGAGGAATAACCTCCCATATGGCCTGATCGGGCCACTTCCGAAGAGAAACCTTCGATTCTGATCTAAATTGTTTTTCACGTAACGCTTCACTTTTTGCCGGCACAGCCTGTGTCTGAAATTAAGCAAAAGGAGGCGGTTTTCACATGGATAACGAGAATGAAAATCGTAATGAAACCAGAAATGTCGTCGAGGAGATCGTCGCGCTGATTCGTGGCAATAAGCCCGACCGTGAACTTCGCGAAAAACTCGAAGACTACCATGACAGCGACATCGCCGACGCGATCGAGCTGATCACCAAAGAAGAACGTAAGAAGCTCTACCACATCCTCGGTGCCGAGAAGGCATCCGATATCTTCGCATACCTCGAAGATCCCGAAGAGTTCATCACCGAGCTCGATATCCGGTCCGCGGCGAAGATCATCGAGAACATGGACGCCGACGATGCGGTTGACGTACTCGAAGAAGTCGATGAGGAGACCCAGGAGAAGATCATCTCCCTCATGGACGATGAGAGTTCCCAGGACATCAAGCTCATCCAGTCCTACGAGGACGACGAGATCGGATCGAAAATGACCACGAACTTCGTCGTGATCAAGAACAACCTCACGATCAAGCAGGCCATGAAGGAGCTGATCCGCCAGGCCGATGAGAACGATAACATCTCCACGATCTACGTCGTGGATAAGGACGAGAAGTTCTATGGAGTCATCGATCTTAAAGACCTCATCCGCGCCAGGGAATTTGCCAAGCTCGAGTCGCTGATTGTGACCTCTTACCCGTATGTACACGACCATGACAAGATCGATGTATCGATCGAGAAGATCAAGGACTACGCCGAGGACTCTATCCCGGTATTAAGTGAAGACGATATCGTTCTGGGAGTTATCACTTCCCAGGACATCATCGAAGTCGTAGACGATGAGATGGGTGATGACTACGCTAAGCTCGCCGGTCTTACTTCTGAGGAGGATCTGAAGGAGACGCTGCCGCAGAGCATGAAGAAGCGCCTGCCGTGGCTGGTCACACTTTTATTCCTGGGCCTTATGGTATCGACGGTAGTGGGTCTTTTCGAGAAGGTCGTCTCGGAACTTGCGATCGTCGTGTGTTTCCAGAGCCTCATCCTGGACATGGCCGGAAATGTCGGCACCCAGTCCCTCGCTGTTACGATCCGCGTACTCATGGACGAGCACCTCAAGACCAGTGAGAAGGTCAAGTTCGTTTTTAAAGAGATGCGTGTCGGATTCTTTAACGGACTCCTGCTCGGATCTCTCGCCTTTATGGGCATCGGCCTTTATGTGACACTTCTCAAGCATTACCCGACGCATTTTTCCTTCGCCGTTGCGGCCTGTGTCGGCGGATCCCTGTGGATCGCCATGATCGTCAGTAGTCTTGTGGGTACGCTCGTTCCGATGTTCTTCCACAAACTGAAGGTAGACCCGGCGGTAGCCTCGGGCCCGCTTATTACCACGGTAAATGATCTCGTCGCCGTCGTTACGTATTACGGCTGCGCATGGATCTTCCTGATTAATCTCTTCCACGCGATGGGGTAAGAATCAGAGACGATAAAACAGCAGATACAGCAAGGGCGGTCCCATCAGTTTGAGACCGCCCTTGGTATTTCTTTTTTTAGCAATGTGCTTCTTGATCAGTTATGTCCGAGTAAAGATCCTCTAAGAAAACTTTCGAGGATGGGTCACAGCAGTACGAATCCGAGTACGTCCTTGTGGAGAGCGTGGATGCGGGAGATCTCCTCTTGTATGGAATCGTAGCGGGAATCGCAGCGTTTCTCTACGAGAATGACCTTGTCATATCCTTCGAGGTTCTTGATTGCTTCGGAACCGGCGAGGATATTGCCCTTATACTCGACACGTCCCTTCAGGGACTTAAGAAGATCGGAAAAAGACGGGTCTTTCGCATCGATAGGACCGATCAGGCAGGTCTTGCCGCCGTCGGCGGCGACTGCCGCCAGAATGCTGGCGGAAGAAGAGGCAACGATATCCTTTTTCTCGTAGACGGCGTCTCCTTCGAGACGCTTGACCGTCTTGTCAAAGAGGTATTTCTTCGAGCTTGGCATCACGCCCAGGAGCGGGTAGGAATAACGGGAAAGAATACTGTTTCTCGATCTGACCTTGCCTCCGAGGAAGTCCTTGACGAAGACGACTAAACACGAAAGTACCAGTCCGATGACAGCGCCGATCAGACCAAACTTGATGCCCTGCTTGAGAAGATCACGCTTCGAAGTGGTCACGTTCAGTTTTCTCTCGTTGGCGGCGAGATTGGCTTTCAGAGTCTTGAGTTCTGTGTTGATGGTCTCGATTCTGGTCTTGTTGTCATCGTAGGTCTTGTAGGACTGAGAGATCGATTCCTGATCTGTGGAAAGATTCTTATCCGAGGTAAGAATAGAAGTCTGGTGATTGAGCTGAGTCGTATTCATCTCCCAGTTGACTTCTGTTCCCGTATAGGTACTGACAACACTGATGGTGCAGTCCGGCGAGATTTCCCGCAGTTCAGCGGAGATTTGCTCGAAAAGATAATCAACTACTTCTTTGGCCGTGGCAGGCTCGGTATAGAATACGGCAATCTCAACCATCTCGTCATTCACGCTGGTGATGGACACAAGCTCGTCGATGTACTTGGCTTCTGCGCTGACGTCGATTATCGCCCTAACACGTGCCATACTGGTATCCGACAGAGGATACATCCTGGTGCATGCATTTACCAGACGACTCAGTTCAGAGCTCCGGTATTGGGCATACTCCTCTTTCGCATCTTCCGGAACAGGGACATCGATTGTAAAAGAAATGCGTGAAACACCGCAATTAAATGGATCGATGCTACAGTAGATACTCTCATTGAGGTAGACGCTGCGCGACTCCATCAGCTCCCTGTCCATATCGACTTTTCGCTCCAGATAAGGGATAGTGACGTCAAGAATCGTGCTGTTAGAATTCTCTATGTGTTTTATGGAGTCTTCCTTGCTGGCAATATCCTTCTTAAGGCTGTTGATGGTTGACTGAACGGACGGGTCGGCTTTCGTCTGTCTGGCCTTATAAATGCCATATGCGCCAAGAAGCCCGCCGAGAAGGGCGGCGACCACGACGATCGATATGATTGACTTGAAAAAGGAAGCTAAAATGTCGGAGAGTTTTATTTGGATTTCTTTGTTTTCCATGTAATCGTACCTCTTTGTTCGAAGTGCTGCCCGCCTGTTTTTGTAAGGGGATCGGATCCGGATGAGGATCTCTCGCATCAGGCAGTAAGCACATAATCTTACAGTATAGTATTATAACATACAGGTCCGGAAAACACTCGCTCTGAAATTTCTGCTTGACAAAACAGTAAGGGCAGAGTAATCTAACCTCAAATTGAATACAGCAAAAGCGATGACGAAGAGAAGTAGCCTGTTTTATCGCTTCCAGCGAGTGGGGGACGGTGTAAGCCCCATAGAGTGAATACAGGTGAATAACACTTCCGAGCTGCGAAATGAAATGCCGAAGGCGGCGTACGACAAGAGCCGCATGATGCAAAGTAGTGGAAGCCGATGGCCACGCGTCAGGTGGCAGGGTTTGATGGAACCCGGATGAGGTGGTTGTAGAGATACAGCAATTCAGGTGGTACCGCGATTGATTGATCGTCCTGAAGCAGAAGGAATGCTTCGGGGCGTTTTTGTTTTCCCCGGACTTTCCGAGAAGCACTATCGGAAAGCAGCGCACGACAAAAGGGTGCACGGCAAAGGAGGAAAAGAAGATGGACATTTTAGACGTAAGAGAGATCTTCAGAAACAGAGACCAGTATCTCGGTAAAGAAGTGACAGTCGGCGGATGGGTCAGATCGGTACGTGATTCGAAGACCTTTGGATTTATCGTACTGCATGACGGCACATTCTTCGAGCCGATCCAGATCGTATATCACGACAAGCTCGATAATTTCGACAAGATCAGCAAGACCAATGTCGGTGCGGCCCTGATCGTGACCGGTACACTGGTTGCCACACCGGAAGCCAAGCAGCCTTTCGAGATCCAGGCTACGGAAGTTGTTCTGGAGGGTGATTCCACACCGGACTACCCGCTGCAGAAGAAGCGCCACAGCATCGAGTATTTAAGAACGATCACACATCTTCGTCCGAGAACAAACCTGTTTCAGGCGGTCTTCAGAGTCAGATCTCTCTGTGCATACGCGATCCACAGATTCTTCCAGGAGAGAGATTTCGTCTATGTACATACTCCGCTGATCACAGGTTCCGACTGTGAGGGTGCCGGTGAGATGTTCCAGGTCACGACACTGGATCTCAACAACATCCCGAAGAAGGAAGACGGCTCCATCGACTACAGCCAGGACTTCTTCAACAAGCCGACGAACCTTACGGTTTCCGGTCAGCTGAACGGCGAGACTTTCGCGATGGCATTTAAGAACATCTACACCTTCGGACCGACGTTCCGTGCGGAGAACAGTAACACCACACGTCACGCCGCGGAGTTCTGGATGATCGAGCCGGAGATCGCATTTGCCGATCTGAAGGATGACATGATCCTTGCCGAGTCCATGATCAAGTACATCATCAACTTCGTACTGGAGAACGCTCCGGAAGAGATGAAGTTCTTCAACGATTTCGTCGATAAGGGACTCATCGAGAGACTGCAGCATGTTGCTTCTTCCGACTTCGGTCACGTCACATACACCGAGGCGATCGAGATCCTCGAGAAGGTAAACGACAAGTTCGAGTACAAGGTATCCTGGGGATGCGATCTGCAGACCGAGCATGAGAGATACCTCACCGAGGAAGTCTTCAAGAAGCCGGTATTCGTTACGGATTATCCGAAGGAGATCAAGGCTTTCTACATGAAGCTCAACGAGGACGGAAAGACCGTCGCCGCGATGGACTGCCTCGTTCCGGGTATCGGCGAGATCATCGGCGGATCCCAGCGTGAGGACGATTACGACAAGCTCGCTTCCCGCATCACGGAGCTCGGCATGAAGCCGGAGGACTACGGATTCTATATGGATCTTAGAAAGTTCGGTTCCGCAAGACACGCCGGTTTCGGTCTCGGCTTCGAGCGCTGTGTCATGTACCTCACAGGTGTAAGTAACATCCGTGACGTCATCCCGTTCCCGAGAACGGTAAACAACTGTGAACTTTAATATCTGAACGGGCCCAGTGGGGGCAAGTGCTTCGGCATAAGAATCATGAGAATAAAGGAGTGAATTAATATGGGTACGATCATTATTCCGGACGGGTATAAGAGCCCGCAAACGATCCGCGAGACAGAAGTCGCGATCAAGGAAGTAAAAGACTATTTCGAGAGAGCTCTCTCTGATGCTCTCAACCTGACACGTGTGTCGGCACCGCTTTTCGTGAAGCCGGAGACAGGTCTGAACGATAACCTCAACGGCGTGGAAAGACCGGTTGCTTTCGGCATCAAGGAGCAGGGTGAAAAGGAAGTCGAGATCGTACATTCTCTTGCCAAGTGGAAGAGAATGGCACTCTGCAAATACGGCTTCAAGCCGGGCGAAGGCCTCTATACCGACATGACGGCGATCCGTCGTGACGAAGATACAGATAACCTGCACTCGATCTACGTCGACCAGTGGGACTGGGAGAAGATCATCACGAAAGAGCAGAGAAATGTCGAGACACTGAAAGAGACGGTTTTCCGCATCTACATGGCGATCAAGCAGACCGAGTATTACATCTGCGGTAAGTATCACTTCATGGACCCGTTCCTTCCGAACGAGATCCACTTCATCACGACACAGGAACTTGAGGATCTGTATCCGGATGCTTCGCAGAAAGAAAGAGAGAACCTCATCACGAGAAAATACGGCGCGGTGTTCCTTATGCAGATCGGTGGCGCACTGAAGTCCGGAAAGCCGCATGACGGACGTGCCCCGGACTACGATGACTGGACACTGAACGGCGATATCCTCGTATACTATCCTGTACTCGACTGCTCGCTCGAGCTCTCTTCCATGGGTATCCGTGTTGACGAAGAAGCGATGGCAAGGCAGTTAAAGATCGCAGGTTGCGAAGAGCGCGCGGAGCTTCCTTTCCAGAAGGGTGTACTCGACTGTACACTGCCATACACGATCGGCGGCGGTATCGGACAGTCCCGTATCTGCATGTTCTTCCTGCAGCGTGCACACATCGGTGAAGTACAGTCTTCCATCTGGCCGGAGGACGTTGTAGAGCAGGCCGCATCTCACGGTGTGAATCTTCTTTAATCCCTGAGATCCCAGATCAAGAAAACCGAAAAACCCCGGGCCCGGCCAATGCCGGAACCCGGGGTTTTTGTGGTGGTGGAATATTCAAGCGGGCTTTCGCCCGAAGAACCTGATTGAAGAGAAAACTCAACCGGCGTAACCGTTCTCCGCATAATGCAGGAAGGTGATTCTACCGTCCTCATCGGTAAGGGCAGTGAAGGGATGCTGTTTGCCGGCATTGTCGTCGTAGGAGTTCGGTATCGTCGAGTAGAGAAACTTTCCATCGTAGATATCCATACCGATCCGGATCTGTTCCGGATTGATGACGGGCTCAAGTATGATCCCTCCGGACATAGCATCAACGACCATAGCCTCTCCGGAATCGTAACCATCTCGGATAAGGAGGTAATACTTCTCCTGTGCCATATCATAGATCGTCTGGATGTAGCCGGCCCCCTCTGAGATGAGACTGAAATCCGAATCGTCGAGGATCGCCCAGCCGAAGATGTCATAGTCGGTGTAGCTTACGATAATGTATCCCGGGATATGAATCGGTTCACCGGCCATATTCATACTCAGTGCCGATCCGGTCTTCCCGGTTAAAGGATCGATGAAATCGATCGTTGTATCGTCCTGTGTGTAAAGGAGCGGGGAGAGAGCCGCGCCGACATCTTCCGGAACCGTATAGTCATTTCTGACCGTATAGTAATCGGAAGGCGAATCGACATCGACACCGTAAACGTGCTCGAAGTCTTTGCTGTAGCACTCGATCTTATCGTCGTATTTTACGATGTAGTAATCCCCGTTCTGGCGGAAAGAACGGATCGGGTGATCGGGCTCCTCGACCAGGGTGTGGAGACGGTTGCCATCGAGGTCGGTAACTACCCAGCCACCTTCTTCGCGGAAAAGCACCTGGTCGCCGCCACTGTACTGATAATCAATGAAAGCGGTCCGATCATAAAGTTTCTCACCGCTGATTTTATAGACGGCGAATATCGGGGCGGAAGCACTTTCATACATTTCGGTTGACAGTATATAGAGATTTCCGGCCCGTGTCCCGTAGAACAGGCCGTCGCAATCGGGATAGTAAACTTCTTCACCGGTCGTTCCGTCGACGACCACTGTCGGGAAATCATAGTCATCCACATAAAGGAGATAGCGATCGTTTATGACTGTATATAAGTGATCGTAGACGCCATCCGAAAAAGGCAGGGTCTTAAGCCCTATCGGATCTCCGGCTTTCGCGTTCTCGAGATCGAAGGGGATCACAGTCACGTTTCTTTGGTTATCTGTATTTACGAAATAGAACTGATCTCCCTCATGAAAAAAATCATCGTAGATAAGTCCTGTATAAGAGGAACCGTCATGGGAGACGAAACCGTATTTTACAGGAGTATAGGTAGAATCCCCTTCGTACCGGCAGACGATGAAGCCGTTCTCATCGTATCTCCAGGCGCTGTGATAAACCGCGTCGCAGATGATCCGGCCCTTTTCGTCGAAGAATCCGACCGTTCCGTAATTCGTCTGTGGTACACGCGGATTCCCGTCGAAAGGATAGATCTCGCCATAGTCCGATCCGGTCACGAAGTCCTCGATCGGATCGTCGGAAAGTCTCGTTGCTACTTCGTCCGGAAGCTCGACCGGCTGGGTCACTGTTGCCGATGTGTCCGAAGGATCCGACGTCGATTCAGAAGTCTCGGTCGTCTCTGAACTCTCGGAAGTTTCCGTCGTACTGGACTCCGGTGTTTCTTCCGGCTCTTCTGTTTCTTCGGTCTGTTCCGTTGTTTTTTCTGTCTTCTTTTTCCGGGACTCGGTCGTTTCTTCGCTCCGGCAGCCGATCAGAACCGCCAGGAAGGAGAGGATGAGCGTGGATGCGATTCCCAGCGCAAATGCTCTTAGAAACCTTTTCATAGTATACCTCCCGATAATTTTTCCTTGTTTCCGGTATGGGAATTCCCTGTTACCTTAATCCTGTTTCCCATTGTATTGTTCTTGCTTCCCTTAATTAGACTGTTCTTCTGTGCATATTTTTTGTGGTTTCCCTTTTTCTTTCATCAGGCGCACTTACACATGCGCCGGTACGAGAATACGGGCGCGTTTCCGATAAAGAATATAAAGAAAAATGTTGTTCGGAATAGAAAAGAAAAAAGAGGAGGAGAACACTGTTGCCAGTGCCCTATCTGCAAAACGGGTCCTGCTGACTCGCATCCTCATCTTCGTGCCCTCCGCCTTCTGTGGCGCGACAGTTTTCCCCCAATGGTAATTCCAGTATAAGGGACGCCAATGGGGTAAGAAATGACATATTTGTCACGAAGGTTTGGTTTGAAAAGAAAAAAAGATTGTGCCTAGAACAAGGCAGATATACGAATCAGGATGATCGCGGCAAACTGCGCCAAAGCGTAGAAAAGAAGGTAGCTGACGACGAGCATATTAAAGGTCGCATTGTCACTCAGCGCCAGGTCGCGGCGAATGGATACGAAGTGGCAGATGCCCATGATAACGATCGCAACAAAGATCAGGGTAAAGGCGCCACGCGTGCCCAGAAGAACCGACAGGAAAATCAGCGCATCGGCGAAGCACATGTAGATCGAAGAGATCGATACGGTATCGAGTGCGCGCAGGAAGGTCATCTTCCGGTTCACGATGCGCGAGGTCCAGGTGAAGCATAGCGTCAGGAGCAGGACGCAGACCCACAGAAGGAGACTCATGATAAAGAATGCTTTTACGGGATGCGCGGTGAAGAGGTCGGTCTTACCAAACATGAGGGAGATGAGCATGCCCAGGAACGGGGAGTCCGAGAACGAAGTGAAGATGACCATCAGCGAGGTCAATGTGGCAAAAAGACTGTTTACGATGAGGACTTTCCCGATGGGTACGACCTGCGAACGGTTCTCGATCGTGGTGACCGGATGCCAGATATACTTCATGACTGGGCTGAAGAGCTTCGAAAAAGACGGGAACATGGAGCGGACTTTCGTGATGAAAGCGGCAAATGTGAAACGACTGCCGGCGCGAGATGAGTCCTGATTCCAGACCTGCTTCGTTTTCTTTTCTTTCTTCTCCTTGGCTTTGGCTGAAGAAGATTCCTGCGAAGTGGAACCGGAGTAAGAAGAATTTCCGTTGCTTCCGGAGGAAGACGAGTAGGAAGAGCGGCTGTCCGAAGCAGCAGAAGATCCTGTGCCGGATGCAGAAGATGCGCCGGTTGAAGTTCCGGACGCAGAGCTTGCGGAATCTCCGAAACCGGCGGAACCGGAACGGCAGGTGCACCTTTGTCCCGGCGCCAGCTCTCGTCCGCAGTAAAAACAAGTCTTCATATATCGATCCTCTCCCGATCCCCGAAAGGGGCTACTTCCCACAGATTATCCGGACCGGCTCCGAAAGGACGGAGCACTTCACGAAAGTCCGGTACTTTATGTATAATACGAAATATATGTTATGAATTTATGTCCAACTGAAGGTTTTTTACCGAAATTTGTTGTGATTTTCAAAAAGAGGCGTAAGAAAGTGGACGAAAACGAAGGCGGAAAGTCCCTGATCAAGACGGAAAATGAAGTAGCAAAAAAGAAGGACCGGACACCGAAGGGCCAGCCGGATTACGGCTGCAAGCCGTCCTTTTTCTGGTATTCATTCTTCGGAACGGGGATCGTCATGCCCCTGGCCCGCCTCGTTTTCGGCATGAAGATCCGTACCGATAAGAGAATCAAGGAGATGGAGGGTCCGCTCGTGATCGTCGGTAACCATCCCTCCTCGATCGACCCGATCATCATGGCTACGACCGTCCGCGGACGTCCCATCAACTTTGTCGCGGGCACATTCCTTTTCCGAAATAAGATCTTCGCACATATCATCACGAAGGGCGGATGCATCCCGAAGGCCCAGTTCCGGAACGACATGCGCACGGTCCGCGCGATGTTCCGCGTGCTCTCCCGTGGCGGCGTGCTCGGCATCTTTCCGGAAGCCACGCGCATGGTCGACGGTCATTCCATTCCTTTCGACAGCGGACTGGCGAGTCTCATCAAGAAAAACGGCGCGGCCGTCGCGATCCTTCGCTCCCACGGCGCCTACATGACCTGGCCGAGATGGAGCGAAAACTCCTGGCGAAAGGGCAGGATTACGGCGGAATATGTACACGTCATTACGAAGGAAGAGGTCGCGGAGATGTCGGTCCAGGAGATCCATCAGGTCATGCTCGAGCACCTCGACTACAATGAATACGAATACTTCCGTTCCCACCCGCAGGTGTTCCGGTCGAAGGATCCGCTCTGCGGTATCGAGAACGTCGCCTGCATCTGTCCGAGATGCCGTAGCATGAATGCCATGCGTGCCGAGAACGGAAAGATCCTGAGATGCGTGAAGTGTGGAAATACGGTCAATGTCGATAAATATGGCTTCTTCACACCCTCCGGAGAGGAGGATAAGTGCTTCCCGGATCTTCATGAGTGGAACCGGTGGGAGCAGACGATCTATGAGGAGAGCATAAGTAGTCCGGACTTCGTACTGACGGAGAAGGTGACGCTTTTCCAGCCGCTTGACGAGTTCCTCTATGCGAAGGTCGGAGAAGGGGTCCTCACGATCCGCGACGGCGAGATCACTTTCGAGGGGAAGGCCTGCCGCCCGGAGGAAGGCATCGCCTATAAGAAGGGGAAACCGCTCTTCTCACAGAGAAAAAGAGACATCTCGAAGGTTGCCGTGCCCGTCAATAAGACGTTCAAAGTGAAGTTTATGAAAGGACTCATGTACGATTTCGGAGAGTATCTGGAGCTCTTCGAGCCGGGCGGACAGATCAACCGCTTCTATCCGGAGAACCGAAGCCGCATCCACGAGATCTGCGGCATCATCCGCGCCATGCATAATCAGATAGAAAGCTGAAATCCTATCTCTGCGCGTACCTAGAAGTACAGACGAACGATCTCTTCGAGGAACCGCCCGACATTTTCGTCCGAGTATTCGATCTCGCTCGAGAACATCCGGGCCAGTTCTACCTGTGTCTCGAAAGAGAGCGCTCCGTCTTTCAGGCGGTGCGCTTCGCCAAGTGCGGCCAGAAGGATCGTAAAGAGGACCGACAGGACGACTCTCGGACCCCATAGCCCGTCGTCCATGGCAGGAGCCAGGTGGCGGTAAAGGAAGTACGCGAGAAGGTTCTCGGAAACTGTCGAACCCAGTGCGTCTACATAGTCGATGTCGGTATTTCCCGAAAGCAGTGAGATCTCTTCCTCCCACGAGGAATCGAGCCGTTCCAGTTCCTCTAAAAAAGCACTCCATCGGGCGATTTCAATCGAAGAGGCGGGGATCCCGATGACCTCATACATGCTGTCGATACGGTCTGTAAAAGAGAGCTCCCGATCGGACAGAATGTCGAAAAGTCGGGACCGGAAGAGCAGGAAGTCATGGGATTCCGGGTCGGAAGATGGCTGTTTCTGAGAAGGAAGTGCATCGGGGGAATACGATTCATCGCACTTCTCAATAAGCCGGAAAGGCTCCGTCTGACTGAGGATCAGCCGGGAGGCTTCCTCGCAGCAGAGGCCCAAGCCGATCTCCTCACGGTTGCCGACGAAGTTTCTGAAACGTGGGTGATCCCGGCAGATCTGGCAGAGCGAGTCTTCGCCGAGGGTGAGGATCAGTTCACAGAGATTTCTTTCTGTCAGAAACGGGCAGCGCTCTTCCTTACCCAGAAGTTCGAAGTGTGGAGTCTCCCCGGAAGAAGCATCATCCGCCTCGAAGGAGGCATCGTCATAGGATCCGGAAATGACGCGGCGGAGCTTGTCGCCGACCGCCCCCGGGACCTTCTGATATCGTGCATAGGATGCCTCATCCACATCGATCTCCCAGCCGACACAGCAGCTGTGACGGCACTGATCCGCGATGCAGTGGAAATCCTTGTAGTACGAGGGCACGATGATCCGGTTTTCCGATTCCATACTCTTTCTCCTGTTTTTTTGTAAGACAGTTCCATTATACCGAATCGGAGCGTAAATTTCCCTCCCGGGGTGGCCCCAGGCGATTGAAAGACCGACCGAATCTTTGTATAATGTATAGGCTTGGACAACAAGTAATTTTTCTTATAGGAGTGTGAACATTATGGCAATGGTTCAGAAGAAGAATGTCGAAGATTTAAATGTTTCCGGCAAAAGAGTAATCGTTCGTGTGGACTTCAACGTACCGCTCGACAAGAAGACTGGTGAAATTACAGACGATAAGAGAATCAAGGGTGCTCTCCCGACGATCAAGTATCTCGTAGATAACGGAGCGAAGGTAATCCTCGTTTCCCACCTCGGTCGCCCGAAGAACGGACCGGAGCCGGCATTCTCCATGAAGCCTGCTGCTGACCGTCTCGCTGAGCTGATCGGCAAGCCTGTTACACTGGCTGCTGACGTTATCGGTGAAGATGCAAAGGCGAAGGCTGCTGCACTCCAGGACGGCGAGATTCTCATGCTCGAGAACGTCCGTTTCCACAAGGAAGAGACAAAGAATGATCCGAAGTTCGCAGCAGAGCTCGCTTCCATGGCTGACCTCTATGTAAACGATGCTTTCGGTACTGCACATCGTGCTCACGCTTCTACTGCAGGTCTGGCAAACTATCTGCCGTCTGCTTCCGGCTACCTCATCGAGAAGGAGATCAAGTTCATCGGTGGTGCACTCGCAAATCCGGCTCGTCCGTTCGTAGCGATCCTCGGTGGTGCGAAGGTTTCCGATAAGATCGGCGTAATCACGAACCTGATGGACAAGGCTGATACGATCATCATCGGCGGTGGTATGGCTTACACATTCATCGCGGCTCAGGGCGGTACGATCGGTAACTCTCTCTTTGAGGCCGATAAAGTAGATCTTGCAAAAGAACTGCTCGCTAAGGCAGAGGAAAAGGGCGTCAAGCTCCTCCTGCCGGAAGATACAGTTGTTGCTGACGAGTTCTCTGCAGAAGCGAACAGCCAGGTCGTTCCGACCATGGAGATCCCGGACGGTTGGGAAGGCCTCGACATCGGCCCGAAGACCATCGAGAAGTTCTCTGCTGAGATCAAAGCTGCGAAGACCGTTATCTGGAATGGTCCTGCAGGCGTATTCGAGTTTGAGAAGTTTGCCGTTGGTACAAAGGCTCTCGCGCAGGCGATCGCTGAGTCCGATGCAATCTCCATCATCGGTGGTGGTGACTCCGCTGCTGCGA
>JAFZVE010000061.1 GCA_017617995.1 Clostridiales bacterium
ACAGAAGACCAGGGACAGGTGACGAAAGAGATCCTGCAGGATGTAGCCAAACCATTCCCGATGAATCGCCTGGTGCAGGGCGATGTCGGATCCGGTAAGACAGTCGTGGCTTTCCTTTCGATGGTGGCCTGCGCGATCTCCGGTTCGCAGTCTGTCTTTATGGCGCCGACGGCAGTACTTGCGGCGCAGCACTATGCGACGTTTAAGAAATTCATCGGTGACCGGGAGGATATCGGGATCGACCTGATCCTCGGAAGTACCCCGGCCAAAGAGAAAAACGAGATACGGAAGAGACTTTTGTCTGGACAGACAAAGATCCTCGTCGGCACGCATGCCGTGCTTTCCGAAAAGAATGAGTTTTCCAGACTCGCTCTCATGGTTACGGACGAGCAGCACCGTTTCGGTGTAAAGCAGAGGGCGACACAGGAAGAAAGAAGTGATCACGGCATCCACACTCTCGTCATGAGTGCGACGCCGATCCCAAGAACGCTGGGACTAGTGCTTTTCGGGGATATGGATGTATCGGTCATTCACTCGATGCCGAAAGGACGTATTCCGATCAAGACGTTCCGCACTTCCCCGGAAGAGGACGGACGCGTGATCGCGACGATCCGCCAGCAGGTGGAAAAAGGGCATCAGGCATATATCGTCTGCCCGATGATCGATGAGATCGATGAGAGCGCATATGAAGACGAAGAGGGCACGCTGGCCAAGAAGATGAAGGAAGACCTGGAGTCGGCGGTCAAGTATTATGAAGACCTTTCGTCGGGGCCGCTTTCGGATATGGAGGTCGGGCTTCTGCATGGCAAGATGAAGCCGAAAGAGAAAGATGAGATCATGAAGCGGTTCTGCGACGGGGAGATCAAAGTTCTGGTCTCTACGACCGTCATCGAGGTCGGTGTCGACAATCCGAATGCGACGCTCATGATCATAAGAAATACGGAAAGATTCGGTCTGTCCACGCTACACCAGTTGCGCGGACGTATCGGACGTGGTAATCTTCCTTCAGCGTGCATCCTCGAGACGGATAAGTACGAGGGTGTGGCGAAAGAGCGCATTGACATGATGTGCGAGACGACAGATGGTTTCAAACTGGCGGAAAAGGACATGCTTCTTCGTGGTACGGGTGATTTCTTCGGAACCAAGCAGCATGGTATCCCGCAGCTCAAGATGGCGAATCTGTACCGGGATGCGGAGTGCCTGAAGGTGATCGAGGAAGCGATCAAAAAGATGCTCTCTAAGGATCCTGACCTGTCAGGAACAGAAGGAAAGATCATGCTGGAGGCCTTCCGGAACCACTTCGGGGACGAATGGCAGAAGCCGAGTTTATAAGTATAAAAGGAGAGAAAAGAAGCCATGCCAAGAGTGGTAGCAGGTAAATGCAGAGGAATGATCCTCGAAGCGCCCAAAGGCGACAGTACCCGCCCGACGACGGATAAAGTCAAGGAGGCGCTCTTCTCCAGTATCCAGGGCAGGGTCGTGGCAAGTTCTTTTCTCGATGTATTCTCAGGAACAGGACAGATGGCGATCGAGGCGCTGAGCCGTGGGGCAGAATCGGCGGTCCTCATTGACCAGGCCGGAAAGAGCATGCAGGTCATTAAGAGAAATCTCGAAAAGACACATCTGGAGGATACGGCCAGGACGCTGAAGATGCCTTTTGCGGAAGCGCTCCGCCTTCTGGGAAAAGAAGAGGCGCAGTTTGACATCATTTTCATGGACCCGCCGTATGCGATGGCGGACAAGTATGCCAATACTGCTTCCGAATTGATCAAGAAGTACGATCTCCTTAGAAAAGACGGCATTTTCATCGTTGAATCGGATGCAAATACATTGATAAACGAGAATGTAACCAACATGACATTTTTAAAGAGTTGTAAGTACGGCTCAACTCTGATAACATTCTTCGTAGAATAGATTTACTATGCGTAAGGAGTTATTTTGTGAAGACGTTTATCTTTCCGGGAAGTTTTGATCCGTTTTCCCTGGGACATATGGACATTGCAAGACGTGGTGCGCAGCTTTGCGATAAGCTGGTAGTCGCGATTATGGAAAACCGTGCGAAGACATCGCTGTTTACGGTGAAAGAGCGGGTCCAGATGGCAAGAATGTGTCTGAAGGATGTTCCTAATATTGAAGTGATCTCCAGAGAATCACTCCTCGTAGATCTGTATCGTGAACTGGAGGCATCGGCGGTCGTCCGTGGTCTTCGGAGTGAGTCGGATTTCCGTTATGAGGCGGAGATGAATGCCGCCAACACCTTGATGTACCCGAACTATCAGGTGATCTTCCTGCCTTGCCGCGCAGAACTTGCCTTTACCAGCTCCTCAATCATTTAAGAAGTTGCATATTATGGCGGCGATATCTCCAGAATGGTGATACCGGCCGTAGAAGATATGGTTACGAAGAAAATGCTTGAAAAACAAGCAGAGAAATCATAAGGGAGGTTTCCTATGGCAGACGCGAATGGAAATGCAAGATCTTCAGATAAGGATTTATA
>JAFZVE010000062.1 GCA_017617995.1 Clostridiales bacterium
AGAGGCTGAAGTGCTTCTTTCTAAACTGGAAGAACTGAGGATCAGTTCGGGAACGGAAGAAGATGCAAAGCCGGTCGACTATCCCACCTTGATCACTATCAAGTTTGAAGATACGTATAAGACTACATATGCGTATCTGGGTGATGGGAAATGGAAATATTCTTCCGGATACTTTAATAAGACAAGTCTTTTTACCTTCACCGAGGAAGAAAAGTATATGCCGCTCGTCGATGAGATCATTGCGATAGCTTCCCTTCCGCAGATCCAGAATTTCAGGAGTATTCCGGATGCCTTTGAAGCTGATTTTTCCCATACTTATGATCAGTCCAAGATGGCAAAAGAACTTGGCAAGAATTATCAGGCTGTCACGTATTACGTAAAAGAAGATGCGTACTGGGGAACCATTCTGAACGGGAATAAGGATGAGTTCATCTACTATGAGGGCTTGACGATCACGAGTATTATGAAAGACGGGCAGACCTTTTTTGAGCATGCGGATGAGTATGAATATGGTGGAGTGCCGGGAGAGATGTATTTCCGCCCGTCGATGGAAGATGTGTTCTACGAAGCGACGAAGTTCGATGGACACGCGGGCCTGGATTTCTTAATGAATGAGATTTCGGAGAACGGCACATTCCTGTATGGCTTCCCGGTAGCGTGTGGCACAGAAACCTATAACTGCGAGATTTTCGACATGGGCAAGTACCGGCAGGGGGTCCTTCTGGATGCAAGCGGACTTCCTTACGCAGGATGGAAGTGGCTCGAAGGAGATACCCACCTCGGTGACAATGAGAATGAGACGATCTGCAAAGAGGGTCTGGCACTCATGGAGAGCATCGCCGTGGCAGAAATCGATCCGGAAATCGATGAGTATCTGGACCATGCAAGGACACATATCGGAAAGACGGGAGAAGACCCGATCACCAAGACACAGACGGCGCTGGAGTGGATCAAAGAGGATCAGAAAGAACAAGGACTTTCTGATCTGACCGCAAACGTCACGAAGGGAGATATATATCCGGAATCGCAAGTCGTGCAAGAGTATCTTGATTTCTTCATTTCCCATGAGCCATTTAAGATCGAGCTGTGGTCATTTAGTAATTTCACGATGGACCACGAAGTCCTGACGATTGACGGCATGGATTTTTACCACAGTTCTATTGTCAGATCACACGATAATTCTTTTGACTACGATTTCATTTACATCGCTTTAGGCGATTACGTGTACCAGGGCGGGCAGGAAGGATTGCGCAAGTATCCGAAAGATTCCTATTTTACGCAGAAAGAAGTGGACCTGCAGCTTCCGGAAGGACTGACTCCGACTGCATCGCACATGCCCAAATTCATGACAGCCTACGATGCTACGATCGATGGCGAAAAGTATATCGTTGAAGAATGGGGTAACAAAGACAAGACCATCACTTATTTCTGCAAAGATGGAAAAATCGTCGGCTTCTCTTTCATGGATAAAGGTCACAAGATCGTCTATCACGTGGTGGATTTCGAGAAAAAGGCGGATGCATCTCTTCTCGTGGTGCCGGAGTAAATTGTATTTCTGGACTCAGAGAAAAGCACTTATTCAGAAGCCTTTGCCGGAGCAGTTTGTTCTGCCGAACTAAGGCGGAGCGAAATGGAGATCGTCAGAGATTTTTCTCTCATCTTTCCACTGTCTGCGGTGATCTTTCCCTTATGCTTTTCCACGATGGCTGCGGCCATGGAAAGTCCGATTCCGTACCCGCCGGTCTGCGAGTTTCTCGAAGCATCAGTGCGATAGAAGCGGTCGAATAGATGCTTGACGGAATCTTCTGAAATCACTTCTTCGGTGTCGTTGGTGATCTCAAGATAAGCGTGACGCTTGCTGTGAGTGAGCTTGACATCGATCTTTCCGCCATCCGGACAATACTTCACAGCGTTGTCCAGAACGATCGTCAGAAGTGATTCGATGGACTTTCTATCTGCCGTAATATGGATTCCCGAAGTAATGTCAGGCGCCAGTGCTTTTGTATCGGAAGCGACTGCGCGAAAAGAACTGGTCTGTTTTTCTGTGAGCGCGGAGAGGTCGAGATCTTTCATCTCCAGGACAGTCCGGTTCTCTTCCATTTTGGAAAGGAAGATCAGGTCGTTCGTCAGTTCGGAAAGACGCTTGGTCTGGGTCTTGATATCCGAGAGCCATTCGCTTTCATCCGTAAGCTCCATCTCAAGGACTTCGGCGTCGGCGGAAATGATTGCCAGAGGAGTCTTGATCTCGTGACCGGCATCTGTGATAAAGCGCTTCTGCTTCTCGTAGCTTTCGGCAACCGGACGGATCACGCGGCCGGAGGCAAAGAAAACGAGGATGCCGACGAGGAGAAGGCAGAGGAGGGAAACGATCAGGCTGATATTGCGGAAACTGCGGAAATTGGCCAGGCTGGCACCACAGTCAGTAAAGACGATAAGACGATTGCCCAGCGCGTCTTCTTCTCCAACCAGGAAACGGTAATCACCAATGAAGCCGGACGTGCTGGAACGGTCGGCCGCGCGGACAGCATACTCGACGGCGTCGTCCTTCGTAACTGCGGAGATACGGCCGATATCTGTCCGGACATCTTCTCCTTCAGCGGAGAGAAGCACGCTGAAATAGCGCGTCTCATAGGGCAGCTCAGGTGAATTGATGCGTCGGCGTCCGCCACGAAGAAAATCATCGGCATCGTCCGGGATAGCATATTCTTTCGTATACGAGATCGAACGGTTCGGTTCCATGGAATCGTCTTTGAAATCCCATTGGACGATCGTCTCCCGCTCGATCCAGCGAGGGAACTCTCTCTGGTTAAAGAAGGTACCGCCATTTTCCATGAGAAGATCGAGCACGGCATCACCGTCAGAAACGACCTGTCTGTAATTGGAGAGGTTGATTCCGCCAATGAGGACAAGCAGTACCAGA
>JAFZVE010000063.1 GCA_017617995.1 Clostridiales bacterium
ACGTTTCCAATGCCACAAAGGGCAAGAAGGAGCGTATCGGCCGTATCCTCCAGATGCATGCTAACGACCGTAAGGAAATTACCGAAGTATTCTCCGGTGATATCGCGGCTGCAGTTGGTCTGAAGGACACGACAACAGGTGACACACTCTGTTCCGAGGATGCTCCGATCATTCTCGAATCCATGGAATTCCCGGAGCCGGTTATCGAAGTTGCTATCGAGCCGAAGTCCCGTGCTTCCCAGGAGAAGATGATCGTAGCTCTCCAGAAGCTCGCAGAAGAAGACCCGACATTCCGTACATTCACAAACCAGGAGACAGGACAAACGATCATCGCCGGTATGGGTGAGCTTCACCTCGACATTATCGTTGACCGTCTCTTCCGTGAGTTCAAGGTAGAGGCTAACGTAGGTGCCCCGCAGGTATCCTACAAGGAGACAATCAGAAAGCCTGTCCGCGCAGAAGGACGTTTCGTACGTCAGTCCGGTGGTCACGGTCAGTATGGTCACTGTATCCTCGAGCTCGAACCTCAGGAGCCGGGTAAGGGTTATGAGTTCATCAACGCTACAGTTGGTGGTTCTATCCCGAAGGAATTCATCGGACCTATCGACGCCGGTGTACAGGAAGCTATGCAGAGCGGTGTTCTCGGCGGCTATCCG
Organism: Clostridiales bacterium; assembly: GCA_017617995.1. Lineage (GTDB taxonomy): Bacteria > Bacillota > Clostridia > Saccharofermentanales > Saccharofermentanaceae > Scatonaster. Next base: position 657 of record JAFZVE010000063.1, read on the forward strand.
GTAGTAGACGTCAAGGTAACGGTAGTCGATGGTTCCTACCACGAAGTCGACTCTTCGGAAATGGCGTTCAAGATCGCCGGTTCCATGGGCTTCAAGGAAGGTATGAAGAAGGCAGATCCTGTTCTTCTCGAGCCTATCATGCGTGTTGACGTTGAAGTACCGGATGATTACATGGGCGACGTTATCGGCGGCCTCAATGCTCGTCGTGGTGTCGTTAAGGGTATCGAAGGTCTCAACGGTACACAGAAGATCCAGGCTGAAGTACCGCTTTCCAACATGTTCGGTTATGCAACAGCTCTCCGTTCTACAACACAGGGTCGTGGTACCTTCGTAATGCAGATCGGTCACTTCGCTGAAACACCGAAGAACATTATGGAAACGATCCTTAAGAAGTAATTTCTGAGGATATAAGTCTTTCGAGTCAATTGCATCTTGCGATTATTGAAAAACATAGTAAAATAGATGTAACTGACGCTCGGAAGCGGAACAAAGTTTTAAATTATCAGCATTCGCTGAACAAGGAGGAAATTTTAAATGGCAAAGGCAAAATTTGAAAGAACTAAGCCGCACGTTAACATCGGAACCATTGGTCACGTTGACCACGGCAAGACTTCTCTTACAGCTGCTATCACGAAGGTTCTGTCCTTCCAGGGTAAGGCACAGTACGAAGAGTACGGCAACATCGATAAGGCTCCGGAAGAAAGAGCTCGTGGTATCACGATCAACACAGCACACGTTGAGTACGAGACAGATGCTCGTCACTACGCTCACGTTGACTGCCCCGGCCACGCTGACTATATCAAGAACATGATCACAGGTGCTGCTCAGATGGACGGTGCTATCCTCGTAGTATCCGCTTCTGATGGCCCGATGCCTCAGACACGTGAGCACATCCTGCTCGCTCGTCAGGTAGGTGTTCCTTACATCGTAGTATTCATGAACAAGTGCGACCAGGTCGACGACGAAGAGCTCCTCGAGCTCGTTGAGATGGACATCCGTGACCTCCTCAACCAGTACGAGTTCCCGGGCGACGATACACCGATCATCCGTGGTTCTGCTCTGCAGGCTATCGAGTCCACATCCACAGAC
>JAFZVE010000064.1 GCA_017617995.1 Clostridiales bacterium
CGGGGCAAGCACCCTTGCGGCACATGCGAGTGACCGCTTACTGCTGCTTCCTTCCGGACCTGACAGGGTTCACAGGCTCGCATCGCACAAGACCCACCGCCAACTGTAGACCACCCGGGACGAAAATACGAAGAAATTATAACATAAAAAACCTTATGTGTGACAGTAACTGATGAAATTATAGACCAGCGCACCGAGCGCGGCTTGGATCGACTGCGCGGACTCCGGTGTGGCCGCCTCGACGGTGACACAGATCACGACCGGTTCATCCGAGAGAATGATCGCGACGTCAGACGCACTCGAGAGCTCGGCGTTGCTTCCGCTTCTACTGAGAATCACGGTGTCTTCGGGGAAGTATTTGCCGACGCCGCTACTGTGATCGGAAGAAGCGAGCGCATCGACGATATCCTGGTAGTCTTCCGGCCAGGAGATGTATCGCCAGTAGAGCATCTGGGCATAACTTGCCAGATCATAAGCGGACGAACGGTGCTCGCCGGACTGCTGGACGCCCTGGAAATCTACGTAGTTCTGCACTGCCGTAAAATCGATACACGATGTCATCTGCCGGAGTGTCTCCCAGACAGCATCCATGTCGCCCATGCTTTCGAGGAGCATATTCATCGCGACACTGTCTCCTTCAGAGAGAGCAAGGGAGACCAGCTGGTAGAGATAGAACTGTTTGCCTTCCGGCATCTCGGACAGAGAGGTCCGGGTATTCTCGTCCACGAAAGCAGGGGAGAACGGGACGACGATCTCCGGGGAGGTGATACCGGCCCGGACATTGTCATAGAACATCATGGTCAGCGGAAGATAAATAGAAGATCCGACGACAAAAGGACTGGCTTCGTTATACCCGAATGCTTCGTTTGTATTGAGATTGATGTAATAGAATCCGATCCTGGCATCTGTTCTTTCTGCTATGAATTCTTTCACGGCATGCTTGAGGTTGGCGTAGGCCTGGTCGCGCTCCGCATGTGTGACGGTCTGGAGAGGATACTTCTGCGGGAAAAGGACCGGTTCCTGTTCTTCCCACTCATCGGGAAGCAGATTGACGGTCGTGGTGGCTGCGGCATCGTCACCGGTCGCATCCGGATCTTCTTCTGTGTGATTGGTATCGATCGGAAGTTCGTCGTCAGTTGTCTCCGAGCCCTCTGAACCTTCCGGATCACTCGTCGTATCCGGATCCGAAGTATCTGCTGTCCCAGTCTCTGTGGTATCCTCCGGGCGGGTGGTCACGTCCGTACCGGAAGACTCTCCCGGACGAGCCTCATCCGAGCTTTCGGACGGATTGTCTGATGTGGAGGAAGTGATCGGATAAGAGCTCCTACCTGTGGTATCCGAAGAGTCGGAAAACTCGGTATCGATGTCTTTCTTCAGATTCAGAATGTAGGCGAAGAAAAGGGCAAAAGCAACGACAAGGACAATCACGCCGGCGATGATACCGCGTATGATCATCCGGGTGCGCCGGATCCGGCGTGCTTCTCCTATGTAGTTGCTCTTGGGATTCTTCATATCAGATCAGAACAGACCCTCGATCACGCCATTGCTGTCAATGTCGATATCCATGGCAGCAGGATGCTTCGGAAGACCCGGCATGGTGACGATCGCACCGGTCAGGGCTACGAGGAATCCGGCACCGGCAGAAAGCCAGATATCGCGGACAGTCAGCGTGAATCCTTCCGGACGGCCAAGGACCTTCAGGTTATCGGACAGGGAATACTGAGTTTTGGCGATGCAGACAGGCGTATTACCGAAACCGGCCTTCGTGAAGTCTTCGATCTTCTTCATGGCTTCCGGCAGGATCTCGACGTTCGCGGCACCGTAGATGTTCTTCGCGATCGCTTCGATCTTCTTATCTACAGGCATATCCAGATCGTACATGTAGTGCGGACCATCCGACGGCGTGTCGATGGCCTCGAGAACTGCATTGGCCAGCTCGATGCCGCCCTCGCCGCCCTTAGCAAAGATCTGGGCCGGTGCGAACTTCGCGCCCTTTTCTTCGCAGAGACGACGCAGTGTCTCGAGCTCTTCCTCGGTATCGGTGAGGAACTGGTTGCTGGCGACGACACACGGGATGCCGTAACTCAGGATATTCTCGATGTGCTTCGCAAGGTTCGGGAAGCCGGCTGCGACCGCTTCCGCATTCGGCTTATTCAGTTCTTCCTTCGGGATACCGGCGTTGTACTTGAGGGAACGGACGGTCGCTACGATTACGACAGCGTTCGGCCAGATGCCTGCGGTTCTGCACTTGATGTCGAGGAACTTCTCGGCACCGAGGTCCGCACCGAAGCCTGCTTCGGTAACGACGATATCAGAGAGCTTCAGCGCCATCTTTGTGGCGATGATGCTGTTACAGCCGTGTGCGATATTGGCGAAAGGACCGCCGTGGATCAGTGCCGGTGTATGCTCCAGGGACTGCACGAGGTTCGGGCAGATGGCATCCTTCAGAAGGACACTCATGGCACCCTCAGCCTTCAGAGCAGAAGCGCGAACGATGTTGCCGTCCAGATCGTACGCGATCGCGATGTTTGCCAGACGTTTCTTGAGGTCGTCCATATCGGAGGCCAGACACAGGATCGCCATGATCTCGGATGCCGCTGTGATCGAGAAGACTTCATTTCTCGGTACACCGTTGACACCGCCGCCGACGCCCAGATTCAGAGAACGGAGAGCCCGGTCGTTCATGTCGAGGCAGCGCTTCCAGAGGATGCGCTCCTTATCGAGGCGGAGTTCATTGCCCTGATAGAGGTGGTTGTCGATCATGGCAGCCAGCAGGTTATTCGCAGAGGTGATGGCATGCAGGTCACCTGTGAAATGCAGGTTGATGTCATCCATCGGCACGACCTGGGAATATCCACCACCTGCGGCGCCGCCCTTGATGCCGAATACCGGGCCGAGGGACGGTTCGCGAAGTGCCAGCATGGCCTTCTTATCAAGCTTATTGAGGGCCTGGGCCAGACCGATACTGACTGTCGTCTTTCCTTCTCCGGCCGGAGTCGGGTTCATCGCCGTGACAAGGATCAGCTTGCCATCTTTCTTATCCTTGGCGTCGGTAAGAAGACGAAGCGGCAGTTTGGCCTTGTATTTCCCGTAGAACTCGAGATCGTCTCTTGCGATCCCCAGTTTCTCTGCGATCTTCTCAATAGGCAGCATGTCGGCATTACGTGCGATCTCAATGTCACTTAGCATACGAACGGTCCTCACTTCTAAAAATTTGATTCAAATGAATATGGAAAAGCGCTTTTCCAGAATACGGATATCATTATATGCTTTCCCATGACACATGCCAACCTAAAATGACAATATGATTACAAATCTGACGTGATTTTAATCACTTTTGTGCAAAGGCGAAATACCATATTTGGGATTTTCTATGCAATTTGACCACAAGAAGTTGTGTTTTGGATTGACATCCGGGAGGGATGCTGTTATAATTTCGTAACAGCAGAAGCTACTTTATGATGGAGAATATGGAGGAGCAAACACGTGATTATTAAGTCTGATGTGGAAGAGTGCAAGAAGAATCTTGAAGCATATATCGGCAGAACGGTTCGCCTGACCTCGAACGGTGGAAGAAAGAGAATCATCGTTCACGAGGGTATCCTGGATCACTGCTACCCGAACATGTTCACGGTAAAGTGCAACAGAAAGCCGGCCAATTCGAATCAGGAGCTCGTATCCTACAGTTACGTGGATGTCCTGACTAAGACAGTCCGTGTTGCTGCAGTAGCGGTTGCTGCCGGTGCAGAGAGCGAAGCACAGACACAGGCCAGCTGATCGTATCGCGAACAGATAATAAGTAAAGAAACCGCCTGCGCGAGCCATTTGTTTGTGCTTGCGAGGCGGTTTTTGCTTTGAAGGGAGTAAGGAATAACATGTTAGCAGAGCGCAAAGCCCCGGCGAAAGTCAATCTTTTCCTGCGAATGGCAGGAAGGCGGGAAGACGGATACCATCTTCTCTATAGCTGCATGCAGACCATCTCGATATATGATGAAATCAAGGTAGAGGCCCGTTTGGATCAAAGCGGTACGCCGGGAGAAATCACGTTTGAGTCCGACTGTCCGTATCTTCCCAACGATCCGAAAGGGAACACCGCCATTGCCGCAGCCAGGGCTTTTGTCCGCAAGATCTCACCAATAGAAGAGCGTATCCGAATCGTGCTTCACAAAGCGATCCCGTCACAGGCCGGTCTGGGCGGTGGAAGCTCGGATGCCGCTGCGGTCCTTCTTTCGATGGACGAGCTTTTCCCCGGGCGGGTCTCCAGAGAAGAACTTCTGGAGATGGCCCTGTCGATCGGGGCGGATGTACCGTTCTTTCTTACGGGCGGCACGGCTCTGTGTGAGGGCGTCGGCGAGAAATTGACGGTTCTTCCCGAGCTGTCCGGACTTCCGATGCTCCTTCTCAAACCACCGCAAGGCGTCTCGACACCGGCCTGCTATAAGAAATGGGATGAGATGGGATGTCCGCCTGTCTCCGAAGAAGAGAAGAGCCTGATCCTTCAGGATCTTCAGAACATGAAGGAACCTGCTCTCTGCCTTGCTGATGCGTCCGCAAGATGGAGTAACGATCTCGAAGCTCCGGCAATCAGCTTCGTTCCGGAGATAGAGGACGGCCTCGACGTACTAAAAAAATTGGGCGCGGTCTACACGTCCATGACGGGATCCGGCAGTTGTATCTTCGGTTTCTTCGGAAGTGATAAGGCCGTACCTTCTCTTTCCTGTCCCGAGCTTCGCGCCCTTAGCGAGAAGAAATGGTGGATCAGCCGGGCCGAGACGATCTGATTTTTCTTTCTTAATATCCCAGAGCGAGCCTTGTCTCGACGACCATTCCGAAGATACGAAGCACGCCTTTCCTGACTTCGGTAGGATGGAAGCAGCGTGGGGGCAGATCGATGTTGTCCGAAAGAATCACATGATTCCGGTTGTCGGTCTGAAGCCGTACCAGTATACAATCCTGATTGTTGATACTTGCCAGATGGATCCGGTTGGGATGGACGATACTGGTTCGGTAGATGATGTTGACGGAATTCGGCATCACATGGGGAGACAGAGCGGTAGAACGGCAGAGATACCCGATGAAGTTGTTGCTTTCGGAAGGAACAGGATGCATGAGGTTTTCCGCGGGGAGATATCTCAGGACATCCTCTTCTGCTACGGTGATGTGAGGGATATCCCCGTGCCAGAGGCGTCCCTGTCCGTCCCGGTTTACGGATTCGTAGACGGGGATAGAGAAGGAGCCGATGGGACTGATGTAATTGAAGATGAGATGAAACGGCATATGTAGAAGTATCGAGATCTGCTTAGCCGTGTCGATCTCCGGATATGCTTTTCCATGTTCCCAGCGCGAGACACATGCCTGAGACACATTAAGACGTTTTGCCAGTTGTTCCTGATTTAAGCCTGCACGTAGTCGGTATTCTTTAAGATAACTCATAGGACTTCCTCCTCTAAAAGATTTTTGTAATGCTATCTTATCAGGGATCAGAGGAAGAATGCATCCTATTCTATGAGAAAAGAGAAGAATAGGACTGATTTGGTATGTAAAGCCAAACATAGGAGAAAAAATATACTTTGAGGTTATATTCTCAAAGAAAATGATTCGGTCAGCGGAAGTGACAAAAGAAAAAGCGCCTATTTCAGACGCTTGGCGAAAAGACCGCGGTCATACCCACGGCTCTGATCCGAAGAGAGAAGCTTGAATCCGTGTGCTTCATAGTAGGCGACCATGCCCTTGTTGCTGAGGGCGGTATGTAGGAGCATGTGCGAGCAGGACGTGCTCCGTGCGAAAGACTCACAATGCGAGAGGAGATAGTTCCCGATCCCGAGACTGCGCCAGGTGTCCCAGACGGCAAACCGAGCGAAATAGGCGATACGCGAAGAGATCTTCCCTTCCACGCCGGACAGCTCCCGTCCCATCTCTCTTCTCGGGCGAATGTAGAGACGGCACGTACCAAGGATGTCGTCTTCGTCATTGAGCGCGACGAAGACGACACCCGATGAGATGGCATCTTCTACGATTTGCAAAGACTCGGAAGTGGCCTCGATATACGAGTCCGGGATGCCGGAGTCCTTACAGTAGTGGGACATGGATTCGTGTACCAGCTTCAGGATCGTTGCGGCCTCGGACAGTCTCGCTGTGCGGACATGGATGTCGGGAATGTCAGGCATACTGCTCACTCATGAGGTGCACAAGGATGGCCTTATGCGCATGCAGACGATTCTCGGCCTCGTCAAATACGAAGGAACGAGGTCCGTCGATGATGTCCTCAGTTACTTCGTAACCGCGGTAAGCAGGGAGACAATGCAGGAAGATCGCATCCTTGTCCGCTACGGCGAACAGATCGGAGTTGACCTGATAATCCTTAAAGATCTGGGCACGAATGGCCTTCTCGGATTCCTGGCCCATGCTGGCCCAGGTGTCGGTATAGATGACATCGGCATCCTTGCAGGCGACATACGGATCTTCGGTCATGACGATCTTGGAACCTGTGATCTTCGCATCTTCCTGAGCCTGAAGTACATACTTCTCCGGACAGGTGTAGTCCTTAGGAGAGGCTACGGAGATATCCATGCCGGCCTTTGCACAGGCCTGCAGCAGGGAATTGGCCATGTTGTTACCGTCGCCGACATAGGCGAACTTCAGACCCTTGAGGGCTCCTTTATGTTCCTTGATGGTGAGAAGGTCGGCCAGGACCTGCGTCGGATGCTGGTCATCGGAAAGGCCGTTGATAACCGGGACGGAACCGTACTTGGCCAGGTCGACGATGTCCTGATGGGAGAAGGTACGGATCATGATGCCGTCTACCATTCTCGACAGCACGTTTGCCGTGTCATAGATGGTCTCGCCGCGACCGATCTGGATGTCGTCGCCACTAAGGAAAAGAGCGTGACCGCCGAGCTGATACATGCCGACTTCGAAGGAGACACGTGTTCTTGTCGAGGACTTGGTGAAGATCATGCCGAGGGTCTTGCCGGCGAGGATCGGATGGGGGATACCCTTCTTGGTCTTGGCCTTGAGGTCGAGCGCGGTGTCAAGGAGCGCGTCGAGCTCCGGGATCGTTACGTCTTCGTGAAAATCGATGTAGTGTTTCATGTGTTTTTACTCCTTTCCTTCGAGAACATCCTGCAGTGCAGAGATAAATTTGATAGCCTGGAACCGGGTGAGAATCAGTGGCGGGGCGATACGGATGACATTGGATCCGATCGAACTGACGAGGAAACCTTTCTCGAAGAGCTTCATCTTCACATCGGATGCGGAGCCGGATTCAAGTTCGATTCCGAGGAGGAAACCCTTACCGCGCACTTCCGCGATCTTTTTCGTCTTCTTGCTGACGCTCTGCAGTTTCTTCTGAAGATACGCGCTCACGTTCTGGACGTTGCTGAGAAGATTCTTTGACTCGATTTCTTCAAGGACGGCCAGCGCCGCTGCGCAGGCGAGGGGGTTGCCGCCGAAGGTCGAACCGTGATCGCCGGGACCGAAGCCCGTTGCTGCGGACTGGTTTGCCAGGACCGCACCGATCGGTACACCGCCGGCCAGACCCTTAGCCAGAGTCAGGATATCCGGCTGGATACCGAACTGTTCGTAAGCGAAGAATGTGCCGGTCCGGCCGACACCGGTCTGAACTTCGTCGATGATCAGAAGGATCTTGTTCTGTGTACAGAACTTCCTGACTGACTGGATATAGTCGAAGTCGGCCGGGTGTACGCCGCTCTCGCCCTGGATGAGCTCGAGCATGATGGCGCCGGTCTGGGCATCGGTGGCATTCTTGATCGCTTCAAAGTCATTAAAAGGAACATATTCGAAGCCGGGCATCACCGGTGCAAAAGGCGCTCTGAACTTTTCCTGTCCGGTCGCGGCGATGGTCGCCAGTGTACGGCCGTGGAAAGACATCTTCGCCGTGATGATCTTCGGCTTCGGGGTGCCCTTCTTCGACCAATACCCGCGAGCGAGCTTGATCGCGCCTTCGTTGGCCTCTGCACCGGAATTGGCGAAGAAGACCTTGTCTGCGAAACTCATCTCGACGAGCTTTTTGGCGAGCATGGTCTGGGGTTCATTGTAATAGTAGTTGCAGCAATGGATCACTTTTCTGGCCTGAGAAGAGATGGCACGTACGAGTCTTCCGTTGTCGTGACCGAGTGTGTTGACGGCGATACCGCCGATCATGTCCATGTACTTTTTGCCGTCGGTGCCGTAGAGATAGACGCCCTTGCCGTGGTCGACTACAAGCGGGACTCTCTTTCCGAAGACCGGCATGTAGTATGCTTCATCGTAGCCTGTGATTTGCTGGAGTTTGATATCTTTATTTTCTTCCATGATTCTATCCTCTCATCTATCTTGAGAAAGTGCTTCCTTCTTGGACGGAGCACTATCTCCGATTGGTCTTTATTCAGATCTTCTCTCCCTCGAAATAGGGCTTCTTCTCGCGGATGATCATCGTTCCGATACCTTTGCCGGTGAAGATCTCCAGGAGGATACTGTGAGGGATACGCCCGTCGATAATATGTGCACGGCCGACGCCGCGTCGGATCGTATCGAGGCAACCCTCGACCTTCGGGATCATGCCGCCTGTGATGACACCGGAGGCGATCATACTGTGAATATCGGACTCGGTCAGGACCGGAAGGACCTTCTCGGTTCCGTCTTCCATCACGGCCTTGACGCCCTCGACGTCAGTCAGAGTCATGAGTTTCTCGGCCTTGAGCGCGACCGCGATCTCTGCAGCTACTGTATCCGCGTTGATGTTGTAGCTCTCGCCGTCGGAGCCGACGCCGATCGGCGCTACGACAGGGATGTACTCATCGCTTGCCAGGGTGGAGATGACCTTCGTATTGATGTTTGTGATTTTCCCGACGAATCCGACGTCGATCGGGTTACCGCTTGCATCTTCGGTGAGTTTCTCGCACTCGATCAGATGACCGTCGATACCGCTGATGCCGATCGCCTTGACGCCTTTTTGGCCGAGGTAGGAAACGATCTCCTTATTTGTCTTACCGATCAGGACCATCTGTGCGACACTCATGACCTTGGCATCTGTGACACGAAGTCCGTTTACAAAACGAGATTCGACGTTGAGCGTCTTCAGCATCGTGCTGATATCCGGTCCGCCTCCATGTACGAGAACGGGGTTGATGCCGACAGATTTCAGAAGAGCGATATCGTCCATGACAGAGGACTTCAGCTCGTCGTTCACCATGGCGTTACCGCCGTACTTGATGACGACGGTCTTGCCGGCCAGACTCTGGATGTACGGGAGTGCCTCGATCAGTGTCGCCGCTTTGTTGATGAGTGTTTGCATATCGTTTCCGACGGTAGGTAATGACAGATCCTTCTCCATGCAGGAAACTCCTCTCTATTATTTTCCTTCTATTATATACATACGCCATGCTGTCTTCCCGATGAAAAAGGACGTCCATCATGGGCGTTAATATTTATACAGAATACTGAATAAAATTGCATAAAGCAAGTCGAAAGGATAAAAATCAGGAAAATTGTACATTCTGCACAACCTGAAGCAGACGATCATTGTCAAGTTGCTTAAATCACTTTTCGCCTTTGTCAAAATTCCCCTGTTTTTTTTGGGGATTTTTACGAGTGGCAAGGCACAGGCGGGCGTGTTATAGTAGTCACATAGAAAAAATGTGCCCCCCATAGGGCGCACCATTTGGAGGTTTAAAATGGCAAGTTTATCACTTCAGCACGTATTTAAGAAGTATGACGGCGGCGTTGTTGCTGTATCTGACTTCTGTCTCGAGATTTCCGATAAGGAATTCATCATCCTGGTAGGACCTTCCGGTTGCGGTAAGTCCACTACTCTTCGTATGATCGCTGGTCTCGAAGATATCTCCGAGGGTGAGATCTACATCGACGATCGTCTCATCAACGACGTTCTCCCGAAGGACCGTGACATCGCGATGGTTTTCCAGAACTACGCTCTCTATCCGCACATGACAGTATTCGATAACATGGCTTTCGGTCTTAAGCTCCGTAAGGTTGAGCGTGGCGAGATCAAGCGCCGTGTTCAGGAAGCTGCTAAGATCCTCGAGATCGAGCACCTCCTCGACAGAAAGCCGAAGGCTCTCTCCGGTGGTCAGCGTCAGCGTGTTGCTCTCGGCCGTGCTATCGTTCGTGACCCGAAGGTATTCCTCATGGACGAGCCGCTGTCCAACCTCGACGCTAAGCTCCGTGTTCAGATGCGTGTTGAGATCACCAAGCTCCACCAGAGACTGCAGACAACCATCATCTACGTTACTCACGACCAGACAGAGGCTATGACGATGGGTACCCGTATCGTAGTTATGAAGGATGGCTTCATCCAGCAGGTTGACTCCCCGACGGAGCTCTATGATAACCCGGTTAACACCTTCGTTGCTGGATTTATCGGTATGCCTCCGATGAACTTCATCAATGCGACCATCAACGTAGAAGGCGACGATGTTTATGTTGCATTTGAGAATACTTCCATCAAGCTCGCTCCGAGCTACTGTGTACCGGAAGTTATCGAGCGTGACGGCACAGAAGTTATCTTCGGTATTCGTCCTGAGGCTCTCACAGATGACGGTACTTACGTATCCATGCATCCGGAAGCTGCTTTCTCTGCTGACGTCGACGTTGTCGAGATGCTCGGTGCTGAGACCTACCTGTACGTAACAGTTAACGGTTCTCTCCCGCTGACAGCAAGAGTTGACCCGACCACATCCGAGTCCCGTGTTGGTGAGGTTGTTGATATCGCTGTTGATACCAACCGTGTTCACCTCTTCGATAAGGATACTGAGCAGTCCATCATCTCCTGCAGCACAGCTAACACCAAGAACCTGTACGAGGAAGATGCACAGTTCTGATTCGGAACCTGTTGATAGTGAAATTTCAAAGAGAGCCGTCCGGAAGGACGGCTCTTTTTTTGCGTGAAGAGGAAATGGTGAAAGGGGCTCTTCTGTTCTCCTGTGATGGGATCGGAAGCAGATGAACGGAGAAAACAGTGCAGGTTGCAAGATTGGATGGAAAAGTTTAAGATAAATAGGATAGTTAACATATAAGGGCAAGTCTGCCCGATGCCGCATAAGCAGTGACGAAAGTGAAAAGGTGAAGCCTATGGAAGAATTAAAGAAATGTATGCGCGAGGCGAAGAAGATCCTGGACCTGACAGTAGGTGTTATGGATACATCGGGCATGGTCGTGGCCTGCACCGATCCGGCCTGGGAAGGCATCGAGGATTCCAGTGCCAGAGCCGTACTTCTTTCGGATGAGCTCTTCTCCAGCACGGCGGGCAAGACTTACATGAAGATCATCATCGGCGATTCGACCCAGTATATCGCTTTTATCAGCGGAACAGACGCCGTCGCAAGAACGTATCTCGAGCTGGTCACCCAGTGGATCAAGGCGGCGATGAGAGAAAGAAATACCGACGTCGAGAGAGAGACATTCATCAAGAACGTGCTTCTCGAGAACGAACTTCCGGGAGATATCCCGCTGAAGGCCAGAGAATATAAGATCCCGTTCGCGACGCGCCGGATCGTATTTATCGTACGTGTCAGCAAGAATGACGGAGTCGAGTGTCTCGAGATCCTGCAGAATCTCTTCCCGGATACGAAGACACAGATGGTCGTAGCGATGGACGAAGAGACCATCGTGCTCGTGATGGATCTCGGAGATAACTTCGACACTTACCTGACAGAGATCAGTAAGACGATCCTCGATAATCTCAATGCCGAGTCCATGATCCGTGCTCATGTGGGTATCGGTATGCCGGCGCCTACTCTTCGTGATATTGCGAAGTCCTACCGCGAAGCTACACTGGCGCTTCGTGTGGGCAGCATCTTTGAGAGTGAGCAGTTCATCATGCGCTATGACAAGCTCGGTCTCGGCCGTCTGATTTATCAGCTCCCGCCGACGCTCTGCAATATGTTCTTAAATGAAGTATTCCCGAAGGGCGCCTATGAGTCCCTCGATTCGGATACACTCGTTACGATCCAAAGCTTCTTCGAGAATAACCTCAACGGAAGTGAGACGAGTAGAAAACTGTTCGTACATAGAAATACACTGGTTTACCGCTTGGATAAGGTACAGAAGATCACGGGTCTTGACCTCAGATCCTTTGACGATGCCGTGCTCTTTAAGCTGGCGGCGATGGTCCGTACCTATCTGGAGAAGCAGGAGAAATCCGGCCAGGGTGGGAATATCAACTGGTAAACGATAGGAAAGATTCGATTTGATACGTTTCGAAAATGTACATAAGACATATAAGACCGGCACAGATGCACTCCGTGGAGTGACATTTACGATCCGTGACGGCGAATTTGTCTTCATTATCGGTAAGAGCGGTTCGGGGAAATCCACCCTGATGAAGTGTATCACCCGTGAGGAGAAACCCACGGAGGGTATGGTCATCATCGACAAGTTCTGTATTTCCAAGATGCCGCGTGCCCTGATTCCGGTCCTGCGCAGACAGATCGGCATCATCTATCAGGATTTCCGTCTGATCGAGACGAAGACAGTAGAAGAGAACATCGCTTTTGCCGGTGAGATCATCGGTGTGCCGAGAAAGAAATTGCATCAGATGGTGGATATCGTTCTCGGTGCTGTGGGTCTGCGTGACAAGGCCAATTCCATGCCACTCGAGTTATCGGGCGGTGAGCAGCAGCGTGTGGCGATCGCCCGAGCGATGCTCAACAGCCCCAAGCTGATCGTGGCCGATGAGCCGACGGGTAACCTCGATCCGGAAACTTCGGAAGCGATCATGGCTCTTCTTGCCGAGATTAACCGAAACGGCACAACGGTCGTCGTATGTACGCATGACAGTAATCTCGTAGACGCGATGAAGAAGCGCGTCATCGAGGTCGAGGACGGACTGATCAAGCGTGACGAGAAGGGATCGGGCTATACGGCTGAGGATAAGCACGCACTTCCGAAGTCCATGATCGATGAGTTTGTCCCGGAGGTCATTCCGCTGACGGCGATCGAGAAGAAGAATGAACCGCTTCCCGAATTCCCGACGGAGGAGAACGAGGAGAAGAAGCCTTCATCCCCTGAACAGGAGACAGAAGAAAAGACCGTGAAGAATGAGGTTTCTAAGAACGAGGAGCCCGTGATCACGGTAGTTAAGGAAGAAAAACCGGAAATTCTGCCCGGAACACCTTCGACAGAAGTGCTTCCGGAACAGGAGGAAAAAGAGAAGAAGACAGAAGACGAGTCTAAGACGAAGCCTGTAGAGAAGAAGAAGAAAGAGCGAGCTTCCGATGATCCGGACGGCGTCGACTTTGATGATCCCGATGGTGTTGATTTTGACGATCCGGATGGGGCTTCTTTTGATGGGGAGGATGACGAATGAGTATACGTGCATTCTGGAATTCCCTTAAGGAAGGCATACAGGGCATCATCCGCCACCCGCTTGTGACAGTCGCGTCGATCTCGACGATTCTTCTGATGTTGCTGCTGATGTCGGTGTTCTTCATTTTCTCGGCGAATGCCCGCTTTATCATGAAGAAAGTCGGTCAGCAACCGCCGATCGAGGTCTACATGAAGCTTGGCTGTACGCAGGAGCAGCTGGATATGCTGGTCGAGTATCTCCAGGGAAATGCCGATAAGATCAAAGAATACCACGGTCTTTCTCCGGAACAGAACTATAACCGTTTCCGTAAGGAACTTGGCGACAGTGCTTCGATCCTTGATGATTTTGATTACAATACGTATCTGCCGTACACCGTGACGATCCAGCTGACGGATCCTTCTTATGCGGACGAAGTCGTGATGCGTATCCAAGCCATCCCCGGGATCGAGAAAGTCATGCAGGAGAGTAACGTCATGAAATTTCTGACACGTGCGACCAAGACGGTCAATGTGGCCACATTCATTGCGTTTGTAGTGCTTTTCCTGATTTCACTGTTCATCATCTCGAACATGGTCCGTATCTCGGTGTATTCGCGATCGACGGAGATCGCCATCATGAAGTTTGTCGGCGCGACGAACGGATACATCCGACTTCCGTATATCGTGGAAGGGGCCATCGTCGGTATGGTGAGTGCGCTATGTGCGTGGGGGATCACGCGTGTCGCCTATACGGCGCTGTATAACCGTGCCATGAAAGATGTCGTATCCTCGAGTATCTACGCGATCCTTCCCATGAAGAGCCTCTCGGTTTCTGTTCTGGTCATCTGCCTGGCCTGTGGTGTTATCATCGGTTCTGTCGGTTCCGGTATTGCCGTACGTAAGTACGTGAAGGTCTAAGGAGGAAGAAAGATGATACGAGTTTCTGAAATAATGACGAAATTCATGGCACTTCTTCTCTGTGTAGCCATGTTCATGGGACTCTTCTCGGTTCTGAACAGAAAGCCGGTAAAGGCTTTTACCCGGAGTTTCATGGCGTATTCGCCGACGCAGGATGAGATCGACGAGGCGAAGAGACAGCGTGACGAAGCCCGCGAGAAAGCGGAACATGCCTCAGAGGTGGCCTCGGAACTTCGTGAAAAACAGGGCGAACTCTCGGGTGAACTTGCCGAGCTTCAGGGTCTGAGTGATGAGCAGATGGCGCAGTACGAACAGATCTCCGAGGACTATGCCGCCGCGCTCATCGCGAAACAGGAGGCGCTGGATGAGTATATCCAGTCCCAGGAGAACCTGATCGCGAAGCGCGAGGAGTACGCCGAGCGTATCGGTATCATGTTCGCCTATGAGAATAAATCTACACTGGAGATCCTTCTGGATTCCGAAAGCCTCGCCGGATTCTTCACGAATCTCGAACTGATCTCCCTGATCGGCGAGGCCGATCTTCAGATGATCGATCAGTTGACGATCGCCATGGATGACGCGGAACTGAAGAGCAATTATGCCCTTAAGGAAGCGGAAGACATGCAGGCCATCGCCGAGGAGAAGCAGGCCCAGCTCGAAGAACTCAGAAACCGCATTGGTGTTACGGAAGAAGCACTAGAGGAAACCTCTACGAAATTGTCCCGCTGGGAAGAAGAGGAAAGTGCATTTCAAGAGGAAGCCGATAGACTCGACGACGAGATCAGAAGACTCCAGGCGGAAAAAGAGGAAGAAGAAAGACGTGCTGCTTCTCTGACGGCAACGGCTGCGGCGCAGTCAACGGCAAACAGCAGTTCTTCCAGCAGTTCCAGTAGTTCAAGCAGTAGTAGTTCCAGTTCGAGCAGCAGCTCCAGTAGTTCCAGCAGCTCGTCTTCGGTCTCGATGCATATGACCTGGCCGTACCCGGGTGACTATACCGTTTATTCTCCGTATGGCATGCGTTACCATCCGATCTATCACTACGATAAGATGCACTGGGGCGTCGACCTCGGCGGCGAATACGGAAATCCGATCGTCGCGGCGGCAGATGGTGTGGTCATCAAGGTCGATGAGCCGGTCGAAGGCCAGAATACCGGAAGTGTCAACTACGGCAATCACTGCGTCATCGACCATGGAAACGGAATTACGACGACATATGCACACTGCCGTGACGTCTATGTTTCGGTCGGGGATTATGTAGTGGCCGGACAGACGATCGCCGAGTGCGGCAGTACCGGTACATCCACGAGTCCGCACCTGCACTTCGAGGTGCGTGTGAACGGCGAGAAGGTCGACCCGGTTCCGTATATCACGTAAGTGCTTTTCTATAAGGATACTAATATATATGTCGGCATATGATTTTCTAGCAGGATATTACGATGTGTTCCAGCAGGACCTCGAACCTGCGGCCTGGGCGGACTTCGTGCTCTGGATCGTGGAGAAGTTCGGGCAGTTCGAGGGCGACGGCGAAGGCGGAAAGCCGCTTCTTTGCGACCTCGGCTGCGGGACGGGACTCGTCACGTGCGAGTTCGCGGCAAGAGGCTATGACACGGTAGGTATCGACAATTCTCCCTCCATGCTCGATCGCGCGCGGGAACGCGCGGAGAAAGAAAAGAAGAAGGTCCTGTGGCTTCTTCAGGATATGACGGCGCTCGATCTCTTCGGAACGATGGATATTTTCGTGTCGCTTCTCGATACGGTCAACCATATCACGGACCCCCGGGCACTCGAAGCGCTGCTTAAATCTTTCTACTGCTTCCTGAATCCCGGAGGACTTTTCATTTTCGATGTCGCCACGGAGAAACACTTTCGCGAGACACTCGGAAAAGAATTCTTCTATTCCATTGAGGAAGATTTTGCTGTACTATGGGAAAACGACTTTGACGAGAGGTCGAAGATCAACACCGCATCGCTCACGATGTTCGGTACCGAAGACGGGAAGACCTATTCGCGCTGTGACGAGGATATCGTCGAGCGTTATTACGCGGATAAAGAGATCCGGGATATGGCAGAGCGTACGGGACTTGAGGTCGTCGGAGTTTTCGGCGATCTTAAGAAGAGAAAGCCGAACGAAAAAGACGAACGCGTCTTCTACTGTTTAAGAAGACCCGTCGGATCAGCGAGCGAATCGCAGCTTCTTGCGAAGAAACGGAGTAAGGCAAATGGATGACTTTTATCTGGCACCGGGTTCCCCGATGGATGACTCGGATTATATGGTGACGGCGACGGCGCTCGGCGGGAAAGTCCGTGCGCTGGCGATCCGCTCGACAAATCTTGCAAAAGAAGCACTTCGTATACATAAGACATCTCCTGTCGCGACTGCGGCACTGGGACGATTCCTGACCGGCACATTGTTTTTGGCCGAGACGCTGAAAGGGGAAGGTGATTCTCTGACGGTCAATATCCGCTCGAACGGACCTCTTCAGGGTATGACTGCGGTCGCGGATGCAAAGGGAAATGTGCGTGGTTACTGCCTCGAGCCGGTCGTGGAGACGACTTACCATCGCCCGGGGAAACTGAATGTCGGTGCAGCGGTCGGAAAAGGAAAACTCACTGTCGTCAAGGACTTCGGGCTGAGAGAACCGTATGTCGGACAGGTCGAACTGATCTCCGGCGAGATCGCAGAAGATTTTACCTACTATCTGGCGTCCTCAGAGCAGACTCCGTCGATTGTTTCTCTCGGAGTGGGGATCGATGCGAACGGTGTGACCTGTGCCGGAGGATTCATGGTGCAGCTTCTTCCCGGTGCTGACGAAGAGACGATCTCGTATCTGGAGAACCGGGTCAGCGGCGGATTCCCGGATGTGACGTTCCTTCTTTCCGAAGGGATGAATCCCGAGAAGATCCTCGACATGTTCCTCGGAGATAAGGATATCTGCTTCCTCCTCGGGCGTCCGGTGAGCTATAGATGTAACTGCTCCCGTGAGAGAATGGAGAGAAATCTCATGGCGATCGGGAAGAAAGATCTTACTGAACTTGCAGAGGATCCGAAGGGAATCGATCTCGAATGCCACTTCTGCGATCAGAGATATCACTTCACTCAGAAGGATGTAGAAGCCCTGATTGCAGAGGTTTCGAAGTAATGTTGTGCTTCGGACACGGAAAAATCAACATTTTTTCAAAATAAGGCTTGCAATGCCTTGACTTGCGTTGTATAATTTCTCCTGCGCGACTTTGTGCGCGTATGCGTTGAAGCTTGAGATTGCCGCTGGATAAAGCGGGCTGTGCTTTAGAAAGCGGGTAACTTAGGCGGAGCAGTCGGGGGCATGGATCCCCGGCGAGGAACCTGAAAGTACAGCGTGTGTTTTGAAGAACACATGCCCAGGCCCAAAGTGCCGTATGCTGCGGTAACTGGTCTCCTGGGTTTTATGATGGGATCAGAAGAAACGCTGGACAGGGTGAAGAAAAAAACAACAGCAAAGAATTTGGAGGAAATCAACATGGCAACAAACCAGAAGGTCAGAATTAAGCTCAAGGCTTACGATCACCAGCTCCTTGATCAGAGTGCAGCTCGTATCGTCGAGACAGTCACCAGAACAGGTGCAAGCTTCTCCGGTCCGATCCCGCTCCCGACAGAGAAAGAGATCACCACGATCCTGCGTTCTCCGCACAAGTACAAGGATTCCCGTGAGCAGTTCGAACTCCGTACGCACAAGCGTCTTATCGACATTTTTGCCCCGAGCCAGAAGACCATCGATGCACTTACTAAGCTTGACTTGCCTGCAGGCGTGAGCATTGAGCTCAAGGCGTAAAGGCAAAAATCCGCGTTCTGCCGGTCGTCAAGCGGCAGGATATGCGGGGTCACGTTCGCGAGTCAAGACCGCGAACCTATAACCTAAAACAGGAGGAAACAGAGAAATGACAAAGTTCGTACTTGGCAAAAAAGCCGGCATGACACAGCTCTTCGACGAGACGGGTCTGGCGATTCCGGCAACCGTTATTGAATGCAATCCTATGTTTGTTATTCAGAATAAGACGGTAGAAAAGGACGGCTACAAGGCAGTGAAGGTTGCTACAGGCGACATTCGCGAGAAGCTTGTAAACAAGCCGGACAAGGGACAGTTCGCAAAGGCAGAGGTTTCTGTTAAGAGAACGATCCGTGAGTTTAAGACAGAAGAGGATTACACCCTCGGTCAGGAGATCAAGGTCTCCGACATGCTTGCTGTTGGCGATCATGTAGATGTAAGCGGTGTATCCAAGGGTAAGGGTTACCAGGGTAACATCAAGCGTCATGGTCAGAAGGGTGGTCCGGACGGACACGGTTCCATGTACCACAGACGTGTTGGTTCCATGGGCGCGAACTCCACACCTGCTCGTGTTCTCCCCGGCAAGAAGATGCCTGGTCACATGGGCGCAGTGAACTGCACAGTACAGAATCTGACGGTCGTCAGTGTTGACGGCGAGAGAGGGATCCTCGTTCTTCGTGGCGCGGTCCCGGGTCCTAAGGGCGGCATCGTAACCATTACGTCGTCTGTAAAGGCTAAGTAATTTGAGGACAAGGAGGAACTAAGAAATGGCTAATGTAGATATTTATAATCTTAGTGGAGCCGTTGTCGGATCGATGGATCTTGATGATAAGATCTTCGGTATTGAGCCGAATCAGTCCGCGATGCGCATCGTTGTTCTTAACATGCTGGCTAATCGCCGTCAGGGCACACATTCCACAAAGACAAGAAGCGAAGTAAGCGGCGGCGGCAAGCGTCCGTATCGTCAGAAGGGTACAGGCCGTGCTCGTCATGGTTCTACCCGTTCCGCTCAGTATGTAGGCGGCGGCATCATCTTTGGGCCTAAGCCGAGATCCTACAGCTACACGGTACCGAAGAAGATCAGACGTCTTGCAATGAAGTCTGCTTTCTCTACGAAGCTTGCAGATACGAAGGTATTCGTAGTAGACGCTCTGGACTTTGACACAATGAAGACAAAGAACATGGTAAGCTTCCTGAAGGCAATCAACGTTGCTGATTCTGCACTCGTCGTTCTCGACGGTAAGAATGAGAACGTGGAGAAGGCTTCCAGAAACCTTCCTACAGTTAAGACAGCTTTCGTCAATACGATCAACGTATTCGACATCCTCAAGTATGATTCTTTCATCATGACTAAGGAAGCTGCAGAGAAGATCATGGAGGTATATGTATGAGCAAGTTGGCACAGGACATCATCATCAAGCCGGTCATCTCTGAGAAGAGTTCTTACGACACAGCAATCGGCAAGTATACTTTCCAGGTAGCAAGAACAGCGACCAAGACAGACATCAGAAAGGCTGTTGAGCAGCTCTTCGGTGTAAAGGTCGTATCGGTTAACACCGTAAACTACGATGGCAAGAAGAAGAGACAGCGCTATGTTGAGGGTACAACACCTGCTTATAAGAAGGCTGTTGTTACGATCGATATGGAAGCTAAGGAAGTGTCTTATCTTGGCAAGGGTGGTAAGAGCACCAAGGCTGACAAGAAGTATAAGACAGCAATCGAAGAATTTGGAATCGGCCAGTAATGCGGCCTGATGGAAAAGGAGTGAAGAGAGAATGGCAGTAAAGACTTTTAATCCAACTTCTCCTGCGAGACGTAACATGACTGTCGCGGACTTTTCTTCCCTGTCGAAGAAAGATCCGGAGAAGAGTCTGCTCGTAGCACGCAGCAAGTCAGGCGGACGTAACTCTTATGGACGTATCACAGTTCGTCACATCGGTGGCGGCAACCGTCGTAAGATCCGTGTCATTGACTGGAAGAGAACAAAGGATGGTATCCCGGCAACAGTAGTTGCAATTGAGTATGATCCGAACCGTACCGCTTTTATCGCACTGATCCAGTATGCAGACGGCGTAAAGTCCTACATCCTGGCTCCGCAGGGCCTCAAGGCCGGCGATAAGGTCGTATCCGGTACAGATGTTGATATCGTGGCAGGTAATGCTCTCCCGATCGCCAACATCCCGGTAGGTACCATGATCCACAACATCGAGCTCAAGCCTGGTAAGGGTGCTCAGATGGTTCGTACAGCCGGCGCCGGCGCTCAGCTGATGGCTAAGGAAGGCGACTTCGCACAGGTACGTCTCCCGTCCGGTGAGGTTCGTATGGTATCGATCAAGTGCAGAGCGACAATCGGTGTTATCGGCAATAACGAGCACGAGAACGTGTCTATCGGTAAGGCCGGACGTCATCGTCACATGGGCGTAAGACCTGCAGTCCGCGGTGTCGTCATGAACCCCTGTGATCACCCGCATGGTGGTGGTGAGGGTAAGTCCCCGATCGGTCTGCCGGGTCCTGTTACACCTTGGGGTGTTCCGACTCTTGGTAAGAAGACCAGAAACAAGAAGAAGCAGTCTAACAAGTATATTGTTAAGGGCAGAAAGTAAGCGAAGGGAGGAACCAAAATGAGTAGATCAACCAAGAAGGGTTATTTCGTACAGGATGCCCTGATGAAGAGAATCAATGCGATGAACGCAGCGAATGAGAAAAAGGTTGTACAGACTTGGTCTCGCGCTTCGACGATCTTCCCGGAAATGGTCGGACACACGATCGCTGTTTATGATGGCAGAAGACATGTTCCGGTTTATGTAGTAGAAGAAATGATCGGCCACAAGCTGGGTGAGTTTGCTCCGACAAGAACATTCAGAGGCCATGCCGGTGAGAAATCATCTGGTGGTAAGTAATCGTAAGCTTTGAAGGGAGGAAAAAATAGTGGAACAAGTTAAGTTAACCAAAGACTATATCGAATCAAATCGCGATGAGATCCTCGAAGCTTACGGCAAAGAGCAGAAGAAGAACGCGAAGAAGCCGCTGCTGACCAAGAAGCAGAAGAAGCTCCTGGGCATCGGCAAGGATCAGGGCAAGGCAATCGCCAAGTATGTCCGCATCACACCCCGTAAGGTAAAGGTAGTAGCGGATCTGATCAAGGGTAAGGATCTTGATGAAGCTTATGCGATCCTCGAGTACACACCGAAGGCTGCTTCTCCGGTACTGAAGAAGGCTCTGAAGTCTGCTGAGGCTAACGCTGTGAACAACAACGGTCTTTCCAGATCCAGCCTGTATGTAGCAGAGGCATTCTCCAGCCAGGGACCGATCCTGAAGCGCTTCATCCCGAGAGCAAGAGGATCTGCATCGAGAATCAACAAGAGAACAAGTCACGTAACCGTTGTTCTCAAAGAAAGAGTATAAGGAGGAATAAAGAATGGGCCAGAAGGTTAATCCTCATGGATTGCGCGTCGGCGTTATCAAAGAGTGGGATACACGTTGGTATGCTGACAAGAAGACATTCAGCGATTTCCTCGTTGAGGACAAGCAAATCCGTGATTTTGTAAAGAAAGAGTGCTTCGCTGCCGGCGTTTCGAACATCGAGATCGAGCGTAAGGGTGCAGACAAGACCACGATCATCATCAATGCAGGTAAGCCGGGTATCATCATCGGCCGTCAGGGCGCCGGCATCGAGGAGTTCAAGAAGAAACTCCAGAAGAAGTTCAAGAAGAATTTCTTCGTTGATGTTCGCGAAGTAAAGAACCAGGATGCAAATGCTCAGCTCGTTGCTGAGAACATCGCTTCCCAGCTCGAGAGACGTGTTTCTTTCCGTCGTGCAATGAAGATGGCTATGTCCCGTACAATGAAGTCCGGCGCAAAGGGTATCAAGACTTCCTGCTCCGGTCGTCTGGGCGGCGCCGAGATCGCTCGCTCCGAGACATATCACGAAGGTACAATCCCGCTGCAGACACTGCGTGCGGATATCGACTACGGTTTCGCTGAGGCAAACACACAGTACGGCCGTATCGGTGTTAAGGTATGGATCTACCACGGTGAGATCCTGACAGCCAAGAAGGTTGTTAAAGTTGCGGAAGGAGGCGAAGCGTAATGTTACTTCCTAAGAGAGTTAAGCACAGAAAGCAACAGCGCGGCCGTCTGACCGGTAAGGCCTCCAGAGGTAATTTCGTTGCTTATGGTGACTACGGTATGTACGCTACAGAACCGTGCTGGATCACCAGTAATCAGATCGAAGCTGCTCGTATCGCGATCAACCGTTACGTCAAGAGAGGCGGTAAGGTATGGATCAAGATCTTCCCGGATAAGCCGGTAACCAAGAAGCCTGCTGAGACCCGAATGGGTTCCGGTAAGGGTTCCCCGGAGTACTGGGTAGCAGTAGTTAAGCCGGGCCGCGTTCTCTTCGAGATCGCTGGTGTAAGCGAAGAGGTTGCCCGTGAGGCAATGCGTCTTGCCGGACATAAGCTCCCTTGCAAGACTAAGTTCATTAAGAAGGAAGAGGAGGTATCTGAAAATGACGGCTAAAGAATTGCGTTCGAAGTCCACTGAAGAACTTCAGCAGGAACTGGTTGCACTTAAGGATGAACTCTTCAAGCTTCGTTTCCAGCATGCGACCAATCAACTCGAGAACCCGCAGCGCCTCGGTGCTGTAAAGCGTGACATCGCTCGCGTGAACACTATTCTCCGTGAGCAAGAGCTTAAGGCTAATTAATGAAGGGAGAAGTAGTAATGAGCGATCGTAACCTCAGAAAGACCCGTGTTGGTATCGTAAGTTCCGACAAGATGGACAAGACTATCGTTGTTTCCGTGGTTGAGCACGTTAAGCATCCGCTTTATGGCAAGATCATGAAGAGAACATACAAGCTGAAGGCGCACGACGAAGAGAACAAGTGCGGCATCGGCGATAAGGTTAAGGTAATGGAGACCCGCCCGCTGTCTAAGGACAAGCGTTGGAGACTGGTCGAGATTATTGAGAAGGCGAAGTAATACGTAAGGGAATTACGTAAAGGAGGAAATCAAGATGATTCAAGTAGAATCCAGATTAAGATCTGCGGATAATACCGGCGCAAAAGAACTCGCTTGCAT
The DNA here is from genome assembly GCA_017617995.1 of Clostridiales bacterium. Lineage (GTDB taxonomy): Bacteria > Bacillota > Clostridia > Saccharofermentanales > Saccharofermentanaceae > Scatonaster. The sequence continues at coordinate 23,106 of JAFZVE010000064.1, forward strand.
CAAGGTGCTTGGTGGTTCATGGCGTAAGTACGCGAATATCGGTGATGTCATCGTCTGCTCTGTGAAGACCGCTACTCCGGGTGGCGTAGTTAAGAAGGGCGATGTAGTCCGCGCTGTAGTTGTTCGCACTAAGAAGGGCGTAAGAAGAGCTGACGGCTCCTACATCAAGTTCGATGAGAATGCCGCTGTTATCATTAAGGAAGACAAGAACCCGCGTGGAACCCGTATCTTTGGGCCTATCGCAAGAGAGCTCCGTGACAAGGATTACATGAAGATCCTGTCTCTCGCTCCGGAAGTTCTGTAAGGAGGATGACAAATGGCTAGTAAGATTCATGTAAAGAAAGACGACAAGGTCGTAGTTATCTCCGGTAAGGACGCCGGTTCTCAGGGTCAGGTCATCAAGACCGAACCGAAGAGCGGCAGAGTAGTAGTTTCCGGTGTGAACATGATCAAGAAGCACCAGAAGGCTATGGGTCAGAACAAGCCGGCCGGCATCATCGAGAAGGAAGGCACAATCGATGCTTCCAACGTAATGCTGGTTTGCCCGAAGTGCGGCAAGGCTACCCGTGTTGGCAAGAGAGTTGCTGAAGACGGTGCGAAGTACCGTGTATGCAAGAAGTGCGGCGCGGATATCGACCAGATCAGATCTGCAAAGGAGGAGTAATTAAATGTCTAGATTAAAGGACAAGTATATAAATGAAGTTGCGCCTGCTTTGCAGGAAGAGTTCAAGTATAAGTCTTGCATGCAGATTCCGAAGCTTGAGAAGATCGTTCTCAACATGGGTGTCGGCGAAGTTAAGGACAACCCGAAGGCGCTCGAGAATGCGATGCGCGACATGGGCATCATCTGCGGTCAGAAGCCGGTAGCTACCGTTGCTTCCAAGTCCGTAGCTGCTTTTAAGCTCAGAGAAGGCATGAAGATCGGCTGCAAGGTAACACTTCGCGGCGAGAACATGTACAACTTCCTTGACAAGCTCATCAGCATCTCCCTTCCGCGAGTACGTGACTTCCGTGGTGTAAACCCGAACTCTTTCGATGGTCACGGTAACTATGCGATGGGTATCAAGGAGCAGCTTATGTTCCCTGAAATCGATTTTGATAAGATCGATAAGGTTCGCGGCATGGATATCATCATCGTAACAACGGCGAAGACAGATGAGGAAGCAAGATCGCTTCTGACTCTCATCGGTATGCCGTTCCGCAAGTAATAGGAGGATATAAGTAATATGGCTAAGACTTCAATGAAACTCAAGGCTCAGCGTGCTCCGAAGTTCAAGGTACAGCAGCACAACCGTTGCAAGCTCTGCGGTAGACCGCACGCTTATATCCGTAAGTATGGTATCTGCCGTCTGTGCTTCCGTGACCTGGCTTATAAGGGCCAGATCCCGGGTGTTCGTAAGGCAAGCTGGTAAACGATAGCGACAAGGAGGAAAGATTTATGCAGATTACAGATGCAATTGCTGATATGCTGACAAGAATCCGTAATGCAGGTACAGCCGGTCATCCGGACGTTATGGTTCCTGCTTCCAATCTGAAGAAGGCTATCGCGCAGATTTTAGTAGATGAAGGTTATATCGCTTCTTTTGAGACGATCGAAGATGATAAGCAGGGAATGATCAAGATCACACTGAAGTACGCTGCTAAGAAGCACGTTATTTCCGGTATCCAGAGAATTTCCAAGCCGGGTCTCCGTGTTTACGCGGACAAGGAGAATCTCCCGAAGGTTCTCGGCGGTCTCGGTATCGCTATTATCTCTACGTCCAAGGGCGTTATGACTGATAAGGCAGCCAGAAAGCTCGGCGTTGGCGGCGAGGTTATGGCTTACGTTTGGTAATAGAAAACCATTAAAACTCTGAAATGGGACCTAAGAGGTTCCGCAATCTAAAGAGCAGGAGGTAGATTGTATGTCTAGAATTGGCAATATGCCGATCACGATCCCGGCAGGGCTCGAAGTAAAGCAGGATGGTCAGACCATCACTGTAAAAGGCAAGGACGCGACACTTTCTCTGAACGTGCATCCGTCCATCTCAGTAGAAATTAACGACAATGTAATCACGGTGAAGAGACCGAACGATGAGAAGCAGGTAAAAGCTCTCCATGGTTTGACACGTTCTCTGATCAACAACATGGTCATCGGTTGTTCCGAAGGTTTTAAGAAGGAACTCGAGATCCAGGGCGTTGGTTACAAGGCCGCTAAGCAGGGTAACAAGATCGTCTTCAACCTCGGTTACTCTCATCCGATCGAAATGGAAGAACCGGAAGGAATCACAATTGAGGTTCCGGCTCAGACCCAGATCATCGTTAAGGGTGCAGATAAGCAGTTGGTTGGTGAGACCGCCGCAAAGATCCGTTCGTTCAGACTTCCGGATGCGTATAAGGGCAAGGGTATCAGATATGTTGGTGAATTTGTCCGCATCAAGGAAGGTAAGACAGGCGCTAAGAAGTAAGTGGGGGTGAACAAGCATGATTAACAAAATTGACAAGAACGCTATTCGCCGTAGAAAGCACGTCCGCGTGAGAAGAAAGATCACCGGTACCTCTTCCCGTCCGCGTCTTTGCGTATTCAGAAGTAACACAAACATCTATGCTCAGATCATCGACGATGAGGCTGGCAAGACTCTCGTAAGTGCTTCCACACTCGATAAGGAAGTTAAGGGTTCCATCGATAACGGAAGCAACAAGGAAGGTGCAGCTGCAGTTGGTAAGAAGATTGCAGAGCGCGCTCTGGCTGCGAACATCAACGAAGTTGTGTTCGACAGAGGCGGATACATTTTCCATGGTCGTGTAGCAGCATTGGCAGAGGCCGCTCGTGAAGCCGGCCTGAAATTCTAATCAGGAGGGACAAAAAGATGGGTTTTGAACCAAATTCAACTTCAACCGAATTAAAAGAGAAAGTCATCCATATCGGACGTGTTTCCAAGACGGTTAAGGGTGGTAGAAACTTCCGTTTCGCAGCCCTCGTGATCGTAGGTGACGAGAATGGTCGTGTAGGTAAGGGCCTGGGTAAGGCCGCTGAAATCCCGGACGCGATCAGAAAGGGCATCGAGGATGCCAAGAAGAACATGATCACTGTTCCGCTCGACGGTAACACGATTCCTCACGAAGCACTCGGTGTTTTCGGCGCAGGCAAGATCGTTATGAAGCCGGCTGCAAGTGGTACAGGTATCATCGCCGGTGGTCCGGTTCGTGCGGTATGTGAGCTCTGCGGTATCAAGGATATTCGTACAAAGTCTCTCGGCACGAACAACCCGAACAACGTTGTTAACGCAACAATGGAAGGCTTGAAGAGCATGCGTTCTCTCGAAGAAGTAGCACGTCTGCGTGGCAAGTCTACCGAAGAAATTCTGTAATGGAGGTGTGCTTCACATGGCAAACTTGAAGATTACGCTGGTCAAGAGCACCAACAAATCCAAGAAAAACCAGGCTGCAACCGTTAAGGCTCTCGGTCTTAAGAAGATCGGCCAGTCCGTCGAGAAGGCAGACAACGAGGCGATTCGCGGCATGGTTCGTACTGTAGCACATCTTGTTACATGCGAAGAAGTGTAATGGAGGTATAGGTAACATGAAACTTAATGAAATGTCTTCCAGCGGAAACGCGAAAGCATATCGTAAGGGCCGTGGTGCAGGTTCCGGTAACGGCAAGACTGCCGGCCGTGGACACAAGGGCCAGAATGCTCGTTCCGGCGGCGGAGTACGTCCCGGTTTCGAGGGTGGTCAGATGCCTCTTTACAGACGTCTGCCGAAGCGCGGTTTCAACCATAAGCGTTTCGCTTGCGAATATGTCGAGATCAACGTCTCCGATCTGGAGAAGTTTGATAACGGTGCTGAGGTCGATGCAACGATCCTCGCTGATGCCGGTATCATCACACTCGGCAAGGTCAACGATGGCGTGAAGGTTCTCGGTAACGGTGAACTCACAAAGAAGCTGACTGTTAAAGCTAAGAAGTTCTCTGCTTCTGCAAAAGAGAAAATCGAAAAGGCTGGTGGAACGGCTCAGGAGGTATAACACATGAAGGGTATTTTCGACACCTTAGTGAATGCATTCCGTTTGCCGGATCTGCGTAAGAAACTTCTCTTTACGCTGTTCATCCTTGCTCTTTACATGGTAGGCGGTCTGATCCCGTGCCCGGGTATCAACCGTACAGAGTTTTCCTCGATCGTACAGAACTGGGGTCAGATTGGTGGATTGATGGATATCATCTCCGGTGGTGGTCTCTACGCAGCGACCATCTTCGCGATGGGTATTACACCATACATCAACTCGTCCATCATCATCCAGCTCCTTACTGTTGCTATCCCGGCTCTCGAGAATCTTGCCAAAGAAGGCGAAGAGGGTCAGAAGAAACTGCAGAAGATCACCCGTTACCTGACGGTAGGTCTTGCTTTCATGCAGGCTTCCTTCTTCACTTACGCAACAAGAACCGCGATGACCGGTTATCTGCCGAAGCCTCTGACAGCGGCTCTGATCATCCTTACATTTACAGCAGGTACCTGCTTCGTTGTATTCCTCGGTGAGCGGATCAACGAAAAGGGTATCGGCAACGGTGTATCCCTGATCATCTTCGCCGGTATCGTAACGAGAATCCCCGAGATGGCCAGAGTACTCTACTACGACGCTCTGAACATCGCTGGTAAGTTCAAGAATGCAGCTATCGGTAACACGGTGGGCGCACTGGCCTTTGCACTGGTTTCGCTCATCTCGCTTGCAACAATTATCTTCTGTGTATATGTACAGAATGCAGAAAGAAGAATTCCGGTGCAGTACAGTAAGAAGGTTATCGGAAGAAAGGTTTACGGCGGTCAGAACACATACATTCCGATCAAAGTGAACCAGTCCAGCGTTATGCCGGTCATCTTCACCATGTCTTTCCTGTCGCTGCCGTCCACGATCGTGGCCTTCTTCTTCAGCAACAGCAAGAACATCATCGTAGAGTGGTTCAGAAACTTCGGTTCCAGCCCGTTCTACTATGTAGCTTATTTCTTCTGCATCTTCGCATTCGTGTTCTTCTACTCGATGATCCAGTTCAATCCGATCGAGATCTCGCAGAACCTGCAGAAGAATGGTGGATTTATCCCCGGTGTCCGTCCGGGACGTCCGACTTCCGAATTCATCGCGAAGGTAGCGAACCGCCTCAACTGGTGTGACGCTTGCTTCCTTTGCATCGTGGTTCTGGTTCCGACGCTCCTCGGTAAGCTCACCGGAATGGAAGGCGTATGGTTCGCAGGTACATCCGTACTCATCATGACGGGTGTTGCCAACGACCTGGTCGACCAGATCGAATCGCAGATGGTTACTCACAACTACAAGGGATTCCTTGTATAATCCATACCGGGAAAACGTGTTATGCTGGGTAACGGTAATGCACAAATAACTGAATAAACAGTCCGACAGCCTCGCGCATGCAGATGCGCGGGGCTGTGCGTGCTTTTCACGACGGTGAGGCACGAATCATTTACTAGGAGACAAGCACATGAAACTGATCCTTCTTGGCGCACCGGGTTCCGGCAAGGGTACTATGGCCGCCGTACTGAAGAACGAATATAACATCACGCACATCTCTACCGGAGATATCTTCCGTGCGAATATCAAAGAGCAGACACCTCTGGGAATCGAAGCCAAGAAGTACATCGATCAGGGTGCACTGGTTCCGGATGAGATCACCATCTCTATGGTAGAAGACCGTCTGAGCCAGGATGACTGCAAGAACGGATACCTTCTCGACGGGTTCCCGAGAACGATCGCGCAGGCAGAAAAACTCGATGAGATGCTCAGTAAGACAGGCTCAAAGATCGATGCGGTCATCAAGGTCGATGTACCGGCTGAGGTCATCATGGAGCGTGTCGTGAACAGAAGAGTCTGCACATCCTGTGGTGAAAGCTACAATGTCGTTTCCCGTCCGACCAAGGTCGAGGGCGTCTGCGATGTGTGCGGCAAGGAAGTTATCCAGAGAGATGATGACAAGCCTGAGACCGTGAAGCAGAGACTTGTGACATACGAAGAGAATACCAAGCCCCTCATCGATTTCTATGAGAAGAAGGGTATCGTGATCTCCGCAGATAATTCCCAAAGTCCGGAAGTTGCCTTTGCACAGGCAGCTGAGGCACTCGCCGCCAAGGGCTTCAGAAAGGCATAATTACATGATCCAGATCAAAACGGAAGCTGAGTTTGAGAAGATGCGTGCTGCCGGCAAGGTAGTTGAAGAGTGTCTGCTGACGCTTGGAGAGAAAGTGGAGCCGGGCATCTCGACCTGGGAACTCGATGAGATCGCCAAAAGCGTCTTTGACAAGCATGGCGCAATCTCGTCCTCCTATCATTATGGCGACCCGCCGTTCCCCGGGCAGATCTGCATATCGCCCAATGAGGTGATCGTTCACGGTATCCCGAGAAAGGACAAGATCCTCAAGGCAGGAGATATCGTGACCTGCGATGTATGCTGTTCTCTCGACGGACTACATGCGGACGCGGCCAGAACTTTTGCCGTCGGAGAAATATCCGAAGAGGCGGCCAAACTGATCCGTGTTACGGAAGAGTGCTTCTGGAAGGGGTTTGAGAAAGCCACGACTGCGAACCGTATTGGTGACATCTCGTCTGCAGTACAGACATACGCTGAGAGCTTCGGTTACGGTGTCATCCGGGAACTGACCGGACACGGGATCGGACACCAACTGCATGAGGATCCGGATGTTCCGAACTACGGAAGATTCGGACATGGTCCTCGGATCGTCAAGGGTATGGCCTTCTGCATCGAGCCCATGATCTCAAGCGGAAGAAGAGAGATCGCTGTACTCTCGGACGAATGGACAGTCATCACCCGCGACAGAAAATACGCGGCACACTATGAAAATACGATTATCATTACAGAGAATGGACCTGAAATCATTACATTAACGGAGGGAAAGAATGTCTAAAGAGGATGTAATCGAAGTAGAAGGTATTGTGGACGATGCGCTTCCGAACGCAACGTTCAAGGTGAAACTGGAAAACGGCCATATCGTATTGGCTCACATTTCCGGTAAGCTTCGCCAGAACTATATCAAGATCCTGCCGGGCGACCGTGTTACGATGGAACTTTCTCCTTATGACCTGTCCCGCGGCCGTATCACCTGGCGTGCGAAGTAAGCTTTTCCCTAAGAGAAAAGCGGGCGCTCCGGAGGCGCCGGACAACTGAAGAAAAAAGTTTGAGAAAAATCAAAAAACCACTTGCATCGGTAAGAGTTTTTGATATAATATTTTAGCGTGCGCGCATAGCGTGTGCTATTTTGCATTGTTTTTTTGAAGTAAGCAGGGAGGTAAGACACATGAAAGTTAGACCATCAGTAAAGCCCATGTGCGAGAAGTGTAAAGTCATTCGTCGTAATGGTCGTGTGATGATTATTTGCTCTGATCCTAAGCACAAGCAGAGACAGGGCTGATTCATCTGTTGGCAGGCCTCGTCATTGTCTGCGGAAACGGAAAACAAGAACAAAGTTACGGATATTACATGCGTCAGTAATGCCAAGGCGGCTGCCTCTCCTGACCCGAGAGGATCTTAGCATCAGCATGTCATATATATACGAAACAAAACATTATTTGATTCATGCATGGAGGTACACAGAATGGCTCGTATTGCCGGTGTAGATCTGCCGAATGACAAGAGAGTAGAGATTGCTCTTACGTACATTTATGGCATTGGTAAGACAAGTTCTGATCGTATTCTTGCTGACACCCAGATCAATCCTGACACCCGTGTCAAGGATCTGTCTGAGGATGACATCGCTAAGATTCGTGATCAGATCGAGAACAATTACAATGTAGAGGGTGACCTCAGAAGAGAAGTTTCTCTTAACATTAAGAGATTAACTGAAATCGGATGCTATCGTGGCCGTCGTCACAGAATGGGTCTTCCTGTTCGTGGTCAGCGCACAAAGACGAATGCTCGTACTCGTAAGGGTCCGAAGCGTACGATCGCTGGCAAGAAGAAGTAAGGAGGAAGTCTTATGGCAGCAAAAGCAGTTAAGAAAACGGCCGCAAGACCGAAGAGAAGAGAGCGTAAGAATATTGACAAAGGTCAGGCACATATTCACGCAACATTTAACAACACGATCGTTACGATCACAGATATGCAGGGCAATGCAATCTCCTGGGCTTCTGCCGGTGAGATGGGCATGAAGGGTTCCCGTAAGGGTACACCGTTCGCAGCGCAGATGGCTTCTGAGGATGCCGGTAAGAAGGCTGCGGATCACGGTATGCGCACAGTTGAAGTTTATGTAAAGGGTCCGGGACCGGGTCGTGAATCCGCTATCCGTGCTCTGCAGACAGCAGGACTGGAAGTTACCATGATCAAGGACGTTACACCTGTTCCGCATAATGGTTGCAGACCGCCTAAGAGAAGAAGAGTCTGAGTTCGGAGGTATAGAGAATGGCTAGATATACAGAAGGAACCTGCCGTCTCTGCCGCAGAGAAGGAGACAAGCTCTTCCTCAAG
>JAFZVE010000065.1 GCA_017617995.1 Clostridiales bacterium
CAAGTGGTAAGGCAGAGGTCTGCAAAACCTTTATCCCCGGTTCAAATCCGGGTGGTGCCTCCAAAGAATAAGGAGTTGTCGGAAAGACAGCTCCTTTTTTTCTCGGGGTCAGGAGAAAGTTTCTGAAAGCAAATTAACCCGGCCTTGTGTGCCCTTCGTCTGCAATTACGGAAGACGAAAGCCGCAAGGCCGGCGTTTTTGTGTCGGGGAGGAGGTGCTATACTTTAGATAAGATCGGGGGGATGGAAAATGAAAAATAAGATTACTACTATTGTAATTATGTTGGTCACGATCTCAATCATGACAAGCGCCTGCGTCGTGAAAACGAGCAAGAAGTCCCAGGAGAAGGAAGACACAACTGCGGAGCAGGAAGATGTGACGGATCAGTCCGATGAGAAGGAAACCGAGCCGACAAAGTCGGGTGCTGAGGATGAAACTTCAGAAACGACGACAGAAGAGGCAACTTCGGAACCGACTTCGGAAGTGACTGCAACTAATACGACGGAAACGTCGAACGAGACGACCACGGAAGCAACGGATGCGACTACGGCGATTCCTCAGGAACCTTGTGACGTGATCATTGATATCACCTATGATGAGAACATCGTTCTGGCTAAGTACACGGTCGTGCTGTATCTCGATGACGAGAAGATCGACAGCATGGAGAACGGCAAGTACTTCTTAACGAAGGTTGCGACTACGACCGGTGATCATGAACTGAAGTTCGAGAAGCGCGGTGACAGCACTTTTGTAACCACGGTCAAGGTGACACTTTACGGTGACAGCACACTGATCTTCGAGATCAAGTCGCATCTCGATGAGATCGAGATCAAGTCTTCGCGTGTGGCAGACGGACTTCAGGAGATGGAGGTCGAGATGCCGGATGTGACGGAGATGCGTCTCGATAGGGCGATTGAAGCTCTGGAAGCGGCCGGTTTCAAGAATATCTCGACAGAGTCGAAATCACCGATCATCATGAAGAGCAACTGGGTCGTCACCTCACAGAACGTCTCGGCCGGTGACAAAGCCAACCGGGCAACCGAGATCATCCTAACTTGCGAGAAAGATGGCTAAAGGCCCGCACGGGCGGTCTTCGGACCGGATCCGGCACAGGCACCCGGCCTTCAATAAGACCATCTTCTCTATAATGGGAGCTCCGGAAGCGAAGAGATTCGCAACGGGGCTCCCTGTTTTTCTGCATTTTTGGCTCTTGCGGTTTCTGGACTATCGTAGTAGTATAGACTACATGAGTAGTCTGGCGAACATGGGATGCTGTTTTTATTGATTCCGAACATAGCCGCAAAAGGAGAAAGGAGACTCGCCTATGTTGTTCGAAAAGCACTTGAGACAGAGAAAACTCATACTAGCCAAGAGGTTGAGCATTCTTATCACTTCGCTCATGTGCGCATCGCTCTGCCTGTCCGCATGTGGCAACGATTCTGAATCAGAGGCTGCTTCCTTCGCGACAGGGAACATGCCGATACTGTCGGGCGTAAGGAGAGAAGTCGGCCCGACGGAAACTATCCAGCAGGTCGGTACCGTGCCTGGTGCTTTTGAAAAAGTGATCGAAGAAGACCGGTTCCGGAATGTGGAAGCATTCTCCGACAGGCTCATGAAGGTGGAGACGACAGAAACCGATGGGGATGGGATCAAGACTGCGACGATCACCATGATGGATCTTTACGGGGAGATCCTCGCCTCCTACGAGATCGACATGGAAGATGCGTATGGCGTAACGGCCGTTACGGCGACGAGGGATGGCGGATTTCTCTTCGTGGTCGGATTTAACGGGAACTACATCCCGGGATTCGATCAGATCGACAAGGGATACTTCTCGAGGATCATCAAGTGCGATGCCGAAGGAGAAGAGGTCTTTAATAAGAAACTGGAAAACGTGGAGATCGGGGCGCTGCGAACATGCATCGAAAAGGACGGGCGCTACTATTTCTTCGGATATCACAGAACGCCGGAGAAGATCAAGGACCAGGGAGAGAAGGACATATATATCCTGGTCCTCGACGGAAACGGAAATGAAGTGAACCAGAGATTCATCGGCGGAAGCAGTTTCGATCAGATCATCAATGTCGAGAAAACGGAGAACGGATTCGATCTTCAGGTGCAGTCGCAGTCGAATGACGGGGATTTCGCAGGATCGAACTCCGGGTACCATGTGGTGTACTGGCATGTCGTGATCAACGACGAGCTGAAAATCGTGGAAAAGGAGATCGTTCCGGATCGGTTTGAAATGAAGATACGAGTCGGTGAAAAGGACGGGATGCCGGTTTATTCACAAGATGAAATGTTCGCAGACTTTGACGCCGGAGGAGTAAGGGCGTATATTGATTACGGTGATTCGTACCTCGTGGTATCTTATCATCCGACAGGTGAGTATGAGTATACGCCTGCCTACATCAGTTCGATCTGGTGCTACTCGGAAACGGTCTATTCCATGTACGATAAGGGTGGAATGCTGATCTTCCGGGCTTCCGTGGACTCGAGTCCGGACTATTTAGCTTATGCAAATATGGAATCAGACGAGTGAAAAGAAGAGAAAAACGGCGAAAATCGATGATTTTTGCAAAATCATCGAGATTTTTCGCGAAAAAGTGTTGACATAACCTCCGATCGCATATATTATAGGGAAGCGCCCGAAAAAAGGGGCCTTTTATGCGTATACTTTTTAGGAGGAAGAAGTCCATTATGAAGACATTTGTTGCTACACCATCAAATATCGAGAGAAAATGGTACGTAGTTGATGCTTCCGGCAAGACGCTCGGTCGTCTGGCGACAGAAGTGGCAACGGTTCTGCGCGGCAAGAATAAGCCGACTTACACACCTTTCATCGATACAGGAGATTATGTAATCGTCATCAACGCTTCCAAGCTCGTTCTCACAGGTAGAAAGCTGGAGCAGAAGATGTATCGTTATCACACAGGCTATGCCGGTGGTCTCAAGGAGACATCCTACAAGAAGCTCATGGAAACCAAGCCGGAGAAGGCTTTCGAGCTGGCTGTTAAGGGTATGCTCCCGAAGAACGCTCTCGGACGTCAGATGTTCAAGAAGCTGAAGGTTTATGCAGGCGCGGAGCATGATCACGCTGCACAGAAGCCGGAAGTACTGAACTTCGAAAGCTAATATAGGGAGGAATAAGTTACATGGCTAAGAAAGCTACCAAAGTTTACTTCTATGGCACAGGTCGTCGTAAGAATGCTGTAGCATGCGTACGTCTTCTTCCTGGCACAGGTAAGATCACCATCAACGATAAGGATATGGACGATTACTTCGGTCTCGATACTCTGAAGCTCATCGTTCGTCAGCCGCTCGTAGCTACTGCTACAGAAGGCAAGTTCGACATCATCTGCAAGGCTATCGGCGGCGGTATTGCCGGTCAGGCCGGTGCGATCCGTCACGGTATTTCCCGTGCTCTGGTTCAGGCAGACGAAGAGGCTTACAAGTCCATCCTTAAGAAGGCCGGTTTCCTCACACGTGACGCACGTATGAAGGAAAGAAAGAAGCCGGGTCTCAAGAAAGCTCGTAAGGCTTCGCAGTTCAGTAAGCGTTAATCGAGGGTTTACTTCGGTTACCGTCTTCGGACGAAAGACAAGATTATCAGAAAGAGCCGTTCCTTTATGGAGCGGCTCTTTTTTTCGTGACGTATATGTCACGCAACAGGGAAGACTGTCTGCTAAATTGTAAATATATCTTGGGATTTATAAGGAATGGATTTTCAGGTAATAGTGTTTGGGGAGGTAAATCTCATGAAGATGCGTCAATTTGCGCGGCGTTTCGTCGCGATCGGACTTTGTTTCTCGATCATTCTGGGAGCGGCGGCCTGTAAGAAGAAGGAGAAAGGCCGTAGAAGAGAGATAAAGGGATCCGATCCCTACTTCGAATCGGAGACGATCGAACTGAAGATTCCCGTCGATGAGAGCAGAGAAGTAGAGGGCGCATATTTCGAATCTGTCGACTATCAGGGAGGACAGGTCCTGGTTAACTATGCCGTGAGCTATAAGCCCCCGGAAACCGGGGAGGAATATAACTGGGATGATTACTATGAGACAGGTATTCTTGTCTTTGACCTTAACGGAACCCTGCTGAGTAATGAGAAGCGCGAATTCGAAACGGATTCCGTGCTTGATGCATCTACGGTGGACCGGGACGGAAACAGGGTCTTTCTTACCGCTGAATTAAATAAACTGTCCTACACGTATAAAAGCTGCGTCGTATTTAAGAATCCGGCCGGTGAAGAGATCAAGAAAGTCGAACTGGACACGCCATGGAACTATGAGGATATTTTCTTTTCAAATATCACGATCCTGCCGGATGGAAAGATAATAATAGGCTACGAAGATATGGCGTCAAGCGGATGCTATGCTTTTGATGAGCAGGGAAAGTATCTCTTTCAGATCTCATCGCTCGACCGTGAGGTGATCGGAGACGTCTTCGAAGAGAATGGCAAGTACTACTCATTGACACAGCCTTCCGGTGCGGCAGATGATTACACTATTATGATCAATGAGATCGATATGTCGACCGGTGAGATCAAGCCCGGAAAGGAAGTGGCAGGTCTTTCGAGACAATCGTTTATTGCTGCCAAGGACGGCGCCTACTCGGCCACGCCAAACGGTCTTTCGAAGGTGAACACGCAGACTGGCGAACTGGAAGAGATCCTGAACTGGAATCAGACCGATGTCGATCACGGCCTTGTGAAAGCCATCAAGTGCTACCCGGAAACCGCGGATGAGATCAATGCGATCGCAAGAAAAATGAATGATGTGGTCGATGAACAGTATTATCTGGTGAAACTGAAGCGTGCAGATAAGAATCCGCACGCCGGACAGAAGATCCTGTATGTGGGAGGAATAGATATCCCCGATTCTTTCTACGCATATATGCATCAGTATAATGCCGACCCGGAAAGTAAACTCCGAATCGAAACCGTTGACTACGGATACGCGGATTATGAACAGCAGAATGGGGATACGAATTCCGATATCTTCGACAAGGTCTATCTGGATATCCTTGCCGGAGAGGCACCGGATATCCTTCTGAATTTCTCGAGATATGCGCAGTTTTCTAACGAGGAGCTGCTCGTGGATCTGAATACCTACATGAACGGAAAGGATCCTCTGGACAAGTCGGAGTACTTCGAGAATATCTTCCAGGCGGTGGAAGCGGATGGCAAACTCTTTCACGCACCAGTCACCTTCTCGCTTGAGGGATTCATGGTGAATACAGACCTCATCGATGCGGACAGAGACTGGAACAGTGACGATTTCGATAAAGCGGCCGAATCTCTCCCGGAGAATGCCAAACTCTCGGAAAAGATCCCCTACAGTTACGCGCTGGAATACTTCATGGGTCCGGACATGTCGCAGTTCATGGACTATAACAAGAAACAGGTCAACTTCTCTTCGGAGAAAATGGTCCGAGCGTTGGAAGAAGCAAAGAAGTACGGAAGCGGGGATGTAAAGTTCGTCAATCTGAATCTCATCAGGGGCATCTCTGTAGACCCCAAGTATGAAAAGGTGTACGGACTTATGATAGGGAATGCATTAGAAGGAACAGATACCAGTGACGTCGAGATGCTCTACGCGGGAAGTACTGCACTCCATCCGGTTACCCTGCAGAGTGTATCGGACTACAATTTCTTTAAGCATCTTCTAGGCGGAAAAGGAAAACTCGTAGGATATCCGACGATTGACGGAGACGGTGTCGTAGCAGAGGCAAATCTGTCTCTGGCGATCGTGGCTTCCTCGAAATATAAGGATGAGGCATGGGAAGTCATCCGCAGTTTCTACAGCGAAGAAGCACAGCGTACACTGACCTCAGAGAGCCTCGCCACAGCTGGCGGTTACCCGATGATGGAGAAAGTGCTGCGCGAAGAAGGCGAAGAAACCGTGGAGAGGCTCAATCGTGTGTATCGTGTGGCACAGGAAGACACAAAGCCTGAATATGGCATGACAAGCATCTACTTCCCGGCGGAAGAAGACACGATGGATGAACTTCTGGAGATCATCCACAGCATCCGATGCTGTCGGGCCAACGATACTTCGGTCTGGTCCATCATCAATGAAGAAGCGGCCGGATACTTCGCGGATTCCAGAACGGCGGAAGATGTTCTTAAGAATATCGATAACCGTGCGCGGCAGATCGTACAGGAGAGATAATATGATAAAGAGAAGTTTCGGAAAAAGCGCTTCGGTCATAGTTATTGCAGCCTCATTGATTCTCGGCGGATCTTCGTGTAAGAAGAACAGAAAGGAAGAGAAAAGAAGGATGATCCTGGAGACGGATCCGTTCTTTACTTCCGAGATCCATGAACTGAATATTCCTATTGATACGGAAAGAAAAGTCGGCTTTCTGACTATCATGTCAGCCGAGATATCCGGCGATGAGGTCGTGGTCTCGTATGAGGTCGACTATGCGCTTCCGGAGGGCGTCGGCGACGGCGGATACTACCCGGAGGATTACAACTATAACGATTATTTCCAGAACTGGACAGCCACCTTTGATATGGAGGGAAATCTTCTCCGTGTCGAAAACTCAGCAGAGGAAGAGGGACTCTACCAGTGCTATACCACAGACAAGGCCGGCAGGAGCGTGACCCTGATCGAGAAGGAGTCTCCCGAAACGGGGATGTCGCAGGATGTGGTCGTATTCCGAGATAAGGAAGGAAAAATCGAGAAGGAAGTTGTACTGGAGAGCCAGTGGGATACACTGATCAATAAGATCCGCATCCTCGAAGACGACCGGATCCTCGTGCAGCAGTATGAGAGTCCCAGAGCACCTATGTATGTCTTCGACAGTAACGGCAAGTATCAGTTCAAGATCACATCTCTGGATCGCGGTGTGGAGGGAGACCTCTTCATGCAGGACGGGAAGTACTACGCCATAACTTCGTCGCTTGATTCCGGTTCAGGACTCGACTTTATGCTCAACGAGATCGACATGACGACCGGTGAGATCAAGCCTGGAAAGGCCATGGAAGCCGTGGACGGCCTGATGCTGATGCAGGCAGTATTTGCTGAAGACGGACTCTATTCTGCTACGGCGAACGGCTTGATGAAGTACGATTTTTCGTCCGATAAGATGGTCGAAGTGATCAACTGGAATCAGACCGATCTGAACCGTACGCTGCTTTCTTCGGTCAGGTGCTATCCGAAGAATCAGGATGAATACCGTGCGATCGTCTATGATTATTCGGATATTAAACACGAGAAACTCTCCCTTCTTACGTTGAAACGGGCCGAGAAGAATCCGCATGCCGGACAAAAGATCCTGTATGTGGGAGGCTTAGGGATCCCGTCGAATTTCTACGAATATGCATATGAGTACAACGCGGACCTCAGCCACGATCTGCGTATCGAGACGATCGACTATTACTACTCGAACGAAGAAACCGACGATACGGGTAAGAATGATTATAGCGGACTTGCGGACAGCATCTATCTGAAGCTTCTTAGCGGAGACGGACCGGATATTCTTCTGAACTTCGATGAGTTCAGCCAGTTTGAAAACTCGGATCTGTTCGTCGATCTGAATCCGTATATCGATGGGAAGAACGGTTTCGAGCGGTCGGAATACTTCGATTCGATATTCCGGGCGAGTGAGAAGAACGGTAAGCTCTTCCATGCGCCGATCACCTTTGATCTCGTCGGACTAATGGTCAATTCGGAACGGATGGATGTCAGCAGGAACTGGAATCTCGACGATTTCGACCGGGCCGTGTCGGCACTTCCTTCGGATGTTTCTCTCGTTCCTCAGCCTATCTGCGGGATGCTTCTTTCCTGGTTTATGGGGGCGGATATTTCGGAGTACGTGGACTACGACAAGAGGCAGACACACTTTCAGTCCGAGAGTATGGTGCGGGCGATGGAAGAAGCCGGGAAGTACGGTAGCGCCGATCAACCGCCTGCATATACGTATATCGGATCGAGCATCTACATGAAACCCGGCTTCGAGTCGGTCACAGGACTAACGCTGGAAGATGATTTACCGGAAGAAGGAATGGAGAGCATCAACGTCGGCGCGATGCTCTATACCGGTCAGTGTGCGATGTATGGCATCGATCTCACCTGCATGGATGACTATTGCTTCTACCATGGTGTGGTCGGCGGATGCGGAAGATACGTCGGGTATCCGACGATTGGCGGAAATGGCGTGGCCGC
The DNA here is from genome assembly GCA_017617995.1 of Clostridiales bacterium. GTDB lineage: Bacteria > Bacillota > Clostridia > Saccharofermentanales > Saccharofermentanaceae > Scatonaster. Next base: position 8,172 of record JAFZVE010000065.1, read on the forward strand.
GAGTGCGAATATGTCGCTGGCGATCCTGTCTTCTTCGAAATATCAGGATGAATCGTGGGAGATCATCAAGAGTTTCTACAGTGAAGAGGCCCAGATCAAGATGTGCGAGCAATCGCAGTATGCAGGGGGCGGATTCCCGATGCGAAGGAGCGTCTTCGAAAAGACGAGCCACGAGACGGTCGAGAGAGTAAACAACACATATGATTGCTACCTTACGGATCTGAAGAAGGGAAACGACGCCGGAAGCTGTATCTATTTTCAGGCGGACGAAGCCATGGTCGACGAGGTGCGGGAGATCATCGAGTCGGTCCGGATCAGCGGTCATTACGATAGTGCCGTGATGACGATCATCGAGGAAGAGACGGCCGGGTATTTCCAGGATTCGCGCTCGGCAGAAGACGTACTGAAGACGATCGACAACCGCGCCCGGCAGATCATCGCGGAGAGATAAACTTCGGCGGCGTGCGGGGGTAAAGTGCGAAAAGAAGGCATATCCCCCGTAACTGGTGCAACCGCACGTCATTGTATTTTGCGCATCTTTTTGGCACAATAGTGGCAGAAAAACCGACGGTGCGAAGAGGGCGTAGCAAGTCCCGGTCCTTACTTAAACTTCGCGCCGGAGAAAGAGGCGCTTCATGATCATCTATAACGCGGAAATATATACGATGGAATCGGAGCCGATCAGTAACGGCTACGTCATCTTTGACAAGGAGAAGATCCAGAAGGTCGGATCCGGCGACGGCTGGAAAAGCACGGAAGACGCCGATGCCATCGACGCCAAGGGCGCGCGCCTCTATCCCGGATTCATCGACGCGCACTCGCACATCGGCCTTTTCGATGACGGCATCGATGACGAGGGCTGTGACGGAAACGAGATCGTCTCTCCGATCTCGCCGGACCTTCGCGCGATCGACGGCATCCTCTACGCCGACAGGTGCTTCCGTGAAGCAAGAGAAGCCGGCGTCACGCTCGTGGCGGCCGGGCCGGGAAGCGCAAACATCATCGGCGGCCAGTTCGCGATCCTTTCCACATATGAAAAGACGCTCGACCGTGCGCTGGTCGATTCTTTCTTTGCCATGAAGGCCGCCCTCGGTGAGAACCCGAAGATGTGCTACGGCAAGGAGAACAAGGCGCCGCAGACGCGTATGGGCAATGCCGCTCTCCTTAGAGGTGTCCTGACGGAGACCATCGAGTACTACGAGAAGAAGAAACAGTCCGAGGAGAAGTGGGCCGAGTACAATAACGCGGACAAGCACGACTCCGACGATAAGCCCGAACAGCCGGATATCTTCGAGAAGGATCTCGAACTCGAGGCGATGTTCCCCGTCATCAAGGGCGAGAAGCCCCTGAAGATCCACGCACACAGACAGGATGACATCCTGACGGCCGTGCGTATTGCAAATGAGTTTAATCTGAAGTATACTCTCGACCACTGCACCGAGGGCCATCTCATCGCGGATGTCCTGAAGGACGAATACGATGCGGGCCAGGGAAGTAACCGCGGTCTCGGTATCTTCACCGATAAGGAAAAGCCGGCAGGCGGCAAGCTCCTGGGCATCATCATCGGACCCGTGATCGGAGACCGCAGTAAGCCGGAACTCAGTAACATGAGCATCACGACAGCGGGCGAGCTTTATAAGGCCGGTCTTCCGGTGGCGATCATGACGGATCACCCGGACGTACCGGAGCAGTATCTGGCCCTTTCGGCCGCGATCGCGAAGAAGGGCGGACTTTCCGAAAAGGCTGCAGTCGAGGCGATCACGATCACCGCGGCGAAGATCCTCGGCATCGAGGCGCGCTACGGCTCGATCTCCGTGTCAAAAGCACCGGATCTCGTACTGATCGACGGCGACCCGCTGGAACTGAGTAGTGATGTCGTCATGGTGATCGGATCGGGCCGCATCGTGGTAGATAACAGAAAGTAAACGAAGCCCTCACGCTTCGGGTAGAAAAGAAGGATAGAGAAGTGAACTGGGAAACGATCAGTACATCAGTAGAGATGACGGAGAAACTCGGGGAAGCCATGGGGAAGGTGCTTCTTCCGGGCGACTGTATCACGCTCGACGGCGATCTCGGCGCCGGGAAGACCGCTTTCACGAGAGGTCTGGCGCGCGGAATGGGGATCCGTTCCCGCGTGACGAGTCCGACGTTCACCATCGTCAACGAGTATAACGACGCGCAGGGTGTGCCGAGGCTCTTTCACTTCGACACATACCGACTCTGCAGCAGCGAGGATTTCTACGACGCCGGCCTCGACGAGTATTTCGACAGAGACGGTGTCTGTGCGATCGAGTGGAGCACCGTCATCGAGGACGCGCTCCCGGAGAACCGCATCGCGCTTCTTATCTCCGGAAACGGAGACGAAAGAAAGATCCGGATCTTCTTCCCGGACAAGTATCTGCCGGTGATGGAGAAAGTAAAAGAGCAGATGGAGAAGGAGGGTATGCGCTTTGAAGATACTGGCATGTGATACATCGAACCGCGTGTGCTCGGTCTGCCTCTGGGAAGACGGACGCGCGATCGATACGAGATTTCGAAATGACGGACTGACGCATTCGCAGACGTTCATGCCGCAGATGCATGACCTGATGGAAAGTAATAGAAGAAAATACGAGGACCTCGACGTCCTGGCCTGTACCGTGGGGCCCGGATCCTTTACCGGTATCCGCATCGGTGTCGCAGCAGTAAAGACGATGGCGCTGGTGCTCGACAAGCCGGCACTCCCGGTCTCTTCACTTGCATCCATGGCATGGCCCCTTAAAGGCGAAGACGCACTGGTCGTGGCCCTGATCGACTGCCGGAACCACAGAGCATTTGCCGGAGCATTCTATCACGGTGAGCCTGTGCTCGAAGAGTGCGCCGAGGATGTCAATGACATCCGGAAAGCGTGCCTTACCTGGCGTGACGAAAACCAGCCCGGAAAGAAGATCCTGCTGGTAGGTACCGGCGCGAAGCTTTTCCTCGAACAGGAGGCAGGCATCACGCCTGAAGACCTGGTCGAATACAGAGAAGGATTCGATGAGATCCTCCCGGAGAGTGTGGCCGCTGTTGCCGAGAAGATGGCACTTGCAGAGAAGCCGGCGGGAAGTGAAGAAGCGGAACGTGAGACCACGGAAGCACTTCGTAAGAAGTACCCGGCCGTGGCACTGATGCCGGTATATCTCGGGAAGACCCAGGCGGAGCGGAACGCGAATGCTCAGGGCAAAGATCTGAAAGAAATCCCGATCCGCTACTACAGTACTGACGAGAAGGTTGCCGGGATGGCGCTGAAACTCAATCGGGCAAAGAAAGAAGATCTCGAAGAAGTGCATGAGATCGAGATCGCCTCGTTCCCGGATCCCTGGAGTGTCGACTCACTGTGGGCGTTTGCATCGGATGAGAGCGTGCGGACTCTGGTGTGTGCCAGAGAGGAAGCGACAGGCGAACTGGTCGGGTATTACGCACTTCAGTACGTGCTCGACGAGGCGGAGATCGCGATCATCGCGGTGAAGAGAAAGTTCAGACGACAGGGACTCGGGCGGTATCTCCTTGAGCAGATCGTGGCCTGGGCCGGGACGAAGGATATCGCGAAGATTCATCTCGAAGTGCGCTCCGAAAACGAAGCGGCCGTACACCTGTACCGATCCTTCGGTTTCGAGGAGGTCGGGCGCAGGAAGAACTACTATACGGACCCCTCGGATGACGCGATCCTGTTCTGCCTTTCTATCTGACAGAATGACAAGAAAATTTCATACGACAAAAGCGATACTAACGCAAAATCACGAAATTGATATAGCGCGGGTGGGAAAAGATTGACATTGAAGATATCTGTTTCTATACTTTCCTTAGTAAGTTAAAAAGCGAAGTTTGCGCGTTTTGTAGGCGTGTAGACAAGAAATATAAAGTAACCTCGGGGAGGACGAAATATGGTTTCTCAGACAGTGACTTTCCAGTGCGATGAAGCACTCCAGATGAAGGCAGTAGCCATCCTTATCCAGAAGGCTTCTGCTTTTAAGAGCAGCATCTATCTGTCCCGTTCCGGCAGACGTGCAAACGCGAAGAGCCTGCTTGGTGTTATGTCTCTCGGCATCGAGAATGATGCGGAGATCGAGATCACAGCAGATGGTATCGACCAGGATGAAGCGGTCGAGGCTCTGGCCGGTTACCTGAACGATCCGAAGATCCAATGATCGGGGACGGCACATCCACATTTGACGCAAGATTAGATATAGTACCTACGGATCCGGGAGTGTACCTGATGAAGGACGCCTCGGATTCTGTCATTTATGTGGGAAAAGCGAAGAATCTTCGGAACCGTCTGCGTTCCTATTTCGGCAAGAATCCCCAGGGTAACGCCAAGGTCCTCGCTATGATCTCCCACGTCGCCGACTTCGAGTATGTCGTAGTCGGCTCCGAGCTCGAGGCGCTGCTTCTCGAGTGCAATCTCATCAAGAGATACCAGCCCCACTACAACATCCTTCTTCGCGACGACAAGGGATTCCCTTATGTGTGTATCACGATGCAGGAGGAGTACCCCAGGATCATGAAAGTCTTCCGCCCGGATAAGAACATGGTGGGTGCGAAGTATTACGGGCCGTATCTGGGTGGCGATCTCTACCGCGCGCTCCAGGCGCTCCGCGACATTTTTCCGACGAAGACCTGTCGAAAAGTCCTGCCACGCGATATCGGCAAGGAACGTGCGTGCCTCAATTACCACATCGGCCGATGCGTCGGTCCGTGCCGTGGCGATGTGCCGGCGGCAGAATACAGAAAAGTCATGGAGGACATGTGCCGTTTCTTCGAAGGGAAATACGACGGTATCCTTCGCGATCTCGAAGCCCAGATGCAGGAGGCCTCCGAGGCCCTCGACTTCGAGCGGGCCGCGATCTACCGTGATCGTCTGCAGGCCCTTCGTGCCGTCATGGCGAACCAGAATGTTTCCTTCCCGCGTGAGTCGGACCGCGATGCCGTAGGCTTCTTTCGCGATGCGGGCGAGATGTGCTTCCGTAAACTCGAGCTCCGTGGCGGACGAATCATCGGCTCGTCCACATATTTCCTGAAGGACGAAGGTGAATCAGAAGAGAGTCTTCTCGAGGCTTTCCTGATGCAGTACTATCCGACCGCGGCCGAGATCCCGAAAGAGGTCCTCGTCGCGATCGAACTCGAAGATAAGGAATCCGTGGAGCAGGCCCTCTCCGATATGGCCGGGCATAAGGTCTCCCTGCATGTCCCGTCACGAGGGGACGGAGCCCGTCTCCTTGAACTTGCGAATGCAAATGCAAAAGAAGCCCTGCGCAGACGTATCCTTCGTGTGGGCTCCTCGAATCAGAGCGTCGAGACGGCGCTCCGGCTTCTGGCATCAAAACTGAATCTTCCCGAAGTGCCTCAGCGTATCGAGTCTTACGATATCAGTAACCTCGGAAACGATGACCGCTGTGGCGGTATGGTGGTCTTTACGGACGGCCGTCCGGATAAGTCTGCATATAGACTTTTCAAGATCAAGACGGTGGAAGGGCAGGATGACTATGCTTCCATGCGTGAAGTGCTGACCCGCCGTTTCTCCCATTCCGGAGACGAGAAATTCGCGAAGATGCCGGACCTGATCCTCGCCGACGGCGGCCTTGGACAGGTCAATGCGATCTATGAGGTGCTCGAGGATCTCGGTATCCAGGATAAGATCGCTCTCGCCGGTATGGTGAAGGACCGCCGCCACAGGACACACGGACTTGTCACGCGTGACGGGCTGTCGATCGATCTGGCCGAGGATGCGAGAGAAGACGAGGAGATGATGGTCCTCTTCCGTCTGGTCACCGCCGTCCAGAACGAGGTGCACCGTTTCGCCATCACGTACCAGAGAAAACTCAGTAAGAAGAGAAATCTCACCTATTCGCTCGAGACGATCCCCGGGATCGGAACGGCAAAGAGAAAGAGCCTCATGAAGCATTTCGGTTCCATCAAGGCCATCTCCCAGGCGGACGTCGAATCCCTGTCCCAAGCCGAGCGCATCACACAGAAGGACGCCGAGGCGATCTATAAGCATTTTCACGAGTAGAACAAAGGGGAGCTTCTTTCGTAGAAGTGCTCTCTCAGGAAGAACCGTCCATCTCTCATAGTGAATGTGTTATCATTATCCCAAGAAGAATCCCCGGAAAGGAGGCGCCGGACGTGAGTATCTTTGCTATCGCCGATCTGCATCTGTCATTCTCGACAGACAAACCCATGGATGTGTTCGGACCATCCTGGGCGGATCATGCCGCGCGCCTTGAGGAGAACTGGAGGGCGAAGATAAAGGATGAGGATACGGTCCTGGTCCCGGGTGATATCTCCTGGGGGATCTCGCTTCGGGAAGCGCTCGCGGACCTGGAATTCATCGAATCTCTCCCGGGAACGAAGATTCTGAGTAAGGGTAACCACGACCTGTGGTGGGGCACGACAAAGAAGGTCGAGGACTTCATGACCGAGCATGGCCTTCGCTCCATGAAGATCCTCAAGAATAACGGTTTTGTGATCGAAGGGTCTCTAATTGCCGGTTCGCGAGGCTGGCTCCTTCCGGAGAATCCCGAGAGTAAGCAGGAAGATGAGAAGATCTACCAGCGTGAGGTAGGACGACTCGAGCGTTCCCTTCAGGACTCAATCATCATGTTTAACCAGAACGGTGCAGACGGAAGGAAGACCGTCACCGAAGAGAATACCGGCCGGGATCCCGAAAACCCTGAAGATGGAAAGAAGCCGGCAAGAAGAATTGCGATGCTTCACTATCCTCCGATCTATGACCCGGAACGCAGTAACGGTTTTACACATGCGCTGGAGAAGTACGGCGTCGATCTGTGTCTCTACGGACATCTGCATGGAAGGGCACATACGCGTGCATATAACGGCGTAAGAAACGGCGTAGAATACCGCCTTGTTGCAGGCGATTATCTGCGGTTTGATCCGTACCTTGTGCAGAAATAATATGTCACAGCGTCGGGGAGGAGGCGGTAAGGGATCGAAAAACCATAAAAAGCCGAGGCGAAAATTTTTTGTAACGCCTGTGGCTGTAAGTAAAATTCCGATTTTGACACTTGCGCGATTTTGCGACCTGTAATATAATTCTATGTACTAAAAATGCGCCCTGCGGCACTTCGCCAAACGAGCGCAATTCTTTACGAATCGGGGTTTTTCTTCATGGCGTACAGCATGACAGGTTATGGACGGGGCGAAGCGACATATACGACGCGGCGCTACCTTGTCGAGATCAAGTCTGTAAACAACCGTTTCTGCGATATTTCCGTCCGCATGCCCAGAGGCTATGCCGTACTTGAGACCAAGATCCGTGAGAGAATTACTGACCGTCTCCTGCGAGGCAAGATCGACGTCTTTGTGACGATCGAGGATGTAGGTGACGGCAATTCTACCGTCGAGATGAACATCGGACTTGCGAAGGCCTACTCGGACGCAATCGCCAAGATCGCTTCTGAGACAGGACGTCCGGACGCAGCCGATGCTCTCCAGATCGCACGTTTTCCGGATGTGCTGGTGGCTCGTGCCAACAGCCTGACACCCGAGGAAGCCGGACAGGAACTTCTGCCGGTACTGGAAGCGGCGATCGACGATATCCTCCGCATGCGCGAAGTCGAGGGCAATAAGCTCGTCGACGACCTTCTCACGAAGGTAAGTGTATTTGAGAGCCTGCACGCTGCCGTGAAGCTTCGCGCTCCACAGGTGCCGAAGGAATACAAAGAGCGGCTCATGGCCAGAATCGAGGAACTCCTCGATGACAAGGCGAATCTCGTCTATGACGAGGCCAGACGTGAAGCCGAAGTGGCAGTCTTTGCAGACAAGTGTGCGATCGACGAAGAGCTTACGCGCCTCAGCAGCCACATGAACCAGCTTCGTGAGACGCTCAGCGCGAAGGGCAGCATAGGAAAACGTCTGGATTTCATCCTGCAGGAGATGAACCGTGAGGTCAACACCATCGGCTCGAAGGCCAATGACATCTCCATCACGAACTACGTGCTGGACATGAAGACCGAACTGGAGAAGATCAGAGAGCAGATCCAGAATCTGGCGTAAGGGGGAAGACGCAGCACGATGGCTTTTGTAGATATAGGCTTCGGAAATCTGATATCGAGTACGAGACTGGTATGCGTGGCCGGCGCGGAATCGGCGCCGATCCGAAGACTCGTACAGGATGCCAGAGACCGGGGGGCCCTGGTCGACTGTTCTTCCGGTAAGAAGAGTAAGGCGGTTCTGGTAACAGACAGCGGACATATCGTGCTTTCGGCGCTGGCGCCGGAAGAAATCGAGGCACTACTGGCGGAGGGAACAGCAAATGGATAATGGTTTGATCGTTTCGATATCCGGACCTTCCGGAGTGGGAAAAGGAACCGTGATTGCCAGACTCCGCGAGATGATGCCGGAAGTCGGGAACTCGATCTCCGTGACATCCCGTGCACCGAGAGGGGTCGAGCAGGATGGAGTGGAGTATTACTTCCGCACGAAGGAACAGTTCGAGCAACTGATCGCAGAGGGCGAGATCATCGAATACGATGAGTATGTAGGCAACTACTACGGCACACCTTTGACACCGCTCCTTCGGATGTGCGGAAGCGGACAGGACGTGCTCCTGGATCTGACGGTTCCCGGAAGTCTGGCTCTGAAGGAGAAATTCGAAGAGACAGTAACGATCTTCCTGCTTCCACCGTCGCTGAAAGAACTTCGTTCCCGCCTCGAGGGCCGCGGTACGGAAGATCCGGAACAGATCGATAAGAGAATGGCCCGCGCGAAGAGCGAGATCGAGAACTCGCCGAAATTCGATTATGTGGTCACGAACGATACGGTCGAGCAGGCGGCACAGGATATCGCGAACATCATGAAGACCGAGCTGAACCGGTATGTAAGATCGAAAGATTTGGTCGAAAGGCTCCTTGCGGAGCAGGACAAATGATTGCTGTAAGGCTTCTTCGGAAGCAGGACAAATAAGAGAACAGAAGAACAAAGGATAATCAAAAGGGAGGAATCAGAAAATGTTAGTTGATCCGTCAGTTGAAGAATTACTGCCAAAGGCCGAGTGTCGCTATTCGCTCTGCATGCTCGTCGCAAAGAGAGCCCGTCAGCTCGTTGATGGTGCGCAGCCGATGGTAGATGATCCGACACCGAGTAACGTAACCCTTGCCTGCAAGGAAGTGGCTGCGGATAAGGTAGTTGGCGTCGAAGGTCAGCACAAGCCGTACGTTCCGCTCCGTCCGGAGATCGAGGAAGCTCGTCGTCTGGCGAAGGAGGCCGCTGAGAAGGCCCGCCTCGAAGCAGAGGGCGTTCTGGATCCGGAAGCTGAGGGTGAGCAGGAAGTATCTGCCGAGCCGGCTGAGGATGCTGTCGTTGAGGAGTCGATCGAAGAGATCATCGAGGACGACGCCGAGGAAGTAATCGAGGAAGCCGATGCTTCGGAAGAGGAGGAATCCTGATGCCGGTAAAAAAATCAATGGAAAAGATCGTAGCCCTTGCTAAGACAAGAGGCTTCGTATATCCGGGTTCCGATATTTACGGTGGTCTGGCCAATGCCTGGGACTTCGGTCCTCTGGGTGTGCAACTCAAGAATAACGTAAAGGCGGCATGGTGGAAGAAATTCGTACAGGAGAGCCCGTATAACGTAGGCGTCGACTGCGCGATCCTCATGAACCCGCAGGTATGGGTTGCTTCCGGTCACGTAGGCGGCTTCTCCGATCCGCTCATCGACTGTAAGCAGTGCAAGGCTCGTGCCCGTGCAGATAAACTGGTCGAAGACTTTAATGCCGAAAACGGCATCACCGATGTCGTTGTTGAGGGCATGAACGACGAAGAACTCGTCGCTTATATCCGCGAAAAGAACATCCCCTGCCCGACATGCGGCGGTCACAACTTCACCGATGTCCGTAAGTTCAACCTCATGTTCAAGACATTCATGGGTGTTACCGAGGACAGCAAGAGTGAAGTTTATCTGCGTCCGGAAACGGCACAGGGTATCTTCGTAAACTTCCTGAACGTACAGCGCTCTTCGAGAAAGAAGATCCCGTTCGGTATCTGCCAGATTGGTAAGAGCTTCAGAAACGAGATTACACCGGGTAACTTCATCTTCAGAACACGTGAGTTCGAGCAGATGGAGCTCGAGTTCTTCTGCGAGCCGGGCACCGACCTCGAGTGGTTCAAGTACTGGAAAGAGTACTGCTACAACTGGCTCACAGGTCTGGGACTCAAGGAAGACGAACTCAGAACACGTGACCACGATCCGAAGGAGCTGGCTTTCTATTCGAACGCGACCACGGACTTCGAGTTCTGGTTCCCCTTCAAGGATGAAGGTGAATGGGGTGAGCTCTGGGGCGTTGCGGACCGTACCGACTACGACCTCAAGCAGCATATGGAGTTCAGTAAGCAGGATCTTTCCTATTTCGATCCGGCCAAGAACGAGAAATACGTACCGTACGTTATCGAGCCGTCCCTCGGTGCTGACCGTGTGACGCTTGCCTTCCTCTGCTCCGCTTATGACGAAGAGAAGATCGTCGACGGCGACAAGGAAGACGTCCGTACTGTTATGCATTTCCATCCGTTCCTCGCTCCGATCAAGATCGGTATCCTGCCGCTGTCCGCGAAGCTCAGTGAGAAGGCCGAGCCGATCTTCGCCGAGCTGTCGAAGAAGTATATGTGCGAGTTCGATGACAGACAGTCCATCGGTAAGCGTTATCGCCGCCAGGACGAGATCGGTACACCGTACTGCGTCGTTTACGACTTCGATTCCGAGAACGACAACTGCGTCACCATCCGTGAGAGAGACTCCATGAAGAACGTCGAGTATGAGCCGGGCAACATCCGTTTCCCGATCGACAAACTCGGTGAGTTCTTCGAGGGAAAATTCGACTTCTGATAAAGAAGCCGGACAAAAGGTTCGATTTCTGATCCGTCCGCTCCGAACGGCCGCAGGCACGAAGCCGGCGCAAATCGGGCACACAATTCGGTTTTAAGTGCTTTTCGCGACTCCCTCTCGAAAAGCACTGAAAATAAAGTAACTAGAAGCAATAAATTTTTGAAAGGCGGGCTAAACAATGACTAAATATGTTTACTTGTTTTCTGAGGGCAACGGCAATATGCGTGAGCTCCTCGGCGGTAAGGGCGCAAACCTTGCTGAGATGACCAACCTGGGACTTCCTGTTCCGCAGGGTTTCACGATCACCACAGAGGCTTGTACCAAGTACTATGAAGATGGTCGTCAGATCAATGACGAGATTTTCGCTCAGATCCTGGAATACATCGGCAAGATGGAAGAGATTACCGGTAAGAAGTTCGGTGACCTCGAGAACCCGCTTCTCGTATCCGTCCGTTCCGGTGCGAGAGCATCCATGCCTGGTATGATGGACACGATCCTCAACCTCGGCCTCAACGAAGAAGTTGTTAATGTTATCGCAGAGAAGTCCAATAACCCGCGCTGGGCTTGGGACTGCTACAGAAGATTCATCCAGATGTACTCCGACGTCGTTATGGAAGTTGGTAAGAAGTACTTCGAAGAGCTCATCGACAAGATGAAGAATGAGCGTGGCGTGAAGCAGGACGTCGAGCTTACCGCTGATGACCTGAAGGAACTCGCTAACCAGTTCAAGGCTGAGTATAAGGCGAAGATCGGTTCCGACTTCCCGACAGATCCGAAGGAACAGCTCATGGGCGCCATCAAGGCTGTATTCCGTTCCTGGGACAACCCGCGTGCCAACATCTACCGTCGTGACAACGATATCCCGTATTCCTGGGGTACAGCCGTTAACGTACAGTCCATGGCTTTCGGTAACATGGGTGACGATTGCGGTACCGGTGTTGCTTTCACACGTGACCCGGCAACAGGTAACAAGGGCCTCTTCGGTGAGTTCCTGACAAACGCTCAGGGCGAGGACGTTGTTGCAGGCGTTCGTACTCCGATGAAGATCGCTGAGATGCAGGAGAAGTTCCCGGAGGC
>JAFZVE010000066.1 GCA_017617995.1 Clostridiales bacterium
GCCGGTACGTCTGTGAACTGACCGATGTGCTTAGAGAGCTCTGTCATGAAGCTCTGGCAGAAACGCATAACTTCACGGTCGGACTTGCCCTTCGGGTCGAAGTCGGAACCACCCTTACCACCACCGATCGGAAGAGAGGTGAGGGAGTTCTTGAAGCACTGCTCGAAACCGAGGAACTTCAGGATAGAGAGGTTAACGGAAGGATGCAGACGGAGACCGCCCTTATAAGGTCCGATAGAGGAGTTGAACTGTACACGGAAACCACGGTTTACCTGTACCTTGCCCTGATCGTCCAGCCACGGAACACGGAATGTGATGATGCGCTCCGGCTCTACCATTCTCTCCAAGAGGGACTCTGCCTCATACTCCGGGTGACGGTCGATGACCGGCTCGAGAGACTCGAGAACCTCGAGAACTGCCTGATGGAATTCTTTCTCATACGGATCCTTCTGCAGGATCTTCTCATAGACACGCTTTACATACTCATTCTTAAGTGCCATAGCTTTCTTCCTCCATATAGATAATCTGAAATCAATTTGCCTTCTTCGCCCGCGGAGTTCATGCATTTTCTTCGCGAAAAGCACTTGTCCTTGTGGCTTCTGGCTCAACATTTGTCATTATACAACCGCTTATAGGATTTGCAAATAGGAATACGGAGATTTTTGCAAGAAGAATAAAAAACGTTGCAAAAAACAGCATGTTTTTTCACGCGGGAGTTCTCTGGGAAGAAGTGAGCATTGGTCGGAATATGTTGATAAATACGATATTATCTGCGGACAGTGCCCCAAATCGCATTATGAAACTTGCGATTGCAAATGTTGCATAATTAGTGCTTTTCGAGATGTGAGAAAAGCAGGAAGAACGCTGTATGGTTTTCTCTTATAGCATGATGTGGGGGAGAACACAATCTCAGAAAGGCCTCCGAAAACTGATGCGATATTCCGCAGGGAAGACAGTTTTTCTATAATGAATGCTAATGGTAATATATAAATATTGTATTTCGTGTTTGGGGAGATAGGAGGATAATATGGCAAGAAATTGCCCGGGATGCGGTGCGCCGCTTGTTTACGATCCGGGATTTGATTCGCTCGTGTGCGAGACGTGCGGAAACATCATCGATCCGCAGACGCTTTCAGATGCTGACGATTTTTACCTCAATATGGGATCTGGCGATGATCCGGTAGCGCTCGAAGATCTCCTGGAGGAAGAGGAGATCACCGGTGAAATGTATGACTGTCACATCCATCAGTGCACACAGTGTGGCGGTGAGGTTATCGTCTCGGGAACGGAAGTTTCGACAAGGTGTGTGTACTGTGGAGCCACAACTCTGGTATTTAACCGTATCTCCAAGGAAGTCCGTCCGGACTATGTCATTCCGTTTAAGATCACGAAAGAAGAGGCACTGGCCAACGTAAAGAAGAAACTGCTGTCCGGTCCTTTCATTCCGAGGTTCTTTAAGAAGATCGACCCTGAATGCGTTCGCGGCATCTACGTTCCGTACTATCTGTATGACGGCGTGTATTCGGATACCCAGCGCTTTATGATCGGTAACGAGCCGATCATCAGAGACGGCAGCTGTGAATTCCACGATCTTCCGGTCGAAGCCTGTAAAGTGCTAGCCGACAAAACATCGGAACTTCTCGATCCGTATTACATGAACGAAAAGGTCGACTTCGATACGTCGTATCTTATGGGGTTTTATTCCAATATCGCCGACCTGGAACCACGTGCGGCGAAGGCCTGTGCCGGGCAGAAAGCCAGGGATGTATTTGACTGGGAGATGATGCAGCAGCCTCCGACGAGCTTCCGCAAAAAGAGAGTCCTCTCGGTCCCGAAATACGAGATGGAGAGAACCTCTCAGGCGCTCCTGCCCGTCTGGTTCATCACGCTCGATAAGGATGGAACACCGTACACGTTCCTTGTGAACGGTCAGACCGGAAAAGTCGTCGGAACGGTCCCCTGGAACAGGGTGCTGGCGGGTGCGATCATCACGACGATCTTTGTCGCGCTGGCCTCTCTGATCACGATCCTCTTTTTCAAAGAAGGCATATATAAAGAAATCGTTGACAAAGAATTTGATCTACTTACTCATACGAAAAAAGGCGGAGAGAATATTATCTACGCAGAGATCGGAATCGGTTTTCTGGCAGCTTCCGGAGCGACCACGCTGCTGGGTATCGGTTTTTCGAAGTTCAAGCGCGTTCTCGACAACCTGAACAGGACCAAGTCAGTCGTTACATTTATCTTTTCGAAAAAGAGACAGGGGGAGGCCAAATGATTCTCGGTATAGTTATTTACGGATGCGCGATCATAGCAGCACTTGGCATAGCTTTTCTCTGTGTCGGACTGATGCTGGAAAAATCGAATTTCTTCGGTCACGAAAAAGAATCATGTCCCTCGATGAAGAAGTTCTGCTGTGAGAACGTGGAGAAAGATATCTTAAAGTAGGATCCGTTACTTTGTGACAGTCACTTGTTCTTCACGCCAATGTGCAGGGCACTCTTCGGACAGGCACGGACGCAGTCTCCGCAGCGGATGCACTCCATGCTGTTGGGCTTTCTGCTTGGATCGATATTCATCTTACAGGCCTTGGTGCAGGCGCTGCAGTGCACGCACTTTCCTTCGTCGAGATGCATGCGCACGAGTGCGAAGCGGTTGAAGAATCCGTAGAATGCGCCTAAAGGACAGAGATACTTACAGAACGGGCGGTATACGATCAGGCCCGATACGATGATGATGCCGAGCACGATGAGCTTCCAGCTGAAGAGTTTCCCCATCTGGGAGCGGATGATCGGCTGAGTGAAGTATGAGATGATGCCCGCGATCGTGCCGGAGGGGCAGACGTATTTACAGAAAGTCGGTGTCAGCGGCAGGCACAGCGGGAGGATGATCACCAGCACAGCAAGAACGGCATACTTCAGATACCGCAGATACTTGTCGAGCAGGAACTGATTCTTCTTATAGAAAGGAATAAGATACAGAAGGTCCTGCAGGAACCCGAAGGGGCACAGGAATCCGCACACGATTCGACCGAGGAGCGCACCGACGAACAGGAGGATGCCCAGCACGTAGTAAGGGAAACGGAACTTCAGTCCGCTCAGGAAACTCTGCAGGGATCCGACCGGGCAGGCGCCGAGTGCGCCGGGACAGGAATAGCAGTTCAGTCCCGGGACGCAGACCTTCTTACTTGCACCGGTATAGATCTTCCCGGTGAAAAATCCCTTGAAGTTCGCGTTCTGGATAAGTGTGGTCACAGCCTGGATGCCGAGCCTCACGCCACCACCGCAGTGTTTCGTTTTTCCTTCGTGCTTAGCCAATTCCGATACACTCCATACAGACGCGCGCAGCCTTATTGAAGACAGACTTCATCTGCCCGGAGTGGATGCCGAAGGCGATCAGCCCGGCTCCGAGGAGCAGCAGAAGAATGGCGATGATGTTTTTCTCGATAAGGAAGTGCTTCTTCATAAGGGACCTCGCGGGGACATCGTGTATTATCCGAGCATGCCGTCGACCAGGGCAGCCCAGTTATCGTAGGAGTTTGAACCTACGATCACGCCGTCACCGTAGCCGTTCGATACACCGATGATGTGTCCGGCCTGGTCGAAGAAGATCGTGGTCGGGACGTAGCCGGTCTGGTACTGGTCGAAGACCGTGTCATAGATGCAGATCGGGTAGGTGGTGCCGGCTGAACTCATGACCTCCTTGACGTCGTCGAGTTGATCGGTCGACGCGAACACGCCGATGACCTGCAGGCCCTTGTCCTTATAGTTCTCGTAGAGTTTCTCGATCTCCGGCATCTCCTCAACGCATGGTCCGCACCAGGGCTCCCAGAAGTTGATCATGGTGACCTTGTGGTCCATGAAGATCGTCTCGTCGATCTGCTTTCCGTCGATGTCGGTGATCGTGAAGTGGATGTCCGGGATGAAGTTCTTCTCGCGGAATTCCTCGTCGTCGGTCGTGTCGCCCGGCTCCTCATCCGTTTTCTTCGTCTTCTTCGTTTCATCCTCGTCGTCATCGTCAGCATCTTCGACCTTCGTCTTCTTGGCCGAGTCCTTCTTCTTTTTCGTCGTTTCCTTCGAGGAAGAGCAGGCGGCCATCGAGGCCGAGAGCATAAGCGCGAGGATGATGGAAAGTTTCTTTTTCATGTTTTTGTTTTTGCGGCGCCTTCGCATCACTGCGGAGCGTCGCATCTCCTTTCAAATATGGTCTATAGTCTTTCTTTTCTCACTTTTTCAGATTTATAGTCTTTCCTTAAAGTCGTCATACCCGAACTGCTTCACGATGCGGGCGGTGCCGTCCTCTTCGAGAAGCCAGATCGACGGCAGCGGCATCCCGTTAAAGGTGTTGTCCTTGACCATCGTATACATGGCCATGTCCTGGAAATAGAGGCGGTCGCCGACCTTCAGCTCCTTTTCGAAGGAGTAGTCGCCGATGACGTCTCCGGCCAGACAGGTGTTCCCGGCGAGGCGGTACGTATATGGTTTTTCTTCCGCGTCAAAAGCACTTTTCAACGGGGGTCTATATGGCATCTCGAGTACATCCGGCATATGGCATGCGGCGGAGACGTCGAGGATGGCGATCTTCATGCCGTTCTCCACGATGTCGAGCACGGTGCCGACGAGATAACCGGCATCAATCGCCACAGCTTCTCCGGGCTCGAGATATACGGTCACGTTATATTTCTCGGAGAGGCGCTTCACTTCAGCGATCAGGCCTTCGCGGTCGTAGTCATCCTTTGAGATGTGATGTCCGCCACCGAGGTTCAGCCATTTGATCTGAGGAAGCTGTAGAAGATCCCCGAACTTTTCCTCGATCACTTTTATGGTGCGCTGGAGCGGTTCAAATCCCTGCTCGCAGTGTGTGTGGAAGTGCAGACCCTCGATGCCCTCGAAAATGGAAGGATCTGCTTCCCGTTCCCGGTCAAAGACAGATCGCAGGATCCCGAGACGGGAACCGGTGACGCAGGGGTTATAGATATCGGTCTCGATCTCGGAGTATTCCGGATTCATGCGAAGACCGAAAGACGGAGCCGTGTGTATTTTTTCCTCGGCTGCGTTTTCAGAAGACAGCCCGGCGCAAGTGCTTTTCGCGAAGGAAAGAGCGCGTTCGCGGTGGACTTTCCACTGGGAGATCGAGTTGAAGATGATGTGATCGCAGATCGGAAGGAGTTTCTCCATATCCTCGGCCGTGAAGGCGGGCGCATAGACGTGCGTTTCTTTTCCGAATGGTTTGCCCATCTCTTCGTATCCGAGACGAGCCTCGCAGTAGCCACTGGCGGTAGTGCCGCTTAAGTACTTAGCCAGTTCGGGGTAGGTCGCGTAGCACGAGTAGGCCTTCTGTGCGAGAAGGATATGCGCGCCGGAACGGTCGGCGACCTCTTTCAGGCGCTCGGCATTACGGCGCAACGCCGGCATATCGACCACGAATGCCGGGGTCGGGACTGTGTCCAGAGAACGGATATCTTCCATGATTACACCTCCCAGAACAGATACTTACGGATAGATTATAAATGATAGCGCCCGTTTTTGATATGACAAAATAGAAATCTGCGATGACCTGTAAGATGTGTGAAAGAATTTTGTTATTATGTGTGAAAGGGGTGAACCATGAAGGAAACGGATGATGCGACAATCGTACAGATGTGCTGGGAGAGAAGTGAAAGAGCGCTCTCTGTGATCGCCGAGAAATACGGCCGGTTCTGCATGTCGATCGCCAGGAACATCCTCGGAAGTACAGAGGACGCCGAGGAGTGTGTCAATGACTCGTACCTCGCGGTCTGGAACAGCATCCCTCCGAAAAGACCTTCGACCCTGGCTCCTTTCCTTGGCCGGATCACGAGAAACCGTGCCTTGAACATGTATAAGCAACAGCACGCGGGCAAGCGCGGCGGCTATGGCCTCGACCTGGTTCTCGAAGAACTGGAGGAAGTTCTTCCGAGCCGAGAGTCGGCTGACAGTGAACTTCTGCAGAAAGAGTTCATGGAATCCGTGCAGCGTTTCCTTTCTTCCCTTCCTCCCGAGAAGCGGAAGATCTTCGTGCGGCGCTACTGGTACGCGGACAGCGTCAGAGACATCGCGAAGGCGAGTGGCCTGTCGGAGAACAATATCTCCGTCTCGCTTCACCGTATGCGCAAGGACCTGCTCGCATACCTCGAGAAAGGAGGCCCGTTGACATGAACGGCGAGAGAATCTTCGAATTACTGGGAAATATAGATGATTGCTGGATCCTGGAGGCTCAGGAGATGACGACTACAGCAGAGGCGGTGGCGGCAGATGTCACTTCTTCTGCAAAAGTACTTGCGCCGAGGGTTCCGTCTTCCGATTTAGAAAAATCTGCCCCGAAGGGCCGGTCTACTGCCTCGGCAGCATCTGCCCCGACGCTGCGTTCGCGTCTTAAAAGTTTCTATGCGAGCGGATGGCCTGTGGCGATTGCGGCGATACTTCTCTTTATCATGGGTATCGGTGTGATTCTTAAAGGAATGCTCACGAAGAACCCGGAGACGGAGATGTCTGACGCGACACATTCTTCTCCGGAAACACAGGTGATGATGTCACAAAGAAATGAGACCGGTGCCGGTCCGACCGAAGCGTGGGGAGTGAACGAATCGACTCCGGATGGCGGTACGGAAACCGATCCGGCGTCCGGAGGGGTCGGCGCGATCCCGAAGATTCCGGAGGATCGTACGATCGTACTGACTGGAAAGCCGATCACGGACGAAGAAGCGGCAGCGTATTTCGAGACTGAATTCAGCTTCATATGTGAGGGGCTTCGTACCATGGGCGTATCGCTCACGGATCCGCATATCTCGAGCAAAGGTTATTGCTATCTTCAGTACGGCACCTACGAAGGCGAGGGCTTGACGGTGCATCAGGATTCCCGGGATTATCCCCTTTATGACGGGGACGAACTGAAGGCGATCGTGACACTTTTCCGGGATCAGGAGGACGGCAGTATCCATAATTCTCCGAGTTTCGGCGGAGACTGGATGAAGGGATACGGCGAGTGGCTCGCAGCGCATAAGGGACAGGAACTTCTCTTCGTGCGGGCCGGGAATACCGAGTTCATCCTTGCGCAGAACGACGATTGTATGAATCCGTCCGGCATGTCGCAGGATGAGATCGATCAGTACTTCGAGGGCATCGCGTATCCGATGGAACTCCTCTATTGCGAAGCAGCGACTTACACGCCGTGAGAGGCGACACCGGTTCGCTTATCGAGATTTCACGGGATGAACTCTCGATGATCTGCGATGATATTGCCCGATGACTCACGCCATTATTTGCCGTTGAAATACACGACCACGCCGTCGGTTACGGAGGTGGCCACGGTCTTTACGTTGCTGTCCTGAAGGAGCATGTTTCTGTCGTTGTCATCACTTAAGAAAGCCACCTCGATCAGGGCACCACATAGTCCGTGCTCACGAAGAACGGCATAGTTATCTGCGCTTACGGGATATCCGTTCGTCTCGAACTCCGGGATATTTCCCACGATGTTGTCATAGAGGCAGTAAGCGAGAAATTCGTTGTCTTCGTTTTTGCGGCCATAGTAATCCGCGCGGATCGGAAAGTCGTAGCGCTGGAATTCACTGTTCGTCTCCATTTGGCGGTGTTCGCTCTCGATTACGGAATCATCGGTGACGTAGTAGATCTGTGTGCCATGCTGCTGTCTGCTTTCACTGGAGTTCAGATGCACTGCAAGGAAGATCACGTTATCCAGTTCGTATTCCATGTCGAAGAGTTCCTCCAGATCTTCGCCTACACCGGAGCCGACCATGATGCCCATACCTCCGGAGGCAACGGTATCCTCGTTGATGTCGATGCTCTCCTGCAGGAGCCATCTGAGTTCGTCTGCACGATCCTTAGAGAAGGGGAGTTTTCCCTGTTTTTCGGCGATATCCAGACAGATCAGGTGTGTCTGTGCCAGACGGTTATAGAGGGAGACCCAGCTGTTATCGGTGCGAAGCATGTAGACGTTTGCGCCGCGGGCGACAAGATCGTCCTTGATCGCATTGGCGATGCGGAGATTAAACTCGCATTCGTAGTAGTCCGGTGCATCAAAGGGGAAGACGCATCCGGTGTCCCGGCCGCCATGTCCCGGATCCAGGATGACGGTATAGCCTGTAAGATCACCGCTTCCGGAGCCTTCCAGAAGAAGATAACCGGTGCCGCGGCCTTCTCCGTCGTCTTCGTAATCGCCGTACTCATCGGCTTCGTTGTACGTATCCGCATTCTTCTTGGTCTTGCGGTTCTTTTTCTTTTTAGAAGAGGAATCGGATGAGGAGAAGAAGGAACGGAACGAAGCCAGATCTCCCTGCTGGTCAAGAAAGATCATGCAACCGGCCAGCCCGCCCAGTATGAGTATCATCACGAGAGCGATGACCATGACACGACGGAATGTCGAAGTTTCTTTCTTCTTTTGTTTCTCTGCGGTACGCTTCGCCTGTCCGGGGTTTCTGTCCGGAGCGGTATGTACTGCATTCTCTGGAGCCCTGACAAAACTATAGCTTGGCGCCGGGCTTGTATTTCTGTGTGTCCCGCTATTTTGTGCCTGCCTGGTATAATATTCCGTACCAGCATTCTGTGTTTCAAATTCATCTACTAATGGAGTTGATCTTCTTGCGTCTCGTCTCTTCACAATATCACCTTTTCACCGCATCGATCCGCGGCCTTCCTGATTTCGGCATCATTATAGAGAACCGCTTCCGGTCGAAAATGAAGGATTTGTAATACTTCCCCCTAAGTGACGAATCAGTTATCGAATTGACTTATCCGGGAAACATAAAGAATACAAGACGGGAGTGATCATACGATCACTCCCGCCATGCTTGTATCCATGATGTGTGAAAAATCTGTTCGCCCTCGGGAAAGAAGAAGCGAGACAAATGGAAGAGCTTACTCGACCTCGACCGGATTGAAGTCCTCGATCCACGGCAGGCCCCACTTATTGAGCGCATCCATGAACGGATCCGGATCGAACTCTTCGATGTTTTTGACGCCTGGGCAGTTCCAGGTACCGTTCATGATGAGCATCGCGCCGATCATGGCCGGAACACCTGTAGTGTAGGAGATGGCCTGGGAGCCGACTTCCTTATAGCACTCCTGATGGTCACATACATTGTAGAGATAGTATGTCTTCTCCTTGCCGTCCTTTTTGCCTCTGAAGATGCAGCCGATGTTGGTCTTGCCGACGGTTCTCGGGCCGAGTGTCGCCGGATCAGGGAGCATGAACTTCAGGAACTGGAGCGGTACGATCTCGTGACCTTCATAGATGACCGGCTCGATCGAGGTCATGCCGACGTTCTCGAGGCACTTGAGGTGTGTCAGGTAGCTCTGGCCGAAGGTCATGAAGAAGCGGATACGCTTAATGCCCGGGATGTTCTTCGCGAGGGACTCGATCTCTTCGTGGTGGAGGAGATACATGTCTTTCTCACCGACCTGATCGAAGTTATAGACTCTCTTGATCTCCATCGGTTCGGTCTCGACCCAGTGGCCATCTTCCCAGTAGCTGCCCTTCGCAGAAACTTCGCGGATGTTGATCTCCGGGTTGAAGTTTGTGGCGAACGGATAGCCGTGGTCACCGCCGTTACAGTCGAGGATATCGATGTAGTTGATCTCATCGAAATGGTGCTTCAGCGCATAGGCCGAGAAGACGCCGGTTACGCCCGGGTCAAAACCGGATCCGAGAAGGGCGGTGATACCAGCCTCCTTGAAGCGGTCTTCATATGCCCACTGCCACTTGTACTCGAACTTTGCGGTATCGACCGGCTCGTAGTTCGCGGTATCTACATAAGGAGTCTTGGTCGCAAGGCAAGCATCCATGATGGTCAGATCCTGATAAGGAAGTGCCAGGTTCAGGCAGACATCCGGTTTGAATTCTTCCATGATGGCGACCAGTTCCGGAACTTTATCTGCATCGACCTGTCTGGTGTGGATGATCGTCTTCGTCGTCGGCTGAAGCTTCTCCTTCAGTGCGTCACATTTGCTGAGCGTTCTGCTCGCGATCATGATCTCCGTGAAGACTTCGCTGTTCTGACAACATTTTGCGATGGCAACCGAGGCCACGCCGCCACAACCGATAATAAGTGCTTTTCCCATAGTAATCACTCCTTTGCTATTTGTTATTTACCATATTTCATAATCAATGTTTCCCGCAGGACTTTGAGCGCCAGTGCCGTACTGCAGCCGCTCGCATCGTAAGGCGGGGAGAGCTCTACGAAGTCGAGTCCTACGAGGTTGATGTCCTTAAGCTGCATCAGGCAGATCCGGAGATCTTCGAAGGAAAGACCGCCCGCTTCCGGCGTGCCGGTTCCGGGGAACTCCCGAGGATCCAGTACGTCGAGGTCCACGGTCAGATAGACCGGGACGGGTTTCTCGGAGAGTCTCAGAAGTGCAAGTACCTCATCGAAGTTATCCGCTCTGAAACGCTCCATCTTCGTATGTGTCTTCGCAAACTCGAATTCTTCCTTCGTGCCAGAACGGATCCCGAACTGGTAAATCCGGCCGTCGCCCACGATA
The DNA here is from genome assembly GCA_017617995.1 of Clostridiales bacterium. Taxonomy (GTDB): domain Bacteria; phylum Bacillota; class Clostridia; order Saccharofermentanales; family Saccharofermentanaceae; genus Scatonaster. Next base: position 10,515 of record JAFZVE010000066.1, read on the forward strand.
TCGTGGATGCGGCGCAGGACGCAGGCGTGCGAGAGTTTAGCTCCGATATAGTCTTCCCGGAGGTCGCAGTGGGCATCGAAGTGAAGGACTACAACGTCCGGATATTTCTTCGCAACAGCGCGGAAAGCACCGAGGCTTACGAGATGTTCGCCACCGAGCATGATTGGGAGTTTCCCGTCATCGAGGATGCGGGTCGTCTCCTGCTCGATGAGGTCCAGTGCCTGCTCCGCATCGCCGAAGGGAAGGTCCAGGTCGCCGGAATCGCAGATCGGGGCATCCTCGAGATCTTTGTCCTGGTAAGGACTGAAGGACTCGAGCCCGATGCTCTCATTTCTCATCGCGGAGGGACCGAATCTCGTTCCCGGGCGGAAGGAAGTAGTGCCGTCAAAAGGTGCGCCGAAGATCACAGCCTCGGCGTCTTCGTACGGGCAGTTCAGTGCGAAGAAGTTTTTCTCGATTCTGTCGACCATCAGGCTTTTCCTCCCAGTGTACTTGTCGTGTCATTATTCGGAAGCTCTTCCATGGCTTCGAGGAGCCGCTGGACATAGTTCGGAAGAGCAAATGCGCCGCGGTGCAGGTTCGTGTTGTAGTACTTCGTCTCGATCCCGAGTTCTTTCCACGCGGCGGCACGCATATCTCTTACGGGGTGGTACTTCTTCGAGGCGAACCCGAAGAGCCAGTGACCGGACGGATAGGTCGGAATATGTGCCTGATAGACCTTGCATACCGGGAAGTTCTGGTGGATGCGCTTGTGCGCACGCTGCATGGCACGGGCGTCGTTCGCGTAGAAGGGACTCTCGTTCTGATTGACCATGATGCCGTCTTCCTTGAGCGCGGTGAAGCAGTTGCCGTAGAACTCCTTCGTGAAGAGACCTTCGCCCGGTCCGAAAGGATCTGTCGAGTCGACAAGGATCAGATCGTATTCGTTATCGTGATGGCGGACATACTTGAGCCCGTCTTCGAAGTGGCACTGAACACGCGGATCGTCGAAACCACAAGCGGTGAAGGGGAGGTACTCCTTAGCGATGCGAACGACTTCTTCGTCGATCTCGACCACGTCGATGTGCTCGATCGTGTCGTAGCGGGAGAGTTCTCTGACCACGCCGCCATCACCGGCGCCGATGACCAGTACTTTTCGCACGTCCGGATGCACACACATCGGCACATGCACCAGCATCTCGTGGTAGATGAACTCGTCCTTCTGGGTGAGCATCATGTAGCCGTCGAGGGTCAGGAAACGTCCGAACTCCGGTGACTCGAAAACATCGATCTGCTGGAAGTCGCTCTTTCCGCTGTAGAGTTGCCTGTCTACTTTGATCGAAAGCTTGACATGCGGGGTATGAAATTCAGAAAACCAAAGATCCATAGCCTACTCCTTCGTTCACCAAGTTTCATGGCTTAAAACCAACACCTATATAATACCACCATATAGACGTAAGGCATAACGTAACATGAAGTAATGGCAGGATCGTATTTCCGATACACGACCGATTTATTAGAAGCCGAAACTCAACTCGATGCTGAGGAAGCTGCTGCACTGGCGGCAATTATCGCGCAGATCGCCGCGATTTCAGCCGCGATGACCGCAGAGATGATCGCCGAGATGGCGCTGTTCTTCGCTGTGGCATCCTTTCCGTCTGCATATGCATCGATCACGATCGCGGTCGCGATCATGTTGCGGATCCTCTTGCCCGCACCCAGCGCGCCCATGCCGCGGATGCTCTTGAGTTTTGCGCTGACCTCCGCGATGTGGCCACAGACGAGGCTGCGGTCGGACTTATCGACGATCATGGCAATCGCGGCAACGATCGAATATGCGTTGGAATCGAAGTTTACGCCGTACTCCTTCAGGATCCGTCTTGTCTGCTCAACGGCCTCCGCCTTTTTCCGGCGATGTCCCGTCAAAAACGCTCGTGACGCATGCCAGAAACTGGACCTTATTCTTATGATGAAAGTACTTCCGAAGTGCCTGGAAATCCTCCTCGCAGCGGACTGCGAGCGCCTTTGGATCGATGCTGGAGATCGCCATCAGAGCACAGTTTGCGAGATCCTCACGTCCGGTGATCATCGGATGGTCGGAGTGCAGGAGCTTATAGATTTCTCTGGTACGGGCGATGACCGCATCGTACTCGCTGGGCATACAGTTCTGATAGATGATCACGGCAGCCAGCACGAGGTAGTCCGAATTCATGAACTTCTTATCGAGCGCGTGATGGATCTCGGCGATGCGCGAGAGTGCGACTTCCGGATTCGGATCCTTGGCCACCACGGCCGCAACGACCTGGCTCGCATTACCGTAGCCGAGTGTGGACAGAAATCCACCACTATGACGGACATGCTTCTTCGCCCATTTCAGAGCCTCGATATTAACGGGCTCGGTCTGACCGATAAAGGCCGCCGCACATGCGGAAGCCTCCATGCTGGAATTCAGAGTATAAGCTTTCTTCGCGGTCATGAAATTCTGCGCGAATACATCAATATTTGTGTTGATTTTGGTAAGCATCGTAATGACCTCACTTTCTCTTGTCGTGAGTTCATTTTACGAAACGAAGTTAAAAAATCGGTTAAGAATCCTTCAAGAGTTTCTCAGACTACGACACGGATCGTAGAAAGAGAACTGTCCTCCGCACCCGTGATCTGACAGCCCTTTTCTTGCGCGAAACGCAGATACTCCAGTACTTCCTCGGTGATCCTCTCTCCCGGTGCCAGAACCGGAATTCCAGGAGGATAGCACATGATGCTCTCGGCAGCGATCCGGCCGACCGAGGATCCGAAATCGACGTGTTCGGTCTTCGCATAGAAAGCTTCCTGTGGCGAGAGAGCCACGATCGGGGCGATATAGCTGTTCGGGATCGACACAAGCGGATCCTTTCCGAAGTGACGGCGGATCTCCGACAGTGCGCCAACCAGACGCTCAAGCTCACGTACACGGTCGCCGACGGAAAGGTACGCCAGACAATTGCCGAAATCCCCGAACTCCATCTGGATATCGTACTCGTCGCGGAGGAGATCATATACTTCGATCCCGGCCAGTCCGACGGGGAGTGTGTGGATGACGAGCTTTGTCTTGTCAAAATCGCAGATGGCTTTGCCGTCGACCAGTTCCGAACCGATCGCATAGTACCCTCCGATGCTGTTGATCTCGGAGCGGGCGTACTCCGCCATATCGATCACCTTATCGAAAAGCTCTTTGCCATGAAGTGCCAGCCTCTTTCTCGAAAGATCCAGACTCGACAGGAATAGATATGAGCCGGAAGTAGTCTGCGTGAGGTTGATGATCTGCCGCACATAGGCCGGAGAGATCTCCGGAGCCGTTCTTTCCCCGGAGGTCTGCATATCTCCTGTACCGCCCACCAGCAGAAAAGAACTCTGTGTGAGCGAACCGCCGGACTTGTGCATCGAGACTGCGGCCATATCCGCACCTGCTTCCATAGCCGAGACGGGGAGCTTGTCTGAGAAGGACAGGTGCGTGCCGTGTGCTTCATCGACGATGACCTGCATCCCGTGCGCGTGCGCCAGATTGACAATGCCACGAAGATCACTGCAGATTCCGTAGTAGGTCGGATTGTTGACGAAGATCGCCTTCGCATCCGGATTCTTCCGGATCGCGTTCTCGATATCGGGAAGCGTCATGCCGAGTGCGATACCGAGCTGCTCGTGCGCACCCGGATCCACATAGACAGGGATGGCACCGCAGAGGACCATCGCATAGATGACACTTCTATGGACATTACGGGGAACGATGATCTTGTCTCCTCGGGCGGCCACAGTAAAGACCATGGCCTGAACAGAAGACGTAGTACCGCCAACCATGAAGAACGCCGCACGCGCGCCAAAGGCCTCGGCTGCAAGTTCTTCTGCATCTTTGATGACGGAGACCGGATGGCAGAGATTATCGAGAGGTTTCATGGAATTGACGTCGAGCGTCATCGTGCGCTCGCCCAGGAATGCGGTCAGTTCGGGATTGCCGCGACCGTGCTTGTGGCCGGGCACGTCAAAAGGAACGACCCGCTCGGATGTGTACTCTTCCAGGGCCTCGGCAATCGGTGCGCGGTTCTGTCTTTTCAGGAAATCGCTGTCCACTTAGTCGTTATCCTCCTCCGGTGCTTCAAAAACATTGGCTCCGGAGAAGATCTCGATCATTTCTTTTCTAAGATTGTTCGTGATCTCAAGTCTGGTCTTCGGCGCGATCTCATAAACATCGGTCTTAAAGAGATAGTTCTGCAGATCGACATCCTTGATGAGCATCTTGGTGTGATACAGATTCGCCTGATAGACATTAATATCGATAGCGTCATAGCGCTCGAGGGTCTTCTTGTCGATATAGTTCTGGATCGACACGATGTTCTTGTCGCGGAAGATCTTCTTGCCGCTGACGTCACGTGTGAAGCCGCGGACGCGGTAGTCCATCGTGATGATATCCGAATCGAAGCTTCCGATCAGATAATCAAGAGTCGATAGCGGGGAGATCTCGCCACAAGTCGCCACATCGATATCCACGCGGAAAGTCGCGATAGCCGTATCCGGATGGTACTCGGGATAAGTATGGACGGTAACATGGCTCTTATCGAGATGGGCGATGACTGTCTCGGTCTCAATATGCGGGATCATGGACTCCTCCGCGATGAGAAGAGTAACGGATGCGCCCTGCGGTTCATAGTCCTGCTTGGAGATACTCAGGACCTTCGCGCCGATCATCTCGGTCAGGTTGGTAAGGATATTTGTCAGACGCTCAGAATTGTACTGCTCGTTGATATAAGCAATATAGTCCTTCTGTTCACGAGCGGTCTTAGCATAGCACACATCGTAAATATTGAAACTGAGGGATTTGGTCAAATTGTTAAAGCCATAGAGACGAAGCTTCTCGTGCGCCATATGAACCATCCTTTCCCGTTATTCTGACCTGAGAACAAAACACCCGGAGCCTATCCGTCCGGAAAAGAAGAGGTCCTGTGCCAAAGCTCATCGCACTCTTATTGATTATTCACAAGTCAGGTCGCGTCCTCACACCTCTGATCGAAGCGCTTCCTTTGGTTATAAAGTAACCAACTTATAAACATTAAGGGAATTCTTGCTTCCCACTCAATAAGGCAGTTCCTGAAAACTGCCGCTTCGGCACTCGCCGCAATGACAAAAAGATACCACGGATAGCGCGCTTTTGCAATAGTTTTACAAATATTCATGCCTCCGAAGAATCGCCCGGAGAGATACACTTCTTGCACTACTTGTCTTCGGGTTATACAATAGTAGAGCATTTGCCCTATTGCCCTCAGGTTAATAGGTGAATTACGCTTCGGGGTGCTCCCCGTAGAAAGCAGGAAAGAAACTATGGTTTATAACGATGTCTTGGAAGCTGTCGGGCATACGCCCATGATCCGTCTGTCAGAGCGGATGGTAGGGAAGGATAGTGCCCGGGTGCTTGTGAAGTACGAAGGACTCAATGTGGGTGGTTCCATCAAGACCAGAACTGCCTTGAATATGATCGAGCAAGCTGAAAAGGACGGGAAGATCACGAAGAATACGATTATTGTAGAGCCGACATCCGGCAATCAGGGCATCGGCCTGGCACTGGTCGGCGCGGTTAGAGGTTACAGAACGATCATCATTATGCCGGACTCCGTGTCCTGCGAGAGAAGATATCTCGTAGAGCATTACGGCGCCGAGGTCAAGCTGATTCACGACGATGGCGATATCGGCAAGGCGATCGACGAGTGCCTCAAGCTTGCCGAGAAGATGGCAGCGGAAGATCCGAACGTATTCGTTCCGCAGCAGTTCACAAACCCTGCCAACCCCATGGTGCACCGTCACCACACGGGACTGGAGATCCTCGAACAGGTGGCAGGTCCGATCGACGGTTTCTGCGCCGGCATTGGTACAGGCGGTACACTCTCCGGAATCGGTGAAGTGCTGAAGGCACAGAATCCGAACATCACGATCTGGGCGGTCGAGCCTGAAAATGCGGCGATCCTCGCGGGCGGAAACATCGGTTCCCACTTGCAGATGGGTATCGGCGACGGCCTGATCCCGGACAATCTCAATACCGAGATATTCGAAGATGTTTATGTCGTAACGGATGACGAAGCCATCGGAACAGCTAAGGATCTGGCGAGAAAGGAAGGCCTCATGTGCGGCATCTCCTCGGGGTCCAACGTTGCCGCAGCTATCGCGCTGGCCAAGAAACTCGGCCCCGGAAAGACTGTCGTGACCGTGCTTCCGGACACCGCCGAGAGATACTTCTCCACGCCGCTGTTCCAGTAATTCCGGCAAAGTAGAAGAACAGATTCAAAAAAACTATAACAGAATCAGACGAGCATCTCCCGAAGAACACGGTTGACCTGAGCGACCGGAAGTCCCACGACGGCGTAGTAGTCGCCGCTGATGGAGTCGATGAGCAGTGCTCCCTGATCCTGGATCCCGTAGGCTCCGGCTTTATCCATCGGTGAGCCTGTCGCGATGTAGTCCTCGATCAGTTTTTCCTGCAGATCGTCAAATGCATGGAATTTCACATCGGCAAAAGAACTGAACGTCCGGTTTTGTCCGCGACCGAGTATGGCCACTCCCGTATAGACGCGATGCGTCGCCCCGGAAAGAAGCGTCAACATGTGCCGCGCGTCTTCTTCATCTGTGGGTTTGCCGAGTATGCTGTCCGCCGTGACCACGACCGTATCGGATCCGATTACCAGTACATCCTCGCTTTTTCCTACGCTGTCCAGCACCGCAAAGGCTTTGGCCTTGGCCTGCGCACAGGCAACTTCCTGCGCGATCTGGTACATGTCGGCCCGGATCCCGCGGGAGTGGTATTTATTCAGCACATCCGTGAGGACCTGATCTTCATTGATATTGGCAACGATGACCTCGAAGTCAAGCCCCGTCAGTGACATAAGATCGAAACGCCGTGGAGATTTGCTGGCTAAGATAATTCTGGACATACAGTTCTTCCTTCCTGAAGAATAAGACAAGCGCCCCAGGTGACCTGAGCGCTTGCCGGAATTTCTAATGAGATAGATTACTCGATGGGTTGCAGATTCTTCATGGAGAAGTCGAGAATCGGAGCGGAGTGCGTAAGCGCACCACAGGAGATATAGTCGACACCGATCTCTGCGAGCGCACGCAGACGCTCGATACTCATATTGCCGGATGCCTCCAGCTCGGCCTTGCCCTTGGCCATCGCGACAGCCTGCGCGGTCATCTCGTCGGTCATGTTATCGAGCATGATGATGTCAGCCTTCGCGTCGAGTGCTTCCTGGAGCATCTCGAGGTTTTCGACCTCGACCTCGATCTTACGGACGAACGGAGCATAGGCGCGGGCCATCTCGACAGCCTTTGCGATCGAGCCCGCCGCACCGATGTGGTTGTCCTTGATGAGGACACCGTCCGAGAGGTTATAGCGGTGATTCGTACCGCCGCCGATCCTGACTGCATACTTTTCGAAAGGACGCATATTCGGGGTCGTCTTACGTGTATCGAGGAGCTTGGTATCGAAGCCTTCGAGTTCTTTTACCATGGAGTGGGTGAGTGTCGCGATACCGCTCATGCGCTGCAGGAAATTGAGTGCCGTTCTCTCGCCGCTCAGGACGGCACGGCCGTCTCCGACCAGTACGCCGATTACATCGCCCTTATGGATCTCATCGCCGTCCTTGAAGTTTGCACGGAACGAGGAATTGTCGCAGAGCATCTCGAAAACGCGGATGAACACGTCGAGTCCGCAGAGGATGCCGTCCTGCTTGCAGATGAGGTCGACCGTCACCATGAAAGGCTCCGGCATGATCGCCTGCGTCGTTACGTCATCGGAAGTGATGTCCTCGCGCAGTGCACGCATGATATAGTCGTCCCACAGGATCGTATTAAGTACACCATTGTTCATAGAAATCCTTGTCCCTCCTCTTGATCTCTTCGAGAACGATCTCTCTGTACTCAGAAGCAAAGTCTCTGCCTTCGTACTGTGCAAAATCAACGTCCTCGGTCTGTGTAGGTTCATATGGGATCGTCTCCTCGATGTTCTGCGCGGAGCGCTTCGCGAAAACGAGGCTCTCGAGGAGAGAATTACTGCCGAGACGGTTCTTGCCGTGCACGCCTGTGCAGGAAGTCTCGCCGATGGCATAGAGGTTATCCATCGAAGTTCTGCCCTTGAGGTCGACCTCGATACCGCCCATGAAATAGTGCTGGGCCGGGGTGACCGGGAAAGGTTCCTTCAGGATATCGTAGCCCTCTTCCTTACAGTGCTCGAGGATGTTCGGGAAGTGGCTCTTGATGAGTTCTGGATCGAGGTGGGTGACATCGAGCCATACGAAGCCTCTGCCGTCGATCTCCATCTGCTTCTTGATCGCCGCCGATACGACATCACGCGGCTGCAGTTCGTCGGTGAATCTTTCCATGTTCTTGTTCCGGAGCACGCCGCCTTCGCCACGGACCGCCTCAGAGATGAGGAACGATCTTCCCGGCTTCTCGGAATAGAGGGACGTCGGGTGGATCTGGATGTAGTTGATATCCTTAAGGAGGACATTGTGCTTTAGTGCGATCGCGAGCGCGTCACCGGTGATGTGACGGAACGCGGTACTGTGCTTGAAGAGTCCTCCGATACCGCCTGTTGCGAGAACGACGGCCTTGCCGAATACCGCGTGAAAAGCACCGTCCGCATCTTGTGTGATGATGCCTTTGCAGACGTTCTTCTCACAGATCAGATCGACCATGGTGGTGTGCTCGTGAAGATCGATGTTCTTCTTCTCACGGACATTTTGCAGGAGCTTACTGGTGATCTCCTGACCCGTGATGTCCTCATGGTGGAGGATGCGGGATGCAGAGTGGCCGCCTTCCTTCGTCAGGTCGAGATCGTCGCCCTTCCTGTCGAAGTTGACGTGGTAGTCCAGGAGCTCGCGGATGATGACCGGAGACTGGCGGATCATGGTATCCACGGCCTTACGGGAATTCTCATAGTGACCGGCACGGAGCGTATCCTCGAAGTAATCCTCGTAGTCCTCGGAATCCTTAAGCGCCGCGATGCCGCCCTGCGCGAGGTAGGACGCACTGTTCTCCAGCGTATCCTTCGTCAGCATGTAGATGGACAGATTCTCCGGCAGATGCAGCGCACAGAAGAGCCCGGCGGCGCCGGTCCCTACGATGACAACATCTGCGGAAGTAACGGAATTGGACATATTATCAGCCTCCCCATTGATGCATTTTCAGAAGACACTTCTTCGCACGCTCAGCCGTTTCGGGAGCGACTTCGATCGGGTCTTTGTGATCTTTCAGTACGCGGAGAACCTTCTCCAGCGAGACTTTCTTCATGTTCGGACATACGGGGCGGGTCTCCGGGAAGAAGAACTGCTTATCCGGATTGTCCAGTCTGAGACGGTGGGCGACACCGATCTCCGTTAAGATGATGAATTCCTCCGCATCCGTGTCCGCGGCATACTTGAGGATGCCGGTCGTACTGCCGATATAGTCGGCTAGTGCACGCACCTCGGGATTACACTCCGGATGGCAGGCGACCTTCGCATCCGGATGCTCGGCCTTAAGGGTCTTTACCTGCTCGGGATCCATGAAGTGATGGACATGGCAGTAGCCGTCCACAAAGTGGAACTCCTTATCCGGGAACTGCGGCGCGAGAAAACCGCCCAAGTTCTGGTCCGGGATGAAGAGGATATGTTTATTCGGAATATTCGAGATGACTTTCTTCGCATTCGAAGAAGTGACGCAGACGTCGCTGACGGTCTTGAGCTCCGTGGTGGAGTTGATGTAGCACACGACGGCGAGGTCGTCGTACTTGTCACGGAATTCCTGGACCTGTTCGACCGTAGCCATATGTGCCATAGGGCAGTCTGCCGCGCGGTCCGGCATGAGGACCAGTTTTTCGGGATTTAAGATCTTCGCGCTTTCGGCCATGAATTCGACACCGCAGAAGATAATGACCTTCGCATCGGTTTTCTGTGCCATCTGGCTGAGATAGTACGAATCTCCGCAGAAATCGGCGATTTCCTGAACTTCGCCATCCACATAAAGATGCGCAAGGATCACCGCATCCTGTTTCTCCTTTTCGCGGAGGATCTGATCTACGATGGAAGACATTTGCCACCCCGTTCTCCGGCCTTCAGGATCGGGGATCTCCGACGGGCCGGCTGCATTATTTTTCAATTTGAGAAAATTTTATCACGCGCCTTCGAAAGTGACAAGGGAAGCGGGAAGGGGTATAATACCTTTACTGTTTAAATTGGGGTACTGTGTTCATTCGTATGTGAAGTCACAGACCGGGACAGGAAAGATTTCCCGTTTCGGATAACCGGAGAACAGGGAAAAAGCAGAAGAAAGGAGAAAACCGGATGAAACGCGATATTATCGGCGATATTTTCCTCGGCGGTGTACTGCTGTCGCTTCTGTTCCTGTTCACTTTCCCTGCATATTTCTGTTTCTCACAGAATGCCCCGCGTGATATCTCTCTGACGGAACGCCTCATGAGCGTCTTCTTCGTTCTGGCTTTTATTCTGACCTGCATCTGGGTCTGCTGGAAGAAGAAGATCTGGGTGATGCTCGGACTGGCTTTCTTCTCTGCACTGCCTTATGTTCCGAAGTGGTTCCTGCCGAAGGTCAACATGCGGATCATCATGAACGGACGGAGCCTGCTTGACTCGATTCTCTCGATGATTCTCAACCGCATCTATGAACTGACCCACGCGCCGTTTACCGGTCTTCTCGGGATGGTGTCGGAAAAGACCGTCGAGAATCTTCCTTATAAGATGCTTCCACTGGTCCTGATCTCCTATATCCTTTCGCAGATCGTGCGTTTCTACTACAACGCCTATGTTACCGAGAAGAAGCAGATCCACGACTTCAATCACTTCCGAAAAGCCAACGATATCCGTAAACCTGCGGTTGCCTCTCTGGAAAATGCAGAACCGGTTCCGGCTCCGGCCCCGCTTGGCACGATCGTCATGAACGAAAACGCCGAGATCGCTGCAGAGAGCTTCCCGACCAAGAATGCGGAAGAGGAAAAGACGATGCAGGTTAACCTGTCTTCTGACGCGCCGGTCCCGGCGATCCCTGCTGATACGCAGGCGACGGCCGTGATCCCGCTTGCTGCACATGCCCCGACATCCAGACCGGCTGAAGAGACGCAGGTGATTGCGCTCTCGGCCCACGCTCCGACCTCTGCCCCGCCATCTGCGCCAGCCAAGGAGCAAACGCAGGTGATTGCGCTTCCATCTCAGGATATCAAGCCCGAGGAGCCCGATGAGCCGCAGGTGATCGCCCTGTCAGCCCATGCGCCGACTTCTTCGACAAAGAGCGTTGAAGAAACACCGGAGAGTAAGAAGGACGAGAAACCGGAGCCGTCACAGACATCGGAAGATAAACAACTGGATTTTCCGGATGTGCATGGCGAAGCGGAGAAGATCGATGTCTTTGGAGATAATGACCTGCCGTAAGATACGGAAAAGAACGATAAGAGAAAACTGCGATATAGATATCGCGTACGAGATATATAAAAAAGGAGAGTAAGAGAGAATGTCAACGAACAAAGCTTTCTGGCGAACCTGGCTTGAAGGTTCGAAATCACATAAAAATGCGGAAACGGTTGTAGAAGATCCGCTTGAGGAAGGTCTCAAGGAACTGAGCTGGTCGGATGAAGAGTCCGTGCGCAAGGTCAAGACGGAGGAATCTTTTGGTGAGGAGATCGGCAACGCCACGTCCCACGGCGTCATGGCAGCCTTCATGCTGGGTATCCTCCCGTATGCAGCTGTGCACGCCTATCTTCGTGCCACCAGCGGAAATGCGATTCTGGATACTGTTACGATCTCGATCTTCTGTATCGGCACATTCCTGATGTTCCTGATGTCGACGATCGACCATACCATGAAGCACGGTACGAAGCAGAAAGAACTCTACAACCGCCTGGACCATATCATGATCTTCTACGCGATTGCCGGCGCCTACACTCCGATCTGTCTGACGATCATCGGCGGAAGATGGGGTATCGGTCTTTGTATCGCACAGTGGCTCGTCGTTATCGCCGGCACGCTTAAGAAGGCCATATCCTTTTCCAAGTCGGTGATATCGTACATTTTCTCGTCGCTGCTATACCTGCTGATGGGCTGGATGATCGTCCTTTGCTTCCCGATCCTTTATGCCCAGACAAACCACGTGACATTTTGGCTGATCCTGGCCGGAGGCATCTGCTATACGACCAGTGTTATCCTGTTTTTTCTGCGATTCAAGTTTGCACATATGGTCTTCCACCTTTTGGTGGACTTCGGTGCCATCTGCCACGTAATCGCACTTTGCTTCTTCGTATGAGAAGACGGTCATGTTCACTCAGAATCAATCAATAAAGGAAAAAGAAGAATAAAAAGGAGGAAGAAAAAATGAAAAAGTGTATGCGAGCTACAGCTATGATTCTTGTTTCGGCGATGCTTCTCGGCATGGCTTCCTGCAGTAAGGAGAAGGAAGAAACGACGAAGAAGAAAAAGAAGACGAAGAAGACGACAGAAACAACAGAAACAACAGAAACGACAGATGAGCCTACTTTTTATCCGACGACAGATATGTCGGATGAGCCGACGGATACGACGGGAGCACCGACAGACACGACACCGGGCCCTGTCGGAACGACAGGAACGAATGGTCTTCTGATCGATGTCCCGGAAGCGGGCTGTGCCATCGAAATTCCTTCGGAGGAAAGATTCTTCTATACCATGGATCTGACGATGGATGCGGAAGCACGTACGATCGGAGGACACGTCGATTTCGAGTTCTTCAACACATCCGATGAAGACTGGGATCAGCTCTGTTTCCGCGATTATCCGAGTCTTTTCATCGAGAATAAGAATGTCGGAGCCAAGAACGGTACCACGCTCAATGGTGCACTGACCGAGATCGAGAATATCACGGACGGTCGTGACCAGAGCACACTCGAGTATACCCGTGATGAAGATGTATCCGTCGTCTGGGTACCGCTTCAGACGAAGCTTGCACCGGGAGAAAAGATGACGATCTCCTATGATTTTGTAGCGACGATCCCGACGATCGCTGACCGATTCGGCGTCAAAGACGACGTCTATAACGTGACGAATTTCTATCCGATCCTCGCGGTTTATACGGAAGAAGGATGGTCCCATGAAGCATATTACAACATGGGCGAATGCTTCTTCTCCGAGTTGTCGGACTACGATGTGACCCTGACCGTTCCGGAGAACTTCATGGTTTTGTCCACCGGTACAACTGTTTCAGAAGAACAAAAAGACGGCAAGAAGATCTGCAAACTCGATGGCCCGTGTGTCAGAGATTTCGTATTCTCATGCAGTCCGAACTTCAAGCTCATCGAGGGTGATTACGAAGGTGTCCACATCAATGTTGTATACGATGAAGCACATCCGGCCTCTTCGACGATGGATGATTGCCAGGCGGCCTGCCTTAAGGCGGCACAGGATTCTCTGGCTGCACTTGGTTCGGCGCTGGGTAAGTACCCGTACGAGGAAGTCGATATCGTTCTCGCCCCGATCGATGCAGGCGGTATGGAATACCCGAATCTGGTCATCATCACGGTGGATAGTTTATATTGCTCGACGAACAGCTATCAGACGATACCTTATCAGTTGATCTCCGGTGTCATCGCTCACGAGCTGGGTCACCAGTGGTTCATGGGCATCGTCGGCAGCAACTCCGGACTGGAGCCCTGGCTCGACGAGTCTTTCGCCTCTTATACTGAAATCATTTATTTCAGTTATATGGGTGCAGATGAGGAAATCACCTATTACTCTCGTGATGTCCTCGATCTGACGGATAAGACGATCGTGCAGGCTCTGTTGGCCATGGATGCGGTTCCGATCAATCGTCCCCACTACACCTTTAGTAACGATGATTCCTATGTGACAGCGGCCTACTATGTAGGAGAGATGGCACTGTACCAGATGGAAGAGATCCTGGGAACGGAGGCCTTCCGCGGTGTTCTGCGTGAGTATGTCCGGAGAAATGCTTTCACCAATTCGACGGAAGCTCGTTTCTTCGAGACGCTTTATGATTGCGTGGGCACGGATAATGAGGATCTCAATAACCTGATCGCAGGTGTTTTCCAGAGATAACGAGGTGGAGACCCCGGCAAATGAGCCAATTTACGCGACAGATGTAATCTTTTCTTGCATTATCGGATATTGCGAATTATAATGGGGCGTGCTGACATTTTAGAAATGAAGTAAAGGAAGGGCATAGATATGTCTAAACAGTCGGACAGGTCGTCCAAAGCGAAGACCAAAAAACATATGAAAACCTCTAAGAAGAATAAGATCATCATCATCATCTCGGTGGTTGTCCTCGTTCTTCTTGTCTTCTGCTATTTTGCCTATGTGACGGGTCTTCCGGCCAAGGTACTCCCGGGTGCCAAGATTGTGCATACGGTGGATGGCAAGGAGAAGACTGTAGATCACGTGAGTATCGTTGAGATGAATTACTACTACTCCACGACGCTGAGCCAGTATACTTCCTATGGTATTATCGGTGCCAATGCGGATCTGGATGCGGTATATAACCCGAACAACGGTCAGACCTATCGCCAGATGCTCTGGGAGAATGCAGCCAATATGGCACAGACGAATTATCTCCTTTCTGAGGCGATTGAAAACTCCGGATTTAAGCCGGTGGCAGCGGATAAGTATGTAGAGGATCAGATCGATTCGATCCGTGAATCTACGAAGTACATGAATACGCTTTATGGTTCAAACATGACCACAGACCAGTACCTGCAGAATATGTATGGTCCGGGTATGACCGTACAGATTATTCGTAAGATCCTGTATCGTCAGGCTATGATCGATGAATTTAAAGCATACGCCCAGCAGACAACTTTCCTGCCGAATGAGGCGGCGATTCAGGCGAAGTTTGAAGAGAACCCGTCCGATTATACATACTGCCGTTTCCAGGTATATTTCGTATCTGCGAACATTCCTACTGATGCAAGTGACGATGAGAAGAAGGAGCTTCTGGATAAGGCTCTCGAGACTGCAAAGATGATCACGGACGACTGCACCAATGCCGTCGAATTCCAGACAAAAGTTAAGCTGGTCTGCCCGGATGATTATCGTACCCGTATGCTTGATGGAGAAGATCCGACATCCAAGAGCGGCCTTACACAGGAACAGCTGAAGAGCTATTCGGAAGAGTTCGCAGCGATGTGCTTCGATCCGGAGACCAAGCCGAACACAGGTATGGCTTTTATTGATAAGGACAACACCGGTGCATATGCGATGCTCTTTGAGGAGACCTATATCGAGGATGAGCTTACATGCGCATATCGCGTTCTGTCTCTCACAGATGATGTTCTCGGAAACATCTCCAATTCGCTCGAACAGAAGGCTCCGTCTCACCAGAAACTGCACGCTGAGGCGGAAGGCTATATGTCTCAGGTAACTTCTGAGGATAAGTTCATCGAACTTGTAAAGAAGTACTCCATGGATTCTTCCACTTACCTGTACGGCGGTTATAAGTCCGGCGTTAAGGAATCTGACTTCGAGGGTGTAGTGATTAATGAGGGTGAAGACCCGACTCTTCCGGAAGAAGACCAGAAGCTGATCGCATGGCTCTTTGATCCGGCCAGAAAGAAGGGCGATATGTACATTATCGACTGCGTCGATTCTGTTAAGCTCTATTACTTCTGTGACAGCATGGCTTCCTATCAGGATCTGATCCGCATGAATCTCCTTTCGGAGAATTTCACGGCCTGGTACAATGCGACAATCTCTGATTCGTCCTATTCTACAATCGTTAACCATGGATTGATTGATTTCTTCACATAAGAACGGAGGCGGCCCCGGAAGTCTTTCCGAAGATTTCCGGGCGTCCGGACACCGGATCTCCGGTGAAGAAAAAAATATAAAAAAAGAAAAAATAATGATTGACACTTGAAACGATCAGTTGTATACTTCTATACTGCGTTACAATGGGTAGGGCTACTTTACCCTTTTGGGCGCCGGAGGTCCCAAGTCCTACAGACAAGGGCGTCTGAGAACGTATAGGAAGGTGCGCGGTCGTTTTTTTCGCGCACACGCAAACGAGATGTTTGTGAAGTCGTGAGGTGATGTGTAATGGTGCGTCCCATCAAGCAGGGAAGAGCAGAGAGAATGTCCTATTCTCATATCGACGAAGTCATCGAAGTCCCGGATCTTATTGAGGTACAGAAGAACTCCTATCAATGGTTCATTGATGAGGGCCTTATGGAGGTTCTGGAAGAAGTATCTCCGATCAGGGACTTTTCAGGTGATATGGAGCTTTCTTACATCGGTAAAGAGTTCGATATCGACCACCCGGCCAACACTATTGAGCAGTGCAAGGAGAAAGACTGTAACTATGCAGCTCCGCTCAAGGTGAAAGTTCGTCTTGTCAACAAGCGGACCGGTAAAGTTGAAGACCAGGACGTCTTCATCGGTGATTTCCCGATCATGACAGAACATGGTACCTTTATTATTAATGGTGCTGAGCGTGTAATCATCAGTCAGCTTGTCCGTTCTCCGGGCGCATATTTCGACATCGTTCATGATAAATCCGATG
Source organism: Clostridiales bacterium (assembly GCA_017617995.1). Lineage (GTDB taxonomy): Bacteria > Bacillota > Clostridia > Saccharofermentanales > Saccharofermentanaceae > Scatonaster. The sequence continues at coordinate 27,042 of JAFZVE010000066.1, forward strand.
TTGACCTTTATACTTCCCAGGTGATCCCGAACAGAGGTGCCTGGCTGGAGTACGAGACGGATCCGAATGGCGTGATCTATGTTCGTGTAGACCGTCAGCGCAAGATCCCGATCACTGTTTTCCTCCGTTCCCTCGGAATCGGTACTAATGAAGAACTGGTTGCGCTCTTCGGTGAGGAGCAGGCTCTTATCGAGACTATGGCTAAGGATACGACCCATAACCGTGAAGAGGGTCTTACTGAGCTGTATCACAAGCTCCGTCCGGGTGAGCCGGCTACTGTTGAGAGTGCCGAGTCTCTGATCAATGGTATGTTCTTCGACCCGAAGCGCTACGACCTCGCTCGTGTCGGTATCTATAAGATTAATAAGAAATTGGCTCTGGCGGCCCGTATCAAGGGACATAAGGCTGTTTCTGATATCGTTACCGATGATGGTGAAGTTCTGCTCAAGGCCGGTGAGATCATCACAGGCGAGAAGGCTTGGGAGATCCAGAATGCCGGTATCAATGAGGTTGTTATCTATCCGATCTCCAAGATCGGTGATACGGCTAAGGTTTCCGAGACACCGTTTAAGGTTATCGGTAATGGCCGTGTGGATTGCGATACTTTCATCCGCGCCAGCTTCGCGGCAAAGGATCTGAAGAATTTCGACATCTCGAAGACTCCGGTCAACGAGATGGTTCGTGTCTCTGTTCTGCGTAACATCATCTCGCAGGTGCGTGCTTCTTCCAAGAAGTCTGAGATCGCAACCAACCTGATGACCGAGTTGCGTGCACAGGTCACCGAGCTCATGCCGAAGCATCTGACGATCGATGACATTGTCGCTTCCGTCAGCTATCTCCTCGGACTTCAGTATTCTGTCGGTTCGAAAGATAACATCGACCACCTCGGTAACCGTCGGATCCGTTCTGTCGGTGAACTTCTGCAGAATCAGATCCGTATCGGTCTTTCCCGTATGGACAGAAACATCCGAGAGCGTATGAATGCTGTCGGTGATGAGACGCCGGCACATCCGAACCAGCTGGTCAATACCCGTCCGGTTAGTGCAGCGATCAAGGAGTTCTTCGGATCTTCCCAGCTGTCCCAGTTCATGGATCAGCCGAACCCGCTGGCCGAGCTCACACACAAGCGTCGTCTTTCCGCTCTTGGTCCGGGTGGTCTTTCCCGTGACCGTGCGAACTTCGAAGTCCGTGACGTTCACTCCTCTCACTACGGCCGTATGTGCCCGATCGAGACGCCTGAAGGTCCGAACATCGGTCTTATCAACTCCCTGGCTACCTACGCCAAGGTCAACCACTATGGTTTCATCGAGACACCGTACCGTGTCTATGACAAGGAGAATGGTGTCGTAACCAAGGAAGTCGTCTACATGACGGCAGACCGTGAGGATAACTACAACATCGCACAGGCGAACGAGCCGATCGACGAGCAGGGCCACTTTATCAGTAAGAAGGTCGTATGCCGTCACCTCGACCAGTTCATCGAGGTTGACCCGTCCGGCGTCGACTATATGGACGTATCCCCGAAGCAGCTCGTATCTGTTGCGACATCCCTTATCCCATTCCTCGGAAACGACGACGCGAACCGTGCTCTCATGGGTTCCAACATGCAGCGTCAGGCTGTACCGCTCATCAAGCCGGAAGCACCAATCATCGGTACAGGTATGGAGTATCGTGCCGCGAAGGACTCCGGTGTATGTAAGGTTGCGAAGGAAGATGGTCGCGTAACATTCGTATCTGCGGATAAGATCGTGATTACTTCCGCTGATGGAAAGGAACACGAGTACAATCTTACGAAGTATAAGAGATCGAACCAGAGCACATGCATCAACCAGCGCCCGATCGTAAGAATGGGCGAGGACGTCAAGAAGGGCGATGTTATCGCTGACGGTCCGTCTACCGAAAACGGTGAGCTGGCACTCGGTAAGAACGTGCTCATCGGCTTCATGACCTGGGAAGGTTACAACTACGAGGACGCCGTTCTTATTAATGAGCGTATGGTCCGCGATGATGTTTATACATCCATCCATATCGAAGAGTACGAGTGCGAAGCTCGTGACACCAAGCTCGGTGCCGAGGAAATCACGCGTGAGATCCCGAACGTCGGTGATGATGCGCTGAAGGAACTCGACGAGAACGGTGTAATCCGTATCGGTGCTGAGGTCCGTGCGGGCGATATCCTCGTTGGTAAGGTTACTCCGAAGGGTGAGACCGAGCTGACGCCGGAAGAACGTCTCTACCGCGCGATCTTCTCCGAGAAGATCCGTGAAGTACGTGATACTTCCGTCCGCGTTCCGCATGGTGAGTCCGGTATCGTCGTAGACGTTAAGACATTCACGAAGAAGGATGACGACAATGTCCTCAAGGGCAGCGTCAACAAGATGGTCCGCGTATATATCGCCCAGAAGAGAAAGCTCTCCGTCGGTGATAAGATGGCTGGTCGTCACGGTAATAAGGGTGTTGTTTCCAGAATCCTGCCGGAAGAGGATATGCCTTTCCTGCCGGATGGTACACCGCTTGACATCGTACTCAATCCTCTCGGCGTTCCGTCCCGTATGAACATCGGTCAGCTCCTCGAGGTACACCTCGGACGTGCTGCCCGTGCCCTCAACTGGAAGGTAGCGACACCGGTATTCGATGGCGCGAACGAGAGCGACATCATCAAGGCCTTCCAGCTGGCAGGTATTGATGAAGATGGTAAGACGATCCTCTACGACGGACGTACAGGTGAGCCTTTCGAGAACAGAATCACTGTCGGTGTTATGTACTACTTGAAGCTCCACCACCTCGTAGACGATAAGATCCACGCCCGTTCGATCGGACCGTACTCCCTCGTTACGCAGCAGCCTCTCGGTGGTAAAGCCCAGTTCGGTGGTCAGCGTTTCGGTGAGATGGAAGTTTGGGCCCTCGAGGCATACGGTGCGGCACATACCCTGCAGGAGATCCTCACAGTTAAGTCGGACGATATCACCGGCCGTACGAAGACATATGAGGCGATCGTTAAGGGTCAGAGTGTACCGGAGGCCGGTATTCCGGAATCCTTCAAGGTACTCGTTCGTGAACTTCAGTCTCTGGCACTGGATGTACGTATCTACTCCGGCGATGAGGAGTGCAAGCTGAAGGATGCATCCGAGGATGAGAGCCTCCCGGCTCCGGATCCGGAACTCCATCAGGAAGTGAACCAGTACATCAGTGAAGAGGGCAGCCTGGTCGGATTCTCCGAAGCAGGTGAGGACCTCGATGACAATGATGAACCCTCAGATGATTTTGGAGAGGAAGAGCCGAGTGATGACGCTCTCAAAGAAATCGAGCAGGGCGACGACGATATGTAAGTCGGGAAGGAGATTGCAATTATATGTTTGAAATGAATCATTTCGAATCCATCGGTATTCGTCTGGCATCTCCGGATACCATCAGAGGGTGGTCTCACGGTGAGGTCAAGAAGCCGGAGACGATCAACTACCGTACTCTTAAGCCTGAGCGTGACGGTCTCTTCTGCGAGCGTATCTTCGGGCCTCAGAAGGACTGGGAATGTCACTGCGGTAAGTATAAGAAGATCCGTTATAAGGGTATCACCTGCGACCGTTGCGGTGTTGAGGTTACCCGTTCGAAAGTACGTCGTGAGCGTCTGGGCCACATTGAGCTCGCTGCACCGGTTTCCCACATCTGGTATTTCCGTGGTACACCGAGCCGCATGAGCCTCCTTTTGGACGTATCCCCGAAGCAGCTCGAGAAAGTACTGTATTTCGGTGCCTATATCGTAGTAGATCCGGGTACGACCGAACTGCCGAAGTATGCGATTATCGACGAAGCCGAGTATCAGGATAATGTCGAGAAATACGGCAAGAATGCTTTTAAGGCCATGATGGGTGCCGAGGCCGTCAAGATCCTCCTTGCGGAGCTGGATATCGATGCGCTGGCAGATCAGCTGCACGAGGATTATCAGAATGCGACTGGTCAGAAGAAGGCCCGTATCATCAAGAGACTCGAGGTTATCGAGTCCTTCAAGAAGTCCGGAAACAAGCCGGAGTGGATGATCCTGGATGTTCTGCCGGTTCTTCCGCCGGAACTGCGTCCTATGGTTCAGCTCGACGGCGGCCGTTTCGCAACTTCCGACCTCAACGACCTCTATCGTCGTGTTATCAACAGAAATAATCGTCTCAGCAAGCTCCTCCAGCTGGGTGCTCCTGAGATCATCGTAAGAAACGAGAAGAGAATGCTCCAGGAAGCAGTAGATGCCCTGATCGACAACGGTCGTCGCGGCCGTCCGGTTACCGGTGCTTCTTCCAGAGCGCTGAAGTCTCTGTCCGACATGCTTAAGGGTAAGCAGGGTCGTTTCCGTCAGAACCTTCTCGGTAAGCGTGTTGACTACTCCGGCCGTTCCGTTATCGTTGTAGGACCGGAGCTGAAGATGCACCAGTGCGGTCTCCCGAAGGAGATGGCTCTCGAGCTCTTCAAGCCTTTCGTCATGAAGCGTCTCGTTCTTGAGAACCACGCTTCTAATATCAAGGCCGCGAAGAGAATGGTAGAGCGTGCGACCGATATCGTATGGGATATCCTCGAAGGCGTTATCAAGGATCACCCGGTTATGCTCAACCGTGCTCCTACGCTACACAGACTCGGTATCCAGGCGTTCGAGCCGGTACTCGTAGAAGGTCGTGCTATTAAGCTCCATCCGCTCGTTTGTACCGCGTTCAACGCTGACTTCGACGGTGACCAGATGGCTGTACACGTACCGCTGTCTGCAGAGGCACAGGCTGAGGCAAGATTCCTCATGCTGTCCACCAACAACCTCCTGAAGCCTCAGGATGGTAACCCGGTAACCGTTCCGACTCAGGATATGATCCTCGGATGCTACTACCTGACGATCACCAAGCCGGATGAGAAGGGTGAAGGCATGGTCTTCTCTTCCATCGATGAAGCGATCATGGCTTACGGTGACCACCACCTTGAACTGCATGCTAAGATCAAGATCCGTGTGACACGTGAAGTGAACGGCAAGCCGATGACAGGCCTCGTCGAGTCCACACTCGGACGCTTCATCTTCAATGAGATCATCCCGCAGGATCTGGGTTATGTCGATCGTTCCAAGAAGGGCAACGAACTTGTTCTCGAGTGCGATTTCGTAGTTGGTAAGAAGCAGCTCGCTGACGTGATCTCCCGTTCTATCCGTGTACACGGTATCGGCAAGACCGCGAAGCTCCTCGACAACATCAAGGCTATGGGTTACAAGTACAGTACCCGCGGCGGTATCTCCATCGGTATCGGAGACATGATCGTGCCGGATGTTAAGGAGAAGATGGTCCACGAAGCAGAAGAGAAGGTCGAATACGTCAACAAGATGTACAAGAGAGGTCTTCTTGATGAGACTGACCGTTACACTTCTGTTGTTAAGATCTGGGAAGCAACGACCAAGGCAATTACCGACGCCCTCATCGATTCTCTCGGTGAATACAACCCGATCAAGATGATGGCTGACTCCGGTGCCCGTGGTTCTTCCCAGCAGATCAAGCAGCTTGCCGGTATGCGTGGTAACATGGCGGATACATCCGGTAAGACCATCGAGATCCCGATCAAGTCCAACCTCCGTGAAGGTATGAACGTGCTCGAGTTCTTCATCAGTTCTCACGGTGCCCGTAAGGCTCTGTCCGATACCGCTCTGAAGACGGCTGACTCCGGTTACCTGACACGTCGTCTCGTCGATGTTTCCCAGGATGTTATCATCACTGAGGAAGATTGCGGTACGGATGACTTCACATGGGTCAAGGAGATCGTTACTGTTGCCGGTACTAAGGTGGATGTCATCAAGTCTCTGAGCGAGCGTCTGACCGGTCGTTATGCGGCAGAAGATATCTACGATAACAGTGGCAAGAAGAAGGAACTCCTTGTTGCAAGAAACGAGCTCATCACCGCTGATATGGCGAAGAAGATCGAAGCTTGCGGCAATAAGAAGGTCAAGATCCGTTCCGTATTTGACTGCCGTTCCCGTCACGGTGTCTGCAGCAAGTGCTACGGTATCAATCTGGCTTCCGGTCAGCCGACGATCGGCGGTGAGGCTGTCGGTATCATGGCGGCGCAGTCCATCGGTGAGCCTGGTACACAGCTTACGATGAGAACGTTCCACACCGGTGGTATCGCAACAAACGAAGATATCACACAGGGTCTCCCGCGTGTAGAGGAACTTTTCGAAGCCAGAAAGCCGAAGGGCCAGGCGATCATCTCCGAGATCGACGGTAACGTCAGGATCACGGAAGATGCGAAGCATAAGAAGGTCATCGTGGTCACTCCCGCAAATCCGGAAGGTGAAGCTGTTGTTGCGAATCCGGACAGCGAGATCGAGAATGAAGAGAAGACCTACGCGATTCCGTATTCTTCTACGATCAAGGTCAAGGACGGCGATTTCGTTGAAGCTGGCGATCAGCTGACTGATGGTACGGTAAGCCCGCAGGAGATCATGAAGGTCAAGGGCGTCCGTGGTGTTCAGAAGTACATCGTCTCCGAAGTTGTCAAGGTGTATAAGGGTAGTGGTATCACGATCAACGATAAGCACGTCGAGGTAATCACTCGCCAGATGATGCGTAAAGTCCGTGTCGACGATCCGGGCGATACCGATCTGATGACCGGTAGCACAGTAGATATGTTCGACTTTGAAGAGGCGAACAATAAGGCTGAGGCGGCAGGTAAAGAACCGGCGAAGGGTAAGAGAATCCTCCTTGGTATCACGAAGGCTTCTCTGGCAACAGATTCCTTCCTGTCAGCGGCTTCCTTCCAGGAGACGACACGTGTCCTGACCGATGCTGCGGTAAAGGGCAAGATCGACCCGCTCTACGGTCTCAAGGAGAACGTTATCATCGGTAAGCTGATCCCGGCCGGTACAGGTATGCCGAAGTACAGAAATATTACTGCGGTTCCGGTACTTCCGGAGAACAACGAGCTGCTTGGTAAGGACCCGGTCGTGATCCCGAGTATGATCCCGGAGACTTCCGAAGTCTGATTCGTAAGTTCTGATAATTCAAAACAACAAGAGGAGCTGTCGAAAAGACGGCTCCTTTTGATTTTTCCGGAGGGTACATATGTGGTTTTCCGGGAAGTCGTTCTATGAGTGGAAACACGAATGTAAAATAAGAGAAACGTCACTTTATTTGAAACAGACGTATTGAGAGAGTAAAATGTTAGTTGAAACTGGGTAGCCAGATTCTGGCTTGCCCCGGTTTTCCAGATCAGCGAAAGGATCAGTTGCGGTGTGGATCAGATCGCACCGGAAGTGCAGGATGCGTCAAAGAAGGAAAGAACGCAGTACAAGAATGGCGATCGTGGTGATTGCAGTATGTACCATGATCACATTCCCGCTCATGATGATCCCTGTCGGCATGCGTGAGAGCACTCCGGCCGGGGTTCTGGTCGGGCGCGCCTATGCGGATGCGTATCCTTATGATGATCAGGAAGGGGAAGCCACGATAGAAGACTGGGCGATCGTCCCGGTCGGGAATCAGGAAATCGAACCAACTGTAGAGCCCGATGATCCGGATCTTCTGGAACCTACCATTGCTCCGGAACCGACAAAGGGTCCGGAGAAGATCATCGACCCGGAAACGGGTATGGAGCTGATCGTACTCGGTGAAGGTGAGATGGTTGGCGCAAGCTATATCGATGACTATGAGCAGCAGGATAAGAAGTATGCAGATGTAATGACGGCACAGGTCGTCCAGACCTACGACTCCTCTGATCTTCCGATCGAAATGCTCGATACGAGTGCTTTTACTCCTGTAGAAGAAGAACTCTATATCAAGACTACCAATACCCAGCTCAAAGAGATTCCGAATATGGACTCGACGACGATCGCGAATATCGACCGCTCGGCGGAAGTTGTACGTATCGCAGTAGGTGATACGTGGTCCCTGATCCGTACGGCGGATGGTATCGAGGGTTATGTATTGTCGGCTTCCCTGTCAAAGGAGATGGTATTTAACGAGATCGACCGTGATGTCTGGGTCAATACGAATGACTTGAGACTTCGTTCGGAACCGAATACGGAATGCGAAGTCATCCGATATCTCGACCGCTGGACACATCTCCACTGTTCCGGTATTGCTGCGAACCAGTGGTATCAGGTGGAACTGGACGACGGCACGCATGGATATGTGTATGTGTCTTATACGACGACCAAGCCACCGCCGACTCCGACACCGAAGCCGACGCCGAAACCGAAGAAATCCGGTGGCGGAAGCAGCGGAGGAGGTGGCGGAAGCAGCAACTATACGCCTCCGAAGATCACAGGTGTAAACGGTGAGAGTATCATCAACATCGCGGAGTCCATGCTGGGCGTGGATTACGATTGGTGCGGAGAGAGCAGAAGCGGTGTAGACTGTTCCGGTCTGGTAGTTTACTGCTATAGGCAGGTCGGTATTTCGGTCCCACATCAGTCGAACTCTATCCGCTATGTCGGAGCCGGTGTCAGCCGCTCAGATATCCAAATCGGTGATGTTGTTGTGTACGACTTAAGAGGCGGTGACGGCGTGGCCGACCACGTGGCCCTCTATGCCGGAGGAGGATCGGTCATCCACGCATCCTCGAGTAAGGACGCGGTGGTATATGGTAACCTCGATATGGGTACGATCCTCACGATCCGAAGATTCATCGGATAAAAGAAAAAACTCAGATAAAAGAAGGACCAGTCAATGAGGCTGGTCCTTTTTGATCGTATGGAAAAGTGATAAGACACACACAGTCGAAAATCGTGCTATACTGGATTTATCAGAAATGATTTAAGGAGGATGAAAGTATGATTATTAACATTATCGTAGGTCTGATTATCGGTGGTCTGGCCGGTTTCTGCGCAAGCAAAATCATGGGTGAGTCGAACGGCCTTGTCATGAACATTATCCTGGGTATCGTGGGTGGATTTGTTGCAGGATTGATCTTCGGTCTTCTCGGACTCGGTGCCGGCGGATATATCGGAACATTCATCGTATCGCTCATCGGTGCTTGCGGACTGATCTATCTGTGGAGAAAGGTGCTCAAGAAGTAAGCATCTTTTCCATTCAGTAAATCGAAAAGCAAAAAAGAATCCCCTCGCGGCTTCGGACAGTTTGCTGAAGCAAAACTTGCCGCTTGGGGATTTTTTTGCATTTTCTATCTGAATAGTAAGAAAGGCTTGTGGTGGGTGGGCCGCGCAGGAGTTCTCTCTATCTTTTGTTTGAAGAAAAAAGGTGTTGACATCTAGATAAGGCGCAGTATAATTAAATTAGTCAAAGAAAGTCAAAGTCAAAGGCGAAAGCCAAATTATAAGGAGATGAGAGGGATATGGCGAGACTGGTCGATGTGATCGAGATGATGATCAAAGAGATGCTGGACGAGAATAACGGTGCCGCCGTGATCAATAGAAGTGATCTGGCTGAACGTGTGAACTGTGTACCGTCTCAGATCACTTATGTAATCTCTACGAGATTTACGAACGGGCAGGGTTATATTGTCGAGAGCCGTCGCGGTGGCGGCGGACAGATCCGGATCTCGCGTGTGCAGAGAATGCCGGGGACGAGTTATCTGATGCATACGATCAATTCCCTGGGGGATACGATCTCACAGCAGGAAGCCGAGATATTCCTCCTGAATTTCGTCGATTATGGGGTGATGGATCAGCAGACGGCGCGGCTCATCAAGGCGGCGATATCGGACCGGGCCCTTTCCGGAATCGATGCCGACAGGAAAGCTTCGGTCAGGATGGATATTTTCAAGAATATGCTGATCAGTCTGATCACAAAGTAGTGATCACTAAAGGATAATGTGCGGGCGCACGAGAAAAAGAAAGAAGAAAGGAGTACCGGTCAGAGTATCGGATCCGGATGAGGATAAGGAGAAAGAAAGATGAAATGTCAACGTTGTAAGGAAAGAGAAGCTAATGTGAAGATAATGAAGCAGACTACGGGTAAAGCACCACAGATGCTGATGCTCTGCGATGAGTGTGCCAGAGAACTCGGAATCGCTCTTCCGGGGAATCTCATGAACGGAGGGCTTTTCGGAGCCGGACTGGGAGGCGCTCTCGGAACCGGCACCGGCGTCGGAAACGTGGGAGGAAATCTCTTCGGAAATCAGAATCCGGCTGCTGTTCCGAACCCTATCGAGATGCTGGCCGGCGCTTTTGGCGCACCGTTCGGACTGGGACTGGAAGGATTGCTCGATGACTCAAATGAGGAGATCTGTCCCTCGTGTAAGATGACGAGAAGTCAGTTTACGAAGAGAGGTTTCCTGGGATGCTCGGATTGCTATAATGTTTTTGCCCGGTATATCGATCCGATGTTTCTGCGTACGCAGATGGGATCGAAGCATGTAGGCAGGAAGCCGGGTGCTTCGGGATCTATCGAAATACCTGCTGAGACAGACGAACTGCCGATCATCAAGCAGGTGGATACGCCTTCGGATGAGATGGAGAACCTCTCAGAAAAGGAGAAGGCCAAGCGGCTCCTTATTCAGGAGAAAGAGAAACTTCTGAAGCAGGCGATAAAGGAAGAGAATTATCAGGAGGCAGCGAAGCTTCGTGATGAGATCCGTGCGATCAAGGGAGAGGAGGACGACAAATGAGCTGGTATCTGGAAGCAGGAAATGACAGTGACATCGTTCTTTCGAGCCGGATCAGACTGGCGAGGAATCTCCGCGGGTATCTGTTCCCGAACTGCATGAATGACGAGGCCAGAAAAGCGGTGCTGGAGAAGGTATCAGAAGTCCTCACAAATATCCCGGGTAATCCTCTGATGAGGATGGATATTGCTCCGCTGCCGCAGACAGACAGGCGCGCACTCATCGAGAAGCACCTGATCTCGGAGGAGCTTGCGAAAGGGCAGGAAGGACAGAGTGCCTTTATATCGAAGGATGAGAACATCAGTGTGATGGTCAACGAAGAGGATCATATACGGATCCAGGTGATGTCACCGGGATTCTCTCTTGAGAATACTTATAAGCAGGCGGAAGATATGGCGATTTATCTGGAAGGGATGCTGCCCATCGCGTTTTCCGAGAAGTATGGTTTCCTGACGGCGTATCCGAGTAATACGGGTACGGGACTTCGGGCTTCGGTGATGGTTCATCTGCCGGTCCTGACAAGTATCCGGGGAATCACGGCCCTGAAGGATTCGCTTCAGAAGGCAGGGTATACAGTTCGAGGAGCATATGGCGAGAATAGTAAGTCAGTAGGAAATATCTACCAGATCTCGAATACGATCACGCTGGGCATCTCGGAGAAGAAGACACTCCAGAATTTCGGGAAGATGATCAATGAGGTCATCGCCCTTGAGAGAAAACTGAGGCAGGAGTTCTACGGGAAGAACAAGGAGAAATTGGAGGATCGGGTCTTCCGTTCACTGGGGGAACTGACCTATGCGAGATTGATCTCGTCTGCAGAGGCGATGAACCGTCTGAGTGATCTGAGACTTGGTGTGGCCTGTGGTTTTCTGAAGGATGTCAATGAACGGCAGCTGATGCTGCTCCTGAATACGATCGGGGATGCGTCGGTCCAGAAAAGGTGCGGTGAGGTGCTGACACCGAAAGATCTGGCCATGAGACGTGCTGATCTTATACGGGAAGTCCTTAAGGGAAAAGAAGAGAAAAAGAATGAAGAGGAGAAGGGAGAATAACCTATGAATATTTCTAGAAGAACAATGGAGATGCTGACACGTGCACATATGTATGCCGCGTCTTTTAACTACACTTTTATTGGAACGGAGCACATCCTTCTTGCGCTCACGGATGAGAGCATGTCGCCGGTAGACGAGATCCTGGACCGCCATGGCGTCAGCAAGGACGATGTCATGCGCGAGATCGTCAAGCTTGCGGGAAGAGAGCCGGGAGCTCTGGTAGAGAGAGAAGCGGATCCGAACCAGATCTTCACGCAGTGCACCAACCGCACAAAGCGACTGCTGTATCTTGCGGAGTATCTTACGAAGAAGGAAGGAAAGAGCGTCGTGGAACCGGAGCATGTGCTCCTGGCGATCCTTCGTGATGGACAGTGCACAGCCTATCGGATCCTGGCGTACCATGACTTTGATGCGCAGTCGGCCAGTGTGGAACTGATCGATATTCTCAGTGAAAGAGCGCAGAACGACAGCTCGCGTTATGAGGATGAAGATGAGGGTCCGGATGACGATGAAGATGAGGATGAGGACGAAGAGGAAGAGGACGATCCGGTGTCCCGCTTCTTCGGTGGCGAATCCGTGAAGAGAAAAGGAGCAAAGAAGAGCTCCGATTCCAAGGAGAAAGACGGGAAGACAAAGACCCTCGATAAGTACTGCAAGGATCTTACATCTGAGGCTAAAGCGGGTCGTATCGATCCGGTTATCGGACGAGAAGAGGAAATCTCGCGTGTCATGCAGATCCTCGTAAGAAGAACAAAGAATAATCCGGTACTGATTGGTGAACCGGGTGTCGGTAAGACGGCGATTGCAGAAGGTCTTGCGGTGAAGATGGTGAACAACGATGTTCCGGAACTTCTCGCTGGAAAGAGAGTCCTCTCACTGGATCTGTCTTCGATGGTTGCCGGTACGAAGTACAGAGGTGAATTTGAAGACCGTTTCAAGAAGAGTCTGGAAGAAGCGACGAAGGCCGGAAATGTCATTCTCTTTATCGACGAACTGCACATGATCATGGGTGCCGGTAATTCGGAGGGTGCGATGGATGCAGCCAATATGCTCAAGCCGCTTCTGGCCCGTGGCGAGCTACATGTGATCGGTGCGACGACACTGGATGAATACAGGAAGCGTATCGAGAAGGATTCTGCTCTGGAGCGTCGTTTCCAGAAGGTACTGGTCAAGGAACCGAGCACCACGGATACGATCCTGATTCTTAAAGGTATCAGAAGCAAGTTTGAGGAACACCACGGGATCAAGATACCGGACGATGCCATCGATCAGGCTGTCATCCTAAGTAGCCGATATATTACCGACCGTTTCCTCCCGGATAAGGCGATCGACCTGATCGACGAGGCGGCATCGAGATTGCGCATCAAGGCTTCAACTGAGCCGGATGAGACGAAGAAGATCGGTGAACGTATCAACGAGATCATGAGGCTCAAGCAGGAGGCAGTAAACAATCAGGACTTTGAGACGGCACAGAAACTCAGAGATGAGGAGACTCTTCTTGAAGAGAAACTCAGCACACTGCGTCAGCAGGTGGTGAGCTCCGATGCGAAGAAAGAACTGGCCCTGACACCGGATGATATCGCGGATATCGTGGCGAACTGGACCGGCATCCCGGTCAAGAAGATCACTGAGAGTGATGCCGAGCGTCTGAAGACACTCGAGGAAGAACTCAAGAAGCGAGTGATCGGTCAGGATGAAGCGGTGACTGCGATCAGTAAAGCGATCAGAAGATCCCGTCTGGGACTTAAGGACCCGAAGCGTCCGTCCGGATCGTTTATCTTCCTGGGTACGACCGGTGTCGGTAAGACCGAGCTGGCCAAGGCGCTGGCTGAGATCATGTTCGGGAATGAGAATGCTCTGATCCGTGTTGATATGTCGGAGTATATGGAGAAACACGATGTCAGCAAGCTCATCGGTTCGCCGCCGGGCTACGTCGGTTACGAAGAGGGCGGTCAGCTTACCGAGAAGGTGCGCCGGATGCCGTATTCGGTCGTGCTCTTCGATGAGATCGAGAAGGCGCATCCGGAGATTTTCAACTCTATGCTGCAGATCCTCGATGACGGGCGTCTTACGGATGGTCAGGGAAGAGTCGTGGACTTTAAGAACACGATCATCATCATGACGTCGAATATCGGTGCGCGTATGCTGACTACATCAGCCGGACGTCATATCGGATTCTCTATTCCGTCGGAGAAGAAGGACGATCCGTTTGCAGATGAGGCGGATGCCGAGAGACTCTATGGCGGCAAGTCCTATAGCGAAGCGAAGGAAGTCGTGATGGAAGAACTCAAGAAGGCATTTAATCCGGAGTTCCTCAACCGTGTGGACGAGATCATCTTCTTCAGAATGCTTGGTAAGCAGTCCATCCTCAAGATCGTAGATCTGCTTACATCCGGTCTGAGAAAGCGCGTCAAGGAGCTGGGTATCGACATTGAGCTTACGGATGCGGCAAGAGATCTTCTGGCCAAGAAGGGATACGATCCGCAGTATGGTGCGAGACCGCTCAAGCGTGTCATCCAGTCCATGGTGGAGGATAAGTTCTCCGAAGCGCTGCTCGATAGAGTCGTAGCATCGGGAGAGACGGCTATCGTGGATGTCGAGAACGATGAGATCGTAATCAGAAAGAAGGAGACACGCCAGGTGGCCGCAGCTGGTGTGGAGGAGTAATATACGATGAGCGATGTGCGTATGAATGAGAAATTTATCCATGTCACACTTGCTGAAGAACCGGTGGAGGTCCACTGTCTGTATCCGCAGACAGTGGACTTTCTGGCGTCCTATAGGAGCACAAAGGAGCAGCAGGAAGTGGAGGACCCGATACGTGTTGAGGTACAGCCGGAGGAACTGGAAACAGAACAGATCAAGTCTGACCGGGAGCGGGAACTCGAAGGCCTTCCGAAACATATCTGGCCGAAGGAATACCTCGAGCAACTGGCTGTATACAGGCACATCGCAGATGAAATACCGAAGCGGAATGTGATCCTTTTCCACGGGTCCGTGATCGCGGTAGATGGGGAAGGGTATCTCTTCACGGCGGTAAGCGGAACGGGAAAATCTACGCATACGCGTCTGTGGAGGAAGTATTTCGGTGATCGTGCCGAGATGATCAACGACGATAAGCCCCTGATCCGGATCGAGGAAGGGAAAGTCCTGGCATATGGAACGCCTTGGGACGGGAAGCACCATCTGAGTACGAATAAAGCCGTGCCGCTGAAAGCGATCTGTTTTCTGGACAGGGGAGTGGAAAATGAGATCCATCAGATCGATCCGATGGAGAAATACCCGATGCTTCTGCAGCAGATATACAGACCCAAAACGGCAGAGGGTCTGACCTGTACGATGCATCTTATCGATCTTCTCATGAAGGAGACGAAGTTTTATCACCTGCATTGCAATATGGATATTGAAGCCGCGGAGGTCGCATGGAACGGAATGCATTGAAAAGCAGGAACTGGGGAGACAGCACGGCTAAGTCAGGAGAGAAGACGCAGCCTCAGGGCAGAGGATTAAGCGGAAGTGTTCTTAAGGTGATCGCGGTCATCTCGATGCTCATCGATCACACTTCGGGACATGTACTGTCGAAGTATAAATGGATATATGCGCCACTTATCGAATTTCAGGGACATAAGCTGACGTGGATGTATATCCTCAGAAGTTTCGTCGGAAGACTGGCTTTTCCGATCTTCTGCTTTCTTCTCGTGGAGGGATTCATCCATACGAGAAGCCGGATAAAGTATGCGGGGAATCTGGCGGCGTTTGCCTTTTTCTCCGAGATTCCCTGGAATCTCCTTCACGGTGGAGCGGCCCTGAACTATAAGTCTCAGAATGTGTTCTTCACGCTGCTTTTCGGTCTTCTCGGGATCTGGGCACTGGATCACTTCAAGGAAAAGGAACAGATCAAGGGTGTACTGATCACGGTAGGCCTTCTCATGGTCGCTTCCTATGCACATGCCGACTACGGGGTGAAGGGCTATGGCCTGATCCTGGCGATATATGGTCTGCGTAACAGCAAACTCCTCATGGGACTTGTGGGCTCGGCCCTGACTTCCTGGCGGGCAGGTATCGCATTCATACCGATTTCACTATATAATGGGGAACGTGGATTCATACGCGGAAAGATCTTGAAGTATGCCTTCTATGCGATCTATCCGGTGCACATGCTGATCCTGTATTTGATCAAACGTGGAGGAATCTGATTTATGGAATCGGAGCGTGAGGGAAGCCGGCTCTCTTTTGAAGAGTATCTTGCCGAGTTCGGAAAACTGACGTACAGAAATGTCGGGACGAGCATGCTTCCCCTGATCAAACAGAACCGGGATGCCTTTACCGTGAGAAGACTCGAGCCGGGTGAGATGCCGAAGCCGAAGGATGTAGTGCTTTTCCGGAGAAGAGCTGCCTCGGGAGAAATGAAGTACGTCCTTCACCGGGTGTGGAAGAAGTCTGGCGATATGTATGTCTGTATCGGGGACAATTGTGTCAATGCAGAGAAGAACGTCCGACTGGAGGATATCATGGGCATACTGACCGAGGTCAATCGGAAAGGAAGGATCGTGCGTATGACCGATCGATCCTACCGGATCTATGTCTGGTTCTGGTGTGTCACAAGACCGGTAAGGATCTTCTTTAAGAAAGCGTGGCTCCTGGCGAAAAAACTGGGGAAGAAGATATTGCGCAGAGGATAAGACGAGGAGAAGATGACGAAGAAACAGAAGAATAAGCCGACTCTTCAATATCTGTGGGCGGTGACAGGAAAGCAGAAATGGAGCATATTGTTCCTGACGCTGATCCAGATCGCGCTGGCGCTCTTTGCGACGCTGCAGGCTGCCGTGCTCCGTGGCGTTGTCGATCGCGCATCTGAGAAAGATATGAGTGCTTTTGGCAAGATGGCTGTTTTCCTGGTTTGCGTGGTCGTCATCCAGCTTGTCCTGCGCGCATTCTACCGGCCATTACGGATCTATGCACAGAGTAAGGTCGAGAATGCCTTTAAGTCGAGGCTGTTCCATACTCTTTTGTGGGATGATTACGCTTATACTTCCGGGACACATTCCGGCGAATGGATGAACCGCCTGACGTCGGATACCCATGTGATCTCCGATAACATGACACAGATCATCCCGGATCTGATCGGCATGATCGTCCAGCTTCTGGGCGCGCTGATCTATCTCCTGATCCTCTGTCCGATCCTGGCCTATATCGTAGTTCCGACCGGCATCATCGTGTGCCTGGTTGCGATGCTCTTCCGGAACCGCATGAAGATCCTCCATAAGAAGATCCAGGAGACGGACGGAAGACTTCGGATCTATATGACCGAGCACCTTCAGAATATGGTCGTGGTCCGCTCCTTTGCAAAGGAAGAGAGTGTATCGCAGGGTGCGGATCTTCGCATGAAGAGACATCACGAAGCGAAGATGAGGAGAGTGTGGTTCTATAATCTGGCGCAGATCGCGTACGGTATATTCTTCCGAGGCGTCTTCCTGATCGGCGCCCTGATCTGCGGCTACGGGATCCTGCAGGGCACGATTTCTTATGGTACATTTACCGCAGTTCTCCAGCTGATCGGACAGGTCCAGTCACCAATCGCGAACATCACGGCGATCATGCCGCGATATTACGCCATGCTGGCCAGCGCAGAGCGTCTCATGGAGACTGAGCCTTATGTTCTGCAACTGAAGTCCACGAATGGCGTCGAGAACTTCAGCTGTATCGGATTCGAGAATGTGAACTTTTCCTATGGCGGAGGAGAGAAAGAAGAGAAGGAAAGAAAGGATGCATTCGTCCTCAACGGCTTTTCTCTAAAGATCGGCAAGGGTGATTATGTGGCGGTCACAGGGCATTCCGGATGTGGCAAGAGCACGGCCCTCCGCCTGCTTATGGGTCTTTATCGTCCGCTGTCCGGGACGTGCTACGTCGAGCTTGACGGGAAGCGACTCCCGCTTGAGGATGCACGACGTCAGCTCTTCGCCTATGTGCCGCAGGGCAACCAGCTCATGTCCGGTACGATCCGCGAGGTGGTGACCTTCGAGGATCCGGAGAAGATGAAGGAAGATGACGCGATCCGCAGAGCGCTTCAGATCGCCTGCGCAGATGAATTCGTAGATACGCTAAAGGAAGGTCTGGATACGAAGCTCGGTGAACGTGGAGCCGGTCTTTCGGAAGGCCAGATGCAGCGCATCGCTATCGCCAGAGCGGTATTCTCTTCGCACCCGATCCTTCTTCTGGACGAGGCGACAAGTGCACTCGATGAGAAGACGGAAAGAAAACTTCTGGACAATCTCCGCTCGATGACGGATCGCACAGTCATCATTGTGACACACCGTATGAGTGTGCTCTCGATCTGTAATCAGGAGTGCAGGATCGGCGAACAATAAGATATTGATAGAAAAAAGGAACGGGAGAGAAAAATGCCCGCTCTTTTTTTTGCCCCATTGACAAAACGAATGTTCGGTTTTACAATGGCCTCACAAACAAAAACGAACATAAATTCGCATGGCGAAAGGAGGGGCCGGATATGGATATGGACCTGGAATACATATATGACGGGACTTTTGAAGGATTTCTTTGTTGCATCTATGCAAGTTATGTGCGAAGAGAAGTGCCGACACATATATACGTTGAAGAGGGACTGCCCCTCCTCGGAGAGACAGCGACATGGATCGCGACGAACTGGCAGCAGGCCCAGAGTGTCTATGTGTCGCTAAGTAAGAAGATCGGTATGGAAGCCCAGGATATCGTGAAGGAAGTGTTTCTGACACATCTGCCGAATAAGGAGATGCTCCTCTTCCGGTACATCCGCCTGGGATATCAGCTGGGACGTGCGGTGATCTCTCCGGAAGACTGGGAAGAAGCAGCAAGAGAGGGACGTCTCGGAGAGAAGGAGAGACAGCAGGCCCCACTTGTATTTACAGTTCTCGAAACTTCCGGGAATTATAGAACGGAAGTGAAGAATATCGAGGGCAAGCTTCATTTTCGATCATATACGGATGTCCTGATCTCCTGCATTACCCCGAGAAACAGGGTGCTTCCGTCTCTGGCGAATTACTTTGAAAAGAGATTCTCGGATGCCAATTTTCTTCTGTACGACAAGACGCATAAGATGGCGGCTGTGCACAGGGAGGAGGGGACGATGGTGACGCTATTGAAGAGTGTGAATCTGCCGATCCTCTATGATGAGAAGAACGTGTACGAGAATCTGTGGAAGTCATGGTATGAGCATCTTCACATCGAACTGCCCGAGAATCCGCGATACGCGCTCAATGAGATGCGGACGCGGCTGTGGTGTGAGATCACGGGAGAATAGAAAACAGGATGGTCTCATACGTGTATCGCGAAGAGACCACCCCATATGAATTCGGACAAAAGAGTATCACGAAATCCGCAAGATCAGCTCGTCTGGGCATCGGACATCTTCAGATCGATGTAATCGTAAATATCGTAGATTTGTGATTCTTTTCCTGAAACGAAAAAGTAGCAGGAATCATCCGGAGTCGAATAGTATTCCGGGTAAGCAAGTACGATATAATCCGTGCCGTCGATTGTGATATGAGGGTAAGCGGCATCCATGTAGGAATAACTCTGCAAATCGCAGTCATATATGGCATTGATTTCCGGAAGATCCAAAGACGGGACAAGGAAGACCGGGTAACCGAGGATGCCCCATGGATCGATCGAAGAAAGATCGAAGTCGGCTTGTGAAGGGTCGGTATATACTTTGATGTCGATGATACGTCCATCGTATTCAGCGGTCTGCGTACGGGCGTTGATCTTAAGGATCCGTCCGTCTGAAATAGCTGCATCGAAATCCGAGATGTAGAGTGTAAAATCTTCAACGTCACGATAGTATATGGAATTCAGCAGATTGACCCAGATCCAGTTTCCGTCATCCCCCTTAAACTCATAGGAAAAGGGACTATTGTACGACGGAGCGGCAAGGACATCATTTTTGTCATCGAGAAGGAGGGTATTAAGTGTGTAAATGTAAGATGCGGGGATATTGTCGAAGCGGACCTGTGTGCAGTTCTCACTGATAAGGACATCACGGATGTGCAGCGTCTGGCTGGCGATTGAATAATCCTTATCGACGGAGAGCGTCTTTAACGGAGCATACTCTACATTGCGGAATTCCCAGTGATAAGACTCGAGGACATATTCATCATAGGAGGGAGTCAGCTGGAGAAGATCGGCATCCATGTCAAAATTTGTACAGGCCTTATTCCAGAAGATCTCTCCGAAATACAATGTGCCGGACTCGTCAAAATACATAGGTGAGGTGCGGATGTCTAATTCTTCGCCGGTATCGGCGTCCGTAATCCGGATATTATGGAGCAAGAGCCTGTCTTCTTGAGGAAAATCTCCACTAAGTTTGACGAAGAAGCAGAAACAGAGCGGATCGGCCATGTAAGACTCCAGAGTAAAGGTGAAGCCGGAGTGCAGGCCCTTATCGACGAGATTGACCATTTGGAGACGATTATGATTAATACTGTCTGCCAGATCCGGGCGATCACTAATAGCGATGCTGTAATCCGGATGATTGACCAGAAAGTCCGTGTTAGATGGAGCAGTAGGGGATTTTGAAGCGGGTGTTCCTTCCATCTCCGCTTCCTCTTCTTCAGAGATCTCGTCTTCTGCCTCGGAAGATTTGGCAGAATGGCTCTTTTTCTTGTTTTTTGCCGTAGTTTCACTCTTTGAACAGCCGCAGAGCGTCGGGATAATCAGGGACAAAACCAGAATAATGGCAACGATCTTGTTCTTCATATTTTTCTCTCCTTGTTTCGAAATTAGCGCTGAATCAGCCATGCGACGGGATAGTTACTTCGTACGAATTCTCGACCGGATAGGTCGTGGGCTCGGTGCCCTGGATGAAGTAGTAATACTGGTCTGCATCGTTTACGAAGTATGTCGGGCATTGGATGACGAGATACTCTGTATCGTCTATTGCCACGTGCGGGTAGGAACCGACATAGCTCATCTCATTGGTTACGGGGAAGTATGCCGAAGTCAGATCCGGGATATTCTCGGACGGGATCAGGAACAACATGGTGTCGATCGAATCCAGATAATCGTTTTTCGGCAGGCCGAAGTCCGCATAGGATGCATGGCTGGAATAGGCGCGGATCGGGATGTTCTCTCCGTGGAAAGTAGCCGTCTGAGAAGCAGGATCGATACGGACATATTCATCGTAGAAGAAGGAGCAGTATGCGGAGATGACCTGGATCTTGACTGTATCGATATCCTGATAGTAGAAAGAGGATAGGATGTGATGCATGACACCGTTTTCTTCAAATTCGCAGATCCCCGGAAGTGAACGGGAGACTACCATCTCACCGGTCGGATCCGTGATCTCGAGATTCAGTACACTGAGCTGAAAATCCTCGGGCTGATCGTAGGTGATGACTGTACCGTTCTCGGAAACGAGCAGTTCATCGAGATGAACGGCGTGACCTTCTACCAGGGCAGTCTCATCCAGTGGTATGTGTAACGCCGGATTGATATCAATATTCTGCAGTTCGATGTGGTAGGTTTCGATAACCGATCGATGTGTGTAGTCATCGGAGACGATTTCCAGATCAAAATCCAAAGCGATATTCATGGCAGGGTGATTCCAGAAATACCGGTTCATATACAGATCACCATCACTGTCAAATGGACGCAATTCCTCGATGACGGTAAGTTGTTCCCCACTGCGAAGATCCGTGATGCGCATCTTGCCGAGAGCGTAATATCCGTCCGTATCCGTGATGCCTTCGAGCTTGAAAAAGCCGGTAAGGGCGATCTCGTCTGCCAGGAAAGAATCCAGTGTCAGAGTGATGGGAGAATTCTTTCCGGGCACAGAGATGGAAACTTCATGGAGCCGTCCGTTGTTGATCGGTTCTTCGAGGTCATCGTGTTCGTTTAGTGCTTTCTTGATTTCCGGGCGGACGATCAGAAGCTGGGAATAGCTTCCGATGATTGGGAACTCTGTAACAGTCTTGGCAAAAACGACAGAGGAATTGACTCCGATACCGATCGATACCGTAAACACGATAAACAGTGCTGCGGCAATCTTACCGATTATGCCGATATCGCGGACCATCTTACGTCTCTTGACCCGACGTGTGATTCGTTCTGTATTCATCTGCGCGGGAAGGGATTTCGTCTCGGCAGAGAGCGCTTGTAATCTTTCTTCTATATTCATGTTTCGTCTTCTCCCAATTCTGCTTTGAGAAGGGCCAGAGCTTTCCGTACGCGAGTGCCGACCGTACCCAAAGGAATGCCAAGCAGATCTGCGATCTCCTGTGTGGTATATTCTCCGAAATACTTCAAGGTGATTACTTTTCTGTAATCTTCCGGAAGGTGTGAAACCGCATCGATCAGTTCGATCCTTTCAGAAGAGAAATCCGAAGAAGGTTCGTGGTCGACTACGTATTCTTCGAAGCTTCTGTGCCGCTTGGCTTTCTTATATTGCGTGCAGCACAGGTTCATCAGGATACGGATCATCCAGGTCTCGAAGAAGGCTTCTTCTTTCAATGTCTTCTTCTTGAGATACCCCTTATACACGGCCTCGTCTACCATGTCGACCGCCATGCTCTCACTGTAAAAGTAAGAGTAAGCGATGGCATACATCTTGCCGCGAATTTTCTCTATTCTTTTAAAGAAAACTTCGTCTTTCAATTCTTCCCGTCCGATCGTTGGTTTCAATAGTTAGACACATGAAACGGTGATATTTTTTCCTAAGATGAAAAAAAATCCACGAAACCTATTGTACATGGAAAAGAAAGAGAATCCTACTTGTGTGGAGGAGAATGTCTGAGGGGGGAAATGCTATTATTGCGCACTTTCCTGTTGGGCAGGAAGACGCCCGTTCGAGAGTGCATAGAGGAAATGCAGTGCGAAGGGAAGACTGGTCAGACAGGTCAGAAGATCACAAACCGGATAGACAGCTTCGATTCCTGAGATTCCGAAGAAGTAAGGAAGAAGGAGAATCAGGGGAATGAAGTACAGGCCCTGACGAAGGCAGGAAAGGAAAGAGGCTTTGAAGCGCTCCCCCATAGACTGGAATGTCATATTACACATGACATTGGCGGCAAGAAGCGGTAGCATGAAGGCTTCGAGACGAAGGGCACGGGTGCCGATCGAGATGACCTCGGCATCGTCGATGAAGAGAGGCATCAGTTGCGGGGCGAAGAAGAAAAGCGGTACGGCGAAGACGAGCATCACGAAAGTGCCGAAGATCCACGTAAAGCGGAAGGCGGTCTTCATGCGGTCCCACTTCTTCGCGCCGAAGTTAAAGCCCAGGACGGGCTGATAGCCCTGGCCGATGCCGAGCAGAACACAGAAGATCAGCATGGTCACCTTTGAGAAGATACCCATGGCCGAGAGTGCGGCATCGCCTGCGAGGTCACCGCCCTGCAGGTTCAGGAAGATCGTGGAGATACTGGCCAGACCCTGACGGAGAAGAGAGGGGAGACCCGTGAACCAGATGTTCCCGTGAAAAGACAGGTTCTTCGAGAAATAGCGGATCGAGAGTTTGGCGATGTTCTTATGGAGAAGCACAGGCACCAGAAGCAGAAGGAAAGAGATGCACTGCGAGATGAGTGTCGCGATGGCGGCACCGGCGACGCCCATATCGAGGACGTTGATGAGGAGCGGGTCGAGGAAGATGTTGAGTACACCACCGAATCCGATACCGATCATGGAGAAGATGGCTTTGCCTTCCCATCGCCAGAGATTATTCAGTACGTAGGTGCCCATCATGATCGGTGCACCGAGAAGGATATAGCGGGCGTAGGTCTCCGCATATGGAAGAGCAGTTGGGGTCGAGCCGAGCATGTTCATGATCGGTTCGATAAAGATAAGGCCGAAGACCGTGATCAGTCCGCCGATGCCGAGTGCGGAGAAGAAACTGGTCGACAGCGCACGGCTCGCGGTGTCAGTGTCTTTCGCGCCGAGAGAACGGGAGAGGATACTTCCCGATCCCATGCCGAGTGTGAATCCGATGGCCTGGATCAGTGCCATCAGGGAGAAAACGACGCTGACGGCGCCGGACTGGCTCTTGCCTAACTGGGAAACGAAATAGGTATCGGCGGTATTGTAGATACCGGTCACGAGCATACTGACGGTTGTCGGGATCGCGAGCTTCAGGATCAGGGGACGCACCGGTGCCTCTGTCATCTTACGGAACTGTTTCTGGTCGACGCCTGTCTTGCCCATGGATGCGCATGCCTTTCGTTGTTAGGAGAGATATCTGTCAGATGCGGGAAACTTAAAGCAGGAAGCTCAGGCCGGCGAGTACACCGTAAGAGATCATGGTCACGACGGTCGCGGCGATCAGGACGCCGATGACGGCGGCCAGGAGGGCCTTCTTAAACGGAACTTCACAGACGGCGGCGATTCCGCTTCCGGTCCACGCACCGGTCCCCGGCAGGGGAATGGCGATAAAACCGACCAGTGTCCAGAATGCCGTGTTTCCGGCCTTTTCCACCTTCTTGGCAAACTTGTTCTCGCAGAAATCCACGATCTTCTTGAGCTTCGGATACTTCCGCATCCAGTCGAAGACCTTTTTGACGAAGAGAAGGATAAACGGAACAGGAAGGAGGTTGCCGATCACGGCAACGGCAAAGACAATATACCATGGAAGGCCACGGCCACAGCCGATCGGGATGCTTCCACGAAGCTCCACGACCGGGATCATCGAAATAAGAAACACGTATATTGCGTTTTTGATCATTCGTCTTCTCCTTTATGCTCCGTGCCCGAAGCGCGATGGCCCGGGGGAGCGGTTCCGCAAACGGCAATAGGATACCACATTCTTATATATATGCCAAATCAACCCGCGCCGGAAGAAAGACAAACAACGAAAGACCGGTCAGGAGACCACGTTGACGGG
Organism: Clostridiales bacterium; assembly: GCA_017617995.1. GTDB lineage: Bacteria > Bacillota > Clostridia > Saccharofermentanales > Saccharofermentanaceae > Scatonaster. The sequence continues at coordinate 51,528 of JAFZVE010000066.1, forward strand.
TTTTCCTTCGAGGTAGGCGCGGAGATTTCCGGAGGCGACGTCGATCAGGCGGAGTCTCGTTTCTTTCGGTGCCCACGCGATATGCGGAGTCAGATAGGTGTTCGGAGCAGAAAGAAGAGGATTGTTCTCCCGAATCGGTTCGACACTTACGACATCGGCACCAAGTGCGGCGATCTTACCGGAATGGAGAGCTTCTGCGACGGCGGCGTCGTCGAGGACAGGTCCGCGGGATGTGTTCAGAAGGATCACGCCGTCCTTCATCTTCGAGATGGTCTCTTCGTTAACAAGACCTGTGGTATCCGCGGTCAATGGGCAGTGGAAGGAGAGAATATCCGACTCTTTCCAGAGCGTATCCGCATCGACGAAGGTGACCTGCGGATCGGCCGCACGCATCTCATCCGTGACTTCACTTCGGCGACAGGCGAGGACACGCATGCCGAGTTCCGACGCGATCCGGCTCACACGGGAAGCGATCTTTCCGAATCCGAAGAGTCCCAGGGTCTTTCCCCAGAGCTCTGTAAGCGTGCCGTCCCAGAAACAGAAATCGCGGTTCTTCGTCCAGACTCCCTGATGTACCAGATCACTGTGATGACCGACTTTGCCTGCGATTTCGAGAAGGAGTGCGATAGTCATCTGCGCCGTCGCGAATGTAGCATACTCGGGGATATTGGTCACGACGATTCCATGCTCATGGCAGTAGTCCACATCGACGACATTAAAGCCGGTCGACAGACAACCGATATAGCGGAGATCCGGGAGTTTCTCCAGAACCTCTTTCGGGAAGCAGGTCTTGTTGGTAAGGCAGACGGATATTCCGTCAAGTCTTTCGAAGATCTCGTCCGGCGCGGTGTAGTCATAAGTAATAAGGTCGCCGAGCGCTTCAAAGGGAGCCCAGGAAATATCTCCCGGGTTTGTGGTGTATCCGTCAAGTATTACAATTCGCATGTATTAAGTCTTCGGCCAGTGCCCATGGACGTATGTCCGTGATCAGCCGTTGCTTTTCTCCTTGATGTATTTGTCGATCGAGACAGCCGCGGTCTTACCAGCGCCCATGGCGAGGATAACGGTCGCGGCACCGGTCACGGCATCGCCGCCGGCATAGACGCCCGGACGGGAGGTGGCCATAGTCTCGTCTGCAACGAGGCAGCCACGGGAATTCGCATCGAGTCCCTCAGTCGTACTTCTGATCAACGGGTTCGGAGAGGTACCGATGGACATGACGACGGTATCCACTTCGATCTCGTGCTCAGATCCAGGGATCGCGACCGGTCTTCTTCTTCCGCTGGCATCCGGTTCGCCGAGTTCCATGGAGATGACCTCGATGGAACGGACTTCACCGTTCTCACCACCCAGGATACGGGTCGGGTTATTCAGACACATGAACTCGATGCCTTCTTCCTTCGCGTGGTGCACTTCTTCGGCACGGGCCGGCATCTCTTCTTCGGAACGGCGGTACACGATGTAAACGTGCTCCGCACCGAGACGCTTCGCGGTACGCGCGGCATCCATCGCAACGTTACCGCCACCGACGACAGCCACAGCCTGGCTCTTCCGGATCGGTGTGTCGTAGTTATCGAGGTAAGCCTTCATGAGATTGACACGGGTGAGGTATTCGTTTGCGGAATATACACCGATGAGGGACTCACCTTCGATACCCATGAAAGACGGAAGTCCGGCACCCGAGCCGATGAACACGGCTTCGTATCCATCTTCGAAAAGCTCATCGATCGTCATGGTCTTACCGATGACGAAGTTAGTCCGCACTTCTACGCCGAGAGATTGGAGGTTATCGACTTCCTTCTGCACGATCGCCTTCGGGAGACGGAACTCCGGGATACCATAGACCAGTACGCCGCCGGCTTTATGGAAAGCCTCGAAGATTGTAACTTCGTAACCGAGTCTGGCAAGGTCACCTGCGCAGGTGAGGCCTGAAGGACCGGAACCGATGACCGCAACTTTATGACCGTTCTTCTCGATAGCAGGCACGGCTTCGGAAACATGGGCCATGTGATAATCAGCGACGAAACGCTCGAGACGGCCGATACCGACGCTCTCACCTTTCATGCCACGTACGCACTTGCTCTCGCACTGGGTCTCCTGTGTGCAGACACGACCGCATACTGCCGGAAGGCAGTTCGTCGAGGTGATGATCTTATAGGCTTCTTCGAAATTGCCCTCAGCGACCTGCGCGATGAAATCAGGGATGCGTACGTTGACCGGGCATCCGCTGACGCAGGGGCGGTTCTTGCAGTTCAGGCAGCGGGTCGCTTCTTCCTTGGCCATTTCTTCAGTATAGCCGAGTGCGACCTCGTCGAAATTCTTATTCCGTACATTCGGATCCTGCTCCGGCATCGGGACTTTGGTAAGAGAAAGATTAGCCATTGTTCTGTTCCTCCTTCACTTCTTCGCCGGCTGCAAGCATACGGCAGGGATGAGAAGCGCTCTCGCGCTCCTGGGCTTTATAGTAGGAATTTCTTCTCATCAATTCGTCGAAATCAACCTCATGACCGTCGAAGTCGGGGCCGTCTACACAGGCGAAACGGATTTTGCCGCCGACGGTGACACGGCAGCCGCCGCACATGCCTGTACCATCGATCATGATGGGGTTCAGGCTGACGAGCGTCTTGATACCATACGGACGGGTTACCTCTGCTAGGAATTTCATCATCGGGATCGGTCCGATCGCGATGACCAGATCGTATTTGTTTCCGGCGTCGATCAGTGCCTGAAGCTTATTGGTAACGAAGCCCTTCTCCCCGTAAGAACCGTCATCGGTCGTGACATAGAGATTGTGGCTTACTGCGCGCATCTCGTCTTCAAGGATCACGATGTCTTTGTTTCTAAAGCCCGCGATCATGTCCACATGTGCACCTGCCTTGAAGAGAGCTTTGGCAGAAGGGTAGGCGATGGCGCATCCGACACCGCCTCCGACAACGCAGACATTCTTGTAACCGTCGATCTCGGTAGCATTGCCAAGAGGACCGACAAAGTCAGCGATGGAATCTCCTTCGTTCATTTTGGAAAGAGCAATAGTCGATGTACCGACCGACTGAAAGATGATAGTGACGGTGCCCTTGTCGGGATCTGTATCGGCAATAGTCAGCGGGATACGCTCACCGTATTCGTCGATGCGGAAGATGATGAACTGCCCGGCTTTCGCCTTCTTCGCGATGTAAGGAGCTTCGATGTCCATCAGCGTGACGGCTTCATTGAGCTGTCTCTTGGTAACGATCTTAAACATATCTACCATCCTTTCGAGAAGAACACTTCTTCCGGGGAATTCCCATGGTGAAGGGGTATTCCGGTCTCTCCGCTTGCCACGGTATGACGGAGATACATGTTCCTCTCAAATGAAAATCATATCCTAATTTAATACCACACGGAAATGAAAATCAATAATTAACCCTATATTTAGAAAAAGAATGGCGAAAAGGAGCAAAAAATGCTAGACTATTTCTGACTTATACTCTTTTTCTGTTTGGAGGGGTTCATGCTTCGAGTCAAGAAATTGACGAAGAAATTCGGCAAGAAATATGCTAATGAGAATGTCGATCTCTCTCTGGATCCGGGTGAGATCGGAGTACTTCTCGGACCAAACGGTGCCGGTAAGTCCACGACGATGAAGTGTATCCTCGGGCTTGTGAACTTCGAGGGTGAGGTTACGGTCGGGGGAAATCCGGTCAGATCAATGGAAGCGAAGAAGATACTGGGCTATGTACCGGAAACACCGGAACTATACTCGATGCTGACAGTTCGCGAACACTTCGAATTTATCACACGCGCGTATCACCTGAACGCAGAGAAGACCAGAGAATATGCTTCTGAACTGGCGGAACGTTTCCGTCTTACGGAGGTGCTGGATTATTACTGCAAGGATCTGTCCAAGGGTATGCAGCAGAAGGTCTCGATCATCTGTGCGCTTCTTCCGCATCCGAAACTTATTCTTCTGGATGAACCGATGATGGGGCTGGATCCGCATGCGATCAAGGAACTCCGCGTCATAATCTCCGAGCTCTCCGAAGAGGGTGTGGCGATCCTTATCTCCACGCACCTGATCTCAACCGTAGAGGGAATCTGGAACAAGGCATACATCATGCGTAAGGGACAGATCCTTTCCTGCCACAAGAAGGAAGAAATGGTCGGCGTCTGGGCCGAATCTCTCGAGAGGATCTTCTTTGCCGAGACGGAATCTTATGATTCGGTATGGCAGACATCTTCTGCCAAAGCTCCGGCGAAACGCAGTAATACAGTGACTCGTCCGAATACAGCCAAGAAGAAGAAAAACACTAAGAAAAAGAAGAAATAACGGCATGCCCCGTTCGCGGGAACGCCTCGTAGAAAGAACATAACATGGATGCATGTGTATTTGTGATCATACAGCAGTGGAAGAATGACTTCCGAAAAAAGAAGAAGCAACCGCCATTCTGGATCGGTGTGTCGCTTGTTTCACTGTACCTGATCTACTGCATCTATCAAACGATCATTCACTTTCGGAAAGTTTCGCCGGTCTCAAACGGCCCGGCGAAGTTTCAGGCCCTTTCAATCGTCACATTCATGTTTGTCTCCTTCGTAGGCCTTCTTCTGGGTATCGTCAAGGGAAACAACTGGTTCACGAAGGCAGATATCAACCTCATGTTCGTCGCGCCCATATCTCCGACCCATGAGCTGCTCTACGGTATGCTCAGGAGAATGATCGTCAGCATTCCCATCACGCTGATCCTGATTACACAGCTTCCGAATATCCACTACTATTTCGCGATCTCGGCCAAGGATCTGCTGATATTGCTCTTAACATGGATCCTGCTGACAATTACGCTCACTGTCGTTTCTATCGCGATTTATTCCGCGACTGCCATACATCCCCATATCCGCAGACTGATCCTGATCGCCATGTTCTTCTGCGGCGGTACGGTGATCTTGGGGGCAGTCGTCGCACTATGGCGAAGCGGGAATAATCTGGGAGGTGTGATCCCGTTCCTGACGGATCCGGCGCTGCATGTCGTACCCTTTGGCGGATGGGCTGCCGGGTTCTTCGTGAATATGATGAATGGTCAGGTATATCAGGCGATGATCTATCTGGGTCTGCTTCTTGTCATGCCGATCGTGGGTCTGGCTCTGATCGCGCTTAATAGTTCCGATTATTACGAAGAAGTGCTCGCATCGATCGGACACGGCTACGGAATCCTGCATGATGCAGAAGATGCTATAGAAGGACATGCGCATCAAAGAAGAAAGACCCATCTCTTCGGACTCAGTTCCGGAGAAGTGGCGCTGATGCAGAGAAGAATCACCGAACAGAGCAAGGGCACGTTCCTTCTTTTGGATCGCATATCCGTCATCATGTTTGGCGTGGCTACTTTTCTTGGCGCGGTCATGCATGTCTTCATGAGAAAGGGGATGTACCCGTTTATCATGGAAGTGATCACGCTGGCGGTCTTAAGTTATATGAGTATCTTTACTCTTCCCACGGAAAGGTTTGCCGAAGAACTACAGAAGCCTTTCATCTTCCTGATGCCGGGGAAACCGGTCAAGAAGCTCCTGTTTGCTTCGGCTGCTCCGATGCTCAAGTGCCTCATCGAGAGTGCGATCTGTCTTTCGATCGTGTCGGTCTTCTCGCAGCTGCCGGCTTCATTCGTATTTTACGGAGCGATCTTCCAGTCTTCAGCGATCCTTCTTTATTGTGCGGCTTATGTTGCCTCTGTCCGGACGCTGAGTCTCAACCACTCGCAATTCTCCAGAAAAGTTCTGGCATTGGCAGTCGTATCGGCTATCTTCATGTTCGAGATGTCACTTGGTATCAATATCGGACACGAGCTCTATATCGCATCTACGACGATCTTTGTTATTGTCTTCCTGTTTCTTGCAGTCTGTAATCTTATTGCTGCGATGGTATTCTTCTCCAGTGCCAAGAGCATCCTCGAGTATCGGGATTAAGTGGAGGAAAGCACGTGGTGAGATTCATCAGTAAACGTATCCTGGCCACCACTTTGGCAGCGTTGATGGTACTTCCTCTTACTTCGTGTAAGAGAAAGAAGAAACCCGTAAAGGAGATCATCTCCGAGACAGATCCATATTTTTATGCTGATGTTGCACAACTTGAGATCACGCCGGATGAAGATAAGATCGTCGAGTTTCAGAGCATCACAGCAGAAACTCTGATTGGTGATAGAGTCTATGCTTCTTACTCGATTTCCTATGAGGTTCCGGCTGATATCTGGGACGATTTTGATGAATCGAAGATGACTCCCGAAGAACTCGATGAATTCTACGAACAGTATAATGCGTACTATGTCCAGGGCGTAGGTATATTCAACCTCGACGGAAAAATGATCTCTACCATAGATATTGACTCCTCACTACAGGTCACCAGCATTTCAGAAGGATGGAACGGAGAGGTCCTGATCCTGGCTGAAGAATATGAGTATTACGATGACTATTCGATCTACGGGATGAGGAGTACGATATACAGATTCGATCAGGACGGGAATCAGAAAGGCATTGTAAGACTTCCGGATGAAGTGAATTTTTACCCGAATTACATCTGCCAGGCGGCGAATGGGGACTATGTCATTTCAAACTATGGCGAACTTGCTGTGGTAACGAAGAACGGTTTTTTTGTCGGATCGCTCGTGGATGAGAATATGCAGGGCGAGCTCTATCCGTCGGGTGGAGACGTGTATGTCAGTGTTATCGAAAGTGATGATGATTATTCGAGCGTGACAAGATATCTGACGAAAATTGATCTGGCTACAGCAAATATATCAGACGAGAAAGTAAAACTCGAGTACTTCTACAATATGTGTTCAGACGGTCAGGATGGTCTGGTCGTGATCACAGGTGCCGGAATCGAGAGATTCGATCTTCAGACCGAAAAGATGGAGGAATACCTGAATTGGGACAGCACGGATGTAAACTATAACAACATCTCGAGCATCCGCTTCTACTCGGAGGATCGTTTGTCCTTCATAAGAGAAGAGTGGAAGCAGGATGGCGAGACCGGAGAGTGGGGAGAAAACATATACGTTTCGACTCTCACGCGTGCAGAAAAGAATCCGCACGCCGGGAAGACCTATATCGAGATGGGCATGATCGGTTCGCCGGGGACGGCTCTGATGGACTATATCGTTTCGTATAATGCCAATGAGGAGAATAAAGCGAGGATGCGTGTCCGGGACTATTCGGTCGAGAGTGAAGAAACGGGCATCACGCTTAAGCAGATCAATGCAATCTCCGATCAGGTATATCAGGAAATGCTCGCCGGAAATGGTCCGGATATCCTTGTGGACTTCTCGGGATACAGCCAGTTCAATTCCGAGAATGTGCTGGAGGATCTGAACAAGTATATCGACGGAGAAAATGGATTTAAGAGAGAAGAGTATTTCGAGAATGTTCTTTCGGCCTTTGAGACGAGAGATAAGCTCTTCCATGTGCCGGTATGCTTCGATATCCGCGGACTTCTGGGAAATAAATCGATGGTAGGTGAGAGATCCGGCTGGACATACCCGGAATTCCAGCAGATCGTCGAGTCGCTGGGTTCCGACGTGTCGGTCTTTGAACCTAAAGAGTATTCCCTGCTTCTCGAGTCCCTGCTTTCCAATTCGATGAGTAACTTTATCGATTATGAGAAGAAAGTCGTGTATTTCGATGGAGATGAGTTTAAACAGCTCCTGCAGATCGCGAAACAGTATGGTATAGCCGAAAGACCGATCGATACGGAATCAGAAAACCTATATGAAAACGAAAGCGGTCTGCTTTTGCCGGAAACAGGAATACGTGCGATGATGGAAGAAGGCATGCTGGCTCTTATGGACACATATATCTATCGAGTCGACCAGTATGCGGAGAACGCATCGCTCCTTAACGGGAATGTCGTCTATGTCGGTATGCCTTCTCCGGACGGGACCGGTATGGCGGCCGCTCCGATGCTGACCATGGCAATCTCCGCGTTTTCCAATAGCAAGGAAGAGGCATGGGACTTCATCCGACGCATGTTTGATGAAGATGCCCAGTTCGAATATACGACATCCTATACCTCGATCCCGCTGAACAGACGAGCTTTTGACCGCGTCAATGAGACGATACTGAAGGAAAGCCAGGAGAACTATGAGAATACTCTCGAGCTGATCCAGGAATACGGATGGTATATGGAGATGGGCGATCTTCCGACACTGATCACCACAGAGCATATCGAAGGATTCCGGGAACTGGTAGAAAATGTCAGTACCATCCAGTCGACGGATCCGGCAGTGCTGGACATCATAAATGAAGAAGCCGCTGCGTTCTTTGCAGATCAGAAGAGCCTCGATGAGGTCTGTAGGAATATCCAGAACCGGACGACGACGATCGTGAACGAGCGTTAATCCTGCCTTTTTGATACGAGGTACTTATTTTTCTCGAAAATCCTCAAGTATTACAAATCTTTCATTTTTCTCAACCACAGTTTGACTATACTAGACTCGACAAGAACCGTGGAGGTATATATATGAAGAAGTATGTTAGGAATGTTTTGGCAGTAGTTCTGACATGTTCCATGATCCTTCCTCTTACCGCATGTAAGGGAAAGAAGAAGGGTGGCAAGCAGAAGATAGTCCAGGAAACTGATCCGTATTTTACGGCAGAAGAGACCCCGCTCGAACTGGAAGTCGACAAGTCTAAGAAACTCTCGTATAAAGATATCTATAATGTGCAGATGGTCGGTGACAAACTGATCGGTACATATAATATCCAGTACGAGATGCCGGAAGACCTGGAAGATCAGATCAATCAACTGTATATGAATGCAAAAGAAGACGAAATGGATCAGATCTATGAGCAGATCATGGAACTGTATGCGCCATACTCCCAAATGGGAGTCATCATGTTTGACCTCGAGGGAAATATTGTTAAGAAGTCCGAGGGCGATATGGATTCCCAGCTGAACTCGATCACGGCACTTCCGGACGGTGGATTTGTCTCCTTGGCTACAAGCTATGATATGGGTGAGTGCAAGGAATCATTTGCACTTACTTTCCTTGACGAAAATCTTGAGCCTTCTAAAGAAATCAAACTGGATTCCGAGATCGGCGACATGTGGGGCGGAAGAGTCTATCCTCTCGATAACGGGAATTATCTTATCAGTACTTACTCGGGAGTCTTTGTTGTAGATAAGGACGGCAAGCTTATCGGTAAGGACAGTGTTCAGGATATGAATGGTGATACCCTCTATAAGGTAGACGGGAAATACTACGTACTCCTTTATGAATACGATGAGGTGTCGATGTCAGCGAAATGCACACTCAATGAGGTCGATGTGAATACCGGTAAGATCAGTAAAGACGGCAAAGAAGTCAGCACGAGAATATGGAGCGCATTTGAGGCTGCTGATGGATACTATATGAACACCAGCAATGGTATCAGCAAGGTCGATCTTTTCGACAAGAAGAGTGAGGGTGAGATGATACTTGACTGGAACTGGACGGACATCAACCGTGCTTCGATCCAATATGAAAGTGTCACGATCAAGTCGGAAGATGAGATCTATTTCCTCAAGACCACCTATAACTACGACGATGATCCGGGTGCGAAGTATTCCGGTTCGGAAGTTTCTCTGGTGAAGCTTTCCAGAGAAGAGAAGAATCCGCATGCCGGAAAGACGATCATCCAGATCGGTGCGATCGATCTCTACAGTGATAAGTTCATGGACTATATCGTTTCCTACAATACGGATTCGAAGAATAAATCCAGAATCCTTATCAAGGATTATGGTGAGGAACTGTATGATACCCAAGACTACAATAAAGGGGCCAAAGAACTGGCCGACAAGGTATATCTGGATATGCTGGCCGGAGAGGGTCCGGACATCCTTCTGAACTTCTCGTCCTTCAGCCAGTTTAATAATGACGACGTCCTTGTCGATCTCAATCCACTCATCGACGGCGAAAACGGGTTTAATCGTGATGATTACTTCGATAATGTTTTCCGCGCCTTTGAACTGAAGGGTAAGATGTATCAGATCCCGGTATGCGTGGATGTCCACGGATTTGTTGCCAACCGTGATTTCGTCGGCGACAGAGACTCATGGACCTATGACGAATTTATGAGCATCGGCAATTCTCTGCCGGAGGATGTTTCTATGATGGAAGAGATGAGCTGTGAAGACCTGCTTTCTAATCTGATCAGCGTTTCCGGCGATGCTTTCATCGACTACGAGAAGAAGACGGTGAACTTCGATAGTGAGGATTTCCGCAAAGCTCTCGAAATCGCGAAGAAATACGGTACACTTCACCCGTCGAATGAAGGTGGCGCCGTTTACTACGGCGATGGTATGGGCGAATACGAATATGTCGACCCGATGGATAAAGTCAAGGAAGGCATGCAGGCCATGGCTTCAGCATACTTCTACAATATCCGCGGATATGCGGAGTACTACGGTGCTCTGAAGGAGAAGACAGTATTCCTGGGTGCGCCGGCACCGGATGCATCCGGTATGTCGGCCCAGCCGATGCTGACACTGGCGATCGCGAAATCCTGTGCGAGCCAGGAGGAGGCATGGGACTTCATCCGCTTCATGTTTGAGAAGGATCAGCAGATCGAATATGCGGATAACTTCTGGTCCGTCCCGCTTCTGAGAGAGGCCCTTGATGAAAAGAATAAGAAAGATATCGAGGAGTATCAGCAAGAGAAAGAAGATGCAAAGCAGTGGGATCCGGAGTTCTTCGAGGAGTACTACAATTATGACCTGAACGAAGAAATGGCAGAAGGGTTCGTCAAGCTTGTTGAGGGTATCCGTACCATCACGAGCACTGACCCGGGTATCATGATGATCGTCAACGAAGAGGCTCCTGGATTCTTCGAGAACCAGAGAACGGCGGAAGATGTCTGCAAGAACATCCAGAACCGTGCCTCTACGCTGCTCCACGAGCGTTGATTTTCAGCCCCGGAGATCCAAGTGACGGAACTGTCACTTTAAGGTCACTTGAAAGTCATACCGCGATGAGACAATAAAGATGTCGAAAGGGAGAAACAACCTCCAATACCCCTTCTCCCGGAAGACAGATAGCAAAGAACCTTTTACTATCTTCTATTTACTTTCATACCCCGGGAGCGAGGCCCACCCCCCTCGCTCCCACCCCTCCTCAAAAAGAGAGAAACTTAATCTTAAATAAGTACAGAAGAGCACAGTATGGTAGAATTAAATTTGTTACTGGACTGTGCTTATATATGAAGGAAAACCAATGGCAACTCATGAATATAATCCCGAAGAGGTAAGAAAAAGACGGATCAAGGGCAGAAGAAAAAGAGCCCTTCGTGAATGGTTCGTTTTTACCGGTTATCTTACACCGAGCTTCCTCGGGGTTTTGCTTTTCTTCTTCGGACCGATGCTGATCGTACTGGTCCAGTCCTTCCAGAGAAGCGCGACGAACACAGAGTTCGTAGGATTCGAGAATTATGTAAATGTTTGGAACAATAAAGCCTTTCGTACCGCATCGGTAAATACACTGATCTTCGCGGGCCTGGCGGTTCCGCTGGCTGTTCTTCTTTCCCTTCTTCTGGCACTGCTTCTGAGCTCGAAGATCCCGGGAAAGAGTGTCTTCCGCAGCATCATGCTCAACCCCATGATGGTTCCGGTCGCCTCGATCGTTCTGATCTGGCAGGTCATGTTCAGCTACAACGGTGCTCTGAATACCTACATGGGCTGGTTCGGGATCGATAAGCTTGACTGGATGAAGTCCGACTGGTCCCGACTGGTTATCCTGATTCTTTTCCTGTGGAAAAACCTCGGATACAATATGGTCCTCTTTATTTCGGCGATCTCGGCCGTTCCATCGGAACAGCTAGAGTCCGCAAAGATGGATGGAGCCGGAGCGGTAAGAAGATTCTTCAGTATCAAGCTCCCGTATCTGTGGCCGACGATCTTCTTCGTAGGCATCATGTCCCTGATCAACTCGTTTAAGATCTTCCGTGAAGTTTATCTTCTCGCAGGCGACTACCCGTACGATGCCCTCTATATGCTCCAGAATTTCATGAACAATATGTTCTCGCATCTGGATAATGCGAAACTGACCGCAGCGGCGATCATCATGTGTATCGCCATGATCATCATCGTCGGTATTCTCTTCATCGCAGAGAACCGACTCGGAAGAGATACGGAGGAGTAAGCTATGAAAAAGAATGACATTACTCCGATACAGCCTCTCTCTCCCGTAACCGAAGAAGTACACGATCACGGCTCGATCAGAGATCTCGAAGAAGTCGAGATCGTACGCCTCTCTGACGAAGAACTTGAAGCTCTCCATGAGAAGGGCCGTGCCGATGCTAAGCGCCGCATGCGCATAAGAACGATTGCAGATCGCTTCTGGACGACAATGGGTGTCATCCTGGCCCTGGCTGTTGCCATCTTCGCCCTGATGCCGATCGTGCTAACGATTCTCGACTCCTTTATGTCGACCGATGAGATCAAGACAAACTACAGTGCGGTCTATAACAGCCTTTCTTCCGCTTCAGCCGAGACGAAGACGTATCTGTCTTCCACGCCGAAGCTGAAAATGATCCCGGATTTCGTATCCTTCAGTCAGTACAAGACGCTCCTTTTCCTGAGCCCGACGTATCTGCTGAAGTTCTGGAACTCGGTGGCGCTGGTCGTGCCGATCGTACTCGGTCAGATCATGGTCGGATGCCTGGCATCCTATAGTTTCTCAAGATACAGAAAAAAGAGAAGAGAAGTTCTGTTCTTCTCGTATGTTATCCTGATGCTGATGCCCTTCCAGGTTACGCTGGTTCCAAACTACCTGATCGCGAAGAATCTGGGAATCTACAATACATGGTGGGCGATCATCCTCCCGGGTGTTTTCTCCACGTTTAGTATCTTCCTCTTAAGTAAGTACATGCGTCAGATCCCGTCTTCGTATATCGAAGCGGCCAAGCTTGATGGCGCTAACGAGTGGAATATATTTACGAAGATCTCGCTCCCGATGTGTAAGAGTGCGATCTACGCGATGGCAATATTGCTGTTTATCGACTACTGGAACATGGTCGAGCAGCCCCTGATCCTGCTTGAAGATGCGAGTAAGCAGCCGCTGTCCGTATTCTTAAGTCAGATCAATGCATCGGAGGTGGGCGTCGCTTTTGCCGCATCGTTCATCTTCATGATCCCGCCGCTACTCATCTTCCTGTATGGTGAGCAGTATCTGGTAGAAGGTATTTCCCGCTCGGGTATCAAATAAGGACCGAAGGTATTTGAAGGAGGTTTTTGACAATGTCAGAAGAAAAAAAGATAAGGAAGAATAAGAAGTGGATCGTCAAAGCCCTGATCGCTTTCCTGATCGTGATGGGGATCCTGACTTTCTTCTCGAATACCATCATGAACATGACGCTCACGCAGGTCAGCACACAGCAGATCTACGGTGCGACACTAAGCTCGATCACCAGAGCGCAGGGCACGGTCAAGACGTATCAGGAAAAGACCGTCAAAGCACCCGGCGAGATCACGGTAGGCGATATCGGCGTCTATCTCTACGGAATGGTAGAAGCGGGCGATACACTGGCGACGATCAGTCTCCCGGAAAACAGGGAAGACCTGGAGCAGGCGAAGAAGAATCTCGAAGACCTCGAGAAGGAGATGGAATACGATGAACGTAAACCGTCTGAAAACAGCGACTTTTACAATGATGAAATGGCGGTCATCGATGCGGAAAAGGCTGTAGAAGAAGCGGAAAAAGCTCTTGACGCCGCGAGAAATAAGGATCAGGCCATTGCTGAATGCGAGGAGCAGATCCGGAGCCTGGAGGAGACGATCACTCAGCTCGAGAAAGATAAGAACTCGCTTGAAGGACAGAAGTACGAAGCAGAGGTGGCGCGAGATGCCTACCCGGAGCAGATCGATGCATGCCAGGTAGCACTCGATGCGGCCAAAGAGGCACTTGCCGCCTGTATTACAGACACGGCGGATCCTGCGTTCTCTCAGGAGGCACTCGATGCGGCGAATCAGGCAGTTACCGATGCCCAGCAGGCACTCGATGATGCAAATGCGGCATACGAAGCTGCGATGTCGAAAGTCACCGAAATTGCCAACGCAATAGTAGACAAAAGTGCTGAGATCGAGTCGAAGAACAACGAGCTTTTAGAGAAAAACGCTGACCTTGCGACCTTCAATGCTATCACCACTGTAGAGGCAGCAGAACGTACTCTCTCGGACGCGAAGCACACACTGACCGTTGCCAGAAAGACACTGTCGGATGCGAAGACAAATGCCGGTATCACCAGTGATCAGAAGGCAGATGAGTGGGAAGCGAAACTGAAGAAAAAAGAAGAATATGAGAAGGAGATTGCACGTCTCGAAGAATACTATGCAGTAACTGAGATCACAGCGCCGATCTCCGGTATGGTCACGTCTATTAATGTCACCCGTAACGCAACCTGCCTAAAGGATGAAGTCATGTTCACGATCGCGGATCTGGATTCCGGATACTATATCGAGTGTTCGATCCCGAAGAAGGATGCCGAGGGCATGTATATCGGATCCGAAGTCAAGACGGACTACTGTGACAGTGCCTTTGTAGAATCGATCCGTCCGGATCCGCTTGATCCGATGAATTCCAGCATCGTAAGGATCACCGTGACCGGGTATTATCTGACACCGGGAGCGACGACGGTAAACTGCACGATCTCCACTTCGAACCGTTCCTATGAGAATGTAGTACCGAAGGGAGCGCTGCAACAGGATACGGAAGGATACTTCATCTATATTCTTGTTACGAAGAACAGTCCGCTCGGCGAGCGCTATATCGCGAGAAAAGTAGCAGTTAAGCTTCTGGCCGAGGATGCGACATCGGCCGCGATCGAGGGTGCGGGCATCAGCTATGCATACTGCATCGTCCGTTCCGGCAAACCGATAACAAATGGTGAACAGGTACGTCTGGCACAAGGAGAATCGAACTGATGGAATTCCGCGCGAAAGTTCAAAAGTTCATAAAGAGAAAATGGGGCGACATATGTCGCAGATCCCACTATGTCCTGATGGGGATTCCCTTCATCCTCGTGATCGGAGGAATCGTACTCTCCGTGGCTTCCGTGGTCCGGATCAATCAGGTGCTGGATGGGCAGCCTCTGCAGTACGCGGCCGAACGTTTCGAGTCGAAATCCCTGCAGTACCGCTATCTGAGCGTATTAGGCCCCGGTGAGATCCTCGGAGACGGATCGGCACCCAGAAAGATGGAAAACGGTCTGGATATTGAGAAGGTCACACAGATCCACGATCAGCTCGATCTGACTGAATCCTCCACGAGTACGTCCAAGAGCAAGGATGGCAAGAAACCGGACGAGATCGTAAATCTCTGGAAAGATTGCTATTCTGCGGTGGCTTCCTATCCGGCGCAGGGCTTCCTCGACAAGACGCCGACCGGTTCGGTAGAGAAGTGCGAAGTCGTGGGCGTAGGCGGTGCATATAACGTCGTTCATCCGTTCCGCTATGAGAGCGGTGGTTTTCTCCCGGATGAGAACGGTGACAGATATACGATCGTTCTGAATACGCAGCTGGCATGGAACCTCTTCCGCTCCTATGAGATCCTCGGTGCTTTTGTCGAGATCCAGGGTACGATGTATCAGGTAGTTGGTGTCGTGAACGAGGGAACCGATACGATAGCAGAAACAACGGGAGTGACACAGCCCCGCGCCTATATCCAGTTTCCGCAGCTTGCTTATCTCGCCAACGGATCCCTCTCTCCGGAGTCTACCATCGAGATGGAAGGCGCGGTCAAGGTAGAGGATCTGGCCGTGACGTGCTACGAAGTTCTTCTTACCGATCCAATCAACGAGATTGCCTGTAATGACTTGACGAAGGCCTTGTCCGACACCATCGGCTATTCGGAAGATACGTCTTCACTTCTGGTCATCAACAACACTGACCGCTTCCATGTGCTTCGTCTCTATAAGAAATACTTCCCGCTTAAGAATTCCTATCCGGGAGGGGAGGGAATCCCGGTTCCTTACTACGAACGGTCTGCCCGTCTGGCCGAACAGTATGTCGTATTCTGGGCAGAGGCACTGATCTGCGGAATCGTCCTGATCATTGCCGGATCCTGTAATATCTACGCGATCTTCCACGGACGGCATACCAAGCATGAGAAGGAAGAAGAACTGGAAGAAGAACATGATATCAGTTATCTCGACTAGGACTCTAAATAGCCATAACGAGCTCCGAGCTAAGCCCGTACTCTCCCTGATTCAACGGAGAGGACGGGCTTTTGCCGTATCGTGTCTGATCCTGCTGTCGACACTCTGCGGAGCTGTTTCCGGGTGTTCTTCGAAGCTTCCCTCAAAATCGGTGACGATATTCGCACTTGATACCTATGTCACGCTCACCGCTGAAGGAAAAGAAGCCGAGAAGGCTGTGGCAGAGGGCGCAGCTTTTCTTACGGAGATGGAAGGGAAACTCTCCCGTCAGATAGGAAGCAGCGAGATCGCGAAACTGAATCAATCGAGCGAAGAAAACCCGGTATGCCTGTCCGAAGAGACATATGCACTGCTTCAGACCGTGTGCCTATATGCGGAAAAGACAGAAGGACTCTTTGATCCGACGATCGCACCGGTCATGGATCTATGGGGATTCGGAGAGGATCCGCATGTACCGTCTTCTTCCGAGATCGAAGAGACGATACAGCGGGTCGACTACAGGCGGATCCACTTGCTTTCTGATTCCTATGCCTATGTGGAAGAGGGGACCGCGGTCGATCTCGGAGGTGCGGCCAAGGGAGCGATCGGCGTGATGCTGATGGAGAGAATGAAAGAATTCTCCGTCACCAGGATCATATTGGATCTTGGTGGAAATATATGCGCATGGGCGAAGAATGAAGAGCTTACGATCGGTGTCGTGTCGCCACTCGACCCGGCGAAACTCTGCTGTGTGTACACTCTTTCCAAAGACGAAGAAATGTCCGTGATCACCAGCGGTGCCTACGAGCGGTATTTCGAGGAGGCGGGTGTCCGATACGGACACATCATGGATACATCGACCGGCTATCCGGCCGATACGGATCTTCTGTCGGCGACCGTCATTGGCTCGGATGGAACTGTCGGAGATATCCTCTCGACCGCGCTCTTCGCATCAGGAAGTGAACGGGCGAGGAAACTGGCTTCTTATCTTCGCATCGATTGCATCTTGTGCTCGGAAAATGGTACATTATGGGTATCTTCATCGCTTGAGGGGAAGGTACGTGAGCAAGAAGGATGGACAATCGAATACTTCGGCTAGGAAGAAGGATCTTCCGAAGCGAAGATTCCGTTTCTCCTGGGGAGACGGTGTCATCATCGGAGGTGTTATCGCTCTGTGCGGGATCCTTATACTGACATCCGTTTTATATGAGAGATCAATGGCAAGTAAGAGCCGTGTCGTCCGGATCACCATGGATGGACAGGTAATCCTGGAAAGAGATATGGCTGAGTTTGCCGAACCGATGGAGTACCGGATCACTTCCTCTTCCGGTGAAATGGTGATCTTTCTTTCTTCCGAAAAAGTATATGTCAAGGAGAGCAGTTGTCCGGATAAGATCTGTATGCACACCGGAGAACTGAGCAAAAACGGAGATGGCGCCGTGTGCCTGCCGAATCGTGTCGTGGTGCAGATCGTATCCGGAACGGGCGTGACCGATTCCGGGGAAGTGGATGTGGTGACCCGATGAGAAAGACGAGTATGGCATATGACATATCGAAGACTGCGATTCTTCTGGCTCTGGCTCTGGTGCTCAGCATCCTCGAGGCATGGTTACTGCCGCGGGGAATCCTTCCGATCCCCGGCTTCAAACTGGGACTGGCCAATATAGCGATCCTTGTGACGCTCTACAGTGTCGGAAGAAAAGAAGCCCTTCTGGTAGCCCTCCTGCGCTCCCTCCTGCTTCTGGCATTCGGCGGGAATATCGTCGGATGCATCTTCTCCCTGATGGGCGGCCTTGCGGCATGGGGGACGATGTGTGTGCTCGCAGATATGCCGCATGTGTCGATCTTCGGTGTCAGTATCGGCGGAGCTGCCAGCCACGGGATCGGGCAGATTGCCGCTGCGCTTCTGGTGACGCGCACACTCTATGTTGTCGTCTATCTTCCGTATCTGGTGCTGGCCGGATCCCTGGCGGGTGCCCTGATCGCTTATCTTACGATTCCCGTGGTAAAAGCACTCGACCACATCGGAAATGAAATGATACAATAAAATAGAAGTGAAGCCTTTCTTCTTCGGAAAAAGAACGAAGGACTTCGAATATGAGGGGAAAGCGGGTAGGAAGAATGAGAAAGAATGAAAGCCCCTTCTGGCCACAGAAGAGCATACTGAATCCGGCGCCGCCGAAGGAACCCTATGAACCGGTTCGCCGTGTGCGCATGACCCTTAAGAGACAGGAACAGCGCCAGCTTGATCGGGTCGCTTCTCAGGAGTACCATGTGCCGATCTCAGTCCTGATGGAACACGCGGGACTGGCCGTGGCAGACGCGTGTGTTTCCGTAGCCAAGGCTGTGACGACACCTATCCATATTTTCGCCGGAAAGGGGATGAACGGCGGCGATTCCTATGTGGCCGCGAGGATCCTCCATTCACGCGGATATAACGTAACGATCTGGGACTGTTTTCCTGGGACCGAGCATTCTCCTGTCGTAAAAAATAACCGTGAGGCGGCAGAGTGCTTCGGCATCAAGATCCGTCCGGCATCGGAATTCGATCCCGGAGTATGGCAGGCCGGAATCTCGCGCATGATCTATGAGAAGGAACCGGGCATGCCGTGCGTCCTCGTGGATGGCATCATCGGAACAGGATATGATTTCACCCGGCCGCTTCCGCCGAATCTTACGGAGATCACGGCGAAGATCGAGGAAGGACATATCCGTGGTGCACGTGTGATCGCGATCGATATTCCTACCGGTGTGGACTGTGATACAGGTGAGGTCGATCCGGGTGCGATCAGTGCAGATATGACGTTGTCCTTTATCCTGCCGAAGAAGGGGATCACGATCCTTCCGGGCAAGCAGAAGGCCGGCGCGGTGAGAGTGCCGACGATCGGACTTCCCATCAACTTCGCAGATATGGTCCTCGGACCGATCCCGGAAGAGCCGGAGGAAGTAGAGGAACAGGAAGAAACGCAGGAATAAAGTGGACGGGGATGGCTGCCGAAGTCCAATCTTGACAATTGCATATATATAGAGTATAAAATGTGACGGTATTGACAATGGTGTCTTGATGGAGTATTCGGGACACCATTGCTTTTGAGAAAAACACATAAGAAATATAGGAGGCAAAACTATGGGAAACTGCGCAATCGTGGGTATTAACTGGGGCGATGAAGGCAAGGGCCGCATGGTCGATCTGCTGACGGAGGACTACGATGTAGTTGTCCGTTTTCAGGGCGGCGGCAATGCCGGACACACAGTAATCAACGAGAAGGGCAAGTTTGCGCTCCATCTCCTGCCGTCAGGTATCTTCCGTGACGGTGTGGTGAATATACTCGGTAACGGTGTCGCTCTTGATCCGGAGAACCTCTGGAAAGAGATGAACGAAGTCATGGCTCAGGGCGTGAGCCTGACACCGGAAAACCTCAAGATCTCCAACCGTGCTTCACTTCTTCTCCCTTGGCACAGAGACCTGGACGGATTGGAAGAACAGCGTCTCGCAGATAAGAAATTCGGTTCGACCAAGCAGGGCATCGCGCCTTTCTACTCGGACAAGTATCAGAAGAAGACGATCCTCGCCGGTGAACTCTTCTATCGCGATCATCTTCTCTCCCATCTTGCGGATCTCATGGAGTGGAAGAACCTCACTCTGACGAAGGTCTACGGTGCGGCTCCGTATACGATGGAGATGCTCGAGAAGTGGCTCGACGAAGCCTGCGAGAAGATCAAGCCGTTCGTATGCGATACAGGTGCATGGCTGAAGGATGCTTCGGCAAACGGCAAGACCATCCTCTTCGAGGCTCAGCTCGGATCTCTCCGTGACCTCGACTATGGTATTCATCCGTACACCACTTCTTCCAACACCATGGCGGCTTATGCTCCGATCGGTTCCGGATTCCCGGCCGCGAAGATCACGGACGTAGTCGGTGTCGTAAAGGCTTACTCCACCTGCGTAGGTGAGGGACCGTTCGTATGCGAGATGTTCGGTGACGAGGCAGAAGAACTCCGTAAGGCCGGTTTCGAATATGGTGCGAAGACCGGAAGACCGCGTCGTGTCGGTCCGCTCGATATCGTAGCGACACGCTACGGCGTAGAGGTTCAGGCTGCGACAGAGATTGCCCTGACCAAGCTCGACGTGCTGAGCTACATGGATAAGATCCCGGTATGCACACAGTATGAACTGAACGGCGAAAAGATCGATCGTTTCCCGTTCCCGGTCGCACTAGGCGACTGTAAGCCGGTTATCGAGTACTTCGAAGGCTGGAAGACGGATATCAGCGGTGCACGCACGTGGGATGATCTTCCGAAGACGGCTCAGGATTATGTACTTGCGGTCGAGAAGGCTATCGGATGTCCGATCACTTATGTCTCGGTCGGTCCGGAAAGAGAAAGCATTATCATTAGAAAATAAGAAGCGGGCGCGAGTCATCGCGCCTGTTTTGTTTTGAGGAGAAAACAGTATGTGTGGAATCGTTGGATATACAGGAACACAGCCGGCAGCACCGATCCTGCTTGACGGCCTTAAGAAACTGGAGTACAGAGGTTATGACTCTGCAGGCATCGCCGTTCTTAACGAAGGAACGATCAAGGTCGATAAGGTAAGTGGACGTATCGCGAATCTCTGTGAATTGACCGAGGACGGCAAGACCTGTCCCGGTTCGATCGGTATCGGCCATACCCGCTGGGCGACACATGGAGCGCCGACAGACACCAATGCGCACCCGCACTTAAGTAATGACGGTCGTTTCGCGATCGTACATAACGGTATCATCGAGAACTATATCTGTCTTCGTGAAGAACTGATCAGTAAGGGCTATCACTTCGAGAGTGAGACCGATACAGAAGTCATCGTTCACCTCATCGAGATGTACTATAAGGGAGATCTTCGCCGTGCCGTAATCAAAACATCTGCACGTCTTTCCGGTTCATACGCTCTGGGTGTTATCTGCACAGATAAGCCGGACACGATCGTTGTGGCCCGTGAAGCCAGCCCCTTGATCCTTGGCGTCGGCGCAGGTGAGAACTTCTTTGCTTCTGACGTTACCGCACTTGTTGCCAATACAAGAAATGCCATCTACCTCGATGATGGTGAGTTCGCCGAGATCACACCGGATGGTGTGACAGTATTCGATCCGGCCGGACAGACGATCACCAAGAAGATCGCCCGTATCACATGGGATATCGAAGCGGCGGAAAAAGGCGGCTACGAGCACTTCATGCTCAAGGAGATCATCGAGCAGCCACGTGCCGTCAAGGCGACGATCACACCGCGTATCAAGGACGGCAAGATCGTTCTTGATGAGATCGAATGGTCGAAGGAATATCTCGAGTCCGTTAACAAGATCGTGATCACGGCCTGTGGTTCTGCTTACTATGCCGGTTGTGCATCCAAGTACACGATCGAGAAGCTCTGCCGTATCCCGGTTACATGCGAACTCGCTAGTGAACTTCGTTACAGTGATCCGCTGATCGATGAGCACACGCTTCTCATCGTACTTTCCCAGTCCGGTGAGACGGCCGATACCATCGCTGCCATGAAGGAGTGCAAAGCTCGCGGCGCAAGAACGCTGGCGATCGTTAATGTGGTCGGTAGCACCATTGCCAAGCTTGCAGATGATACGCTCTACACATGGGCCGGACCGGAAATTGCCGTAGCAACCACGAAGGGGTACACGACACAGGTTTCCGTTTTGTATCTGGTCGCGGTATACATCGCAAGAACGCTGGATAAACTCGAGGATGCCGATTATTACCATCACCTGTCCTCGATGCTTATGCTCCCGAAGCGTGTACAGGAAGCACTCGATATGAACCCGAAGATCCCGAAAATGGCGAAGAAGTATCACGCTACGAAGTCCATGTTCTTCATCGGAAGAAATACCGACTACGCGATCGCTCTCGAGGGAGCGCTGAAGATGAAGGAGATCTCTTACATCCACGCCGAGTCTTATGCTGCAGGTGAACTCAAGCACGGTACCATTGCACTGATCGAAGAACATCAGCCGGTCATTGCACTGTGCTGTAACCAGTCCATCATGGAGAAAACACTTAGTAATATTGTTGAGGTCAAGGCACGTGGCGCCGAAGTTTTGGCAGTAGCGTTCAAAGGAAACCAGGAGATCCTCTCCCAAGCTGACGATGTCATCTTCATCCCGAAGATCGACACTCTGTTCTCGGCAGTTGTAGAGATCGTACCGATGCAGATGCTCGCATACTATGTGGCGAAAGAAAACGGCTGCGATATCGATAAGCCGAAGAATCTCGCGAAGTCGGTTACTGTAGAGTAAGCAAAAAAAGAAAAACTCTTTCTCGCTGGTCCTCGGGTTTTGCCCTGCGGAGGCATCGAAGAGTTTTTCTTTATTATTTCAATAGAAAAGAGGTTATCTCATGACTTGAGATAACCTCTTTTTGGTGGAGCATAGGGGACTTGAACCCCTGACCCCCACACTGCCAGTGTGATGCGCTCCCAACTGCGCTAATGCCCCAGATGGTCTTTCAAAGACAAGAGAAATTTTATTATGAAAACGCGCTGTTGTCAATTCCTCGATAAGAAATCCCAATGTGCGATTCCACGGGCCGTAGGCCGAGGATCAGCGACGTGGATTTCTTTCGAGGAGCGCGCATAAGCAAGGAGTCACTTTTGTTGAAAGCGGTAAAAGATTGTTGTAAACTTACTTAGTAATACATTTGCAGGTATACAACCGAGATTAACGGAGGCACATATGAAGGCAGGAAAGATCGTAGTTGCGTTACTCGCCGTTTCGATGGCGATGCCTTTCTGTGCCTGCAAGAAAAAGACCACGAAGGTGACGGAAGAAACTACGAAAGAGTCCTCGTCCAAGACGTCCGTAGTGCCGACACAGACGGAGACAGAGCCTTCGGAGAGTGAGACGGAACCGACCACGGAGCCGACGTCTCCGACTTCGATCGAAGATCAGTCCGAAGAACCACTGATCGTTTATGGCTATGATAAGGATTTCGGGAAAATACTGAACACGTATCTCACGGATGTCGAGTATGAATATGTGTACGTGGAACCGGATGCCTACTTTGCTACGCTAAACGAAGCTCTACAGGGAGAAGAGAAACGTCCGGATCTGTTTATGATGGATGCCTCCCATCTTGGAGAATGGGCTGAGTCGGAGAAGACTCTGGCCGTCAATCAGCTGGGCATCTCGAATTCGGATCTGTATGATCAGTTTGAGTATTCTTATGAAATGGCTGTTGATAAGGATCATGCGGTAAAAGCACTGGCCTTTGAGATTGCCCCTTCCGTGATCATATATAATCGTGCCCTTGCCGCACAGACGATCGGCGTGTATGAGCCCGCTGATGTCGCATCACTTCTTGCTGACTGGCAGTCCATCCTGGACCTCGCCCATGATGTAAATATCAATTCGGAGGGTGCGGTGAAGCTTCTGGCCGACCGGCAACAGCTGCATGATGTCTTCTGGGCAGGACATGACGATGCCTGGTCACAGGACGGAAAAGTCGTGGTCGGCAGTGATTTTGACCAGTATATACTTCTTCAGGAATCTCTGTTTGCCGAGTCTCTGACAGGGGAGAAAGAGCCCTTCAGTCGGGAATGGAGAAGTGATATCAACACGGATATGACAGTGATGTTCTTCGGTTCACTACAGACGGCAGCGGATGTGATCGGATATGTTCCCGGACACGAAGAGAAACCGGAAACAAATGAGAGTTCGACCGGCTCTTCGTCGGATTCTTCGGATCCGACAGCCGAAACTACTACCGAAGAACCGGAGATCACGGGATGGAGCATCGTACCGGCTCCCTCTGCGACATACGACGGAGGAACCTGGCTGATGGTATCGTCTTCCTGTGACCAGAAGGCGACAGCGGCACATGTGCTTCGTGTTCTGACACTCGATTCGGATACACTGACCGGTCTTGCTGTGGACGGAAGATTCGTAAACAGCAGAAGCATCATGAAAAGATGCGCAGATGACCCGAATTTCATCAGCGATTTTCTGGGAGGACAGAATCCCTACGCGATCCTGGTACCGGAAGCGGAGAAGATCCGGATCCCGTCTGATCCGCAGACTGACCGCTACGCCGATTCGGAGATCAAGCGCCTCCTGGATGCCTATCTGGCCGGAGATATATTGACTCCCGAAGAATTTAGAGAGCAGTTCGTCATCGGAATGGAAGAACTCCTTGGTTTGCACTGACCATATGAGACTTTTGTAAATAACTATGCGAAACCGTTTTCGAGTTCGGAGTTATTTGGGTTTTGCCGATTTGACTTGAAAAACAGTGATTTTTCTTGCGTGGAAGCCAGCGCGAAACGTTCCGTTTCGCGTTTTTTTATTGTATGATATAAATACCTGAAATTTACAAATCAAGGAGGCACATATCATGAAGTTCGGACATTTCGACGATTTAAACCGTGAATATGTAATCGAGACACCGAAGACCCCGTATCCGTGGATCAACTATCTTGGCTCTGAGGCGTTCTTCGGACTGATTTCCAATACAGCGGGCGGCTACAATTTCTATAAGGATGCACGTCTTCGCAGAATTACCAGATACCGCTATAACAATGTACCGATCGATATGGGCGGCCGCTATTTCTATATCAACGACAACGGTACAGTATGGAATCCGGGATGGTCTCCGGTAAAGACAGAGCTCGATGCGTATGAGTGCCGTCATGGTATGGGCTATACGATCATCAAGGGTAAGAAGAATGACCTCTCTGCGGAAGTGACATTCTTCGTACCGAACGGCTATGATGGAGAAGTCCAGCAGGTCGTTCTCAAGAACGAGGGCGCTTCTGCAAAGACATTCAAATTCTTCTCTTTTGCCGAGTGGTGCCTGTGGGATGCGCAGGATGACTGCACGAACTTCCAGAGAAACTTCTCGACCGGTCGTGTCGAGGTAGACGGTTCCGTTATCTACCACAAGACAGAATACAGAGACAGACGTAATCACTACGCTTTCTATTCCGTAAATGATGCGATCGACGGTTACGATACAGACCGCGATGCATTCATCGGACTTTATAACGGATTTAATAATCCGGAAGCCGTTCTCGCCGGTAAGGCTACAAACTCTTTCGCAGACGGCTGGTCCCCGATCGCTTCCCACTATAAGGAGATCACACTTGCTGCAGGCGAGAGCAAGACTCTTATCTTCATCCTCGGTTATGTCGAAATGCCTGTTGATCAGAAGTTCGAAGCTGACGGCAAGACCATCAACAAGGTTAAGGCGAAGGCCATGATCGAGAAGTTCGATACACCGGAGAAGGTTGCTGAAGGTCTTTCTGATCTGAAGGCTTCCTGGGACAAGCTCCTCGGTATCCTCAACGTTACCACGCCGGACGACAAGGTCGACCGTATGGTCAATATCTGGAACCAGTATCAGTGCATGGTTACCTTTAACCTTTCCCGTTCCGCTTCCTACTTCGAGTCCGGTATCGGCCGTGGTATGGGCTTCCGTGATTCCAACCAGGATATCCTCGGTTTCGTACATCAGATCCCGGATCGTGCGAAGGAGCGTATCATCGATATCGCTTCCACACAGTTCCCGGACGGCGGATGCTATCACCAGTACCAACCGCTTAC
>JAFZVE010000067.1 GCA_017617995.1 Clostridiales bacterium
AATTGATCAGCTATCAAGCAATCTCATCAGCTTTATTGATGATCTCCTTGCCATCAAGATAACCGCAGGTCTTACAAACCTTATGGCGCAACATCTTAGTGTGGCAATTGGGGCACTCTACCAATCCTGGCAACACGAGCTTCCAGGCACTTCTATGACGAGAAGTTCTAGCTTTCGACCATTTACGCTTCGGATGAGCCATCGCATCCACCTCCAATACAAATCTTAGATTTCTCTAATATAATCGCAGCCACACTAAACCCTGAGGCGCGAATGATATTATGCACTAATGAAAACCCTTTGTCAACAGATTTCGAAAGAGTTACCGATAGATTTTATACATAAATTTTCTATTTGGCAATATGCACTTTAAAAAACATCGAATTCCGCATCGGTTCCTGATTCGGGAACAGAAGATCATACTCGAGCATCGCCTTCTTGACGAGGAAATCCTGGCCGTCGATATTCTCTTCCTCCTCCCCGGCTTCCGGGAAGAAATGGATATGGAACGTCTCCATCTTGAGGTCGAAATCTCCGTGACTGGTGGTCATGATTCCCTCGGTCACTTTCCCCTCCCGGAAGGTCATCTCCATCTCCGTTGCTCCCTGCCGAGTCATCCGGAGGATCCCTTCTTCGACACGATATGACAGCAGGAAGCGGCTCTCCCCCTCTCCTTTATTCTCTTCCGGCTGTATCCATGACAGCCGGATCCGTTCCTCCGACTGCTCGAAGGTCCCTTCATATCTCTTCTCTTCCTCTTCAAAAGCACTCTTCACGCTGACGAGGCATGCTATCTTCTCCATCTCGATCTCCTTTAAAGAAAGTTATTATATTATAAATCATGTATTGAGATTTGGAACAAAATAGTCAATAATATGCATGGCTTATTTAGTTCGAAAATGCTAACTGCGGGGTATCTCCCCGGACGATCCGCCGTGTGATCTCACGCAGTAATACGGAGTTTATACATGAGAGATTTTACAGTATCAGCGAAAAACAGCGGCAAGAAGGTCATCCGCGCGGCGATCCTGGAGTTCCCGAACCTGACCCCTTCTTCGCTTCAGAAAGCGCTGAAGCACAAGGATATCCGCATCAACGGCAAGCGTATCTCGTCCGATACGGTCGTGAGCGAGGGAGACCATGTCGAGCTGTGGATCCCGGATACTCTATTTGAGCAGGCTCCCGCGAAGAAAGACTCGTCCGAGAAACAGGGATTTGACGACTACAAGGTCGTTTTTGAGTCCGACGATCTCCTCCTGGTCAACAAGCGCCAGGGCCTCGCGGTACATGGCGGCAAGGGTATGAGCGGCGACTGCCTGATCGACATTCTCCGCCGCGACTACCACAATCCGTCACTTGACCTGTGCCACCGGATCGATATGAATACGGGCGGACTGATCCTGACCGCGAAGAACAAAAAAGCCCTCGAGGACGCGATCGCGCTCTTTAAGGCCGATAAGATCACGAAGCGTTACCGCTGTCTTGTCCGCGGCGTGCCCACAGTCGGAAACAACGTCATCTGTCAGGACGAGGCCATCATGAAAGAGATCTCCGCCTACTTGGAGAAGCCCCCGACGGGGAATGTCTTCATCCACGACGTCCCGAAAGACAAAGACCTCCCTATCACCTCCCGCTACCGCGTGCTTCAGGTCTATAGCGGAGCCGGTCCGGATGGAGAAGACGTCTCAGACATCGAGGTCGAGCTCGTGACCGGAAGAACACACCAGATCCGTGCCCAGTTCGCACATCTCGGGCATCCGATCATCGGAGACGGCAACTACGGAAGAAATCAGTACAACCTGCATTTCCGGAACCTGCGAGGCAGCAAAGTCCGCTATCAGCAGCTCTTCGCCTCGACACTTCTCTTCGGCAGGATCCCGAGAGAGAATATCCACCATAAGCTCAGCGGGCGCTCCTTCTCGATCGAACCGCTCTACGACGTGAAGCTGTAAGGCCGCTCCTGAAAGAAAGAATAACAAACAACAGTCCTTAAACGGACTCCTAAGAATATAAGGCAGAAGGGATGATGAACTATGAGAGGTTTTTTTGATAATTTATTCGACAAATTGATCCGTGACCAGAGCGGAGACGCCCGCTTCAAGCGAATTCTGATCGATATCGTGATCGGAATCGTGATCCTCATCCTCGTATTTGCTCTTCCCTCCTGCTCCTCAACCAAGTACGAGAAGAAGCAGATCGGTATCCACCACGTGGAGATCGAGGTCGAGGGTTACGGTGTCATCAAGCTCGAACTCGACGGCAACAATGTGCCGAACACGGTCGAGAACTTCCTGAATCTCGCCAAATCGGGCTTCTATAACGGTTCCACCTTTCACCGCATCATCAAGGACTTCATGGTACAGGGCGGACGCGCTCCGGCCAACTGGACCGGCGAGCAGCCGATGAACATCATCGGCGAGTTCTCCGCCAACGGCCAGACAAACCCGATCAAGCATACCCGCGGCACCATTTCCATGGCCCGCACCGCCAACAACATGAACAGCGCTTCCACCGAGTTCTTCATCATGCATCAGGATAATTCGGGACTCGACGGGCAGTACGCAGCTTTTGGTCATGTCACCGAGGGTATCGAGATCATCGACCAGCTGGCCGAGGTCCCTTCCGGCGACAACGGCGCCGTCGAGGCGGAAGACCAGCCCGTCATCAAAGAGATCCGCGTGATCGACTGAGCCGCCGCAAAGAAATGAGCGATTTCCGTCATACGGGCAAACACATACTAGAAACACAATCGAGGAAACACATATGAATCTTGCCGAACTGAAGACCGGACAACATGCAACCATCAGGAAAGTAGGCGGTGAAGGCGCTCTTCGCCAGCATTTTCTGGACATGGGCGTCATCCCCGGTGCCCGCGTCAAGCTCGAGAAGCTCGCACCGATGGGCGACCCGATGGAGCTTCGCCTCCACGGATATGAACTGACCCTTCGTCTTGACGATGCACGGCTCATCAAGATCGACCCACTTGATCAGGAAGCCGCCACGGATACATCTTCAGCTTCCGAGGAAACAGACGGCAAGAAGAAGAAAGAACGCCGTATCATCATCGCCCACCCTGGTCTCGGCGAAGGCGGCAAATACCACGTCAAGGCAGACGAGAATCCTCTCCCTGACGGCACGACACTCACCTTTGCACTTGCCGGCAACCAGAACTCCGGCAAAACCACTCTGTTCAATCAGCTTACGGGCAGTAACCAGCATGTCGGCAACTTCCCCGGCGTCACCGTCGATCGCAAGAGCGGCGCCATCAAGGGCCATCCGGATACGGAGATCACCGATCTTCCTGGTATCTACAGTATGTCCCCGTATACCGCCGAGGAGATCGTCTCCCGACAGTTCATCCTCGACGAGAAACCCTGTGGCATCATCAACATCGTCGACGCCACGAATATCGAGAGAAATCTCTATCTGACCATGCAGCTCATGGAGCTCAATGTCCCGATGGTCCTCGCCCTGAACATGATGGACGAGATCCGCGGAAACGGCGGCTCCATCCTCGTCAACCAGATGGAGCATGAGCTCGGTATCCCGGTCGTACCGATCTCGGCGGCCAAGAACGAAGGTATCCACGAGCTTGTCGACCATGCCATTCACGTCGCGAAATACCAGGAACGCCCCGGTCGCCTTGACTTCTGTGATGAGAACGAGAGTGGCGCGATCCACCGCTGTCTCCACAGCATCATGTTCCTCATCGCCGACCACGCCAAAGAAGCCGGCATCCCCGAGCGTTTCGCCGCCACCAAGCTCGTCGAGGGCGACAATCGTGTCCTTGACAGACTGAATCTCGATCAGAACGAGAAAGAAACACTCGAGCACATCATTCTTCAGATGGAGGAAGAGTCCGGCATGGACCGCTCCGCCGCCATCGCGGATATGCGCTTCACCTTCATCCAGAAGCTTGTCAACCGCACCGTCATCAAGCCAAAAGAGAGCAAAGAGCACCAGAGGAGCCGCGCCATCGACAAAGTCCTGACCGGCAAATACACGGCCATTCCGGCTTTTATTCTCATCATGGCCGCTGTGTTCTTCCTGACCTTTAACGTCATCGGTGCTTTCTTCCAGGGCATTCTCGAGAGCGGCATAGACGCGCTCACCGAGGTAGTCGCGGATGCACTCGTCTCCTGGAATGTCAACGAGGTCGTCCGTTCTCTCATAGTAGACGGCATCTTCATCGGCATCGGTTCTGTCCTTTCATTCCTGCCGGTCATCGTCACGCTCTTCTTCTTCCTGTCACTTCTCGAAGACACAGGATACATGGCCAGGATCGCTTTTGTCATGGACAAATTCCTGAGAAAGATCGGCCTGTCCGGCCGTTCCATCGTACCGATGCTCATCGGATTCGGCTGTACAGTCCCTGGTGTCATGGCCAGCCGTACACTCCCTTCAGAACGCGACCGTAAGATGACGATCCTGCTGACGCCTTTCATGAGCTGCTCCGCGAAGCTTCCGATCTACGGCTTCTTCGCCCAGGCCTTCTTCCCGCGATACAGCGGCCTCATCATGGTCTCTCTTTACTTCATCGGCATCTTCATAGGGATCATCGTCGCCCTCATCACACGAAGGACCGTCTTCAAAGGCAAGGCCGTCCCCTTCGTCATGGAACTTCCGAACTACCGTATGCCGGGTGCCCGAAATGTCGCCCAGCTCCTCTGGGAAAAAGCCAAGGACTTCCTTCAGCGTGCCTTTACTATTATCTTCATCGCCTCAATCGTGATCTGGTTCCTGCAGTCCTTCGATCCCGGTTTCAACCTTGTCGTAGAAGACTCGAGCCACAGCATCCTCGCCATCGTAGCCGGTTTCATCGCACCGGTATTCACACCGCTGGGCTTTGGCGACTGGCAGATATCCACCGCCCTCATCAGCGGCTTCATGGCAAAAGAGAGCGTCGTATCGACACTTAATGTCCTCGTCGGATCCGGAGATGCGATCACCACGCTTCTGACCCCACTGGCCGCGATGGCGCTTCTCGTCTTCTGTCTGCTCTATACACCATGTGTCGCAGCCGTCGCCTCGGTCAAGAGAGAACTCGGAGCCAAATGGGCCGGTATCATCGTCGTCTTCCAGTGCGTGATCGCCTGGATCGCCGCATACGGTGTACACCTGATCGGCACCCTTCTCGGACTCGGCTGATATCATATTCATTGTCTTTTTGTTGTGTTTCTGGCATATAGAAACTTAAATTTTCACTGAGAAAAAAACGGATCCCGCCGTGAATGACAGCGGGATCGTAAAGAAATCGTTTTCTGCACCATAAAGTGTGTCATGAATAATGCAGAAAGTTGTCAACAAGCTGGGAGCCAGAGATGTGTGCGTCAGAAAGATGGCAAACTTTCTCTAACGGAGGCATTGGGGTTGTCTTTTCACACGACTCCCGACTTGATTTTATTCTAATACTTTTTGACAAAAGAGATACCAAAAATTTGCACTTTATGTCATAATAATGTTGTAACTTTGTTTACGTATGGGGTTGTTAAGAATCGTCCTATCCGGACGAACAGGGTGCTACCAGGGCAATGGTCGTATCCTGCTGAAGGAGGCACAACTATGAATCAGGACGTCAATCAGGAACTGCAGCGGCTGCTGTTTATGCAAAG
The DNA here is from genome assembly GCA_017617995.1 of Clostridiales bacterium. Classification (GTDB taxonomy): domain Bacteria; phylum Bacillota; class Clostridia; order Saccharofermentanales; family Saccharofermentanaceae; genus Scatonaster. The sequence goes on from JAFZVE010000067.1 coordinate 5,613, forward strand.
AGAACACCTTATGGTGCGCTCTTCCTATGAGCACGAAGTAGACTTCTACGATCTCGTCGCAACAGGACAGACAGAAGAAGTCATGAGGCAAGTCAGAGAGTACCACATCTCCGAACTGCGCGGTGTCGGTACACTCTCACCGGACAGACTACGAAATGTCCGCTATCACCTTATCATATCGATCGCCATGATCGCCCGCTACTGCATCAACTACGGCATGGACGTCGAGACCTCGTATTCCCTCTCCGACATCTACATCCAGAAATGCGATGCCGCCACTTCGACCGCCCAGCTCGACACGATCCAGCAGGAATGCATCGAAGACTACTGCACCAGGATGCGCGCCCTTCGCCTCGACAACATCTTCAGTAAACACGTCGTCCGCGCGATCGAGTATATCTACAGTCATCTTCAGGACCGCATCCTCGTCCCGGATCTGTCTGAGTATCTGGGGCTAAATGATGCCTATTTCAGCAAGCTCTTCAAGAAAGAGACCGGCGTATCCGTAAGTGACTTCATCCGCATCAAGAAGATCGAGGCGGCCAAGCACATGCTCAAACACTCTGACTACTCGTGCCTTTCCATCTCGCAGTTCCTGTCCTTCTCGACCCAGAGCCACTTCATCCAGGCCTTTAAGAAGCAGACCGGACTGACACCTGAGGAATACAGAAAGCAGAACTTCCATAGAGCTTTCCCCAAGGACACGAAGTCCAAGCAAGGCGAGGCACTGCCTGTCGAGCATACCGAGGAAGAACTCATCCGTCTGCTCGAAGAAGCCAAGAGCAAGAATATCTCGACCCCGCCGAAAGTATAAGCTGTCGCTTACAGGTTATACTGCATGAAATTTCCGTTCTTCTTAAACCCGAAACTGGTATAAAGAAGCACGCCCATATCCGACGCGGTGATCTGCACGGCACCACAGCCATATTCTCTCGCTTCTTCGACGACACGCGAGAGCAGCTCTCTGGCGATACCCTGTCGTCTGTAATCGGGATCGCAGAACATACTCGACAGAAGTCCGATCCGGCCGGTCGGGCAGCTGAAATACGGCGGTTTCTCGACAAAGGACATGCCGCTGGTGCCGACGATCTTCTCCCCGTCCATCGCAAGCCAGGATACAAACGTACCGTCCGCCATATGCCGATGATAATAGTCGAGAAGCGGCGGGACAAGATCGATATCCTCGGTCGCCCCTTCCTCACGAAGCTGTCGGATACGGATCTCGATAAAGGTATTCAGTTGTTCTTCAGTTAGTTTCTGAAAAGTGATCATGTTCTTCTCCTTCAGTAAACCTCATATCCGGCCTTCTTCAGAGCTTCCATCGCCCGTTCGAAGTTCTCTTCCTTCACGAGGATATAGTCTGTGTTATATGTCGATACGGCGAAGATCCCGATCCTATTCTCAGCCAGGGTGCCCGATATCTTTGACAGGATCCCGATCAGTGAGAAATCCAGAACACCCTCAAACCGGAAGGCCTTCCATCCGTCATCTCTATCTGTCGTATTCTCCGGTACGTCTTCGATCCGGCAGACCAAAGAAAGCTCTTCATCGGTTTTCCCGACGAATACAAACTCGCCTTTAAGGTCGATGCCGGAAGCATCAGAGACCTTACACACACTGAAGTTATATGGCAGTTTCTTAAGTACCATTTTCTCTCTCCTGTTTAGTTATTCAGCCATCAGAACAAAATCGAGCCCGACACACGCATCCAAGGGCTTATCGCGCTATCAGCATCGGCATCAGTTCTTTTAGCGCAGTATACTCACGAAGATACATACCTCTTCGCATCTCGTCCGTATCCGTGTAATCCGCGTGCCTTGAGAAGATCTCTGTGATCTCATCGATGGGGAGCCAGCGAGGTTCCATGCCGACTTCTATTTCCCGCTCCGTCATAGCGATCTTTCCCTCCCCCACTACGGTGCAAAGAAAATAGCGGCTCACGAACTTCCACTCTTCGTAAAACTCATCGATCTCCAGGAGGCAATCTGAAGGTTCGACCAGAAGTCCGGTTTCTTCCTCCATCTCACGGATCAGACAGTTCTTCTCGTCCTCACCCTCTTCGAGTCCGCCACCGGGGATCATCCACTGATCCGTCACGGTCTCATATGACAGGAGAAGTTTACCATCCTTAACGACCAATCCGCGACACGCCGTTCTCTCTTTCTCCCAAGTGTCAAAAGAATTCAGGCCATGTATCTCTATTGTTTTCATGTGTTCTCCATTTGCCTTCTAAATCATATCTTTCTGAACCATACCGGTTCATTATAGCATCTCACTTCTCACGAAAGAAGTTCTGACCTTAGTTTGTCGCCCAGCCAATAGTGTAATTACAACTCAAGGTCGAACTAAATATCAACCTGAATATAAGTTACATATCAAACTGTAATAAATTACATATCAACCTAGTCTTCAACCCAGACCTCTTCTGTAACTGCATCGTGGTGAACTACGTGAGTTACAGCGTCGTGATGAACAATCTGAGTTTCATAGATAGTCTTACCGGTGCAGTTGAATGCACAGTAACCTGGCTGAGAAGCATCATGTTCATCACAGTGATTAGGGCAGTTGTGAGATTCACACCATGCAAACTGCTGAGCACTGGACCAACCAGTCATATCTGTACCGGTATCATTTGGGATCCACTTGGTACCAACGGCAACTTTGACTTCTTCATCCCAAGCAGGTGTATCAACTACAGTTTCATCCCATGCTTCAGCGATTACTCTTGTTTCCCAATGACCGGAAGGTACAGAAGGAGCTGTTTCTGCAGGAGTAGGTTCTGTTGCATATGTAGGCTGTGTTGTGGTTGTTCCACCGTTACCGTTGTTATTGCCGGAACCATTACCGGAACCGTTGTTACCTGTGCCGTTGGAACTACCATTGCCACCATTGTTTGTACCATCTTCTTCGGGATCATAGTCTTCCTCTTCATCGCGCAATTGACTCATCCGTTCCTCCTCAGAAAGCGTTGGGGATTCTTCATCGGTAGGCTTCGTGCTCTCCATCATTGTTTCAGCAAGCGTCTCTGACGAGGTTGCCTCGGGCGCTGTATCGGAAAGTTCAGTGCTGCCTTCACTCGTGATATCAGCGATCGTCTTTACTTCGATCGAACTTTCAGAAGGATCACTTTTCAAAACCTCAGACTCGGAAGTTTCCACAGAAACACTGTTTTCTGATAACGAAACGGTTTCTTCGCCTCCCTGTTTGCTTCCGCAGCCACAAAGAAGTCCGGCACACGCCAGCAACGCAATCACAGCAATAAACCGCAAAATAAATAAGTCTTTCATAGCCATCCCCGTTGTCCTTATTCCAATGGTCTTCTAGTCACATAAAGCACATATGTATCCTTAAAAACGATCTTATCTCCTGCGTCCAGAACGGCCTTTCTCAGGCCATCGAAGAACTGTGTATTATACGGCTCCGGGATCACCATGTGTGTGCAGTGGGTACCGCTGTACTGCACATATTCCTCGGCACTCATCACACGTTCTCCATAAAAATCTCGTCTTTCGAAATCTATATACCCATACTCCGGTGCATTCGTATATCCGAAAGACCCTTGGGTATATTCTTCTTCCGGCCGATAGTACTCGTCATAGATCTTCTGGATCTTTTCGTAAAGAATCTCATTGGCTTGCTTGTAATCGCTGTGTGTGAGCATCATGGCCAGCACTCCGCCCGGCTTTAAAAGTTCGAAAGTCTTGGAAAAAGCGATCTTTTCCGGGATCCACTGGATCGTCGCAGCGGAGTAGATCATATCGAATTTCTGATCACCGAAATCGTGGGTGATAAAGTCATCATTGACGATGGAGAAATTCGGGCGGTCCGCATACTTCTCTTTCATCTTCGCATACAGGTGTTCACCAAGTTCGATAGCATGGTAATCGCAGCCGGTATTGAGGACGGGATCCGTTGCCTGACCCGTACCCGGACCTAATTCCAGCACGCTCTTATCCGGTCCGATGTCAGCATACTTCAGCAGCCAATCAAAAAGCTCTTGACTGTATCTTGGTCTGTACTGATCGAATTTGTCCGGGATCGTATCAAAAATCTTTCGAAACTCCATTCTCTCACCTTCTTTCTTATGCATAGAATCATTATATCGTATCGATCCAGCGCACATAATCCTGGAACAGTTTTACGCTTGTCCAGCAGTCCTTCACGTCCTGTCCGAAGCCCTTCGTTGCTTCCTCGGCAAAGTAAGTTTCTTCAAACTCCTCGCCATCGATCGTGTAGCGGAACGTCACGTGATCCAGATTTCTGACCAACGCGATCATTTCATAGCCCGCTTTTCTCATCTCGGAACGATAGTATTTCTCCAGTTTCTTATCGAGCGGCTCGCTGAAAATGATCGTCCATCCGTAGGGTTCTTTTTCCGTCTCGATCTCATTGGTAAAAGCACCGATCTTGTCCTGGAGCTCCAGTGCTCCGGCGACTCGGATATCACTCGACATATCGCCCACGTACATAATCTTCGTGCCCCATACACGCCACGTCTGATCGAGGATCGTCTCGCCGTCCTCCCAGAGGATTGCTCTTTCTTCATCGGCAAAGATCATGGTCAGTGGTTCATCCGAGGTCAACGTATATGTCGCCATCTTCATTCCCTGATGAAAAGGACTTTCTTTTACGATGCAGCTGGTAATCCACAGAAATCCATCCGAGCTTTCCTCAAACTTCAATTCCGATACGGCATCCTTCCCGTCGACAGGGATTGCCGTGACATGTACGTCCTTACCGACCACTTCAATACTGTATGTCACCTTCCCGTACTCACTCTTTTCTCCGATCAGATACGTTCTCGTAACGAGCACGCCCAGAATCAGCACGATCACCGACAGGATCACTGCAAGCGCGATGACCTTCACTCTCGAGCGGTACTTCTTCAGAAAGTCGATCTGCTTCTTCTCAGCGGCTGCTTCCCTAGGCGAAAAAGCACCAGCCTCGTCTTTTTTCATGGTTTCCAGCAGCCCCTGGCAGGTCGGGCACTCCGCAACATGTGATTCGATTTCGGCATTAGATACATCTGATGTTAATTTGTCGATATAAAGCGGCAGGAGATCCTGTACGATCTCACAAGGTAGTTTCGTCATTTTTCCAACTCCTTTCTCAGCTTTTCTTTTCCGCGATAGTATGTCACTCTCGCCCAGTTCTCTGTCTTTTCATGTATCGCTCCGATTTCCCGGAAAGAAAGGTTCCCGAAGATCCGAAGATACATCACCTCCCGGTAGGGTTCCGCTAATGAATGCAGCATCTTGAGAAGCTCGACCCGCTCGGCCGAATCGACAAGTGCTTTTTCCGCCGACTCCACGGGGATGGCCAGATCATCGATATCCTCGTGCTGCGGGTGCTTTCGCCGATAGGTAAGAAGTACATTCTTGGCAATGCCGCAAAGCCACGTCGAGATCCGGCATGTACCGTCAAACCGGTCGATCGTCCGGATCGCCTGATAAAAGGTCTCCTGCGTCAGTTCCTCTGCCAGGTCAGCCTGATAGGTCAATGACAGAAGATACTTGTACACGGTCTTTGCGTGCTGCTGATAGATTTCATCAAAAGACTGCAACTTCTCACCTCC
>JAFZVE010000068.1 GCA_017617995.1 Clostridiales bacterium
ATAACCAAAGCAACTGAATTTACTTGGATTATAGCATGTTTTGGAGAAAAAACATACCGAAAAATCGGCTCGGAAATGCCCCAAAATCGTTTCTGCGTTATTCTGTGAGATCTTAGTCTAGTATTACTATTTCATTCAACGCCTCAACAACGGCGAAGAAAGAAATTTAACACGGATCTTTGCTTGGGAATGAAGCGGATTCGAATTATGAAGGAGGATGGATATGCGTATCTTTCATCTGGCAGATCTGCACTTTGGTAAGAGCAACTATGGACAGTCGTTTATAGAGGACCAGAAGTACTGGATCGATCAGTTTATGAGTCTTTGCGACAAGAACAGACCGGATGCGATCGTGGTGGCCGGGGATGTCTATGACAGTTCCAGACCGACAGGTGAGGCCTCGGATCTTCTGAGTAGCTTTATCTCCGGTGTTTCTGATAGGAATATTCCGCTGTTTCTTATCGCCGGAAATCACGATAATCCGAAGATGCTCGAGTATGTTTCCGGCATCCTCAATAAGAATGGCGTGTATATCGCGGGGCGGATCACGAAGGAGATACGTCACGTCACACTGGACGATCCGGATGGATATGGACCGGTGACATTCTGGATGCTTCCGTATATCTTCCCGGAGGCGGTGGCGAAGATCCTCGGGAAGGAGGAAGGTATCCGCACTTATGAGGAAGCGATGCGGGCGATCCTGGCCGAACAGGAGATCGATGTTTCTGGGAGAAATATCCTACTCTCCCACCAGAATGTAACCAGTAATGGAGTGGAGGTCGAGCGCGGAGGTTCGGAATCTCTGGTGGGAGGACTGGGCGGCATCGACTACTCGGTCTACGATGATTTTGATTATGTCGCGCTGGGGCACATTCACTCCGGATATCACGCCGGCCGTCCTGAGGTGAGATATGCAGGTACGCCGATTTGCTACCACCTCGAAGAAGCGAAAATGAGAGAGCGTGGTGTGATCGAAGTAGTGATCGGAAAGAAAGGGGAGAATATCTCGACACAGACCATCCCGATTCCTCCGCTTCACAAGGTTCGCTATATCAAGAAGACGCGTCAGGAGATCTATGATCTTCTGAAAGATGATCCGGGAAGAAACGAGTACATCGGTATCGACATCACGGATGAACGTCGCACACCTGAGGTGGAGGCGTATCTTCGTGGCCTGATCGAGAGTCGCGGAAGTGTCCTTCTGTCCATCACATCCTCGAAGGTCAGTGATACAGTCAGCCTTGCTTCTGCAGAGGCACAGGCAGTGAAGGAGAAGGCGATCGAAGACCTGTTCGCGGATTTTTTTACGAGTCAGTCCGGAGATGTGCCGCCGACGGAGGAAGAATATAGCCTGATGAAGTTTGCTGCCGAACTTCAGCGAAACAATCGAGAGAATGATCCGTCTGACAGTACCGATGTCGATAAGATCATCGAATTTGCAAAGAATCTGGGAGGTGAAGAGAAATGAAACCGATACTTCTTGAAATGACTGCTTTTATTTCTTATGCCGAGACCACTTCTTTTGATTTCCGTAAGTATGACGGTCAGCTGTTCCTGATCACCGGTGATACCGGCGCAGGTAAGACTGCGATCTTCGACGGCATCTGCTTCGCTCTTTATGGTGAAGTAAGTGGCGATGACCGCCGTCAGCTTAAGCCCGAGCAGATCCATAACCGTTCCTGTTCTCTGGGGCAGGATACGGTCGTGAAGTTTACTTTCTCGCACAAGGAGAAAGTATATACCGTCACGAGAAAACTCCACTTTGCGAAGACTCGTGGCGCAGAGGATGCCTACGGGGATGGTAAACCTCAGGCGACCTTTGAAGAGAAAGGAAGCACGGAAACGATTACCGGTGATGAGAAGGTTACGGCGAAGGTCGAAGAGATTCTTTCTCTTAACGTTGATCAGTTCAGAAAGATCATTATGCTGGCTCAGGGAGAGTTCAAGGATTTCCTGATGGCCGGCAGCGATAAGAAGAATGAGATTCTGGGAAAACTGTTCGATAACTCTCCTTATGTCCGCTATGCCAAGCTTCTGAGCGATGCTTCAGCGAAGCTTGAGAAGACTCGTGAGGCGGGGAAACAGGCGATCTCTGTTCAGATGAAGAGCTTCGTGGCGCCGGAGGATATGGATAGTTTCGATGAGACTTCCTGGATCCCTGAGTCACCGTATCTTCTGGAGAATCTCTGTGCACTGGTTGCAGCTGAAGAAATGAGACTTTCCGAGATGGATAAGGAAAAAGGTGAGGCGTTTAAGAAGCGTGATGATGCCCAGAGAGAACTCCTTCAAGCCCAGGAGATGAACAAGAAGATCAGCGAGCTTATGGCGAAGAGGGAACATCTGGCGTCACTGGATGAGGAGAAGTCTGAAAAAATGGCCATCGAGGAAACTGTTTTCAAGATGGATGTGGCTGCGCGTAAGGTCAAGCCGGCCTACGATCTTCTCTCGGGTACGAAGAAGAATCTGGAGAAACGGGATAAGGACATCGCGGACAAGGAAGCCGAGATCGTGTCCTTAAAAGAGGAAGAGAAAAAGGCACAGGCTGTTGTTTCTGAAGATGAGAAGAAAAAGCCTAAGATTCAGGAGGTTCACAATCAGGCTCAGTCTATCCTTCATACGCTTAAGGAGTACGATGATCTTGAGTCTGTTTCCGGAGAAATCACAGAAGGTGAGAGGAAACAGAGCACGATCAAAGGAAAGCTTTCGGAATGCGAGGAAAAACTCAAAGTGAACGCTGCTGCCACGAATAAGGCAAACAGCGAGCTGGAAAGCCTTGCGAATGTCGAGAACGAATTGGATGAAGTAAGTAAAGCAATCCCGGCTCTTGAGAAGAGACAGGAGACGATTACAGCGCTTAATGATTCGTGTGATTCTGTCAGCAGTCAGGAGAGCGATCTCGCCGAGCTCTGTGAGAAGCTCGAAGTGCTGAAGGGTGAAGAGGAGGTCGCGCAGAGCCGGTTTGATAATCTGTTTTCGCGCTATATCGGAGGACAGGCGGCTTCTCTTGCCAAGAATACCAGACAGAAACTGGAGAGCTGCGGTGAGGCAGACTGTCCGGTATGTGGAACACACCTGACGAAAGGCCATATTCATTCTCTGGCAAACGAGCAGGATAGTGTGGAACTGAGTGACGTAAAGGCGGAAGAAGCCAAGCGAGACGAAGCCAAGAAGAGACATCAGGAGGCGCAGAACGACGCGCTTCAGATCCGCACCGCCATCGAAGAGCGGAAGAATCAGGCGCTGAAACTGGCCCGTTCTCTGTTCGGCGAGAAGACAGAATGGAAAGATATCTCTGATACGAAGCATCTTCTGGAAATCAAGGTATCGTATCAGGAAGAACTCGATGAGACGATTGGAAAGCAGGAACAGCTTCAGAGAAGTAAAAACCGCATTAAAGAACTCCAGACTCTGTTGGAACAGTACAAAGATGAGAATCAGGAACTCGACAAGAAGCAGGTAGAGTTCAAGACTTCTCTGGAAGAGATGGGAAAGCGTCTCGCGGAGAAGAGGGAGAGAAAGGCGACGATTGCTTCCGGACTTGCATACGGAAGCAAGGCGGAAGCGGAGAAACAGGCAGATTCGCTTGAAAAGCAGGCGAAGAAGATGCAGGATGTTCTGGATGCAAACGCCAAAAACCTCCAAAGTGCCGAGAAAGCTCTGAGTGCCGCCATTGCTGCTCAAGAGGAGATGAAGAATACAAAAGAGGAACTGACACAGCAGATCAAGAAGAACGAAGCCGATCTGGATGCTGAAGTGAAAAAGTCTCCGTTCTCAAGCGTAGAGGAAGCCCTGACACTTCTTGCGGAAGCGGGAGATGTGGAGCTCTGGCTCTCAGAGAAGCGTGATGCGGTGAACAAGTATAAGAACGACTGTGAACAGACGAAGAAGAGGGTCGAGGAACTCGAGGCCGAGACGAAGGGTAAGACTCTGGTCGAGATCGAGGAAATCGAGAAGCTCTTTGTTGAAGCGGGGGCCGTGTACTCTGAAGCAGAAAAAGTATATACCAATTACAATGCAAGATATGAAGCACATAAGAGTATCTGTGACGCGGTACAGAGTGAGAAAGAAAAACTCCGTGAAACCGATCGTGCGAGTGATGTACTGACCAGGTTTTCCAATCTGGCGATCGGATCTACGAGTGAAAGCGGAAGGCTGTCGTTTGACAGATACGTTATGGGTGCGGTGTTTAAGGAGATCATCGCGATGGCGAACCAGCGCCTCGACATTATGACCGGCGGCGAATTCCAGCTTGTCCATCGTGTACAGGCAGACAAGAAGTCGAAGAAGTCCGGTCTGGATATCGATGTCATTTCCCCGTGCTCCGACTTCAGTATGCCGGCCTATGCGGCTTCGATGTCGGGCGGTGAGAAGTTCAAGATCTCTCTGGCTCTGGCCTTCGGTCTGTCAGATGTGGTCAGAAGCCACGCAGGCGGTATCTCGCTTGAGACCATATTCATCGATGAGGGATTCGGATCTCTGGATGCGAACAGTCTCAGACAGGTGATGGACGTCCTTAAGGGACTGGCGAAGGATAACAATATGGTCGGTGTGATCTCTCACGTAGCAGAACTTGAGACCACATTCGGCAAGGAGCGCACGATCCTGATCAGCAAGAAGAATAACCGCAGTATGATCAATCCGGCTGTTTAAGATCGAACAGTAAAAGAAAAAGGCCGTCTCTTCATGCTTCCATGAAGAGACGGCCCTTCTTGTTGTCCGAATATAGGATTACTTAACGGTAACCTTTGTGATGTGCGGGTTTGCACCCTCGTACCAGTAGAGGAAACCTTCCATATCGACGGTGTCGCCGATCTTCAGTTCCTTAACAGCCTTGTAGACTTCGGAATCCTTATCGCAGAGATAAGACTCAACAGTGAAGTTATAGGTCTGACCGTTTACGGAAACGTTGAAGTAGAGGTCATCGCCCTCTTCACCGGAACCGTCCCACTTGTAAAGGAAAGCAACATCGTTGCCGTTTGCATCCTTAGAAGCTTCGACCTTCATGCCTGTGAAGGAAACGAGCTGGTTCTGCTTGTCAACGAGACCGTCGGTGCCGAGCTCAGCGGTTACATCAACCGGAGTTGCTGTCCATGTTCCGTCGATGATCTCAAATGTAGCATCTACGATCTCGACTTCGCCGGACCACTCAGACTTGAAGCCGTGAACACGGATCTTCTGACCGTCTGTCAGCTTCGCGTAATCTTCCTCAGAGCAAGCCATGCCGTAGCAGAAATAAGCACCGTCTTCGTCCTGCAGATACACAGTCGCGGTGTTGTCCCACCAGGACTGCTTGGCCTGAACGTAAGCCTCGATGGTTACTTCGGCATCGAGCTCAGCAGCAGCGTAGTCTGCATAGGACATAACGGCAGCAGCCTCACTTGCGGAAGTATCCTCAGTAGATGCTTCAGCAGACTCTTCAGAAGACTGCTCAGCAGTATCCTCTGTGACCTCTTCTGTGGACTCAGCAGCAGTTGTGGTAGTTGACTCATCAGCGGCCTTAGTTGTTTCGTCCTTCTTGCAACCGGTCATAGCCAGCAGCATGGAGACAGACAGTACAGCGATAATACACTTTTTCATTGTAATCACTCCTCATTTACTTTTTTAGTTCTTCTTCCAAATACCCAAAAAGGCGGTCAAAAGATCAGATCCTTCAACCGCCCCTCATTATACGACTAAAAAAGCAAGTGTCACGCTTTTTTCTTCCTGATCCCGCGATAAACTACATATGCACCAATCAGAACCCATGAAACACAGAGACTTCCTAGCAAAATCACAGCGGTTTTCGGCATTTTGCCGAGGTCCTTGATGTTACCGGTCGTCTTGCTTTCGATCTGATCGAGACGATAGAGAGTGCGCATGTCGCTGTAGAGTTTCTCGTAGTAATCGTCGTCGATGGTCTGCTTCCTTCGGGAAGATTTCGTGACATTCTCGATAAGGTCTCCGGCCGCATTTCGAAGGGAGGCGGAGCCGTTAAATACAGGGGTCACGAAGGTGTACTCCGTGTTGTTGATCAGGAGCTCGCAGGCCTCGATTTTCACGCGGTAGTGCAGGGCATCCGTCTCGCTCTTCTGGGAAAGATAGTCAAGGTAATCCTGGGATTCCCGGGCCTTGGAAGTGACCGGCACATATCCTTCGGTCTGGCAGTAGGAAAGCTGTACATCGTTCGACAGAAGATACGAAGCGAACAGCCAGCTGGCCAGGACCTCGCCACTGTCTTCCTTATTGAAAAGACAGATCGAAGGCCCTTGGGAGATCATCTTCGGATCGTCGGGATCGAACTGCGGGACCGGGTAGACAACCGTCTCGAAGTCCACGAGTTTATCTTCGCTGATGTCGATATTCGGGGCATGCGAGCCCATCCAGGTGGCACCGGCGGTGGAGTCGATCGCGAAGATGCACTGACCGGCGTTCAGGAAGTTGGCAGGATAACTGCTGATCTTAAATGTCGAGAACGCACCGGTAGCTGCATGCGTGGAGATCTCATCGAGAAGCTCTCGGGTAGTGTCGTTAAATATCAGGACATCGCCGGCCGGCGTCGAGTAATCGGCATCCTTCTGGGCCAGCATCTGGATCATCATGTTGTCGGAAGACTTATAGATGAAGGGGATCATGGTCTTCTGGCCGTTGATCGCGTAGGTTCCGTCGGCATTCTTCTTCGTCGCGGCCTCGGAAACCTCGAAGACGAAATCCCAGGTCAGGACTTCCGGAAGAGTGAACCCGAGCTTCTCGACATAGTCCTTATTCACATAGCAGGCTTCGGTCGAGCGCATGAAGGGAAGTGCATAGTGGTCATTGCCGATTCGGCACTCTTCGATATACTGCGGGATCAGCTCATCAGACGACGGAGAATCGAAGCGCACTTCGCTTCCGCCGAGCCCGAACTTCTTGTCTTTCATGAGAGAGTCGAGCGGAACTACGACGTTGTCGCCGGTCATGTAGGTGGCGATGTGGTCGGGGTAGGTGATGCAGATATTCGGCGTCGTGCCGGTACTGATATTCGTGATGACGTCGTTATAGATCTGGCCGTAATCCGTGTAGAAACGGATGTTGACGTGGATGTTCGGGTAAAGCGCGGTGAAGTCCTCGACGGCCTTATTGTAGATATTCTTCTGCGTCGCATTTGTATCGTTCTTCGCCCAGAACGTGATCTCATAGGTGCGGCTCATGTCAAATTCTTCCGGCACGTCAAAGGCATTGAGATTCTTTGCGCCGTGGCAGGACACAAGCGTCAGGCAGCACGGCAGAAGGAAAAGAACCGAGAGAACAAGCGACAGTGCTTTTGCCGTAGAAAAATGAGTGTGGCAGATACTGGTGATACACTTTCTCATCCCTTGGTACCTCCTCGGCTGACGCCCTCCATGATCTTCTTATGGAAGATGAGGAAGAGGATAATGAGTGGCACGGAGATCACGACGACCGCGGCCATCATGGCGGGGATGTTCTCACGGCCGAAGCCGTTCTCGCGGATCTCGGAGATACCGTTACTGACGAGGAAATACTTCGGGTCATCGGTGATGAGACGCGGCCATACGTAGGCATTCCAGCACTCGATGACCTTGAGGATCACGACGGTCACGATGGTCGGCGAACAGATCGGGACCATGATCTTGAATAGGTACTTCAAGTCCGAAGTGCCGTCGACCTTGGCGGCCTTGTAGAGGTCGTCGGGGATCTGCTCGAAGTTTTCTTTCAGAAGATAGATGTAGAAGACCGAGGTCACGGAGGGGAGGATGAGACCGGTGAAGGTGTTCCTAAGTCCCCAGTTCGTGATGGTCACGAAGTTCGTGATGATGACCAGCTCGGAAGGAATCATCATGAGTGACAGGAAAAGGGTGAACACGAGGTTCTTCCCGCGGAACTGCAGTCTCGAGAAGGCGAACGCCGCGAAGATGATGACGATCATCATGAGCGCCGTGGTGATCACGGTGAAGAGGAAAGTATTCAGGAAGTACCGCCCGAGCGAGACACCTGTGAAGGCATCCACATAGTTCTGAAAGGTCGGAGAAGTCGTGACGAAGCGCGGCGTGAACTCCGCGTTATAACTTCCATAACTCTTGATGGAAGTCAGGATCATCCAGTAGAACGGGAACAGCACGATGATGCCCCACACGGAAAGAAGCGTGTAGGTGATGACCTTGCGGATCAGGGCGGCGGTCTTGGCTTTCTTACTTATCTGGTCGTAATCGTTCATGATGCCACCCCCTTACCGTATCGACGTCTTCTTGCTGATGAGAAGATTGATCACCGTGATGGTAAACACGATGGCAAAGAGGATCAGCGCGGCGGCCGCGGCGTAGGACGGATATCCGCCCGAGTCACCGTAGAGCATGTCATAGACGTAGCCGACGATGGTGTTCATGCCGGCGGAATTGAGGTTCGTACCGAAGATAGCGACCTCGTCACTATATGCCTTGAAGGCACCGATGAAACCCGTGATCACGAGATAGAAGATCATGGGGGAGATCATCGGGAGCGTGATGTGCGTGAACTGACGGAAACGGGAAGTACCGTCGATACGTGCGGCCTTATAGTAGACCTCATCGACCGAGGCCAGTGCCGAAGTCAGGATCAGGACCTTAAAGGGAAGAACGACCCAGATCGTGTAGAAGCACATCACGAACATCTTTGCCCAGTAGGGGCCGTCGATGAAATCGATCGGGCCGGTCTTAAAGATCGCGAGGATCATGTTGATGAGACCATCGGTGTAAGGGGTCTTCTTGAACATGATCATAAAGACCAGTCCGACAGCCAGAGTATTCGTTACATAGGGAAGGAAGAAGATCGTCTGGAAGACTTCCTTCAGTTTCTTAATGGAATTGAGTCCCAGCGAGATAAGAAGTGCAAGAAGCGTCGACAGTGGGACCGTGATGATAACGATGATGAACGTGTTCTTCACGGCCTGCAGGAAATACGGGTCATGGAGAACGTAGGCATAGTTAAACCAGCCGGTGCCGAAGGAAGTCTGGGATGCGGAGTTATACCCCTCTTCGAAGGAGTAGACCAGTACATCGATCAGAGGATACACCATGAAGATCCCGAGGAAAACGAGTGCCGGCAGAAGGTACAGCCACGCCTTCAGGCTCTTCAGGTTTGTAAGCGTCGAGGACTTCCTGTAAGTGGGTGCACCAGTGGCCGGGGAGCGGCCGGATTCCTGTTTTTCTACATTCGAACTCATAACAGACGCTCCTGGGATTCCTTCGAGAAGACGAAGACTTTCTTCGGATTGAGGTCGAAGAAGACCTTCTCACTGTCCGGATCGATCCCGTTATCGGAGGAGACGATCGCGCGGTGGCGTGTGCCCTCGATCTCCGAAGATCCGTGAGAGAAAACAACACTGGTATCACGGCCCATGACTTCGATGGCCAGGAGCTTTCCGGAGAAGACGCCGGCCTTGCCGTCGAGGGCGCCGTCTTTTCCTTCGCGGAGGACGAAGCCTTCCGGACGGATACCGATATAGACTTCCTGGTCGGGGGTATCTTTGACATAATCTTTGCCGAGGATCTCTTCGTCACCGATGAAGAGCTTTCCGCCCGCTATCTTACCGGTAAAGACATTGATCGGCGGGGTGCCGAGGAACTTCGCCACGAAAAGATTCGTTGGTTCATCATAGACCTGCTGGGGTTTGCCGATCTGGTGGATGGCACCGTCCTTCATGACGACGATCAGGTCGGAGATGCTCATGGCTTCTTCTTGGTCGTGGGTAACGAAGACTGTGGTGATCTTCGTCTCGTTCTGGATACGCTTGATCTCCTCACGGGTCTGGATACGAAGTCTCGCGTCGAGGTTCGAGAGAGGCTCGTCGAGAAGCAGCACACGCGGCATCTTCACGAGCGCACGCGCGATGGCGACACGCTGCTGCTGGCCACCGCTCATCTCGTTCGGCTTTCTGTCCATCAGCTCTTCGATCTGTACGATCTTCGCGGCCTCCATGGCCTTTGCTTCCATCTGCTCTTTCGTGAGTTTCTGCTCGCCCTTTAAGTTCTGCAGGGGGAACATAATGTTCTTTCGGACATTCAGGTGCGGGTAAAGAGCGTAACTCTGGAAGACCATACCGACGCCGCGGTTCTCTGCCGGGATGTCGGTGACATCATCTTCATCGAAGAAGATACGGCCTTCCGTAGGTGTCTCCAGACCGCAGATCAGATTCAGCGCAGTGCTTTTGCCGCAGCCGGACGGACCTAAAAGTCCGACGAGTTTCCCGTCCGGGATCTCGAATGTAAAATGGTCGACGGCGATGACCTCGGCCTTGATCTTCTTATTTCTGTTGGGAAATCTCTTCGTCAGCCCCTCAAAACGGATCTTCATATAGAAATCCTCCTTACCCATACCCCTCATGAGTTACTACTAATGTACCACATCTTAGGGGTGAGAGATACAGAGAGTTTGCGTCGGGGAAGAGGTTTCGCCCTCAAGCGGAAAGGCTTGAGGAGAAGAGTGCTTTTCCTGTAAAATATGCATATCCGGTTTTCCAGGGAGGATGGGTAGTTATGGATCTTTCATCTACACCACGCGGCGAGCGTATCTACATCGGTTTCTTCGGCATGAGAAATGCCGGCAAATCCAGCGTAGTCAATGCATTTACCAATCAGGAGATCGCCATCGTTTCCGACGTGAAGGGAACGACGACCGACCCGGTCTATAAGGCGATGGAACTTCTTCCGTTGGGACCGGTCATGATCGTCGATACGCCCGGCATGGACGATGAAGGCGAACTCGGACTTCTGCGTGTCGAGAAGTGTAAAGAGGTCATGGCGAAGGTCGACATCGCGATCCACGTCGTAGACGGCACGATCGGACTTACCGACGGAGACCGCATGCTGAAGAAGATGTTCGAAGAGAGAAATCTCCCTTATATCACGGTATATAACAAGCTCGACCTGGTGCAGCAGCGCATCGGGAAGGGTCGCACGCGCGAGGTCGCCCAGGACAGCATCTGGGTATCGGCCTCGGATAAGATCAACATCACGGACCTCAAGGAAATGGTCGCACATCTGGTCGTCGATCCGACAAACGGGAGAAGGATCATCGCGGATCTCATCTCGGAAGGGGATATCGTTGTGCTGGTCACACCAATCGACGAAGCCGCACCGAAAGGACGCCTGATCCTGCCGCAGCAGCAGACGCTCCGCGATATTTTAGATAGCGATGCCGTCGGTGTCGTGACGCAGGTGCCACAGATCCCGCAGGTTCTTGCTTCTTTGGCAAAAGCTCCGAAGCTCGTCGTGACCGACAGTCAGGCCTTTAAGGAAGTAAATGAACTCGTGCCGGAGGAGATCCCGCTGACCTCGTTCTCGATGCTTTTCGCGCGGTATAAGGGCGACCTCGGCGAGGCGATCATGTCCGCCAGATACCTCGATACGCTCGATAACGGCGCACGGATCCTGATCTCCGAGGGCTGCACGCATCACCGCCAGTGCAACGATATCGGCACGGTAAAGCTTCCGAAGATGATCGAGAAGACTACAGGCAAGGACTTCCACTTCGAGTGGAGCTCCGGTGATTCGTTCCCGGACGACCTCAAAGATTTCGACCTCGTGATCCACTGCGGCGGCTGCATGCTCAATCCCAGAGAGATGATGCACCGTATCCGCATCTGCCAGAATGCAGGCGTACCGATCACGAACTACGGCGTGATCCTGGCGCATATGCAGGGGATCCTGCCGCGTGTCTCGGCTCCGCTTCTCGGGAAAAACTGATCGGCGTGTAAGATTCGTATCTGCTTTCTGTTTATATGTGTGAAGGCACATAAGCGCTTCCGAGATACCGGGGAGGTGGGCAGGATGAAAGAAATCAGACTTCGTAACACATTACTTCTTATCAGCATATTCGGCGTTTTCGTTTCCGGCTTCGGCTGTGCGAAAGCGACGGTTTCCTCTTCGAAAGATACGATCCCGCGTGAGACGGTGATCACAAGACCGGAGGGGACTTCTTGCGGTGACTACCAGGACGTATTCTGGCAGCCGACTACGGATGCGGATGGACGTGGTCCGACCGGTCTTCCCGCAGGCGTATTTGAGCCGCAGATCATGATCAACGGTAAGATCTATACCTATCGGTACGATGGAGAACGGGTCCTTCCGGATGGATATTCGGAGATCGGGAAACTTCTGGAAGTCAACGATTATCGGATCCCTGAGAGAGATTTCTGCGGCGCCGGAGGTGGCATGTTCATGGCATCCGGACAGTCCGTGTATGCAGCCGAAGGCGATGATACAGTCGTCTACGTGAAGATCGAAGACAAGTACTACGCGTTCCGGTGTGAGGCGTAGATAACTTTACTTATGCCAGGAGACATTGCCCGGATCGAAGGAATCGATCTCGTCGGAAAGATCGTCTTTGAAGGCGGGAAGATCTGAGGCAGGTTCTGACGGAACCGGAATCTCGACAGGCGCGGCGGGCTCCTGAGAGGGAACGTCGGATGTGCCCATTAGAGGGAGCCCCGGTGTGGAAGAGAAACTTCCGATAGAGGGAAGGCCTGACTTTACCGTTTCCTTGACGTCAGTATTCTCCGTCGAAGGAGACTGCTCTTTTGAGACTTCGGCTTCGATCGCCTTGGCGCGTTTGTGATTGCCGAGCTCTTTGATGATCTTGACCAATAGCGCGATGAAGAAGCCCAGGGAGATGAGCCCCATGATGCAACAAATGACGATCACGGCGGTGTTCTTGTGGATCGAGTTATCCTGAATGGCCTGCTTATAGTCCTCCCAGGCCTCTTCTGTAGTCTGATCGGCGTAGGTGGAAATAAACATATCGTATGTGCCGGAACGATAGGTGTTCAGGCAGTACATGGTATCCGCCGGCTCGTTTTTGTAGAGATACTCCATCTCCTGATAGCGGGCTTTTGTGACCGGAGCCGTCAGGACGGTTCCATCGTTTTCGGAAATGAGGATGATGTTATACCCGTCCGTGTCACTTACGCTGCTGATATAGCAGTTGATCGTGTCGTAAGGGTAGAAATCGTCGTAGCTTCCGGTATTCGGGAAGAAGATGAAAAAGAGGATGATGGCGAACATGAGCACGCCGGCAAGGCATAGAAACGCCAATATGCCAAGAGCAGTAATATACTGGCTGAAAGTGGCGGGCGGAAGTTCTTCGCCGTTCTTGGACATTTGATAGCGTTTATACCAGAACCACCACCAGAACATGTGTATTTCTCCCTCGGAAAGAGATCCGTCAGCCTTCTTCTTCGAGCTGTGCGTCGAGCTCCTGATTACGGGCCTGACGTTCACGGATGGTCTTCTCGATCATCATGTCCTTGACCTTCATAAGACGCGTGGTCGCAGAACGCTCACTTTCGTCGAGTTTCATAGTGATGTAGCGGATCTTCTCTTCGTAGTCCGGGATCATGACGTGCTCGAGAGCGTTTACACGACGACGTGTTTTCTCGATCTCGGAAGCCATGAGCTGGCACTTCTTCTCGATCTCGGCAAGCGCGATGAGATCCGGCATGATGTCCGACAGCGCGAGGATCGCGTCATCGAGGTCGATCGGTGTGAAGGAGTAACCATAAGAATAGATATCGCCTTCGTCAGCGGTCTTGTACTGGGCCTTAAAAACCGGCACCTTGACACTCATGACGTTCTTCTCGGATACTTCGAGAGACATGCTCTGCTTATGGTACATCATGGCGACGGCGATCGCCTGGTTCGACATGAGGGAACGGGCAACGGACATGTGCTGGTTCGCGACCTCCAGTTTCGCCTCCACCTCGCGGCGGATGCGCTTGTTCTCGCGCACGGCTTCGAGGAACTGGCGCATGAGTTCGTCGCGCTTATCCTTCAGGAGCTTGTGTCCACGGCGCGCAGTAACCAGACGCTTCTTCAAGCGCGTCAGTTCCATTCTGGTAGGATTTACATTCGCGGTTGCCATTTATTCTTTCGTCCTGCTTCCTAGTCATGATTCCGCTCGAAATGCACAGTGTTTCAGTGCTTTTCGCGAAGAACCGGTTTACTTCTTCTCGTCGTAATACTTATCGAGGAGCTTGTCGCTGATACGCTTGTGCTCGGATCTCGGGAGGATGCGGAGGAGCTTCCAGCCGAGGTCAAGTGTCTCTTCGATATCACGGTCTTTATTGAAGCCCTGGGATACATATTCTTTTTCAAATGCATCGGAGAACTTCGCGTAGAGCTTATCCATGTCGGTCAGCGCGGCTTCACCGAGGATGACCATGAGTTCCTTCGCCTCTTTACCACGGGCGTAGGCCGAGAAGAGCTGGTTCATGGTGTTACTGTGGTCCTCACGGGTCTTGCCTTCGCCGATACCCTTATCCTTCAGACGTGAAAGAGACGGGAGTACGTCGATCGGCGGCATGACGCCCTTTCTATAGAGCTCACGGGAGAGGATGACCTGTCCCTCCGTGATATAACCGGTAAGGTCAGGGATCGGGTGAGTCTTATCGTCCTCAGGCATGGTCAGGATCGGGATCATGGTGATGGATCCGTTCTTGCCCTTCTGACGGCCGGCTCTTTCGTACAGGGACGCGAGGTCGGTGTACATGTAACCCGGATAACCACGACGGCCCGGAACCTCTTTACGTGCGGCGGAAACCTCACGGAGAGCGTCGGCGTAGTTCGTGATATCGGTGAGGATAACCAGAACGTGCATGTCGAGGTCGAAAGCCAGATACTCGGCAGCGGTCAGCGCCATACGCGGGGTCGCGATACGCTCAACGGCCGGGTCATTCGCCAGGTTAATGAAAAGCACTGTACGGTCGATCGCGCCGGTCTCCTTGAAGCTGTCCATGAAGAAGTTTGCTTCTTCAAAAGTGATACCGATCGCGGCGAATACTACGGCGAACTTCTCGTCTGTACCTCTAACCTTCGCCTGACGGGCGATCTGGGCAGCGAGGTTCGCATGCGGAAGACCGGATGCGGAGAAGATCGGGAGCTTCTGTCCACGTACGAGGGTATTAAGACCATCGATCGCGGAAACGCCGGTCTGGATAAACTCGTTCGGGAAGTTTCTGGCGGCCGGGTTCATCGGGAGACCGTTAACATCGAGTCTCTTATCCGGGATGATCTCCGGACCGTCATCGATCGGACGGCCAAGACCGTCGAATACACGACCGAGCATGTCCTTAGAAACCGGCAGCTCCATCTGCTTACCGGAGAATCTTACCTTACTGTCGGCGAGGTTGATGCCGGCGCCGCTCTCGAAGAGCTGAACGAGGGCATTCGTGCCGTCGATCTCGAGAACACGGCAGCGGCGCTTCTCGCCGTTTGCGAGCTCGATCTCACCGAGCTCGTTATAACTTACATCCGTGACACCACGGACCATCATCAAGGGGCCTGCGACTTCACTTATGGTACGGTACTCTTTTGCCATGTCTTAATCCTCCTTGTTCAGCAGTTCGGACAGTTCGAACGCCAGCTGTGCACCGATGGAGACGAATTCGTTCTCGGCGTCATCTTCGGTCACATACTTGAAACGGCCGATCTTCTCACGAACGGGGAGAGCGACCAGCGCTTCGATGTCCGCGCCCATCTCGAGGGTGCTTGATGCCTTATCGTAGTAATCCAGGATGAGCTTCATCATGAAGTCCTGTTTCTTCAAAGAGGTGTGGGTATCGACTTCGTGGAACGCCAGCTGATGCAGGAAGTCCTCACGAATGGATCTTGCGACTTCCATCTTCAGACGGTCGGAAGAAGAAAGGGCGTCCATACCTACGAGTTTTACGATTTCTTCGAGCTCCGCTTCTTCCTGCAGGATGAGCATCATGCGGGCGCGGTTGCTGTTCCACTCCGGAGAGACGTTCTCATCGAACCATCCGGCGAGGGAATCCGTATAGAGAGAATAACTCGTCAGCCAGTTGATGGCCGGGAAGTGACGCTTGTAAGCAAGTCCGGCATCAAGACCCCAGAATACCTTAACGATACGAAGTGTCGCCTGGGATACCGGTTCGGAAATATCACCACCCGGAGGAGATACGGCGCCGATCGCGGAGAGGGAACCATCGAGGCCTTCGGAACCGAGTGTCGTTACACGGCCGGCACGCTCATAGAACTGTGCCAGACGGGAACCGAGGTAAGCCGGGTAACCTTCTTCACCAGGCATCTCTTCGAGACGACCGGACATCTCACGGAGCGCCTCCGCCCAACGGGATGTGGAGTCGGCCATGAGCGCTACGGAGTAGCCCATGTCACGGAAGTATTCGGCAATGGTGATACCTGTATAGATGGAAGCCTCACGAGCCGCAACAGGCATATCCGAAGTGTTCGCGATGAGCACGGTACGCTTCATCAAGCTCTCGCCTGTGTACGGGTCGATGAGTTCCGGGAACTCGTTAAGAACGTCGGTCATCTCGTTACCACGCTCACCGCAGCCGATGTAGACGACAATATCTGCCTGCGCCCACTTTGCGAGCTGGTGCTGGGTTACGGTCTTGCCGGAACCGAAAGGACCCGGGATCGCGGCTACACCGCCCTTAGCGATCGGGAACATGCAGTCGATAACACGCTGGCCTGTAACCAGTGGCATGGTCGGTGCGTGCTTCTTCACATACGGACGACCCTTACGGACCGGCCAGCGCTGATAGAGCATGAGGTCGATCTCTTCGCCCTTTTCGGTCTTGAGCTTTCCGACGGGCTGTTCGAGCTTATATTCGCCGCTCTTGATGGAGATAATCGTGCCGTTTACTCCCGGCGGAACCAGGATCTTATGCTTAACGGTCTCGGTCTCCTGAACGATACCGATCGCATCGCCCTCGACGACCTTATCGCCGTTATTCTTCGTCGCTTCGAAATTCCATACGCTTTCTCTCGAGAGGGAAGGAACCTCGATACCACGGGACAGGTTATTTCCGATCTTCTCCATGATGGACTCCAGAGGTCTCTGGATACCGTCGAAGATACCGCCGATCAGGCCGGGTCCGAGTTCTACGGAGAGCGGAACGCCTGTGGACTCTACCGGCTCGCCGGCACGAAGTCCCGCCGTCTCCTCATATACCTGGATGGAAGCACGGTCACCATGCATCTCGATGATCTCGCCGATCAGACGCTCATTACTTACACGTACCACGTCGAAAAGGTTGGCATCACGCATTCCTTCTGCAATAACCAGTGGTCCGGAGACCTTCACGATCGAACCTTTGCTCATTTTGCTTTCTCCTTATTACTGTTCTTTCAAAATATCGCTGCCGACTGCTCTCTCCACCGATTTGGAGATGGCCTTCATGCCCATGCCTTCGTTACCGGTAACTCCGGGGATCGGAAGGATGACCGGAAGGGGCCGGTCGCTGTATTTATCGATTTCTGTTTCCAGCTTCTTGGCCAGGGATTCCGTGATCAGGATCACCGCGTAATCGCCCTCTGCCAGGTTGTGAAGCGTGGTGGCCGGGTTGTCCATGCGGTCGAGAGGGAAAATATCCAGACCGATGGAAGCGAAGCCGTATATACTGTCTCTATCGCCCATGGCGGCAATCTTATTCATACAGCCTCCTTAATCTCTTCGATACGACATCGAGCGGCAGGTTGTTCTGCTTCGCTGCCAGTACGATGCGCACGTTACGGATCTCCGCCTCTTTGCCGAGATAGAAGCCGATGAGCGGCTCCGGTCCGAGAGGGGAGTATTTCGTCGGGATGAGAAGAGAGATCATCTGATCATCTACCCACTTTTCGTATTCCGCCGGGGAGGAGGACAAATATTTCGTCCCCGAACTATAAGGTGTCGTAGCGAGGTAGGAGAGAAGATCCTCCATCTTCTTTTCCGAATCGGCACAGGCGACAAGCTTCTCCTTCGAGATCGTCTTATTGCCCGTCGACAGAGCTTTCTCCAGGAAGGCGCTGTCCTTGCCGGTCTTGATGGCGCGGAACGCCGTCTTGATATTACATGTTGCTGTATAGATCTCCATCTCTTCCTTGAGAAGGTCCACGCCGGAGGCCTCGGCCTCACGTGTGATCTCATCGAGGCACTTCCTGTCGATCAGGACATCTGCCATCTGGCCGTCACCGGTACGGACGAGAAGGTCATAGACTTCCTGTCCCAGAGTCGAAAACGGTGCCGAAAGCTTCTCGAAAGCGTGTGTCTCGATGGCTTCCTTCATGAGGGAAGGATCGATGGAAGAAGGTCTGCAGAACTGCTGATCTACGTCAAAATCCGAGAGCAGGCACTTGACGCCGGCCTTGAGATTATGGTAGTCATTACGAAGGATCAGGACATGAAAGAGCTTCGGATCCGGTGCGGACTTTAAGACCCAGGCCCAGGCGCGCGACAGCTCGAGGTCCAGGATCTTACCACTGTCCCTCGTGTCTTCGGGCATCGTCCAGCCACGTTCCTGCAGCATCGCGACGACAGCCTCGTAAGAAGGCGCTGCCAGCAGTTTCTCCATGTCCGTTCTGCGGAAGAAATTCTTCTCGTAGACGTGTGCACCGGAAACCGCGTAGGCATATTTTGATATACTAGGTCCCATTGCTCTTGGCAATCCTTTCGTAATTTCTTATTTCTTCGCGAAAAGCACTTGATTCACGGCGTCGCGCATATCGCTCTGGAGATCGTCCGCGCGGGCCTCGAGTGTGCCGTTATATTCGCATTCTCCGCAGATCAGGATGCAGCCGGTATCGAAATCGCCGGCCTTATCGGAAAGCGTGATGGTCGAGTTCGTCTTCTCGGATAATTCCTTGAGAAATGCACTGTCCACCGCGGCCTTGTCCTGTTCGCTTACGATCAGGACGCCGTCTTCGCCCTCGCTGCTGGAGACCACGAAATCGCGGATCATCGCGAGACGTTCCTCCTTCGGGAGAGAACGGATACGCTTCTTGGCTTCCTCGACGATCTCGTCGATCAGCGCGACACGCTCAGACAGCAGACGACGCTGAGACTTCGTATTCTGCGAAGCGCGGTTCTGCTTATCCTGCGCATCGATCACAGCCTGGGCATCAGCGAGCATCTTCGCCTCTTCCTCTTTGGCCTGATCTTTTTTCTTGGCGATGAGTTTTTCGGCATCCTGCTCGGCCCTGACCACACGTGCATCCGCGGATTCACGTGCGTCCTTAAGGATCCGGTCAATGATGGAATCTATACCAGCCATATCTGCTCCTTATTAAGTCACAACAGAGAAGTTGTGTTTTCTTACCATTTAATACTGTTGATGCTCATTACCATAAGAAGTGAGCTAACGAAGGAAAGAAGAGCATACAGCTCAACAAGAGAAGCAGAAGTTACGGCTTTACCGGAATCCTGCGGACGCTTGGAGATGAGTTGTACACCTGTAAGAGCGACTCGAGCCTGAAGAAGAGCAGAAGCCAGTCCGCCGAAAGCCATCGGGAGACATGCGAGAAGGAACAGCCCGCCTCTTGCTACGCCTGCTGCTGTGTTCGGGATAACTTCTCCGCCGAGAACGCCGATCTGTGTAAGGGAAAGGATGGTGATAACGAGACCATAGAGACCCTGGGAACCCGGAAGAAGCATCAGAACGAGAAGCTTACCGAATTTGCTCGAGTCTTCTGTGATGACCGGAGACGCAGCCTCCGCCACCATACCTACGCCTTTGGACGATCCGAAACAGTTTGTCGTTACGGCCAGTCCAGCTCCAAATAATGCAAGTAACATGCCCCAATTCATTTAATTGTCCTCCTTAATTTTGAAGTGTTTGGTGTTACCCGTGAACGGCGTGAACATGATTCCGCCGCCGTCGTAGAATTTCGAGAGGAATTCTACGTACTGTAATCTATTAACATGGACATAAGCACCGAGAGCACTGATGCCCAGATTAATCGCATGGAAGAACAGGAAAACCGGTATGAATACAAGGAGTTTTCCGATTCCTGAGAAGAAGAGGGTTCCGATGGAGTTTGCGACCGATCCGACGATACCCGTAACGAGGCCGAGAGCCATGAGTCGGGAATAAGACAGAAGATCACTGAAGTAACCGGTCACGCCGTACACGGCACCGAAACCGCCGATGAACTTGCCGATGATGCCCTTCTTTCCGTAACCGCCGCCGAGGAAGATACCTACGCCGCCTGCGATCGCGGTCCACTTACCGATCTCTGCGAGCGGGACGTTATCGGCGATCGTCCACGGAGTGAATTCACCGAGGATCATCGGGAGAATGATCATAACAACACCGGCAAAAGCGACGAACCAGAAGAAGATCTCACAGAAGGCCGCGGCTACTTCGCCGTTCTTGCACATTCTGTAGAACTTGGCGGAAAGGCCGAGAAGGATGTGGATAAAGCCGAGACAGAAACTCAGGATCAGGAGTTTCATCGGATCCTTACTCGGATCGAACCAGATCGGATCAAGCGAGACCTTTCCGGAGAAGAAGCCCTTCGAGACCGAACCGACGACATCGCCGAAGAAACTGCCGTACATGAAGCCCCAGAATGTGGTGGCCATGCCGCAGTAGAAGAACTTGAGCATATTCTTTCTGTTATTGCCCTCCGGCTTTCTCTTCTTTAATACGAAGAGCGTGCCGAGCATCAGAAGGATGCCGTAACCTGCATCGGAGAGCATCATGCCGAAGAAGAAATAGTAGAAGAACGCCATGACCGGGTTCGGGTCGATATCGCCCTTGGTCGGCGCGCTGTAAGACTCCACGATGTCTTCCACCGGCTCTACAAAAGCACTGTTTTTGAACTTCGCCGGCACCTCCTCATCCGGGAGCGGGTCGCGGCTTTCGAATACCAGCTCGAACTTGGAAGTCAGGACTTCCTCGACATGGGCACAGTCTTCCTCGGCGACGAAACCGTCGAGGATGAAGGTCTTGCCCGAGAATAGGAGTCTTCCGAGCATGTCGTACTTATCCTGACGCATGATCATGTAATCCGAGAGGAAATACAGATCGTCGAGCTTATCTGCATAGCTCTTGAGCTTTTCACGTGCCTCCTCAATATTGTTAGAGGCTTCGTCGATACGCTTTCTTAAACGGCCGATACGGACCTCCGGCGGATGCTTCGTCGGATCCGAAGGCGCGGTAAAGGACATACGGCGAAGCGTCGCCATGACGTCCTCATAATCTTTCTTATGTACGATAAAGGAAGCACAGGTCTGATCACCTGCGGTATATACGATCTCGGTATAGATATCCGGGATCTTCAGTTCTTCGTCATCTGCGGAGATACCCTTAAGCGCCGCTTCGGATTCCTTCATGGCGCGGTACTGGTTACAGAACTCGGCATAGAACGACTTCTCGTCGTAGCTCTCCGAGAACTGACCGACGATGCAGGAGGTCTTCTGGGAGCCTGTGTACTGCATCGGGATATCGAGCTTCTCCCAGGGGAGGATCGCGTCGAGCTGATGGCGGGTATGCGTACGGACTGTTGTCTCGGAAGCGATCTTACGGTCGAGGGATTCGATGTCGTAAACGATCTTCATGGTCTCGTCATTACGGGCAGCGCGCTCGTTAAACTCTTCGATACTCAGTTCTTCACGTCCGGCAAATCCGGAAAGGAAAGGCTTCTTTACTGTGGAGAATTCTTCCACGAGAGAGATCGCATGCTGGATCGATGCGGAAGTCTTCTCGAGCTGATTCAGACTGGTGCGGGTATTGAAGAGGTTCAGTTCCTCCGTCTCATCCGAGCTATCTCTCTCGGTCACATCTACGGTGCCCAGACGCTGCAGAAGATCGACGATGTTCTTCGCGTCCTTCTGCATGGCGATGATCTCGATGTGCTTCATGGGAAGAATGGCCATAGTTCTCAGTTCCTTCCCAGAAGAATATTCATAGCGGCAGCAATGGCCGCTTCACGGTTTGGCTCGGCATCGTCACGGAGCTTCTCGGCTGCCTTCTCAGCAGCGGAATCACTGGCGGTGTTCTCATCGGAACCTTCTGTCTTATGCTTCTCATAAAGTGCAGAAACCTTTTTTCTCGCTTCGGAGAGGGCATCCTGGTAATCGGTCTGTGCCTGTTTCTGGGCCTTGGCGAGAATCTCATCGGCCTTGATCCTTGCGTCCTGCTCGATCCCGGCGGCTTTCTTCTCCGCTTCAAGAATGCGATTCACCTGTTCTGATGCCATAGCTGCTTCCTTTCCGAAAACCCAAATTTCCACTTATAAATCATTGTTCCTATTTTCACATAAGAGATAGTAGAAATCAAGACCGATTTTGTGCAAAGTGTTCAAAAGTTTTTATCGTTTTTTCCTCCGGAAAAGGATGCTTCTCTTTCGACTCAGACAGCTTTTCACTGATGACGAAAAAACTCGTCGCCCGAGAAGATCCTTTTCCCGTGAAAAAGAACCGATAAATGACAAAAATGACGAAACATAAATATATAGAAATAGAAGGGTATGTTAGAATTACCGGCGGAATTTAGATTTTCTTTATAAATGCTTTGCGATTGTTTTGGTTTTGATCCATAAAATGAAGATCGATAACAGGACAGCCGCGTCCCCGGAAAAAGACAGTAAAATCGGCGGGGACATCTGAAACATGGAAAGAGAGTATTAGCGGGAGGACAAGAACATGCTTAAAATCGACCATCTGACGAAAACGTATCCGGGCGGGAAGGTAGGCGTTGCCGATCTTTCACTCGAAGTAAAACCCGGAGAGATCTACGGCTTTATCGGCCATAACGGTGCCGGTAAGACCACGACCATTAAGGCAGTGGTCGGACTTCACAAGTTCGAACAGGGAACAATCACCATCGACGGTGTGTCCATCAGCGAGGATCCCATCAAGGCCAAGAGCATGATCGCGTACATCCCGGATAATCCGGAACTCTATGATAACCTTTCCGGTATGCAGTTCCTGAATTTCGTCGCGGACGTATTCCGTGTCCCGAAGAGTGAGAGAAAGGCCCGTATCGAGGCCTGTGCATCGGAGCTCGAGATCCTCGGCGAACTGAATAACCAGATCGCTTCCTATTCCCATGGTATGAAGCAGAAGCTCGCGATCATCGCGGCATTCCTGCACGAGCCGAAGATCCTCATCATGGACGAGCCTTTCGTAGGCCTCGACCCGAAGGCCGCTTTCTCCGTAAAGAAGATGATGCGTGAATTCTGCGACAAGGGCAACGCGATCTTCTTCAGCACCCACGTTCTCGAAGTCGCGGAGAAACTCTGCGACAAGATCGCCATCATCAAGGGTGGTCAGCTGATCGCTTCCGGCACGATGGAAGAAGTAAAGGGCGATGCTTCGCTCGAAGAAGTCTTCCTGGATATCACCGAGGAGGCCAAGTAAGATGCGTACACTTTATATCCTGCTGCGTACCGAGTTTATCTCGCTCGTAAACAGCTTCAATAAGAAAGGCAAGACGCCGTTCATTCTCGCGGCTATCGGTCTTGCACTCCTGGGACTCTTCATGATCGGCATGTTTGCCATCATCGGCGGATCGACCGCATTCATCCTCGTCGAGAAGCACATGGATGAATTTGCGATCTTCCTTTCCCTGTCGCTCTCCATGATCATCGCGCTCATGTTCGGTGTCGTGAACTCCACGAGAGACGCCAGATCGAATGACACCAGCATGCTGCTTGCGATGCCGATCCCGAAAGCGGCGATCGTCATCTCCAAGCTTCTCGGCATGTACCTCCTGGACGTGCTCTGCGCACTGGTCATGCTGGTCCCGACCTACCTGATCGTATGCCTCGTCGGCGAGCATTCCTTTGCTCTCTTTGCCAGAGGCATGGTCGTCGCGTTCCTCGTTCCGGCTCTGCCGCTCTTTATCTCACTTCTGATCAGTGCCATGATCGGATACCTGCATAAGGCCACCAAATTCGGCCAGATCGCATCCACGATCCTTTCGATGGGCGTGCTGCTCCTTTACATGATCGTCGTACCGAATATCTCTACTTATGCAGAAGGCCTGAATCTCACATCTGCGGAATCGATCGAAAAGATGAAGGTGATCCCGCCATTCTACTGGATCACGGAAGCCGTCTATAGCGGCAACCTCCTCTATGTCCTCCTGACGCTTCTCATCACCCTGATCCCGCTGGCACTGGCTGTGTACATCCATACCCGCGGACTTACCGGCGGCGACTTCCACGTGGATAACTCCAAGAAAGCACGTTCCTATAAGACTGCTTCTCCGAGAAAGGCCGTCTTCGCGATGGAGTTTAGAAGATACTTCTCTTCTGCGAACTACATCATGAACACACTCTTCGGGACGATCCTTCTCGTCGCACTCACGGGGTATATTGCATTTAAGGGTGTAGGTCAAATCGACATCCTGGAGACGATCACCGTTGATGGAAAAGAGGTCGATATTCTTTCCCGCTTCGCCGGCCTGGGCTGGGCGGCGATCTGGGCGATCTTCATCAACTTCTTCGCCTCCATTACCTACACGACCCCACCGTCCGTTTCCGTAGAAGGAAAGAGGATCTGGCTCAATAAGAGTCTGCCGATCGCGACCAAGGATATCCTTCTTTCGAAGCTTCTGGTCAGCGCCATGATCTTCGAGCCTCTGGCTATCGTCTGCTCGATCGTGCTCTCCATCGCCTCGAACAGCGGCATCCTGGCCTGCCTGTTCCTGATCGTCATCACGACGCTGTTCCATCTTCTCTGCTCCCTGGTGGGTCTGATCTTCGGACTGGTGTTCGTTCGTCTCGACTGGACCAATGAGGCACAGGTCATCAAGAGCGGATTCGCGATCGTTCTTACCATGATCGTCGATATGGTCTTCGCGATCCTCTTCTGCATCCCGCTGGTCGTCTCCGTGATCGTCGGCAAGGATCCGGTATATTACGGCATCTTCGGAGGAGAAATCGCATTACTTCTGGGACTTTGTGCCGGTGCGTATGCTATAATAACTCACTACGGGGTAAGAAAGTATGAATCGCTGAACGGCTGATGCCCCGAAACAACTAGGAGTTTCAGATGGACCTTTTTCATCGGGTACAGGAACCGGAGGATCGGGAGCTTACTTGGATCAAACCATTCGATAATCGGATGGATGAGATCCTGCGGCTCAAAGAGAAATCCGAGACCTGTCCCAAGGAGATGAAGAAGGTCTTTCTTTCAGCCTGGGGAGAACTGGCCACGCTGGTGAAGAGTCACCAGAAGATCGCCGCTCAGATCGTAAGCTCGGGTCTCCCTTTAAAGGTCTACTATAATGTCACCCTTAAGACGGATATGGCCGCGATGACTTCCGCGTTCATCATTATCGCAGACGAGCTCATCGTGACGGTGCTTTTTAAGAAGAAAGAGCATATCGAGTGGGACCGCTACGATACGAGATTCTCGAAGATGCCGGAGCCCGTGGATACTCGTGAGAGCGAAGAAGCGGCCTGTGTTCTCGCGGACTGGTTGCAGGTAAACCGGGCACTGTCCGGAAAAGAAGTATCGCGCGTGGTTCCGATCCTCATCGATGAAGAGGAAACAGAATACAGCGCCAGCTCCCGCCCGATCGGATCCAGCGAGATCTATACCGGTATCACACAGGCGATCCGCCTGCATCCGGATGTCTTCGGACAGTGGCTCACAGCCAACTGTGCCGAGTCGGAAATGCCGACATTTACTTCTGCCCGCTGTAATAAGATCATCGAGGCAATCGATCGGGTGATTTCATAAAATTCTCGTTTTTCTTCGCGAAAAGCACTTGAGCCTGTTTCCTCTCTCCCACACCTCTCAAATCAAGTAATTCCAGTGCATCCCAACGTTTGCGCCGGCATTTTAGATTCTGCGTTGTTTACAAAACGGACATAGAAAAGACGTAAAAATGCCCGTTTGTTTTTCATATTCGCATAGTTTATTCAAATCTTACTCGCATAATGTAACCATAGAGGTTGAACAAGAAACAGGGAACCCACAATTACCCGAAAGGGGGGAGAGAGGATGACTCAGTATTTAGTTACCGGTGCAACCGGACAGATTGGCAATACGATCGTTCGTATGTTGCTCGATAATGGCAAGAAGGTGCGCGTACTGGTGCACCCGGAAGAGGACACGACACCTCTGGCCGGACTTCCGGTGGATGTGAAGTATGGAGACATTCTCGTTAAGGATTCCTTGAAGGATTTCTTCAACCTGAAGGAGCCTCGTGAGGCTGTGGTGATCCATGCACAGGAAAGAAACGTGATTTCCGATAAGACGGATCTCATGGTGCGCAGGGTCAATATCCACGGCACCATGAACATTACCGATACCTGCGTGAAGAAGAAGATCGGGAAACTGATCTATATCGGCTCGGCCAGAGCGATTCCGCTCGATAATGCATCGAAAGAACCCGTAAAGGACGTCCGATACTTCGACCGTAACAAGGTGGTCGGTGATTACGCCAAGTCCAAGGCGGAAGCTACCCAGTATATCCTGGACAAGGTTTCGCTCAATGGTCTGAATGCGGTGATTCTCCTTCCTTCATTGGTGATCGGGCCTTATGAATTCGGTAATTCCGATATCATCAGCCTGATCCGTGATTACCTTTCCGGCGATCTGAAGGTCAGTATCCCGGGCGGTGTGGATTTTACAGACGTCCGGGATGTGGCCGCCGGAGTGCTGGAGGCTGCGGAGCACAGTGAGAAGGGCACATGCTACATTCTCTCGAATTCGTACATGAGTACACAGGATTTCCTGCATCACCTGCATGAGATCACGGGAAGAGAAGAAGTGACGAAGACAGTCCCGAACTGGCTCCTGAGTGGTAAAGGCATTGCGCAGCTCTATTACAAGATCACGCGCAAGGCGAATCCGAAAGACAAATACGGACCGTTCCTGTCGCCGGAGCCGCTGTACGAGAGTGAAAGGGCAAGTGCGGATCTGCACTATAGCCCAAGAGATGTAAGGGCTTCTCTGGAGGATACTGTCGAGTGGGTGGAGAAGAATCCACCGTCTGAACAGGATTCCGCTCCGGATGCCAAGAAAGGTTCGCCGAAGAGAGCCAGTGGCTGATCTTCGGAAGTCGCCGAGGTGGGCGACATGAAACAGCAAGACACCTCCTTATAATATATACCTCTACTTCCTTGTTTCCTGAGGCTGTCCCGATTCCCTTCGAGGCAGCCTCGACCCTTTCAAGGAGCGAAGCGGCATTTCTGACTAATATAGTATGCGAATAAAAAAAGCAGTTTTCTTGCGCTGTCCTCGGCGTACCGCCTGCGGAGGCGCTTCGAAAACTGTTTTTTATGTCGCATACCCATAATTCGATCTATGACGCTTCGCTCTTGCGAAAAAGTCTCGTCTGCCCCTCAGGTACGTAATTTGTGCTACTAAACGTAAATGAAGAAAATAGTTTTCGAAATACCTCCGCAGGACGAAGTCCGAGGACAGTATAAGAAAACTATTTTCTTCATTTTGTGTTATAGTAATAAGGTACATGCTTGTACTACTTTTTCGAAAAGGAAGTGTTATCTGTGCCGAAGACAGCCATGCTTGTGATCGATATGCAAAATGCTCTTATCCTGGAGCATCCTTACGATGAGAAACGTCTGATCAAGACGGTGGCGCAGATGGAGAATATCTGCCGCGAGAAGGGAATCGAAGTGATCTTCATCCGCCATGAGGACAATACGCTGGTCAATGGAGAGAACGGATTTGAGATCTATTCCCAGGTGGCGCCGAGAAAAGAAGAGAAGATCTTCGACAAGAAGTATAACAGTGCTTTTCGCGAGACGGGATTGAACGACTATCTGAAGGAACGGGGAGTCGAGAGACTGATCATCACCGGCATGCAGACCGATTTCTGTGTGGACGCAACGATCAAGGTGGCTTTTGAACTCGGATACGACGTAGTCGTGCCGCGCGGCGGACACACGACGTTCGACAACCGCTATCTCTCGGGTGAGGAACTCTACCATTACTATAGCTACGAGATCTGGAATCACCGCTACGCGCAGGTGATGTCCATCGACCATATTGAGGAGTGCCTATGAAATCACAGTTTTTCCCGTATGACCAGACATGGCCGCGTGCCCAGCATTTCCAGTACTATGCGAAGATGTTCCCCATGAATATCTCGCTGAACCGTAAGATCGATGTGACCGAGCTTCTGCCGGCGATCGAGAAGAAGGGATACCGCCAGGATGCGGTCTTCTACTACATGGTGACGCGTGCGATCAATAACCAGGGTGAGCTTTCCGTAGCCTATAAGGACGGGCAGATCGGCTGGTGGAATTACCTCAATCCTGCCTATCCGGTGTATCACGAAGATGACCAGACAAGTACGATCCTGTGGACCGAATATGATGAGGACTTCGCTGTCTTTAACGAGAAGTTCTTAATTGACCTCGAGAAATACGGCAACAGCAAGGGCGTCTTTGCCATGAAGGGTATGCCGCCGACGAACAGCTTCAATGTCTGCTTCAACCCGTGGTTCTCGTTTGACGGTTATTCGGTCGATCTTTACGAGATGAAGGATTACTTCTTCCCGACGGTCGATATGTGTAAGATCGTTGAGGAAAATGGCCGTAAGTACCTGACGATTGCTATCACTGTACACAAGGCGGCGACGGATCTGATCCATATCAAGAAGTTCTTCGACGACATCGAGAGCTATTTCCCGATGTTTATCGAGGGGTGATGAGGCTTCTTCTATGGGACGTGCGCTGATTGCGATGAGCGGCGGGGTCGACTCCTCGCTGGCGGCCAAAATCATGATGGATCGCGGATATGACTGCATCGGCTGTACCATGAAGCTCTACAGTAACGACGATATCGTCGTGGCCAATCCCAAGACATGCTGTGCCCTGGATGACGTGGAAGATGCGCGGAGCGTCTGCCGTCACCTGGGCATTCCTTATTATGTTTTCAATTTCCAGGACGAGTTCCGCGAGAAGGTCATCGGAAAGTTCGTCGACTCTTACGAGCACGGCCGCACCCCGAATCCCTGTATCGACTGCAACCGCTACCTCAAGTTCGGAAAGCTCTACGAGCGGGCGCAGGTGCTGGGCTGCGATGTGATCGTCACGGGGCACTATGCGCGTATCGACGAGTTTGACGGGCGATTCCATTTGCGCAAAGCACTGGACCCCGCTAAGGATCAGAGCTATGTGCTCTATACCCTGACACAGGAACAGCTGGCGCACACAGTTTTTCCGCTCGGCGACATTAGCAAGAGTGAAGTCCGCGATCTGGCGAAGGAAGCGGGAATGGTCAATGCCGAGAAAAGAGAGAGCCAGGATATATGCTTCGTTCCCGACGGCGACTATGTCGCTTTCCTTAAGAAGACCACGGGAAAGGAATACCCGTCCGGCGACTTTGTCGACAAAGATGGAAACGTCCTTGGTACACACAAGGGCATCATCGCCTATACGCCCGGTCAGAGAAGAGGGCTGGGACTTGCGCTCCCTGCGCCGATGTATGTATCCCGCTTAGATGTCGAGAATAACCGTGTCATCCTCGTGTACGACGAGGACCTCCGGAATACCGAGGCGCTGATCGATGACGTCAACTGGATCTCCGGCGAGACTCCTGCATCTGAGATCCGCGTCCAGGCGAAACTCCGCTACCACCAGAAAGAGCAGTGGGCGACGGCCGTGCCCATGGAAGACGGCAAAGTCCGACTCGTTTTCGACGAACCGATCCGCGCGATCACACCCGGACAGGCCGCTGTTTTCTATGAAGGAGACGAAGTTATAGGCGGAGGAACAATAATCGGCTGAATCGAATTTCTTCGGATAATATGAAAGGCGCCTCCGCAGGCCTTTCGGCCGAGGACAGCGCCTGGAATATTATCCGAAGAAATTCGGTATCCTCGATAATTGTTCATTCGAGAGACACGGATACATATCAGTAAATGATATAAATTTGTTGTTTTTCGATAAAAAATACTTGCAATTCAATATACAGCGTGATATTATCCTATCAGATTCAGTTAGCCTGAGAAGGCGAGAAAACGGGAAGGATGGGAAAGACGGATGTGTACTCTGGTTGTGCTTTGTGGAATCGTCATCGTTATTGTCATTATGGAAGTCGGGTATAAAAGAGAAAACCCGGATCACGATATAAAAAAAGGATGTATGAGATGGTTCCTGGCTCTCAGCCTCTGCTTTTTGCTCTTCGTCGGCTATGCTATCTTCAGTATGTACAGATTCGTTAAATCAGATACGACCTGGCATACCCACACAAGTCTTTCCGCCGAGGATAAGGTACGATGGAGTTACTATATGCTTCTTCCCGAAGCAGAGCCCTGCTTCGAGTACTATTCCCTTAAAGGTATCCGTGATCCCGGCTATATGGTTGAGACATACGCTTACAGCAGTGCTGAGGAACTGTGCAGCCATCTTCCGGAAGGGTGTGAGAAAGGAATCACCGCAGCGCTCTCAACCACGCCACAGGAAACAGAAGACATACGCGGAGAAGATGTGAAACAGTATAAGGTATATGCGTCACAGCTTCCGCTTATTGATGAGGATGAAGTAACGGCAAAGTACGGATACAACCCCGCCGCCATCCCGCAAGAATATTACATCAACGAATACGAAGACGGTACTCTCCGCTTCGTCGGGTACTTCCATACCGCATAGCCTGACTATCTCATCAGATCCCCATCCACACCAAAAGAAAAAGGAAAGACCACCCTGCCATTTGAGGGATAAGGATAATCTCAGGGGAAGTTTTCGATATCCTTCTCAAGCCGAAGAAAAAAGATAAGGAGCGATTCCGCAGGCCGAAGGCCGAGGACCAGCGACGTTCTTTTCTTCTCGGCTTGAGAAGAGAGACGATGTTCTCTGAGATTATCCTTACATCCATTGTAAGTGGTCTTTCCTCCTTTCTTGTTTTACGATGTTGATAACAAGCAAGGGAGGTTTTCACATGGAACCTGTATTGAAGATCGATTCACTTAAGAAATATTACGGAAAGGGCGACAGCCAAACGAAGGCGATCGACGGCATCACCTTCGAGGTTTTCCCGGGAGAGTTCCTCGGGATCATGGGCGCGTCCGGTTCGGGCAAGTCTACGCTCCTGAACTGCATCGCGGCTGTCATCAAGCCCACTTCCGGTTCGATAGAAATGGATGGCAAGGAGATCGGCAAACTGTCGGGTAAGAAACTCGCGGAGTACAGAGGAAAGGATATGGGGTATCTTTTCCAGAACTTCGAACTGATCGATAACCTGACGGGTAAGGAGAACATCCTCCTTCCGGTTTCGCTTCACGGCGGCGTCGAGAAAGAAGGCTCCGAGCGTTTCGAGAAACTCACGGAGTATCTCGAGATCAAGGACATCCTCAACAAGTTCCCGTCCCAGATGTCGGGCGGTGAGAAGCAACGTATCGCCGCAGCGAGAGCCCTGATCCTGAATCCGGGCCTGATCCTCTGCGATGAGCCGACCGGCGCTCTCGATTCTAAGAATGCAAAAGCACTGATGACGAAGCTTTCCGGTCTGAACGGAGAGCAGGGTGCGACGATCCTCATGGTCACACATGACTCGAACGCGGCCAGTTTCTGCAGCCGCATCATGTTCATCCAGGACGGCAAGATCTTCCACGAACTTCGAGAAGAAGACGGCGAAGACAGAAAAGCCTTCTATGACCGCATCCTGAAAGTGCTCGCCCAGCTCGGAGGAGGAAGCAGCAATGTTCTTTAAGCTCGTATACAGAAACAGCGTCCGAAGCCATAAAGAAAATGCACTCTTTATGGGCTCGCTGATCATCTCCATCATCGCATTTTACGTAGTGCGCTCGCTTTCGAATCAGGACGTGATGCGCTACCTCAAGACCCTCGAGAGTGACGCGATCCAGAAGCTCTTCAGCATGATCACGGTCCTCTACGGGTTCACACTTTTCATCATTTTCGCACTGATCTATTTCGCCAGTAAGTACCAGATCGAGCGGCGAAGTCACGAGTTCGGCGTGTACATCATGATGGGCATGAAGAGATTGAAACTTCTCCTGATGCTCCTTCTTGAAGATATCGGCAGTTCCGTTATCGCTCTGCTCGTAGGCCTGCCGGTCTCCGTCCTGATCACGGAAGTGATCAGTCTTCTGACGGTTAAGGTCGTCGGCATCGGATTCATGGGACACCAGAGCACGTGGTCGCTTCACGCGGCGCTTCTTACGGCGGCAGGCTTCCTGGGCGTAAAGATCCTGGCGTTCCTGATCCTTTCCTTCAATCTCGCCCGCAAAGAAGTCGGCACACTTCTGACCGATGCACCGGATAATGTGAGAAAGAAAGGCTACCCGGTCCTTATGGCTGTCGTTCAGGCCATCGTTCTCGTCCTCGGTATCCTTCTTCTGATCTATGCGTATGACTCAGGTGTCTCCGGCGATGCGTGGGCAGGAACGAGGGCACTCGGAAAGACGGTTTTTACCGGTGCGCTCGGTACGGTCCTCGTATTCCGCGGACTTCGCTTCGTGATCGATCTGATCGTAAGACTGGTCAAGTCCGGAAAACTTCACGTCTTTACCTTCCGCCAGATCGAAGATACCGTCATCTTCAAGTCGGGAACACTGGCGATCTGCTCGCTCCTGATCCTCGTAGCCAGCTCGTGCCTCGCGGCCGGCGTCGCGACATTTGCTTCCTACGATATGTACGACAAGATCCGTATCGACTATACATTCACGAGCTTCTTCCGCGGGGACGGATCCGATCCGCACAAGCAAATCGAGGAGATGGGTCTGGCCAAAGAGTTCTCATACTTAGGTGAGCTCCGCATCGCCCATCCGTATGTCGTAGGAGACGAAAACTATGACAGTGCTTTTGAAGCGGACGAATACAAATCTCTGATGGACGAGCTTGACCCGAAGTTCCTTTACCACAATAACTGGGGCGACCTGGGCGGATTCCCGTTCATGATCCGCCTGTCGGACTATAACAAACTGGCTGTCGCCATGGGCGGCGAGCCGCTTGAACTGAAGGAAGGCGAACTCGGCCTTTACCGAAGCGAATCTTTCGCCAAGGGTGGGAACATCGACAATCAGGTCCTGGAGAGAAAACCGCACGTGACGCTCGTGGGCAAAGAATTCGTAATGACCGGCCCGGTACAAAATTATCCGATCGTTACCGACATGTTCACCACCCTTTCCGGCGCCGTGATCGTGCCGGATGCGGACTTCGATTACTTTGCCGACGGCCGCGAAGAGACCTATGTCAACGGCGTGCTGGATCGTACGAAGTATACGAGAAGCGACATGGTCGAGAATTACACGAAGTTGAATAAGCTTTTCGACAGCGCGGGGCTCGACTACGAGAGCTACCTGCAGAACATGGGACGCCAGCTCTTCTACCTCGTGGCGGCGAGCTACATCACGATCTACCTGGCGCTGATCTTCCTGGTCGTTGCGAACACGATACTGGGCGTGCAGTTCCTCATGGGACAGAAGCGCACCTCGAAAAGATATAAGACGCTGGTCAAGCTCGGTGCGGACCATCCGACTCTCTATAAGAGCTCGAAAAAACAGATCAACTGGTACTTCGGGCTTCCGATCGCTGTCGCCGCAGCAAGTACATTCTTTGCTACAAAAGCACTGTTCAACGCGATCCTGAGCTCACGGACCAAAACGAATATCAATGAGATGCTCCCTGTGGTCCTCGTTGTAGTAGTGGTCTTTATTCTGATAGAATGTCTGTATATGCACATCGTGAAGCGCAGCAGCGCACGGTTCCTGGAGACCCTGATGACGCCGGAACGTGAGGAGTGATTCCACAGGAAAACTCCGGCGCCGTGAGAAGCGCGGACCGATCACGAAGGAAGGTCGTTCATGAAGAGTATCGCTATAGTCGAAGATGAGAAGATGGTGGCTGAGGAACTGTCTTCGATGCTGGAGAAAGAGGGCTACGAAGCACATGTGGTCGATGATTTCTCCTGCGTGACGGAAACGATACTCGATCTTCGCCCAGACCTGCTGCTTCTGGATATCAACCTCCCGGAGAAGAACGGATTCCGGATCTGCCGGGAAGTGAAAAGTAAGAGCGCGATCCCGGTGGTCGTGCTGACCTCACGGGACCAGCTTCCCGACGAGCTTCACGCACTGGAGCTCGGCGCAGATGAATTCATCACGAAGCCCTACAGAAAAGAACGGCTCCTCGCGAGGATCGCAAATGTCCTCCGCCGCTACGAAGGACGGCAGAATATGCTCGAGGGCCCGGGGTTCCTTCTGGACCGCGGGACATTCACGCTCTATATCGACGGCACGTCCGTCCTGCTTCCGAAGAATCAGGGAAAGATCCTCGAGACGCTGATGCTCGAGATGGGAAATGTCGTTCCGAAAGAGACGATCTGCGAAGCCGTCTGGGGCACAAGTGAATTTATCGATGAAAATGCCCTTCAGGTGAATCTGACCCGACTGAAGAAGACGCTGTCCGGCCTTCCCATGAAGGTGCAGATCGCCTCGGAACGCGGCGTGGGGTATAAACTGGAGGAGAAGTCATGAGAAGATATCTCTCGATCCTCCGGTTCCACCTTCCGTGGCTACTCTACGCACTGGCGGGAGATGTGTTCTTCGCGGTGCTCCTGTGGATCACGGACGCAAGTGCTTTTCGAACATTAACACTCACGATCGTTCTATTCTCGATCCTCACGTTTCTTTTCGTATGTGTGCTGGTCCTCGCTTCTGAAAGAAGGATGACACGTGCACTTGACGAATTCCTGAAAAGCCCGGATGAGACGCACGCGCAGCTTCTCCTTTCGCATCTGAAGGGAGCGGAGCAGCGGAGAATGAAGGAGATGTGCGACCTGATCCTTCAGCAGAAAGAACGGCTCGGTAAGGAGATCTCCCGGAACGAAGACTACGAGGAGTACGTGGAGGCCTGGGCTCACGAGGCGAAGACGCCGATCGCGCTTCTTACCATGATCCTCGACAACAACAGAGATACCCTTGATCCCGAGATGGTCTATAAGATCGAGTACATCCGCAGCCGCATCAGCGAGTGCGTCGACCAGATGCTGCAGTACTCGCGCATCAAGGGCGAGAAGAAGGATTACCGGTTCGAACACCTGCCGATCCGGGACATTATCGAAGAGGTGGTCGAGGATTACCGGCCGCTCCTTGTCGAGAAGGATTTCCTCGTGATCGATGAGGTCAGGACCGAGACGATCTACTCCGACCGTCGCGCGCTCCGCTTCATCCTCGGGCAGATCGTCAGTAATTCCATCAAGTACTCCGCGGAGGATCCGCAGCTCCGGTTTTTCATCGAAGGTGAGAATAAACTCGTCATCGAGGACAACGGGATCGGCATCAAGTCCGCCGATCTGCCTTTCATCTTCGAGCGTGGTTTTACCGGCGATACGGGCGAGGCGAGGAAGAAAGCGACCGGTATGGGCCTTTATCTGGTCCGGAAAATGGCCGATGACATGAAGTTTACGCTCGATGTTTCATCAGAAACAGGAAAAGGCTTCCGAATCGTGGTACAATATCCCATGGTTGAATTTTGATCAGTTCTTGCCGCGGCGGTTTTCTTCCGCGCGAAAAGCACTGAAATAATATAATTCCCTAGATAAGGAGAAACCATGCTTGAGTTACAGCATGTCTCATTCGGAGTGAATGAGGAAGGACAGAATAAAGAGATCCTGCGCGACATCAACCTTAAGATCCCGGATGGTAATCTCACCGTGATCACAGGTCCGAACGGTGGCGGCAAATCCACTATGGCCAAGCTCATCGCCGGCATCATCAAGCCGACGGAGGGTAAGATCTTCTTTAACGGCGAGGACATCACGGAGATGTCGATCACGGACCGTGCCAGAAAAGGTATCGGCTTTGCGTTCCAGCAGCCGGTAAGATTTAAGGGCCTTCAGGTCTTCGATCTGATCCGTCTGGCGACGGGCTCGAAGCTCTCTTCGGTAGATGCCTGCAAGTATCTGTCGGAGGTAGGTCTCTGTGCGAGAGATTACATCAACCGCGAAGTGAACGCCAGCCTTTCCGGCGGTGAACTGAAGCGTATCGAGATCGCGACGGTTCTGGCGAAGGGCTCCCAGCTTTCGGTCTTTGACGAGCCGGAGGCCGGTATCGACCTGTGGAGTTTCCAGAATCTCATCAAGGTTTTCGAAGGCATGAGAAAGAACATCAAGGACAGCTCGATCCTGATCATCTCCCACCAGGAGAGGATCCTGAACATCGCTGATGAGATCGTCGTCTTAAGCGACGGTAAGCTCATCGCGCATGGTCCGAAGGACGAGATCATGCCGAGTCTCGAGGGCACCATGTCCGCAGTTAAGCGCTGCGGAAAGGGTCTCGTAGAGGAAGGAGGCGAGGCGTAATGCTGAATCTGGATGCAACATCTGACCGCCTTTTGGCGGAGGTCGCGGATCTTCACAAGGTTCCGGTAGGCGCCTTTAATATCCGTGCGAACGGTAAAGCCGTCGCGAGAAATTCTTCGGCGAACATCGATATCATCCCGAAGGAGAACGGCTCGGGCATCGACATCAAGATCAAGCCCGGCACGAAGAATGAGAGTGTGCACATCCCGGTCGTCATGACCGCGAGCGGCATTAAGGAGATCGTGTATAACGATTTCTACATCGGCGAGGACTGTGATGTCGTGATCGTCGCCGGCTGCGGTATCGATAACTGCGGACCGAAGGACAGCGAGCATGACGGTATCCACCGTTTCTTCGTCGGAAAAGGCGCGAAGGTCAAGTATGTCGAGAAGCACTACGGTTCCGGTGAAGGCACCGGTAAGCGCATCCTCAATCCGGGTACGGAAGTCTACATGGAAGAAGACAGCTACATGGAGATGGAGATGACCCAGATCAAGGGCGTCGACGATACCGTCCGTGACACGAAGGCCGAGCTCGGCAAGGGCGCGAGACTCGTGGTGCATGAGCGTCTCATGACACATGGAAATCAGAATGCGGTCAGCAATTACCGTGTCGACTTAAATGGCGAAGGATGTTCAGCCGACGTAGTCTCCCGTTCGGTCGCCAGAGACGATTCCTACCAGAAGTTCGATGCTGTTCTGACCGGAAATGCAGCCTGCTCCGGACACACAGAGTGCGATGCGATCATCATGGACAACGGCCGTATCCTGGCGGTGCCGGGACTCGAGGCGAATAACGTCGATGCGGCGCTCGTACATGAGGCGGCCATCGGTAAGATCGCCGGAGATCAGCTCATCAAGCTCATGACCTTCGGACTGACCGAGCAGGAAGCAGAAGAGCAGATCATCAACGGCTTCCTGAAATAAGCGTATATCATTTGATGTACTGTGTGAAAAGCACTGTTCCTTGAACCGAGAGATTTAGGATTCCAGGCGCTTCGATTCTTCGTAATGCGGAGATTCGAGGCGCTTTTTCAATCCATCCGCCGGCATGGGCTTATCGTAGAAGTAACCCTGGATGACCATGACACCTAGATCGCGAAGCTTGCGTACCTGCTTTTCGTACTCGATTCCTTCGGCAACGATCTGAAGGTCCAGAGATTTGGCTAACTTGACGATATACTCCAGGATCGTCTGGTCCTTCGAATCATCCTTATCCACAAAGCCCTTGTCGATCTTGAGCGTATCAAAGGTGATCTCACGAAGAAGTGTAAGGGAAGAACTGGCACAGCCGAAGTCATCGATAGAAACGAGATACCCGAACTGGTGAAGGGCATCGACGAACTTCTTCAACACTTGGATGGGGAATTCGTCGGAGGTCTCCGTGACCTCGATCTCGATGAGGTGGTGCGGGATTCCGCTGGCGGAGATTATTTCGTTGATTCGGTCGGCGATCTCAGGATCGGCCAGATTTCTTCTGGAAAAATTCACGGAAATGGTAGGAGGTGTCAACCCTTCGGCGATCCATCCGGCCAGATCCCGGCAGACTTTCCGCAGGATCATCAGATCCAGCTCACAGATGGATCGGTTCTCTTCCATGAGCGAGATAAAAGAGGAAGGCGGATAGATGCCTCCGTTGTGGCTCCAGCGGGCGAGTGCCTCGGCTCCGCATAGAGTATGCGTCTTCGCGTCTACCTTCGGCTGATAGAAGGGGATAAATTCGTCGTTTTTGAGTCCGTGCTCGATCTCGTTTTCGAATTTTCTTTTCTCTTCGAGGTCATTCAGGAGTTCGCGTGTCATAAAGATGTTCTGCGCGCCGG
Organism: Clostridiales bacterium; assembly: GCA_017617995.1. GTDB lineage: Bacteria > Bacillota > Clostridia > Saccharofermentanales > Saccharofermentanaceae > Scatonaster. Next base: position 37,823 of record JAFZVE010000068.1, read on the forward strand.
TCTTGGTCTTGGCCATACTGAGTGCGATTGCGGCACGCGAGATGATATCTTCGCCGTCCATGTCGGAGCGGTCGATGCGGAAGACGCCTGCCCGGGCAGCCACTTCTACCTCGCGGACGTCGCCGGCCTGCTTGTCATAGAAAGAAACCGGAAAACCCGAAAGAAGAGACAGGAAAGAATCAATGTGTTCGTTCCTGATGACGGCAACAAACTGATTGCCATACTGCCTGGCGAGAAGTTCGTCCTTGGCGAGGTGCTCGGATAGGGTCAGACCATAACTGGCCAGGATCACATTTCCACCGGTGATGCCGTATTTTCTGTTGATGTCGGAGAATTTGACCAGATCGAAGAATACGGCTGTATACTTGAGAAGTTCGGGCTGGTTGTGCATATGGTTGAGCCATTCGACACAGCCGTGCTCGTTGGGAAGTCCGGTACGTACTTCGGTACGGGCGATGTGCCGGATCTCGTTGTTCGTCGAGAACGTCCACTCGATGAAGAGGAGGATGGCAGATAGCCCGATACCCATATTGATGTAAGAGTATCCGATAGAAAATGCCTGGATGACCATTCCGACGGTCGGGAAGATTAGGTAGGAAGAAAGAGCGATGAGCTGCCATCTGCCGAGCTTGTGACGGTACTGGATCAGGATCGAGACGACCAGAAGGAAGCAGATGGAGGGGAAGACGAGCGAGAGAGGAAACCAATCTCCGCGGTGATAGTTATTACCGGAATCGATGGTGTAATAGATTCCGGTTACCTGAGAAACAAGTACGAGTATCGCGGCGATGCCGGACAGAACCATGCAGGCGATGATACGCCCGCGGGCAGGAGCGTGGCGCCGCAAGGAGAAATCGCCGAATGTCCTGACTACGACGTAGACGGCATAGACCGGCGGCATAAGCGCACAGAGTAGGAATACAATGCTGTTGGAGATATGTGTGAGGGCCAGATCGACCATGTCTGTCTTTCCAAGGCCGATGTAGGAAAGAGAATCGGAGAGGAGAAGCAATCCGCCCATGAGATTGAGAAGAGTAAGTGGGAGACGGATACGTCGCCGGTGATTCTCGTTAGACACGGCAAGTAAGGCTGTCAAGAAACAAAAGACAGACTCAAAAAGCAGAAATGCGACTTGTACGGATAATGCGTCGATCATGTCCGGCCCTACCTATAATCTCTACCACCTATTTCTATTATGATACCGACTAAAAGTTAAGGCAATATGAATAAACCGCAAAAAGAAAAAACGTCTTTGCAAAAAAGCAAAGACGTTCGTGGTGGAGCATATGAGGATCGAACTCACGACCTCCAGATTGCGAACCTGGCGCTCTCCCAGCTGAGCTAATGCCCCGAATCACTCCACCTATTATGGTGGCTCTGCCGTGAATTGTCAAGGCGCAATTTGAGGATGCACGCCCTTTCTTGGCGAGGTTGTGGTATAGTGGGAGAAAGATTTGGGGAGAAACGGAAGGAATAGCCCATGAAGAGGGACGGAACAATATATAGGAGACTGGCTGTAGCTGTTACGGGTCTGGTCTTGCTTGTATCGGCGGCATTTGCCCCGGCTCCGGAAGAGGCGGGCACGATTGTAGTGGACGGCCGCACTTTCTCGGCGAATCAGAATTGTAAGGGCGACACGTGGAAATATGTCGCTGACGAACATACCTTGTATCTCGACGGATTTGAGGGAATGTATATTGATCTGAGTACCCAGGAAGAAGCGGTGATTGAGGTGACCGGCAGCAACAAGGTCACGTCTAATCTCAATTGCCCGGCCATTATGGTAACGGGTAACCTTCAGATCCGTGGAGAGGGCACACTTGACGTGGAAGTGACGGCCTGTCACAGCGCAATCTATGCACTCGGAGGCGATCTTCTGATCGACCATTGTCAACTGACGGTAAAAGGTCACGGGATCGCTGAGGAGGCAGCGTATCTTCTTATGGCGGATGATAATCTGACGATGTCCGGTTCACGGATATCGGTCATAGATGAAATCGATGGAGAAGGCGGTGTTGCGGGCTCCTTAGGAGGAGATATCCTTGTCGGCGATGGCACGACACTCATGGTTTTTTCCCGGTCCAAAGGACTTGCATCGCTCGAGGGCGCGGTCCGTTTCGAGGGAGAGGACACATCAGCGGAGATCCTGGCGACAGAAAGTGCCGTCTATGCAAAGTCGGAGATTGCGATCTCCGGTACAAAGAATGTAAGAGCGGAGAGCTCGAAACCGGAAAGCACTGCGGTGTACTGTCCGGAGGGAAATATCACGATTTCGGATACGCTGGTGGATATCTGTTCGGAAGGCGCGGCCATGGCAGGTAAAAAGATCGAGATTATCGGCGGATATATCGCGGATCCTTTCGATGGCGAAGTCAAAGAGATCTCAGGGATGGATACCGTTATTTTGGAAAACACGATGGTGAAGGAAGTGCACATCCTGACAGGCGCGAAGCCGACGCCTACCCCGACGCCCACACCTTCGCCTACCCCGACACCCACGCCTACTCCGACACCACAGCCGGAAGTCGATGAAGGGTTTTCCGTCACGCCCCGCATGATCGTGGGTGGCGTGCTGGTCATCGTTGCGCTTTGTGCAGTAGCGGTGATCGTTGTCGGGAAGATCCGCGGAAGGGATGAATGATCAGAGTACGCCGATCTCGATATCGCCTCCTCCAAAGACGACCATAGTGCCCCACTCGTTCAGCTCGGGGATGCCTACGCTCGAAGAAGAGATACGGAAGATGCCGGAGAGGACCAGACGTATCTGACCGTAGAAGCCCTGCGTGTGAACCGTGATTTTACCGTCCTGACGAATCGCCTTCACGATGCCGACATTCTTCAGATCAGCCGAGTAGACATCCGTGCTGATTTCTTTTCCTTCTGGAAGCTCGAATAGCGTGATCGTCACGTTTTCCATGTAATTGTAGACGGGCTTTTCGTCAGAAGCGCCGGCGACCAGGATCGTGCCCGGCCTTGCCAGGATCGGCATGGTAAGGTAACTGTGCTGCTCGTTCTTCCAGATCGGACCTTCGATCCGCTCTCGGGTCAGAAGGTTGGTCCAGGTCCCGGTCGGGACATAGTAACGGACGATGCCATCTTCGGAGGTGATCGGTGCGACAAGAAGGGACGGACCGAGCATATATTGCTGTTCGAGGACAGCGGTATTCGGGTCATCCGGGAATTCCAGAATCATAGGACGCGTCATCGGAAGACCGAGAGTACTTGATTCGACAGCGCTCGAAAAGATGTACGGCATAAGCCCGAGCTTGAATTTCGAGAACAGGAGCGTCTCCTGCACACCTTCTGTCCCGTACTGCCAGGGTACCCGGAAGGTGGTAGCACCACCGAGCATGGACTGCGGGAGAAACATCGAGAACTGATGACTCCGCATGTACAGATCAGGGGTACACGCATCCGTAACGCCGCCTATATTTGCGCCCCAGTACGGAAAACCACTGAGGGACAGCGAGAGTCCGCTGGAAAGAGTGGAACGCATGCCATCGTAGGATGCATCTTCGTTGTCGAGAGTCAGGAAAGGATACTTGTGCGAACCGATAAACCCGGCGTGGCTCAGGATGCAGGCGCTGTTCTGACCGTAGCGGCGTTCCAGAAGCTCGAACACAGCTTCTTCGTAGAGGACCGGATAGAGGTTGTGCTGGCTCTCTGCATCCAGTTCGTTCTTGTAGGTAATTCCATATTTTGCCGCATCTGCTCCGAAGAAGGGATCGGCAACTGGTGCGTCTGCACCATAGTCCAGATGGAATGAATCTACCCCCAAGCGGATCAGTTCGTCGAGGAACTTCTGATACCAGGCGCGTGCGACCAGATTTGTGAAGTCCACAAGTCCGCTGCCAGCCTGGGAACAGTCAGTCTGCCACAGATCTCCGTTGCCGAGGTTTATGTAATAATTTCCATCGAAACCTTCCTGGAACAGAGGAGACTTCTGAGAGATGTACGGGCTGATCCACAGGCAGACGCGGATGCCGTTCTCATGGATCTCCTTGATCATATCTTTCGGATTCGGAAATCGCTTGTCATCCCACAGGAGACTCGACCACTCGAAGCCTTTCATCCAGAATGGTCCGAGATGGATGACGGAAAGCGGCATATTCATAGCCTTATTCTTCTCGAGAAGATCCAGAATTGTCTCTTCGTCAAATTCTTCGAGGACAGGTGTCGAGATCCAGCTTCCGAATGACCAGGCCGGCGGAAGCGCCGCGCGCCCGATCATCTCCGAATACAGGTCCAGGACGTGCTTCATCGAGGCGCCGCCGATCAGGATATACTCCATCGATTCTCCGGCCACGGAGAACTGTGTGCGGGCAGAGATCCCTTCCGGACCGGCTTCCGAGGTGCAGTCGTTGGCGATCTCATAGGAGACGCGGCCTGGCGTATTGACGAGTACACCGTATCCTCTCGAGGAGAGGAAAAAAGGCGTTGTCTTGGCTGATTTCCCGGCACGGATGCCGGCATCTTCGTTCCAGATCTCGTACGACCCGCCGTTTCGGATGATGCTCCCGGGCTGTTCGCCGAGACCATAGATATATTCCCCCTCGCTGAGCGTGAGTTGCTCACGGATGTACGTTGTACCGTCCGCGGCAGTGATATGTGCTTGTCCGCCGAGTCCGGTCGAGGTCAGGAAACGCCCGGAATAGTAGAAGGAGATGCCCCAGCCTCCGTCTTTACGGAGGTGGACTTCCAAAAGACTGGACGTATAGATGTATTCGCTTTCGTTTTCGGTGCTGACTGGCTTGATGATATTGCGGTTCAGCTCCAGTACAGCTTTTCTGGCCCGGCTTCCACGGTGATTGGTGATCTTGACCGAGAAGATATTGGCGCCGATCGCGCTGATCTGTACTGTCAGGAGCCCGCATCCGATCGAATCTTTGGCCGTCTCCTGGGGGGTATACGGCGCGAAAAGCGTGATGCCGGATTCGGAAGTGCTAATGTCACTTATCTCCTTCGGATAATCAAGTGTATATCCTTCTTTAACGGCCCAAAGCCCATCTGTAAACTTCATATCAGACACCTCTTTTCGGATGACATACCTCTGTCTGAGGGAAGGAACCAGGTCTTCGCCCCTGAAACTTTAGGTGGCAGAGCGCATTCCTCCGACCAAAGTATAGCAAAACAAGATTCCGCAAAGGGTACAGAATTCCTACTACTGTGTTTCAATCCTGTGAAATCCCGGCGATATGTTATACTATATGGATATAAAGTGAGGGGGGGCTCCCCTGAGACGACTAAAGGAGCGGAAGATTCATGACATCACGACGATCATTTCTCGGATATGCAGCCGGAATGAAGGACCAGCGCCAGGAATTGCTGGTGGATATCGGTGCTTTTGAGAATCTGGCGAAAGAATTGGTCCGGAGAGATGTAAAACGTATCTACGTGATTGTCGCCAAACCGATCCAGAGATTCAAGCTCTGCGACCGTTTCCTCGAGATCCTTCAGGATGCACACATCCGAACCTTCCTCTCTTCGTGCAAGGATATTCAGACTGATCCCGCTACGATTCAGGCCTGTACGGAAGAGTGCCGGACCTATAACTGTGAAGCGATCGTTGCCTTCGGCGGTGGCAAGACCATCGACGTAGGCAAGATGGTCTCTGTATGGATCACCAACCCCGGATTGTCGCTTTATCAGATGCGTGGCGTCAATAAGATCCCGAATAGAGGAATTCCGCTGTTTGTAGCGGCGACGACCGGAAGTGGCGCGGAGAGCTCTGCCATTGCTCTGCTCCGGCGCGATAAACAGATCTATACGTATTATAGTGAATATCTTCTCCCGACGACGGTCGTGCTCGATCCGGATCTGGTGCTCCGTCTGCCGATGGAGAATATGGCCAAGGCATCGATTCTGGCATTGACACATGCGGTCGAAGCGTATGTCAGCCCCGATGCCGGATCTTTCCCGGCAGATCGGGCCAATGCGGATATAGCGATCCCGATCTTCTTCTCGTACCTGGAGAAGTGTTATAAACACGGTCTGGGTAACGATATCTACCTGCAGCTCATGATGGCGCCGTACTATTCGGGTGTGGCCACTCGACGGATCGGATATGGGTACACCCACAGCTTCGCCCTCTATATCGCCGAGAAATACGATATTGCTCCGGGAAGTGTATGCGCGGTACTTCTTCCGATCATCCTGGAGTATGAATTTGAACAGGTCAAGGATGCCCTTGCTGATCTGGCGAAGCTTGCGCATCTTTGCTCGTCACGGGCGACGAAAGAAGAGGCGGCCCGGGCATTTATCGACGGCTTCCGTAGTCTGTGCCGCCGCGTGGAACTTCCGGATTCACTTCCGTTTCTAAAAACGGAAGATATGGGGGAGATCATCGAGCTGGCTCTTTACGATGCCAAGAAATGGGGCAACCCGAAGAAACTCAACAAGGTGCAAGCGCTGTCGATCCTCCGCAAGGCAAGATATAAAGAACAAAATATATTATAGAATTGGTAAGACAATGATGGCGAAGACGATCCGGATCTCATACGAATTACCATCTGAGGTGAGCGATGTGATCGCCCGTCTCGAAGAAGATGGGAAAGAGGCCTATGTGGTCGGTGGAGCAGTGCGCGATATTCTTCTTCAGAAGAAGCCGGACGATTACGATGTGGCGACCAGTGCAACCCCGGAAGAAGTGACGGAAATCTTCGGACAGAAGAACTGTCATCCCACAGGGATCGCGCACGGCACGGTCACAGTGGTCATGAACGGCGTGCCGGTCGAGGTGACGACGTTCCGCATCGATGGTGATTACGAAGATGGCCGGCATCCGAATGATGTGTGCTTTACCCGTTCGCTCGAAGAAGATGTGAAGCGCCGGGATTTTACGATCAATGCACTTGCCATGAAGAGGGATGGAACGATCCTGGATTTCTGCGGCGGAATCGAGGATCTTCGTAACGGGTGCCTGCGGACGGTAGGAGAGCCGGCGAGACGATTTGGTGAAGATGCCCTCAGGATCCTGCGTGCACTTCGTTTTGCTTCGGAGAGAGGATTTACTATCGAGAGGGAGACTTCGGACGAAATCTTCAGAAGAAAAGGAGATCTCTGTTCACTCTCGGTCGAGCGCATCTGGAAAGAGTTTTCACGGCTGATCCTCGGTGATCACTGTGTGCCGATCCTCCGTGAGTATTTTGAGATCTTTGCCGGAATCCTCCCGGAAATTGTGCCCATGAAGGGATTTCTGCAGCATAACCCGCACCACATCTACGACGTGTGGGAACATACGCTTGTTGCGGTGGAGCATGTCCCGGCGACAACGGTCCTTCGTATGACCATGCTCTTTCACGACGTCGGCAAACCGGCGTGCTTCACAATGGATGACGCGGGGATCGGTCACTTCTACGGACATCAGAAAGTAAGTGCGGACATGGCTGATACGATCCTTCAACGCTGGAAGGTCGATACGAAAACGCGTGAGACCATTGTCCTTCTGATCCGGGAACACGATGCTGCACTGGAACCTTCGCTTCGTATCGTCAGGAGAAGGCTTCTGAGGTATGGCGAAGAAATCCTCCGCATGCTGCTCGAGGTGAAGAGAGCCGACATTTCTGCCCACTCGCAGAAAAGCGCGTATCGGATCCAGGAGATCGCTGCGTTTGAGACGATCCTAGACCAGGTGATCGAAGAAAAACTGTGCTGCTCATATTCCACCATGGCAATTAACGGGAAGGACCTCATAAACTTGGGAATCGAGCCCGGCGTCCGCATCGGGAATGTGAAAAAGAAACTTCTGGAAGAGGTCATGGACGGCCGGATCCCCAACGAAAAAGACGCACTTTTGGCACGCGCGGCAGAATTGAAAAATGAAATGTGAAGCGTTCTTCACAATCTGACACAATCGCATATGCAATACACAAGCGAAATGCGCAGAAATCGGTTTCGAATTATGCAAGTTGCACAATTTAGTTTTGTCATTTATAAAATCGACACATTTTAGATACAAAATGTGACAGAATTGTGACAAAATCTGCAAGAATTTGAACTTTCCTCCCTGTACAATAAGACCATAAACACAAGACAACAAGGGCGATGACATCAAGGGAATGAATTTAATAGAGGATTAGTATAAGGAGGGATATACCATGAAAAACAGAAAAGGATTCACATTGATGGAAATGATATGTGTCATCGCAATCATTGTTTTTCTCAGCGCAGTGACACTCACCAGCATTTCACAGTATGTTCAGAAAGCAAACGATATGAGAATTGGTGTTGATGCACATTCGGCAATCGTAGATGAACAGCAGGCCGTGGTCAATAATTATCTGACGTCAACACGTGCGACGCTTCCTAAACAGCAGACGGAGAATTATTCGATCCATCCTAATGCCGGAAATAACGACGGCAATAATGGTGGGAATAATGGTGGCGGCGGAGCTGCTCCGACCGAAGACAATGAGACGGAACCGCCGACAGAAGTGACGACGGAACCGACGACCGAACCGACAACCGAACCGACAACCGAACCGACAACCGAACCGACAACCGAACCAACGACGGAACCGGCACAGGGTGGAAAGACAGTTGGAAATGTAACCGTTGACAAATTTGTAACCGGCGATCACGAAAAGGGCGTCGTAAAAGTCACAGGTAACGGTAATACGCAGATTCTTACACTCCAGACAGATGCATGGAATCAAGCTGAATTCACGATTAAGAAAACGGGGAATTCTTATACTTTAACATTACCTAACAACGACAAACGCTATTGGATGGATGGTGGAAAGTTCCCGAATCTCTATTGCACATATTCTTATACTCTGAACGCTGATCAAAGAGCATATTTGAAGGATGTGTGGGGAATTACATTAAAATAATTGAAATGAATATTCGATGCGACAGATTGATGACAGTTGAGATCTGACATCTTAGGTATCATAAAATCCTTTCTAATAGGGACCGCCTATGGGCGGTCCCTTCTTAATGCCCATGCGGACACCTCAAATGAAATTGATTTACAATTCCACAATAAATTCGTGCTTTTTCTTCCATTTCGTAATAGTATAATAACCATAGATATTTATGCAGAATTTCTTTCGCATACCGACTCTGGGGATGCCTGTTCGGGCAGGGAGAATAAGAAATGGGAATCAGGAAAGTCATTAAGGCGATCAGCAAGAATATGACGATCATCACGATTGGCGCAGCTTTTGTGCTGGGCTTTATCGGGATGTCTGATGTGAAGGCCGTTCTTCTGAATCCTTCGGAGGATTCGGTGGCACTTCTGGATACTTCTACTTGGTTTATGAAAACGGATACGGGTAATGCAGCCGGTGAAGATGAAGGCCTGCGTATCGTATCGGAAATCGGTCTTTCCGAAGAAGAACTCGAAGCTCTGAATAACCGCGGATCCAATGAGAGCACTGTGGAGACAGATGAGAACGGCAATCCGATCGATGTCTCTGATCCTTCCGCAAATCAAGGAGGAGCGGATACGTCGGTGTCCGATAATACAGGAACCGACACACTTGAGACACCTGTCGATAGTTCGTCCTCGACCGATGAGAGTCTCGATCCTAATATGAGTGGCTCGATGACAGAGACTTCGGATCCGAAGATCTCTTCGGATACAGAAACGAAGACATCGGAGACGACTCAGGAACCGACATCCGCGACGACTACCGAGAGTGCGAAGGTGACGACAGTAGAAACTACGGAAGAACCGAAGGAGACAGAGGCACCGGAAGTGACGGAGCCGCCGGAGACAACGACTGAAGCTCCGCCGGAAACGACGACGGAGGAACCGACGGAAACAACAACCGAAGCTCCGCCGGAAACAACGACGGAAGCACCACCTGAAACGACAGCGGCTGATTCGGGATCGATGGGCGCAACAGGCGGATCCTATGATACGGATTGGGCGAAGACGGTCCTCTCTCTTGTGAATGAAGAACGTGCAGCCAATGGCCTGGGGGCTCTTGAGTGGAGTGGTTCTCTCGCCAAGGCGGCCAAAACCAGGGCAGCTGAAATCGTAGTGAAGTGGTCACATACGAGACCGGACGGTTCGGAGTGGTGGACAGTCAGCGATTTGACGTATGGTGAGAACCTGGCCTACGGACAGACTTCTCCTTCTGAGGTGGTTGAGGCCTGGATGAACTCAGCGGGACATAAGGCGAATATTCTCGGAGATTATTCTTCCATCGGCGTTGCCTGCTATTACTATGACGGCACATATTACTGGGTACAGGAGTTCGGATACTGATTGTCTGAGGAACAAAAGAAAAAACCTTTCATATTTCGAAACTATGTGCGATGGCCACTCATGTTCTGCATGGTGGCCGTAGTACTTCTTGGCCTGGCTGTCAGTTTTTTTGTTGATCCGACAAAATCGCAGGCGGCGACAATACCGTGCTTTACTTATACATATACGGGATTCTATTGCCCTGGCTGCGGCGATACACGGGCACTGCATGCGCTTACGCATGGTCATATTCTCCGGGCTTTCGATTATAATCTTCTCTTCCCGTTTGTCGTGATCATTCTGGCCTGGTATTACTTTGTAGGTCTGACGACGCTGTTCTTCAGGAAAAGAGTGATGTGGATCCCGGAATCGATCCCGCGCTGGGGCGCAATCGGAATCGGCGTGGTTATCGTGCTCTTTACGATCCTTCGGAATATCCCGGCATGGCCTTTCTCGATTCTTGCTCCCTGAGAGAGGAAAGGACACTTCTTCCTCACATAGGCAGAAAGACGGGCTTGAGTGAGGGGAGAACAAGAGGTTATGGGGTATAACTCCGCAGATTTGACAGGTTAATAATGTATAAAGTTGTGCTTTCACTTATTGCGAAAGAGCGGCAAACGCATTATATTACTAATAGTGAGTCAAAAAATTGAGAGATTTCCTCATTGAGGAGAACTCAGCAAACAGGAGGAAATGACTATGGCAGCTTGTAAATATTGTGGACAAGAGACAGGTGGATCGATGTTCTGCCAGAATTGTGGCGCGAAGGTAGAAGTGCAGGCCGAGCAGCCCGTGATGCAACAGCCGGCATATACACCGAATCCGTTTCCGACACAGCCGATGGCCAATACCATTCCGACACAGCCGTCTTTCTATACACCGGGCGGTGCTGGCGGACTTCTGGCCGGCAATATTATTGCTATCGTTCTCGGTGTCATCTGCTGCTGCTTCACATACGGTATTTCCCTGATCGCCATGATCCTGGGTATTATCGGTACAGTATATGCATCTAAGGTAAAGAGCAGCCTCAATGCAGATGAGGAGCGCCACAACCGCAGAGTTTCGCGCATCCTGATGATCATCGCATATGTGGTTCTGGTTCTGGGCCTTGTGGCGATTATCGGACTTGCTATTGCAGCCAGCGATGGTATTTCCGGCTTCAAGGAGATGTATGAGTCCATCTATGAATCTGTTTCGGTTTCCATGGAGAATGCGAATAAATAATTCCTTGAAAGAGAACAGGAACGTACATGCTTTGTGAGAAGTGTTTCAGTGAAATAGCGGAGGGCGCGGCATTCTGCAAAGAGTGCGGTCATCCGGTGTATAATTTGACCGATATGGGAACAGGGGAGGCAGGTATGCCTGCCCCTGTTTCTGCGTCTGCACCAAGTAATCCGTTTGTTCCGGCTTCTTTTGCGGCGCCGGAACAGCAGACTTCTTCATCACCGGTACTTGCACCTGCTTCTCAACCTGTACTTGCACCGGCGACGCCTTCTAGTGCTCCGATCCGATCATATGCGGCGCCCCAGCCGGTATTCGCATCGGCACCTCAGGCATATGTGGGTGCGTTCTCGACAGTCGATGAGGGTGACTACTATCACTTCGATGCGTCAGAGACACCGGATTTTGAAGCGATGCGGGGAATATCGATAGCCCTGATCATTCTCTCTGCGTGTACTGTCATCGGCATTCTTTTCCCGATGCCGATTGCCATCGCCAGTCTGGTGATCTCATGTGGCGGGATCGGAGAGCGGGACCCGAGACGGGCGCTCAACAAATTCCACACCTGCAGGACACTGGTGATCATCGCGGTGGTCACGCTGCTTTTGTACCTCCTGGCAGGTTTGCTTCTGGGACTGGGTCTGGGATACTTTGCTGATCTGATGGAATTAGAGGAAACGGCGAAGGAGACCCTGAGCTTGTTTTGATGCTTAAATTACGGCTTTTGAGGGAGGCTTCGTGCCTCCCTTTTTTGCGGGGCTTTTTTGTACATTGTGAAAAATCTTTGTCAATTTGTTGTGAAATCGCATAGAAAACAATGAAAATTATCATAAAAGGTTGTATAATTGTTTTTGCAATTCGATTGATGAGGAGTATGTAACAATGAAGAAGTGTCCTGTATGTGGCGTTATGATGGGTGATAACGTAGCACGTTGCTTCATGTGCAAGTATGATTTTCAGAAGGCGGCACGTGAAGGAGAAGATGCAGCACGGGAAGAGGCCAGTGCGAATATCAAGCGAAGCGAGCAGGAAGCAAACGCACGTGTAGAGAAGAAGCTCTCCGAAGAAGAGAAGCTTATTCAGGAGATGAAGAACCGCAATCAGCGGGAGATCGAGACGCTGAATCAGCAGCTCGAGTCTGAGAAACTCCGTATCGAGACCGAGTATGTCGAGATTCGTAAGCGCGCACTTGATGAAAGAAAGTCTCTGGAGAAAGAACTGTCTGAACTCCGTGAGGCTGTAGAAATAGAGAAGAAACGTTCCCAGGATGTATCCGCACAGCAGGAGAAATATCGCGAGGAAGCCAGAAAAGAGATGGCCGCCGAGCGTGAGGAGATGATCAAGCAGGCGAAGAAAGAGCAGGAAGCGATCCTCCTCGAAGCCCAGAAAGAGACAGAGAAACTGGCAATCCAGGTTCAGAAAGAATATAAGGATGCCATGGCCAGAAAAGATCAGATGCTCGAGGAAGCGCAGCAGGCTGAAGCTTTTACCAAGGAAGCCATGGCCAAGAAAGAAGCGCTGGACAAGGAGAGTCAGGAAGTTCAGGCTTCTCTGGACGCGATGAAGGCTGATTATGATGCGGCCAGAAAGCAGTTGGAGGCGGAAGCCGAAGAGACGACCCGACAGAAGCTCAAAGAGGGCGAAGAATCAAAGGCTGCAGCCATTGCCGAGGGTGAGGCTGCGAAGGCGGCGGCGATTGCCGAAGCCCAGCAGATCATGGCAGATGTTGAGGCTACGAAGAAGCAGGCAGATTCCGAGATGCAGGCATATGTAAAGCAGGCCCAGCAGATCATGGAAGAAGCGGAGAAAGCCCAGGCCCAGAAGAACGAACTGATCGAAGATACCAAGCGGATGCAGGAAGCGCTCGATGAGGTGCAGCATTCGTATGAGACCGTGGCGCAGGAGAAGGAGAATCTCGAAAATGAGATCGCCTCGATGCGCTCCGCGGCCGAAGAAGAGAAATCCCAGCTTCAGGCAGAAGCCAAGCGCTTGATCGACGAAACAGAGGCGGCCAAGGCACAGTTGCTTCAGGAAGCGCAGAAAGAGAGCGGACGCATCCTTTCGGAGGCGGAAGCCGAGCGTGCACGACTGAACGAGGCGGCAAACCAGGAAGTGGCAGCTTCGCGACAGGAAAGAGACCGCATCCTTCAGGAAGCGGAAGCCGAGCGTGTCCGTATCAATACCGCGGCCCAGGCAGAACTGGATGCTTCCCGTAAGGAGAAGGAGCGTCTGGATGCTGAGGCTTCGACTGTGCTCCAGCTGGCGCAGCAGGAGAAGCAGAAGATGGAGGCTGAGGCGAACCAGAAGATGGCGGAAGCCAAGAAGGTCGTAGACGATGCCCAGCAGGAGAAGAACAGACTGCAGGCGGAAGCGAAGGCCGGATGCGACGTTATTGCCAAGCAGAAGGCGACTCTTGAGAATGACATCGCCAAGATGACGAGAGAACAGGAGCAGAGCAAGAGCAGTTTCGAGACACAGATCGCAGCACTGAAGACGGATCTGGAGAATGCGAAGATCATCATTGCCGACTCGAAGAATGCAAAGAAGCTGGCAGAGATCGAGGCACAGGAACTGATTCTTAAAGCAGAAAAACGCGCAATTGCGCTGAAGGAGTCCGCGCTTTCCGAGAGTGAGAAGGGCAAGCTCCAGGATGCACTCAAAGAGAAGGAGAGTGAATTGGCAGAAATGGCAAAGACGAAGGAACAGCTCGAGAAGCAGCTGGATGAGACACAGAAGGCGATTAAGAAACTGCAGGATAGAATCGATAATATGCCGGCCGGCGGCGGTGGAATCGTGTCCATTGCCGATGGCATGAAAGAATACTCTGTGGTCGTAGTACCTCATCTTTCGAACGGTGAAGTGAACTCGGAGCGGATCGCAGAGATCCTGGCGAACAAGGCCGCCGCCGGATGGAGACTCCACAGCATGGTCAACGATGAGGGAGGCAAGCTCCAGTCCTCGCTGGGCGGCACCGACAGTATGTCACTGAATGCGAGCACGGTCGCGATCAAGGAAGACCGCGTGATCATGATCTTCGAGAGGAATGCACAGGACGCATAAGCAGAGTAAACGTTACCGACGCATCAGAAAAAGTGTGAAAAACGGAAGCACCCAGAAAGCCCAAAAGACTTTCCAGGTGCTTTTGTTTGGTTTGGATCCGGATTTTTACGGAGGAAATGATCAATGTAACAGGATCACAAATTCAGATCGATCATCCGGTATTTTCCAAAGCAATACTGTCCGACAGAGATGCCCTTTTTGGAGGCTTCGTGCTGGTCTGATTCCCAATACTGCAATGCTGAACGTAAATACCGGTCCCTTCCGCCCGGAGTGGCACACGATGTATTCATATGGTTTCTAAGATCAAACAGCAGAGAAGAATCCTTGGCGGGATTAGAAATCGTCATCGAGTAGCATTTGTTTTTTCCTTTAAGGGTAAGCGTGATTTCCGGCTGCTTCAAAAGAATCCACAGATAGTCAAGTGATTTGAACGACATGCCCGGCCTGCCGACTTCCGCCAAGCTGTTTGCATACAAAACAAAGGTGTTTTCAGGTTTCCCGTCCACTTGGAAAAACAGAAGCGGAAGGGGCATATATTCGTCTCCCGGCATAGAATGAAAGTTGAAAGTGTCTGCGATGCTGAAAACAAATGATATCTTTCTGTTGGAGAGTGCTTCCTCCAGTTTGTCATGGATGCGGATAAAATACTCTATCTCCCAGTGATCGTTTTTATATACCGGGCATTCATCGATTTCGTGGTCATTCAAAAAGGTGCTTAAGATAAGCTCGCGTTTTCTTTCGGAGTCCGCGATCATATCTTCGAGAGATGTGCCCCGCTTGGGCTTTTTCCAGAACAGTGCCATGAATATTCCCTCCTGCTGGTTTTGCTTTATGCCGATATTCATCCGGCCGTGTAGCGTGGCCGAACCCCTGTTGATATTATTAACTTAACATATATAGAAAGCCGCGGAAAGGATTTCCGTGTAAAAACAGAGATATCGGAAAACCTCGGTTCCGACGCTTGTAGCGGTTTCGCGCGGATGTTGAATTGACAGCCGTGATGCTCATGCTTTATAGTGGAAAAAAGCGCTTGTTCAGCGTGAGGTGGGGTGGAGAATATGTCTGAATTGAAATACCGCCTTCTCTCTGGTGACGATCCGCAAGGCCGGCAAAAGATATATTTCTGCTGTCATCCGGAGGATTTTGAAGTCACTTTTGATCTCCTATGTGAAGATATTTTCAGTAGGGCAGAAAACTGTGCCATATACTATGAAGCCGATCCTCATGGCAGTTTTGACAGGGAGGAGCTTCTGTTCCAGCTTGGAGAGATGCAGCTTATTGTCGTCCCTGTTACCAGAAGACTTCTGGATGAGCCGTCCCGCGCGATGGAGCTGGAACTGCCGTTTGCTTTCGGTGCACTAACTGCATCTGACGGGAAAACCAGACACATCCCGGTCCTTCCTGTGCTGTTTGGAGATGATCTGAAGGCAGACTTCCGCGCGACAGCGCTTTTCAAGGATGTACAGTATCTGAATCGTTTTGCAGAGGATAAAACCGCATTAAGTTATGACGAGAAAACTTCGCAGATTCCTGATATCCGTCATCGTCAGCGGTGCGGAGGCGGCCAGGATCCGGTCCGAATTCCGGGCGGGCATCTTCCTGAGTTACCGGAAAAAAGACCGGGAAGCCGCGCGCGGACTGATGGAGAGGATCCACAGGGACGAACTATGCCGGGATGTCTCGATCTGGTATGACGAATATCTTGTCCCCGGAGAAAGCTGGAGAAAAACGATAGAAGAAGCGCTCGCATCTTGCGATCTCTTTGTTTTGAGCGTGACGCCCATGCTTCTCGCCGAGGGTAATTTTGTCTGGCGGGAAGAATATCCCCGCGCACATGATCAGCTAAAAAAACCGATCCTTTCCGTGATTACGGCACCCGAGGGAATGAGTGATGAAGAAATGCAGACCCTGCGGGCCATGTATGACCGTATAGACGAGAGCTTGACGGATGGGCCGGGACAGGATGCTTTGGCAGATGGACTGCACCGGAGCCTGATCGATAAAGCGGGCAAGAAGGATCTTCTCACGCCGGATGACGGTGGTGAACATCTGTATTATATTGCGCTTGCTTACAAGAACAGCGTCGGCGTCGAAATGGATCCGAAAAAAGCGGTTTCACTTCTGGAAAAGTCAGGAGAAAACGGTTACCGCCACGCGTACCTGACGCTCGGAAATGTATTTGAATTTGGCGAAGGAGTACCACGTGACGAGGATCGGGCCATCTCTTACTATGATCGGTTTATCGGACTGCAAAAGCCGGAATTCGGAACCAGCCGGCAGGGGGATATGGATCTTGTTCTTGCCTATGACGCCAAAGGCATGATCCTGATCGGCCGCTCACGGCTTCAGGAGGCTTTGGATGTTTATATGGAACTTCATACTTTGCTTGATGCCATGACCTCCTGTTTCGGTAGCTTCAAACAGATCAATCTTCCCATCAGCCTGGAACGGCTCGGGCGCATCAGATATGCGCTGGGCGATTATGATGCGGCACGGAAATACTTTGAAAAAGCGCTCCAGGTAAGACTGGATCCGCCGAAGACGGAGAATATCGCCACGGAGGAGGAGCGGACAAGGGAAGAGGCAGAGAACAAAAACAGATGGGAAGCAAAGATGGGGCTTGCTGTCAGCTACTATGATATGGGAGAGATCCTTCTTGCCGGCAAGGATCTGACGGGCGCCGCCAAGTATCTTCTCAAATCCAGAGAACTGTTTTCGGAACTTGACGCAGAAAAAGAAGACCATGATCTGAAGATCTGCCTGAGCAAGAGTTATACCCGTATTGCCGAGGTCTATGAGGCGGAGGGAAAACACAAGCAGGCAAAGGAGATCTGCGAGAAGGCGCTTGCCATATTGGAGCCGTTGCTCAAAAACCAGTACGATTTCGAGGCGGGTACACTTCGGGCCGCAAATCATATCGTGCTCTCCGACATAACCCGAAACTCCGGGCAGATTAAACAGGCACACCGCCTGATCTGCGAAGCGCTCGATGAGGCGGAAGCGCTGATCGGAAAAGCTCCGTCCAGGAAAACGCGCACCCTTCTGGCCACTGCATATGAACGCAGAGGGACGCTGGAGGAACAGCTGGGAAACATAGAACCGGCCAAGCAATATTATAAGATGAATATTGATATCTCAAAGGAACTGGTCGAAGGGTCGGAGGATCCGGAGGAAAAGCGGGGATTTGCCATTGCATGCGAAAAACTTGCCCTGTTTCTGGTCAGGGAACCGATGCGGATGTCGACTGACGATGTTTCTTCAGCTTGCGGGCTTCTCGAAAAAGACCTCGAGATCACCGAAAGCCTGACCAAGGGGAAGACGGATTACCAGCATCGCCGCGATATGGCTGTTTGCTACGACGCCCTGTGCGAAGTGTATCAATATCAGAATAAGGAAAAAGCACTCGAGTATGGTGTGAAAGGACTGGTAATCGCATATCATCTCGCAGAGGATCCAGGGACCCCGCAGGAACTTTTCGATCTTGCCAACTTCTACTATAGCATCGGAAAACTCTGTGGCGACATTAAGAATGTATGCTTCCAAAATGCGCACGTTCTCTGGTCAAAGGTGTACCAGGCTTCTCCTTCGGAAGATCTGGGGAAGAAGATCCAATTGCTCGAAGAGATGATGAAACGTCCTGCGACCGAATGTGCGATCGAACCGGGTTATTGCAGCGGAATAAAGGAATTGACAGACAAGTGGTCGGAGGAGACCTCGAAAGATGTCGATTATGCCGATATTTCTCCTATCGAGCGAAAAGCATCGGCCGGCGGTATGGGATGTCTTCCTCTTCTGCTTGCGGTAGCGGTACTGGTATGCCTCATTCTTCAGCTTTTCGGCGTAGTTGACTTCGCGGGAAAACTGAAGTCCGTGCTGGGAGATTCCGGCGCAAAGGTCGTCGTCGGCGTGGTTTGGGTTGTTTCTCTGATCATGTTGGTCTGTTCTGCCAAATTCAGAAAACGTTGAGCGGAACGGTAAAATTCACAAAGAAAAATGCCGTTAACTGGCACAAAAATTTTTTTGCACTGATGAAAGTTTTTGTGGATATTGATTACAATATCGGTTATAATAGTCGCATTGAAGTTTGAATTAGGAGGACGAATACATGACCAATTATTCGGCAGACAAGATCCGTAACATCGCGCTTCTCGGGCATGGCGGATCTGGTAAAACAGCACTGGCTGAGGCGATGCTCTTCTGCGCTAAGGCGATCGACCGCATGGGTCGCTCGGCAGATGGTAACACCGCTCTCGACTTCGATCCGGAAGAAGTGAAGCGCCAGATTTCCCTGAACACATCCGTAGCGGCATGTGAGTGGAAGAACACAAAGATGAATCTCATCGACACCCCCGGTGATTTCGATTTTCTCGGTGAGACGATGGCCGGTATTCGTGTAGCAGGCAGCGCGATCGTCGTGATCAGCGCCAAGGGCGGTACTTCCGTAGGTTCGGAGAAGGCGATCCGTCTCCTTAATAAGAGAAAGGTTCCGTTCCTTTTCTTCCTCAATCGTATGGATGAGCCGAATGCGGACTTCGAGGGTGTTATCTCCCGTATGATGGAGCGCTATGGCCGTGGTGTTATCCCGCTCTCGCTCCCGATCATGAGTGGCGATAAGATGACCGGTATCGTAGACGTTATGAATAAGCGTGCGTTTACTCTTGACGAGAAGACCGGCGCACAGACTGAGATTGCGCTCCCGGCAGAGTTTGAAGATCGCGTGGCTGAGCTTCAGGATAAGATCAATGAGGTCGTAGCCGAGTGCGACGAAGAACTGATGGAGAAGTATTTCGCGGGCGAACCGTTCACAGAGGAAGAGTTCCGCCGTGGCGTACATGCCGGATTTGCTGACGGTACACTGCATCCGATCTACTGCGGATCTGCTTATAAGAACTGGGGCGTAGAGTTCCTGATGAACTGCCTGTCCAAGGATACGCCGCCGGCCAGCACGAAGCCGCCGCAAGAAGGCGAGACACCGGATGGTGAGAAGCTCACGATCGTATGTAATGAGAACGATCCGCTGGCCGCTTTCGTATTTAAGACGATCGCTGACCCGTTCGTAGGCCGTATCTCTCTGTTCCGTGTGTATGCGGGTGTCATGAAGAGTAACTCCACTGTCTATAATGCAGTGAAAGAGAAGGAAGAGCGTCTGGGCGGTCTGTTCTTCATGGTAGGTAAGAAGCAGATCCCGACAGATAAGGTTGCCGCCGGTGATATCGGTGCAGTTGCGAAGCTTGTACTGACACAGACCAACGATACACTCTGCGACAAGTCCCGTATCGTGACGCTGACGAAGATCAGTTTCCCGACACCGTGTCTGTCCATGGGTATCGTCCCGAAGGCCAGAGGCGAAGAAGATAAGATCATGTCCGGTCTGAATAAGCTGAAGGATGAGGATCCGGTATTCACAGTTGTTAACAACGCAGAGACCAAGCAGATGGTTATTTCCGGTCTTGGTGAGCAGGAGATCTCCGTTCTGAAGAGTAAGCTCAAGAGCAAGTTTAACGTTGATGCTGACCTCGAAGAGCCGCGTGTTCCGTATCGTGAGGCGATCCGTAAGAAGGTCAAGGTTCAGGGTAAGCACAAGAAACAGTCCGGTGGTCACGGTCAGTACGGTGACGTATGGATTGAGTTTGAGCCGACGGATTCCGAAGAGCTCGTATTTGAAGAGAACGTATTCGGCGGTGCCGTTCCGAAGAACTTCTTCCCGGCAGTTGAGAAGGGTCTGCAGGACGCAGTGAAGAAGGGTATCCTCGGCGGATTCCCGGTCGTTAACCTCAAGGCTACTCTCGTCGATGGTTCTTACCACGATGTAGACTCCTCGGAAATGGCATTTAAGATTGCTGCGAACCTCGCTTTCAAGGCCGGTATGGCGGCAGCGAACCCGGTTCTCCTTGAGCCGATCAGTACCGTATCCGTTCACATCCCGGAGGATAAGCAGGGTGATATCATGGGCGACATGAACAAGCGTCGTGGCCGTATCATGGGTATCGACAGTGACGAGACAGGTTCCGTCATCAACTGCGAAGTTCCGACATCGGAGATGGCGACTTACGCGACCGACTTGAAGTCCATGACGCAGGGCCGTGGCTGGTACACCATCGAGCATGCACGCTATGAGCAGGCTCCGGGCGATGTACAGGCGAAGGTTATCGAAGCTCGTAAGGCATTCCTGGCGGATGACGAGTAATCCTTTACAACTAAACTAGAAAAAGCAATATCTCTCTTGCGACTCAAACAGTTTGCTTACGCAAAACTCGTCGCTTGAGAGATTTGCTTTTTCTATCTTTTGTTTGTCAAGAAATCTCTCTCCTGTGGTGAGATCCTCGCCACTTGAGAGATATTCTTTTGCTCTATTTTACTTATGATCAGAAGAGATCTTGCTCGTCTCTAACGAGACTTTTCACCAGGGAGATTTTCTTTTTCTGATTCAAATAGCGCTGGCGGAGGAGAAATGACCACTTGAGAGATATTCTTTTTTGCTTATTAATTCATGTGGGGAAAGGAGATTCTTACTCGATTTTTGAGCCTCGGGAGATGGCTTTTATGATCATCTGCACGATCGTTTCTTTGCTCAGTCCTTCGGTGATCTTTGTTTCGCATAAGACGTCGGAGTAATCTTTTTCGACCCACCATTCCCGCATTGCTTCTTCGCCAAAAGAACCTGCCTTTGCTCTTGTCTTATGACGCTTAACGGTTTCTTCGAACGGAATGTCAAAGTAGTACGCGTAGATATCTTTGCCGTATAGTGAGACAGCCTGCTCGAAGAGCGGGCGGTACCAGTCAGATACCATAATCCCCTCCAGAATGACGACTTCGCTGTGTTCAAAACCATACTGTAATAGCTGTTTTAGAAGTGGAAGCGCCAAGGTATCCTTACCGTCACTTACTTTGAGGATCTTGCGTCGGACCATATCCTGCGAGATCAGCATGGTATTACTTCCCAGGATGCTCTGAAGTTCCTTCGCGACAGTCGTTTTGCCACTTCCCGAATTCCCTCGTAAAATGACCAGTTTCCTCATATCTACACTCCTCGAATCCATGTCAAATGCACCACTGCCTATATGATAACAGACAGAAGCGTGCACTGCGCAAAACGTCAGTAAAAAAGCACCTCTTCTTTTCGCGGAACAAATCGGCGAAACACCGGATCCTTTCGGTCGGAACAAGAATCGATCGCGTAAACTTTCCGGAGCGATTCTCGCAGGAGCGGAGCGACGAGGACCAGCGACGGAATTTTACGCGATCGAGAATTGTCTGCCCTGAAAAGATATGTTTTTACGCCGTTTTGTTATAGAATAATATATATGCATTTTTACTGACGGAGGAGCACGCCATGCCCTATTCGAGCGTTTTTCTGACTGAGATCATCAAGTCCTTCGAGCTGGAGGAGGTCTATGCCCCCCAAGATATTGAGAAGGTACGTATCCACGTGGCGGACGTGACCCGTCCGGGTCTGCAGCTGGCCGGTTACTACGACCATTTCGGTCCTGACCGTATCCAGCTGATCGGCAACATGGAGCATGCTTTTCTCGATAAGCTTACACCGGAGCAGAGGCAGGAACGCCTCGATGCGCTCTTTGAAAAGAAGATCCCGTGCCTGATTCTGACACGCAATCACGTGGCTCACGAAGAGCTTATCAAGGCGGCTGAAAAGACGGGAATACCGGTTCTTCGGACACATCAGGCGACAAGTGAATTTATGAGCTCGCTGGTGAAGTACCTGAATGTGGAACTGGCGCCCCGTATCTCGATGCACGGCGTGCTGGTCGAGGTAAACGGTGAAGGTATCCTGATCCTGGGTGAGAGTGGCGTCGGTAAGTCAGAGACGGCACTCGAGATCGTTAAGCGTGGTCATCGTCTGATCGCAGACGACCAGGTCGAGATCAGAAGAGTTTCAGAGACGACACTTCTCGGACGTGCACCGGAAGTTATCCGCCATCTCATCGAGATCCGCGGTATCGGTATTCTCGACGTAAAAGAACTGTACGGTGTATCTTCCGTTAAACTTCAGGAGAACATCGACTTTGTAATCAACCTCGAACTGTGGGATGAGAAGAAGACATATGACCGCCTCGGTATTACCGATGAAACGACCGATATCCTCGGTATCAAGGTACCGTCGATCACGATTCCGGTAGGACCGGGACGTAACCTGGCTATCATTGTTGAAGCGGCAGCGATCAACTACCGTGTTAAGAAGATGGGCTACAATGCGGCCAAGGACCTCGTTACGAGAGTCTTCCCGGGCGGCCTGAACGCGGAGTGAGAGAGCAGGCGGCGCGGTAGTGGCACGGAAGAATCGGGAAATATTAGAGAGTCGGGAGATAAGACACAAATGGCAGTAGACAACAGTACGATCGAGGTATTCCGGAGGAAGCTGATCGATACGGGATATGAACAGCTCGAAGGATCACTTCGGACAGACGAGATCATGAAGGCACACACTTCTTTTCGCGTGGGTGGCCCGGCACAGATCTATGCGGAGCCCCGAAGCACAGAAGAGATCGCGGTATTGATTGCGGCGGCGGAGTCTGCGGGTATGCCGTATTTCCTGATGGGGAATGGTTCTAATCTGGTTGTTTCTGATGAAGGAATAGAGGGACTGGTGATCCGTCTGGGGGAGGCGTTCTCGGAGATCAGATCCGAGGATGACCCGTCTGATCCGGGAATCGTCCGGATATTTGCTTCTGCGGGAACACTTCTGATCCGTCTTTCTTCCTTTGCGGCGAAGGCCGGCCTTACGGGACTGGAGTTTGCTTCCGGGATTCCGGGATCTCTGGGCGGTGCGGTGTTCATGAACGCCGGTGCATACGGTCACGACATGTCAGAAGTGGTCGACAAGGTGACATCGATCTCCCCGTCCGGTGAGAAATCGGTCTGGTCGAAGGAACAACTGCAGCTCGGATATAGAAAGAGCCGTTTCATGGAGGAAGGCGGCATCGTCTGTGAAGTGGAACTGGTGCTGAAAAAGGGCGATCCGGAAGCCATCGCGGCATCGATCCGTGAGTATACGGAGAAAAGAACGAAGAGCCAGCCACTCCAGTTCCCGAGCGCGGGAAGTATGTTCAAACGTCCGGAAGGACACTATACAGGAGCACTGATCGAGCAAGCGGGGCTGAAGGGCTTCTCGATCGGTGGGGCGCAGGTGTCGGAGAAGCATGCGGGCTTTGTAATCAACAAGGGAGAAGCTACCGCGGCAGATATCGACGCACTGGTCAGACATATTCAGAAAACCATAGATGAAAAGTATGGCGTGACACTCGAACGTGAGGTACGCTTCGTCGGAAGAGGATTCTCGTCCGAAGGAAAGTAAACAGGAGGCTGGAAATGGATGTAATTATTCTGACAGGTATGTCCGGAGCGGGAAAGAGCCATGCTGCGCATATTCTCGAGGATCAGGGCTACTTCTGTATCGACAATCTTCCGCCGATGGTCCTTCCCGAGCTGATCCGTACATTCCTCAAAGGACAGGGCGGAGAAGGATTTGCAATCAATAAACTTGCTTTTGTCGTCGATGTACGAAGCAGTGACTATCTGAAGGGTTTCGGAAAAGCCATGACGGACATCAAGAATCTCGGATGCCCGTACCGCATCATTTTCCTCGAGGCCAACGATCAGGTCCTGGTGAGCCGCTATCGTCAGACACGCCGCAAACATCCGCTATCTGCCGGTCTTTCACTCGTCGAGGCGATCGAGAAAGAGCGCTCGCTCATGCGCGGTATCCGTGCACGTGCGACACATATCATCGACACTTCTTTTCTGGCCCAGGGCGCGCTTCGGGAGGAACTGCTGCATATTATCGAGGTCGAGGATGTCAGTACGATGGACATTCACGTCGAGTCTTTCGGCTTCAAGTACGGACTTCCCGGAGACTGCGATATCTCCTGCGATGTGCGTTTCCTTCCCAATCCTTTCTATGAAGCAGAATTGAAGATGCTGAGCGGCAAAGACCAGCCGATCGTCGATTTTCTCGAGAAGTATCCCGAGACGGAGCAGTACTACGAGAAGATCATGGATCTTCTGTGCTTCTCGATCCCGTACTATATCCGTGAGGGCAAAGCGCGTCTGTCCGTCGGAGTGGGCTGCACCGGCGGCCGTCACCGCTCGGTATATATGGCCGAGAGACTCTATGAGGGACTGAAGAAGGCGGGATACCGCGTCTCCATCCATCACAGAGACATAGACAAAGATCCGCGATACCAGCATTCTGAGGAGAAAAAGACCTGACAGGAGATGCTTCTTCAAGGATATAGTCATGAGTGAGAACGAGTATTCCCGAAGAATAAAAGAAGATATACGTAAGATCGGATATAAGTCTGAAGAGGAATATGCCGCAGAGATGGCGGCGATCTGCCTATGCTCCGGCTATTCTATTGATGCGGCCAAGGCACTTGTCCGTGTCACGTGTAGTAATGACTCGGCTGCTCAGCGCCTCGTCTCGGATGCGAAGGCAAGCGGTACGGGACTTGTTCCTTCGGGACCCGAGAGGGTAGGAAGAAGAGGCGGAAGCGTATATGAAGTGCTTTTCGAGGAGGAACAATTCCTGACATTTATCGATGACTATCTTCTTCCGGATGTGATCTCGGATCAGATCGCGTCGGACGAGAATCAGCGGCGTGCGATGATGCGCGGTGCTTTTGTCGCGAGAGGGTCGATGAGTGATCCGAATCGCGCATTCCGTCTGGAGATCCTGTGCAAAACGGATGCTTTTGTGAAGATGCTGGTCCTTCTTCTGCATGCGGAGAACATCCGGCCCATGACGAGGGTGATTGATACTTCTTGGTCCATATACTTTAAGAAACATGAGGAGATCTGCGATTTTCTGGTGATCCTGGGTGCGACGAATCTGATGTTGGAGATCCAGAATATCCGTGCCCGGCACGAAGTGAACCGTATGGTGACACGCTCCGTGAATCTGGATAACTGGACAATGAAGCAGCAGGCGGAAGCGAGCGCCAGAAGAACAAAGCAGCTCGAGGAACTTCTCGCTTCGGAGAAGGCGGCCCGAATCCCGAGGGAACTTCTGGAAGTGGCGAGAGTCCATATCGATAATCCGGGTCTGTCGCTGGCGGAACTGGGGAAACTGATGGATCCGCCGATCAGTAAATCCGGTATGAACCACCGTTTGAAAAAACTTCTCGATTATCTCTGACACGAAGTGAACTGGTTGCAACATCGTCGAACTTCCCAAACATTTTTTATTCTGCTATACTGTGCATGGCGAATTAAGATGGTTACGCAGACCTGTCTTAGTTCTCTTTTATTTTGTTCGAGGGGGATATGGGATTAGGATACGTAAGTCTCGATGGAACGAAGCAGATCACGGAAGTGAAAGAGAAGAAGGGCTGATCGTCAGTATCGAATCGGATAAAAACAGAGGGTGTCTCGTATAATCACGAGGCACCCTTTTTCATTTAGGTGAAAAACTATTGACATATTATTCAATACCGCTCTATAATCAGTATTGTTGAATATACAGTACTGATTAACATGTAGCATCTATAGAAAAAGAAAGAAAAGGAGGAAGGCAATCATGAATGTTCAATTCAAGAAAGGCGTGCTTGACCTTTGCGTTCTGGCGATGCTGAAAGACAGTGACCGCTATGGATATGAACTGGCCAGCACACTGTCGGAGACCATCATGATCTCGGACGGAACCGTGTATCCGCTTCTTCGTAAACTGGCAGCAGACGGCCTCGTGGCTTCGTACCTGCAGGAATCGCAGAGCGGTCCGCCGCGGAAGTATTACAGCCTGACAGCGATGGGTAAGATCCGTCTTACGGAGCTTCTCGATGACTGGAATTCCTTCACGGCAAGTGTAAATAAGATCGTAGGAGGGAAGAGCGCATGAATAAGAAAGAATATATCTCTGCGCTTCGCGCGCAGCTCCGTAGACTCCCTTCTGATGATGTGGAGGATATCGTAAAAGAGTTTGAGACGCACTTCGAGATCGGCCTTTCCGAAGGAAAGAAAGAGAGCGAGATCGCAGCGAAACTCGGATCTCCGGAAGAAGTCGCGCAGATCTATTTAAGTGATACTGTACCGTCCTTCGATGTTGCCGCTGCCGCAAATGCAGGCGCTGCACCGTTTCCGATGGTACCGGTCAAGACCGGGATGGTCATCGACCGTGGCGTAGGTCCGCAGACCGCGGCCGGGTTCGCAACCGGCGGATTCGCCAAGCCGCTCGCAAGTGACCCGCCGAAGAACCAGTCGCCGAAGACAGAACCGGAAGACTATAAGTTCGCACACACCGGTGCTAAGGAGCACGAGGAGTACACGGATGTCGGTCGTCAGGGCGGGAAGGAATACACCCTTCCGAACTACACGAACTATCCGACCCAGGATCCGAATGCAGTACGCCCGCAGGATAAAGAGCATCATGTTCTTTTCGCTGTCCTGTTCACGATCTTCGTATTCGTACCTGTATGGATCATGGCACTGGTCCTGTTGCTGCTCATTATCGGACTTCCGATCGGACTCGGAGTCCTGTCCGGTATTCTCTTCAGCTGGGTTCCGAGCCTTACCTACTGCGTAGGTGGAACGGTCTGCCTGGCCATCAGCCTGGCATTCGGCGCGATCACAGCAGCATTTATCGCATTCTTCGCGATCAAAGGATTCGTACTGGGCACGATCGCATATATCCGCTTCCTTGCTAAGGACAATCGCAAGGGCGTGAAAGGAGGAGCAGCATGAAGAAAGGAACGACAGTTTGTATCGTAATCATGGCCGCGTGCTTCGTTCTCTCGCTGTGCTTCCTGTTTATCAGTGCGGGACTCTATATCGCCGGAGGTACCAAGGAACTGGCCGACCGGATCCGCACAGGAAAATGGGATGACATCGACGAGAAGTTCGAGTTCGTCAAGGTCGATAAGGAAGAAGGCGTGGAGGTCGATATTCCCGGTATCCATGTTATTGTGGATGATCTCGGCGTCGACGTCAACGTGATCGGTATCCATGTCGACATGCGTGATGACGAAGAAGGAGCGAAGAAGCCGGCGGATACATCCGCAGAGACTGAAAAGGCAGCGACAGAGACATCTGCAGCCTGATCTTATAGTAGAAAAAGAAACTGAAGATGGGGCGTGTGCCGGAGCAATTCGGCGCACGCCTTTTTTGAAAAATTCTTGACATCGGAAACATTTCGCCGCATAATCACACTATCAGTTAAATGCGCTGACGGAGAAGAGTAGCGATCGGATGTCGTACAGGGCGTGCGGGCGGAGGAATTGAGAGCCTGCATACGAAGAAAGATCAGTCGAAGTTCCCTCCCGAGCAGATTCTCTGAACACATGGTCCGGTGCTTCCTATACGGATAGAACGGAAACCGCGAGAGTAGGGGAATACGGAGAGCCCGCCGTTACTTGGGGCAGAGGCTGTTAGGCCTTGAGAGTGCGAGTGCTTTTCACAAAGGAAAGACTCGAAAATGGGTGGTACCGCGAAAGAGAGATTTCGTCCCATTGCTGTAGGAATAGACGGCAATGGGACTTTTTGTTGCCGTCAGAAAACGAAAGGCAGGTAGTAAAGATGAGAAGAGAAGTGAACTCATGGATCTATGATCCGAAAGCCGAGTGCATGTCGGATGATGAGCGCGCACAGGTACAGAGCGAGCGCCTGATCAAGTGCGTCAACCGCATGTGGGAGAATGTTCCGTACTATAGAAAACGTATGGAAGAAAAGGGTGTTCAGCCGGGCGACATCAAGAGCGTCGCGGATCTGCCGAAGCTCCCATTCACAGATAAATTCGATTTCAGAGATAACTATCCGTTCGGAACACTGGCGGTGCCGCGTGAGCAGCTCGTTCGTGTACATGCTTCTTCCGGAACGACCGGTAAGATGAAGGTCGTCGGTTATACCGCTAACGACGTTAAGCTCTGGAACTCCGTTCTCTGCCGTGCGATGGCAAGATCCGGCGTAGAAAAGGGTGACCTCGTACATATCGCTTATGGTTACGGCCTGTTCACAGGCGGCCTTGGCCCACACTATGCCTGTGCCGATATGGGATGCGTCGCACTTCCTGTTTCCGGTGGTAACACCGCAAGACAGATCACGATCCTTCGTGAGTGGAAGCCACAGGTCCTGATGTGCACACCGACATATGCACTTCATATCGCTGACCAGCTCGAAGCGGCCGGCATCGATAAGAGCGAACTCAACCTCCGCTGCGGTATCTTCGGCGCAGAGGCCTGGACGATCGAGATGAGAGATCAGATCGAAGAAAAGCTCGGCCTTCGTGCTTTCGATATCTATGGTCTTACAGAGATCTGCGGACCTGGTGTAGGATGCTCCTGCGACAAGTCCGATCTGATCCACATCGAAGCGGATCACTTCATCCCGGAGATTGTGGATCCGGAGACAGGCGAGCCGCTCCCGGACGGAGAACTCGGTGAACTCGTATTCTCCTCTATCTCTAAGGAAGGTGTACCGCTCCTGCGTTACAATACACACGACCTGACACGCCTGTACCACGGCAAATGTGAGTGCGGACGTACCACACCGAAGATCGAGAAGGTCACAGGCCGTGCCGACGACATGATGATCATCCGCGGCGTCAACGTATTCCCGTCCCAGATCGAGGCTGTTCTCCTCGCGCACAGTGAGGTCGAGCCACACTACATGATCTACCTCGATCGTGTTCAGAATCTCGACAGAATGACCGTTAAGGTCGAGATGACTCCTTCGTTCTTCTCCGACTCCATCCGTGAGATCGAAAAGACCGAGAGAATGCTCGAAGGCGAGATCGCATCCATGACCGGTATCCACGCGAAGATCAAGCTCTGCGAGCCGAGAAGTCTTCCGAGATCCGAAGGAAAGATGAAGCGAGTCATCGACGAGCGGTTCAGCAAGTAATCGACTAATCAGTAATCAAAAGAAAGGGAACGTCTCCTTGCGACTTCGGACAGTTTGCTAAAGCAAAACTTGTCGCTCGGAGAGGTTCCCTTTCTTTTTACTTTCCTACTTCGATTTCTTGCTGAAGCGCTCTTCCTTTTTGCAAGGAGCGCTGCATTTAGCGTGCGATATTTCGGACGGGAGTGTCTCGATAGCTACTAAAGAAAGTGTATAATTTTTCTTGTAACGAAAGGAGTTACGGAAAATGGCAACACTTTGTAGAAATTGTAATCATGCGCTGGTGTACGACCCGGCGATCAGGAAGATGCACTGCTCGTATTGTGGAAGTGCTTTTGAAGCGGAGGATGTGGAGTCTGAGGCGAAGAAGTATCGTGAGACTGAGCGCGTGCTGACTCGGGGAGAGGTGTTCGGGGACGATGAAGTCTTCGAGGAATTCCTCGAGGGTTATGTGTATACGTGCAGCGAGTGTGGCGGCGAGATCGTTCTTCATGGATCGGAGTCTTCTACGAAGTGTATCTTCTGCGGAAACCCGAATGTGGTGTTCTCCCGTATGGCGAAGGAGAAGATGCCGGACTATATCATCCCGTTTTCCATCACGAGAGAGCAGGCTATGACGTCAATAAGACGCGTGATCGATAAAGCGGTCTTTCTGCCGAAGGAACTGAAGAAGATCAAGATCGAGGACATCCGCGGCATCTATCTTCCGTACTGGATCGTGAATGCGAATCACGAGGAGACGGCGGTGTTGCAGGTGAGAGCGCAAAATCCTTGCTTGACGAAATATCAGTACGTCGGAAGGAAGGGCAGCATCTGTCTGCAGAATTTTCCGATCGACGGGTGCCGGATACTCTCGGATGAGAGCAGCACGAGACTCGAGCCCTTTGATCTGTCGGCTATGAAGCCTTTCGATGAGGACTATTTGCTGGGCTTCTATTCGAATTCATCGGATATCACGTACGATGATCTGTATATTGCGGCACAGAGAAGAGGCAAGGAGATCTTCGATCAGGGAACGAAGGCCGATACCGGCGATAAGTATGCGAAGGTCATGGGAGAGGTACATGAGACCGCTATCCTGAATAACTACAAGTACGCGATGTTCCCGGTGTGGTTCGTGACGTTCCGATATGACGGCCAGCCGCACACGATCCTCGTGAACGGCCAGACCGGAAAGGTCGTATGCGGGCTTCCCTGGAATAACAAGAAGTACTGGGTCATGTCGATCCTCCTCGGAATTGCCATCATGCTGGCGCTGGTCGTCGGACTGAATCTGGCGCTGAAGGGCATCCAGGTGAATGGCACCGGCAAGGAGTCTTCTGAATATGTTACGGCCCGTTTTATAGCAGGATTCGGATTAGGGTTTAGCTCGATCGCATTCGTATGTGCACTGGCAAAACTCTCGAAGGTAAAAAAACAGCTGCAACTGACGCAGTCAGGCACGACCTTCCGCTTCGTAAGCAAGAGACAGGAGTAAAAAAATGGTAATGATATATATCTTTTTGGTTGTGTTCGGCACAGCGACCGGAATCGGACTGGCCATGTGGATCCTGGCCTCGAAACTGGAAAAGAGAAACAGTTATGGTGACAACCATGGCGATGCGACACTGTACTCGACGAGCCTGACGATCACGGACCGCTCGGAGAGAATGGCGCCGAAGAACGATCTTATGGTGAACTATATCAATCTGCATACTCCGCAGAAACCGCAGTATCCGACTGCGCCCAGAGGCAGCGCACCGGTCGAAAAAGTAAAGAGATGATGTAAAGGAAGCGGATCATCTTTTCTTCTAAGGGGAGACGGCTGGGAAAGAGTATCCTTCCAACCTCCATGATGTGATGTATAATAAAAAAAGTAGACGCAGAAGGAGAGCAACGGTGCCATGCCTTTTCATATTTTAGAGGGCGATATTACCCGCATCCATGTAGATGCGATCGTCAATGCGGCGAACAATTCGCTTCTTGGCGGTGGCGGTGTCGATGGCGCGATCCATCGCGCAGCCGGACCGCGCCTTCTCGAGGAATGCAGGACACTTCACGGCTGTAAGACCGGCGAGGCAAAAGCGACGCTCGGGTATGACCTTCCTGCGAAATACGTGATCCACACCGTCGGTCCGATCTGGCAGGGCGGCGGATGCGGTGAAGAAGAACTGCTTCGCTCTGCGTATCGGAATTCCCTAAATCTTGCGATAGAGAAGAACTGTGAATCAGTGGCTTTCCCGCTCATCTCCAGCGGTGTGTACGGTTACCCGCTCGAGCAGGCGCTTGACGTGGCCGTCAGTACGATCCGCGATTTTCTTGCGGAAAACGAGATGGATGTGACGCTCGTTATCTTTGACCGGAGAAGTTTCCGTCTCAATAAAGAACTGCATGCCAATCTTTCCGGATTCGTCGACCATGTCTATGACGACGGAAATGCCGGTACGGGTGGAGCTGACAGGCTAGTCGGTAGTGCCGGTGCTTTTGCGGCGGGTGGCGCGATCCCTCCTCAGGCGGCCGCCGCGCAGGCGATGCCGGATGCCGCGATGATGCAGGCTATGATGGGGAATGCAGCTGCCGCACAGGCGATGCGATGTGCTCCGGCCGCACCGATGGCAGATGCGGATGCACTGACACAGCATGCCGAGGCGAAGAAGGAACGCCGTTCTCTCTTTTCAAATCTTAAGAAATCTTCCGCCAAGCGAGCGGTATGCGATTCATCCAAGAGTGAGGAATCTTCCGGTGGAGCCGTTGCCGCAGAGGAACCTGTCTGCGGTGCGCCGGCCTCTGAACCGGTATGTGAAGAAGTCGATCTCGAGTGCCTCGATGAAGAGGTATGCTACGGGGTCGCGGAGAGTGTCCGGGTCAAGGATGACCTCGCTGCGGCACTTCGGAATCTTGACGAGAGTTTCTCCCAGGCCCTCCTTCGCATGATCGACGCGCGGGGCATGAAGGACTCCGAGTGTTATAAGAAAGCGAACATCGACAGGAAACTATTCTCGAAGATAAGAAGTGATGTGAATTACCGGCCGAGCAAACAGACCGTGCTGGCCTTTGCTGTAGCGCTGGAACTGGACCTTGCGGAAACAAGGGCGTTTCTGCAGAAGGCGGGCTTTGCCCTGTCGAGGTCCAATAAGGCAGATGTGATCGTGGAGTACTTCATAGCCAATGGGATCTACGACATGTACAGCATCAATGAAGCGCTTTTCGCGTATGACCAGAATCTGCTGGGCGCGTAAAGAAATATAAAAACTGAATAAGGTACTATCAGGAGGAAAAACCATGGCAAAGACGTTAGAGGAAATCCGTAAACTGATCGATGAGATGAACATCAAGATGATCGACTTTAAGTTGACCGATATTGATGGCAGATGGAGGCATTTGGCCATCCCGTCGGAAAGGTTGACTGAGAGTACCATGCAGCAAGGTATCGGATTCGACGGCAGTAACTACGGTTACGCGCCGGTCGAGAACAGCGATATGGTCTTTATTCCGGTGCTGGAGTCCGCGGTGATCGACCGCTATTGTGAAGTGCCGACGCTCTCCATGATCGGAGACGTCCGCGTGATTGCCCTTCCCGAGAACAAGCCTTTCGACCAGTATCCGAGAAATGTCGCGATCCGCGCGCTCGAGTACATGAAGGAGACCGGCGTGGCCGATCAGATGATCATCGGGCCGGAGTATGAATTCTACATCTTCGACGATGTCCGCTATACCACCAACTACTATGATATGTCCACGAGCATCTACACGTCGCAGGCTCACTATGCGTCCGGCAACGAGATGAGCAACAACGGTTTCCAGGTCATGCCCGGCGCCGGCTACCACAACAGCCTGCCGACCGATATTCGAAATGACCTGCGTTCCCGCATGTGCCTCGCGATGGCTGACTGGGGCATCGGAGTCAAGTACCACCATCCGGAGGTCGGCGGATCCGGTCAGATGGAGATCGAGGTGGAACTCGGTGATATGCTCAAGCTTGCCGATGATACGATGGCAGCGAAGTATGTCATCAAGAACGAAGCAGTCGCAGAGGGTGTCACCGCGACGTTCATGCCGAAGCCGCTCGCTGAGGAAGCGGGATCCGGTATGCACGTGCACATGCTCCTCTTTAAGGACGGAAAGCCGGTATTCTACGATGAGAACGGATACGCCCAGTTAAGTGAGACGGCACACTACTTTATGGGTGGACTTCTCAAGCACGCCCGCTCGATCTGCGCAATCACGAATCCGTCGACCAACTCCTATAAGCGGCTGATCCCGGGCTACGAAGCACCGGTCACGATCGGCTACGCCATGAGTAACCGCTCTGCCGTTATCCGTATTCCGGCCTATGCAAAAACACCGGAGACCAAGCGCTTCGAACTACGTAATCCGGATGCGACCTGTAATCCGTACTACGCTTACGCCGCGATCCTGATGGCCGGCCTCGATGGTATCAAGAACAAGATCGACCCACACGCCAACGGATGGGGCCCGTATGACTGCAATCTCTACACGCTCTCTGATGAGGAGAAAGCGAAGCTCACAGGACTTCCGGCCTCTCTCGACGAAGCGATCCGTGCGCTCGAGGAAGACCACGACTATCTGACCGCCGGCGGTGTCTTCCCGGAGAGACTTCTCAAGCAGCTCATCGACAGAAACAAGAAGGCAGCAGGGAAGATCAGCAAGCTCCCGCATCCGATGGAGTTCGCGATGTACTATGACCTGTAAGTAAAAAACGCCGAAAAGAAAACGTCGTCGCTGGTCCTCGGGCTTTGCCCTGCGGAATCGCTCCTTACGTTTTCTTTCTCGGCGTTTTATTCTTTACAAATCATATAGACATCAGCTCTACGATGAGGGGGGATTCAACGGCGTGCGTGAAATGGTTTTCGACGTGCCTCCGCAGATGCGCAGCATCGAGGACAGCACGAGAAAACCATTTCTGCACGTGTAAAGCCTTTTTCAATTTGTTAATAGAACGGTCACTTTTGCCCTGTAGAATAGGAATAATAGATTCTGTTTATTTCTGACTTTTTGGGGGGAGTATGAGATATTCATTTGCCGTGCTGTTCATATTTATGGTGCTCGCCTTGCTGGCGTGCGTCAGCGTGGCCCGAAAATCATACAAGAAGATCGGTGGAACAGTCGCGCTGCTGATCAGTATGTTGATCCCTCCCGTTATCGGCAATCTCATTATTATCTTATCCACAGAGAAACTTCTGGCCACGATCGGCTGCTACATCTATTTTATTGGCATGGACTGTGTCATCATGTCACTGATGCACTTCGCTTTCGA
The DNA here is from genome assembly GCA_017617995.1 of Clostridiales bacterium. Taxonomy (GTDB): domain Bacteria; phylum Bacillota; class Clostridia; order Saccharofermentanales; family Saccharofermentanaceae; genus Scatonaster. The sequence continues at coordinate 72,400 of JAFZVE010000068.1, forward strand.
GTATTGTGTAGTTAAGTGGCCCAATCACATATCCCGCTATTTGGTGTGCGGTCTGGTTACGGCTGATATGATCCAGTATGCACTCAATCCGATTTTCGGTCATGCCTTTGACACGGAGGCGATCAGTGTGGACGGAAGACCGTATTACCGGTTGGTTCCGTACTGGGGACAGACATACCACCGTATAGTCGTATACGGCATTCTGCTGTTGATCGTTGCCATCTTCGTCTACAAACTGGTCCGGTCGGCCCGCGTATATACTGAGCGATATGCTGTGATCCTGATCACGATTTTACTTACCGGAGTATGGCAGAGTTACTACATCTTCTCCAGAACACCTGTCGAGAAATCCATGGTCGGATACGGAATATTCGGATTATTGATCTTCTATTTCTCTCTTTATTACCGCCCGCTGACACTCCTGGACAGACTTCTGGCCAACATGGCGTCGGACATGCAGGATGCGATCTTCTTCTACGACGCTGATGGTCGATGCATCTGGGCGAACCGGCAAGCGATCAATCTCATTGATTTAAAAGACGAGAAATTCGACCGCTCCTCGGAGCTTCTTCAGGAGATGTTCGGACAGAAAGATGACTTTGACGATCTCGAATGGACCTGTTCCCGTGTCATCGGCATCGGTGATGAGGCAAAATACTATCTCCAGACTAAGAGAACTGTGACAGACGAACGGCAACATGTGACCGGCGCTTTTCTCACGATCCGCGATGTCACCGAAGAACAGAAACTCCTCAAACAAGAGCGGTACAATGCGACGCACGATTCGTTGACGGATCTCTTCACAAAGGAGTATCTGTATGAATGTATCAGGAAAATACTCGATGAGAATCCGGACCGTGATTACATGATCCACTACATCGATATTCTGGATTTCAAATTGATCAATGACGTCTTCGGTACGGATTTCGGAGACAAGACGCTAAAGGGTATCGCTTCCTTCCTCCGTGAACATGTCCCATCGGACGGCGTATTCGGCAGGATCGGCGGAGATACGTTCGGTGTACTGATCCCCAAGGAAGCCTTTTCGGAGAAGGAACTGGAAGAAGCGCTTCAGAGCTTCTCGACAGGAGAGGGTCCGCTCGATCATCACGTCGTGATCCATGTAGGCGTCTATGAGGTAATCGAAAGAGATATGGAAGTTTCCTTCATGTTTGATCGTGCGCTTCTGGCGATGAGCACAATTGAGGATGAATATCAGACACATATCGCTTTTTATGATGAGAAGATCAGGAAGGATGTGCTGTGGGCACAGCATATCTCGGCCCAATTGAAGGATGCTCTGAAGAAGAAAAATGTGGTACCGTACCTGCAGCCGATCGTGGACAAAGAAGGAGCGATCGTCGGTGCAGAAGCACTGGCAAGGTGGGTCCATCCGCAGGACGGATTTCTTCCGCCGTCTTCGTTTATCCCCGTATTTGAGAAGAACGGTATGATCGTCGAGGTTGACCGGTACATGTGGCGCTGTGCCTGTGAAATACTGGCAGATTGGCAGAAACAGGGAAGAGACCTCTTCATCTCCGTGAACATCTCGCCGAAGGATTTCTACTTCATGGATGTGGCTTCTGAGATCAAGTCACTCGTCGCCGAGTACAAAGTGGCGCCTTCGAAACTTCGGATCGAGATCACCGAGACGGTCATGATGACAGATATCGATAACCGCATGAAGGTCCTCGAGAACCTCAGACAGGCAGGCTTCATCGTGGAGATGGATGACTTCGGTTCCGGTTATTCGTCGCTCAATCTTCTCAAAGATATGCCGGTCGATGTGCTGAAGATCGACATGAAATTCCTGGCCAAGACGACGGATGAGAAGAAGGCCAGAACGATCCTTCAGAATATTCTTCAACTGTCGGAGGATCTGGGGATCTTCTCGCTGACTGAAGGCGTGGAGACACACTCCCAGCACCTGATGCTGTCAGAGATGGGATGTAAACTCTTCCAGGGTTTCTACTTTGCAAAACCTCTTCCGATCACAGATTTCGAGGAGTTCTACCAGAAGAATCTGGCCGGTTGATCAGCCCTTCCGGCTGGCAGAGAGTACCAGCTTCTCACAGAGATCTTCATAGGAGATACCGATGGCGCGGGCTTCCTGAGGAATCAGGCTGTTCGGGGTCATGCCCGGGAGGTTGTTGGCCTCGAGGCAGTAGAAATGTCCGTCTTCTTCCGAAAGGATAAAGTCCACTCTCGAGTAATTGCCGAGGTTAAGTGCATGATGTACGGCCACGGCCAGGTCCTGTGCCTCTTTGGTCTGTTCTTCGGTCAGGTTCGCGGGGCAGATCTCCTCGGTCGCATTCGCCTGGTACTTATTCTTATAATCGTAGAATCCCTGCTTCGGGATGATCTCGATGATCGGCAGGGCTTTACCATCCAGTACGCCGATCGAGAATTCTCTTCCCTTGATCATCTGCTCGATCAGGCAGGTCTTCTCATATTTCGTCGAGTATGAGATGGCCGCATCCCACTCGGACTCGTCCTTGACAATGGAGACACCGCAACTGCTGCCGCATCCGATCGGTTTCACGACGCAGGGGATACCGATCGTGCGCTTGATATCTTCGATCGTATTCTCAGACGGATCGTAGATGACCCATTTTGCCGTCGGGATCCGGAACTGCAGAAGAAGTGTCTTGGTGAGGTGCTTGTCCATCGCCAGTGCACAGCCGAGATAGCCGGAACCGGTGTAGGGGACATCGATACAGTCGAGGACAGCCTGAAGACGGCCGTTCTCGCCCATGCCACCGTGACAGCCGATAAAGACGGCGTCCGCCATCTTGCACAATTGGAGAACACCGGGCCCGATAAGCTCTTTACGGCCACCGTGCGAAGCAATCAGGGCCGGAAGATCCGGCTCGGTCTCAGGGATCGTATAGGAGTAGGTCTTTCCCGAATCCGGCTTGGCAAAAAGCGCAGTCAAATCGGCATTGTCAGGAACGCCCTCATACACATCCACGAAGGCAACCTCATGCCCCTTGGAAAGAAGGGCATTGGAGATCAGGCTTGCCGAACAAAGGGATACGTCACGCTCCGGGCTGATACCGCCGGCCAGTACTACTATTTTCATGGAAAAACCTCCCGATAGATACATATTCTTTCTGCCTGAATAAACGGCAGGGATAATCACACCCACTGATTATACCCTATTTCTTCCTATAACAAGAGAAATCTTGCGAAATGTAACGAAAGAGTAGGATTTTTCGTGACGATGCGACGTTAGAATGATATGATAATGGCGTATACGTATGTGGAGGTCGCTATATGCTAGCCGTTTTGTATTTGATCATCGCCGTTTTCTTCGGTACACAGCTGATCCGGATCCTGATTCCGGACATCCGGCGATTGTATGTCGGTATAGCCGCAGATCAGAAAGTCATCGATAAAGTCCCGACGAGTCTTTTCCTTATCCCGGCCGGTACATTGATCGGACTTCTGCTGTCGACCTGGACGACTTATTTTCTTTCCTATGTGATGCATCCCTTTATCCCTGCGGATACGGCGAATCTGTTGCCGTCCAATATTGTGGGCATGTGCCTGTTTTCTTATCTAGGATGCCTCTTTTGGCAGAGATGTTTCCTCCGAAACTACAGAGATGAGAAGAACGGACTTACTGCAAGGAAACTTCCGGGTTTCCGCAGAAGTGCCGGTTCGATTCTCTTTTATGTCACCTCGGTGATCCTGATCCTCGCCACAGTTTCGTTCGTCTATTTCTACACCTGTTACATGAAAGACGGCAATATCCGTCTGGGTGTTTCGGTATTCAGTGATTTTTCACCACATGTGGCCATCACATCGGGATTCGGCGTCGGCTCGAATTTCCCGACACAGTATCCACACTTCGCGGGGGATAATATCCAGTATCACTTCATGTTCTACTTCCTGACCGGAAATCTCGAAGCACTGGGACTCCCGCTCGTATGGGCGATCAACGTCCCGTCGATCCTCTGCATGGGAAGTGCGCTGGCTCTTCTGGGTACGCTGGCGGTGCTTCTGTCTTCGCGCCGCAGTGCCTTCTTCCTCGCACCGGTCCTCGTGCTCTTCCGTAGCGCGTGGAATGTATTCCATCAGATTTCGGAACTGAATAAAGTCCCGGGGGCGACCTGGAGCTCGATCTTCAAGGAGATCACGAAGCAGTCCGCATGGTATGGCTACACCTTCCGCGATGAGTGGGGGATCTGGGCAATCAATGTCTATGCGAACCAGCGGCATCTGGCGCTGGGCGTCGGTCTTATTCTCATCTTCCTCTTCCTCTTCCTTCCGCATTTCCGCCGGATGTTCCTGCATCTGAAGAAAGAGAAGAGCGTGAGCGCTAAGTGCAAGCGATTCTTCATCTCGCGTGAAGGCTGGATACACAGAAAAGACGATCCGCTCCGTCCGTGGGGCAGTATACTCCTCGCTTCGATGATCGCGCTGGCAATGCCGTTCTTCCATGGTTCCTGTCTGATCTGTGCGCTTCTGGTGCTCTTCGGCATGGCGATCTTCTCGGAATTCCGTCTGGGCTATGCTGTTGTAGCGGCGGTTTCGGTTGCTTCGGCTACGCTTCAGGCCCGCTTCTTCGCAGGAGGCGCATCCAATGTCGCGAGCTTCAAGTACTATTTCGGCTTCGTTGTTCCGGAACTGGCCGGCAAGAGCAAGGCCAATGCCTCGCAGGTCCTGAATTCTACCGGGACGGTCCTCACCTATCTCTGGAAGATGGGTTTCCTGACGATCCTTCTGCCGGCTCTCCTGTTTGTGGGACTTCTCGTCTACGAACTGATCCTACACAAGAATCCTTACCGGCCGATCCTTCTGATCCCGTTCTCGATCCCGTTGGTCTTCGCTTTCTACTGCCAGGTCTCCCTGGAAGTGCTGGCCAACCACAAGTTCATCCAGGTGAGCTTCATCCTCTTTGACATCATGATCGCCGGGATCCTTGCCAATCTCCTAGCTCTTCCGGTCAAGGTGGCAAAGAAGGCGAAGAAGACGACCGGACTTCAGAAGAAGACCTTCATCCCGATCCAGATCGGTTCCGCGATCGTATGCCTGCTCCTGCTCTTCGGTCTTACCGCGACGGGAATCAGCGAGTGGTGCATCTACTATAACCTCAATAGCCATAAGTCCGGGTATGTCGAGCTCCATCCGGATTCGCAGATCGCCGAGTGGGTCAGTAAGAACACCAACGAAGACGATGTTTTCTTGACCCCGATGTGGGCCACCAATGATTTCTTCCTCAGTGGACGACGTGTCTACTACGGCTGGCCGTATTTTGCCTGGTCTGCAGGTCACGATACGGGCGTTCGACAGATCAACTACCAGTGGCTCCTGACCGGCGCCAACGGGAATATCGCCGAGTTCCGCCGCTACTGCAATGAGATGGGTATCCGTTATGTCATCGCAAGTGGTGATTACTACGGAAACGCCGAGACCCGTGATTTCTATGATGAGGAGTTCTTCGCTCAGAACCTGACAGAGATGGTACAGTTCGAGAACGGAACGATCATCTACAAGATCTGAGGACAAGTTGAGATGACAGCACCGAAAATCTTGGATGTGATCGTAGTGGGAGGCGGCGCAGCCGGTCTGATGGCTGCATGTACCGCCCGCCAGGAAGGTGCGGATGTTCTCCTTCTGGAGAAGAACCGGCTTCCCGGGCAGAAACTTCTCCTGACCGGACATGGACGGTGTAATCTGACGAATATCCGTATCCCGGACAATTTCATTCAGGCATACCACGAGAACGCGCGCTTTCTTACAAGTGCACTTACTGCTTTTTCTCCGGAAGATGTACGTGAATACTTCCTTTCTCTCGGCGTCCCTACACATGAAGAAGATGCAGGACGCATCTTCCCGGATACCGAGAAGGCTGAGACGGTTCTGAATGCTCTGGTAAAGAAGTATCTGGACATGGATGGTAAATACGCGGGAAGTATGCCGGCAGAGCGTATCCATTTTGATGAAGACCACGGCCTGTGGGCAGTCTTTCCGCTTGCTCCGAATCAGGAGAAAAACGACGGATGCTTCTTTGCCAAATCGGTCATCCTCTGCGGAGGCGGCAAGAGTTACTTCATGCATGCGGCTGACGAAGGACTGGCAGGAGATGCGTACCGGATCGCCGAGAGTCTAGGACACGAGATCGTACCCTTCCAGCCGGCACTGGCGCCGATCCTTCTTGCTGCTTTAACGAAAGATCCTACAAGACGCATCAATGATGAGGAATCGCTCGATACCATGGCCGGTGTGACGATTCCGGATGTCGGGACCTCGCTCTGGGTCGACGGGAAGAAACTGGCCAATACCAAGGGTGACCTGCTCTTTACCCATCAGGGTGTAAGCGGACCGGCCGCGATGGAGCTTTCACGATATCTTCCTGCAGAGAAGGGTCTGTATCCGAAGGAACATGTACAGTTCTGCATCGATTTTCTCCCGGGGAAAAACCAGGAAAAGGTTGACAAGGATCTTCTGAAGGCGATCGAAGAACACCCGAATATGTCGATAAGGAAGATCCTGACGATCGCATTCCTCCATATTCTGAAGTCCGCCTCACTTGTGTGGCCGAAAGAAGATAAACCCGGACATTCCGTGACGAAGACAGAGCGCGCCTATATCGTGGAACGACTGAAAAAACTTCCTTTAGATGTGGAGAAGTGTACGCCTCTGAATATGGCATACGTAACACGGGGCGGTGTCTCGGTAAAGGGGATCGATCCGAAGACGATGGGATCGAAGCTCGCGGCAGGTATCTTCTTCGCAGGAGAGATCATGGATATCGATGGGATCTCCGGAGGGTATAACCTCCAGTGTGCATGGTCGACAGGACGTGCAGCCGGTCTTGCAGCGGCGGAGTATTCCCTCGATAATTCGCGCTCCATATAATTCCCGAGGCTGTTTACTAATCAATAAATCTACACCTGATTCCGAGAAAGAAGTCCTTTATACTCGTCTTCTCGTCTTTCGGATATATCATGATCCCAATCCTCTAGGTATCTCTTTCTTTGCCATAGTTGTTTCTTTCTTACTCGGAATCCGAGGTAAATCCCATATCGGCGACGATCGCTGCGGCCGTTCCAACATAGTCATTACACTTCCCTGCGAGCATGCCGCGAAGCTGTCCGCACTTCAGATACTTATGTTTTTCAGTAAATCTTCTCTCAAACTCCACAACATCTTCATCGGTGCCGCCCATCTCACGGATCGTCTGTTCCGCAGAAAGTACCGCTCCGCACATCCCGCCATTCTCTCTCGGTCTCGGAGGCGTCGTCTTATTCGGGTTATTCATACTGAGTGAATCATATACGGCCATTGCGCAGTTCATACCACTTCTGTGATTGCTCCTGGCAATGGATTCATAATCGATCATGTCATTTCCTCAACTTTCCGTCTTGTTTTTCAAATCATTCAGATACTTTTCGGCTTCAGTAAGTTCTCTCTTTACGTTTTTAAACTGAAGATAATTCAGTCCTTCGTTATAGTCCAGGAGCATGATCCGTCATGATATCCTGCTGCTTGATGAACTTACACGTGACCTTTCCGGACACCTGCTGCTCATCAAATCGCGTTTTTTCACGCTGACAACCCTAAAACTGTTATTTCTGTTCCCCAACGTTTCTATTATACCAATCGATATATAAATCATCTATGTTGTAAATATGAGATACAATAGCGTGAACTCCCACGACTTTGAAGGCTGTTCCAGGGATATAACCGCATCTGAAAACACTAAGCAGAAATAGCTCCTCTTATTCTGCGGAAGCCTTTGTTGTAACTGGATACGCCCATTGTTATTCTGTATTTGGGTTTGGTTTCCGCTATGTCCATGGCGGCTCGGAAGGAGGCTATTATGAAAAAGAGAATTCTCGTAATCACACTGGCTATGGCACTCGTTATGACATCTGCCTGCAACTCGAAAAAGAGCGATAAGTCAGACGACGCAAAGAAGAAAGAAACCTCAGAATCTGCAGCCGATGACGCGGATGAAACCGCTGAACAGGCTTCGAAGGATGCGGAAGGTACTTCCGAAGGCACCCCGGAAGAAACCACGACGGAAGCTGCGACTGAGGCAAGTACTGAAGAATCGACAGCGGCAGACACCGAAGAAACGACGGAGGCCACCACCTCCGAGACAACCGAGGCCACTACCTCCGAAACAGAGGAAAGAGACGAGACTGCATATGTCTTCGATCTCAGTGAAATGACAGCTGAAGAGATCGCCGATCTCTGCGACAGCCTCACTACAAGAAAGATTCCGCAAATCGGTGATACCGTCGGAGACGTACAGAAAACATACTTTGATGTTGAGCCCTATACCTTCAAATCCGGATTTGAAGGAAGGTACAGCAAGTCCGACAAAGACAATATCAACGTCATCTTCTTAAGCGGTGTTTTTGTTGATGAAGATCCGGAGATCCTCGAGACCCGCGTGGACAGGATCGATCGTTTCGGAACAGGACTCGTCATGGATATCTATGATCGCGCCAAGGCCGAAGAATTCATCCAGATCATGAAGGAAAGACACCCCGTTCTCGAACAAAAGCCGGATGGAAGCTGGAGAGCCGAAGACTTTGTCGTCGGCATTACTCCGACCGATTTCTTTACCTGGGATAACGGCGTGCACTTTCAGATCGCTTACGGCGAGAACAGTGACTGGTACGAGTCCGTATCCGGTTTCTTCGGATTCGGCTTTGATATCGATTTAGATGAAACATCAGAAACCACGACTGCTTGATAACATCAGAATCGAAATATAGATAGCACGATGTATAAAAACAAATCTCCATGCTGCAAGGTGAAGTAGCATGGAGAGTTTTTGTATCTTGGAGAAGGGGACAGGACTTTAACCTGCAGACAGGACGCTCAGGATGATGCCGGTAAAGATGATCGCGGCGCAGAAAAGACGGTACGCGATGCCTTTCTCATGGAAAACGAATTTACCGCCAATGATGGTGACGAAGCAGGCACTCTGTTTGACGACGGTCATGACTGTGATGCGGGAAGATGGGTCGGCGTTTGCGATGAAGAGCGAGGCGTCACCGATGACAAACATGATGGCCATCAGCCAGATCCAGCCGTTCTTAAAGGCAGAAGGACGGATCTTCGTGCGGGTGACCAGTACGTAGAGGATGTATAGTCCCAGCAGGAAGAGCATATACCAGAACTGCATCTGGGAACTGTTGATGTCCTTCATGAGGATCTTATCAAGAAGGGCCGAAACGGAATTCAGGACACAGGAGCCGAAGGCCAGGAGTACGAAACGGGTACGGCTTTCGCCTGGCGTCGTTTCGGGAATGTTCTCGGAAGATTTCTTCGGAGCAGATTCTGAGGCTTTTTCAGAAGACTTCTCTGAAGCCTCCTCGGTGATTTCTGTATCTTTCATATCTTCTGTTTCTGTCTTATTGTCGTGCTTGCCGACGAACTGGAACTTCAGGGCAAGAAGACCGAAGGCGACAAGTGCGAGACCGAGCATCTGGTTCCACAGGAGGACTTCGTGTAGCACGATGACACCGAGGAGTGTTCCGAGAAGGACACGTGACAGATCGAGTACGCCGTAAAGACTGACGGGAAGGTGTTTCAGAGCGTGAAAGCCCATCATCCAGGCCAGGAAAATGGAGAACGACTTGATGAGGATCAGGCCGTACTGCATGTGATGAAGTCCCATGGCCGAGGGTGCACGCGGCGTGACGATGAGAAAACCGATCAGGGTATAAAGAAGCAGCACTTCCATAACGGAATTGCGGTCCATCGCTTTTTTCTTACTGATCTCGCGGCCGCCTTTAAGAAGGCCGTATACCAGCGTCAGAAGGATCCAGGTCATGTCATATCTCCGGATAAATGAGAGTGGAGCCGGACGCATCTCGAAATAGAATCGGACTTGCGAGAAACCGGCCGAAGAAATCATAGTACACCGAAGGGATCCTTGTAAACTCTGGTTTTCTTGATTTTTCGCCGAAAAAAAGCCACGGGCTGACTCGATGCAAGTGCTTTTTGTGCATGTTATCGGTATCGGAATAGAAATCTTTGTGTTAGTATATGAAAATATGAACGTATAGGACATCGACATGAGGCGGGAGTAATATGGGAAAACCGGAAAATGTACGATATACGAATCAGTTTTACAGACCGCGCCGTGTGAATAACAACGGTCTTTACATCCTGTTTCTTGTCACTGCGGTCCTCGTGGTGACAACGATCATCCTTGCCGTCGTGACTCTTTCCAAGTCCAAGAAGAAATTAAAGAATGAGACAGATTCCAGTTCCGGACAGTCTGTCGTTACCGATGTGAACGGGCAGACGGTCGATCCGTCGGGCATCATTGTTATGACCCCGACCCCGACCCCCGCGCCGTCGATCGAGTCTTATCAGAATCCTCTGCTCTATCCGGCTACGGCGAAGATGGATGTCCCGATCGGGACACCGGAGGATAAGTATTCTCCGTCCGGCCGTGGCACGACTCAGGTCGTATATAACGATACCGATACCGTAAGCGGGTATCAGCGTGCAGATGAGATTCATCTGGGCGATCCGCTCTACTATCAGCAGGTGGGCGGTATCCTTACTTTCCGTGGTACTAACTTCAGAAACTGCGCTTCGTGGGGAACCTTTTCCCTGGACCCGTCCAAAGAAGATCACCTGACTCAGGTGTGGGAATATGACAATATCGGCACACTGAAGTCTTCTTCTTGGTCGTGGAGCTGGTTTGGTACCGGCTGGACAGGCCAGCCTCTGGCAGTGAAATGGCCATACGAGACGCAGCAGCTGATGAATCTCTATCCGGAGAAGAAGAGCAAGCAGGGTCTTACGGAGGTTATCATCGCGGCGATGGACGGCTATGTCTATTTCTTCGATCTCGATGACGGTCAGAAGACGCGAGATCCGCTCAAGGTCGGTGCGACCATCAAGGGCACCCCGGCTGTCGACCCGAGAGGATATCCGCTTCTTTATGTGGGACAGGGAGACGATAACGGAGAGAAGGGCCAGATCGGCTTCCGTATCTTCAGCCTTCTGAACTTCGATCTTCTGCATTTCCAGAACGGTTTGGATTCCCGTGCTTACAGATCGACATGGGGCGCATGTGACTCCTCTCCGATCATCTGCGGCGATGCCGATACACTCATCTATCCGAATGAGAACGGCATGATTTATACTGTCAAGCTCAATACCCAGTGGAATCCGGGAACAGGAACGATCTCCATCGATCCGCAGACCATCGCGTACAAGTATATCTTTGACGGAGTGGAGGGCAAGCAGCTCGGCATCGAGAGCTCGATGGCGATCTACGACCATTACGGATGGTGTACGGATAATGCCGGTAACCTCATCTGCATCGATCTGAATACGATGAGCATGATCTGGTCCAGAAGACTGGATGACGACTCGGACGTGACTCCGGTCCTCGAAGAAGATAACGGACATCTGTATCTGTATACCGGTACCGAGGTCGACTGGCAGAGAAGTGAACTGGATTATCAGGGCGCATCCTACACATACAAATTTGATGCCATGACCGGTGATGTCGTATGGCAGACCTCCCAGTCCTGCTACACACATAACGGCGAGAACTCCGGCGACGACGTCAACGGCGGTATGCTGGGCACACCGGTAGTCGGCAAGGGTTCCATCTCAAATCTGGTCATCTTCTCGTACTGCATGACCAAGGGTCTTTATAGCGGAAACATCGTCGTGGCCTATGACAAGACGACGGGCACCGAGGTATGGAAGTATCAGATGAATATGTACTCCTGGAGTTCGCCGGTCGACATCTATGACGAGAATGGTAATGCCTACATCCTGATCTGCGACAGTATCGGACAGGTCCATCTGGTCGATGCCGCGACAGGCAACCGTCTATGCTATATTCGTATGACTCGTTCGGATAATCCGGACGCTCAGCATAACACAGAATCTTCACCGATCGTAGTGGACGGCATGATGGTCGTCGGCACCCGCGGTCAGTCGATTATCGGGGTGAAGATCTCATGAAGAAACAGTCGGCACATGATGTGATCTGGATGCACGAGGCATTGTCTATGAGCGAGAAGAAGCATGATTACAAGGACATCGTCTTTATCGAGACGGAACTTTCCGGTTACAGACGCGGCAGCCTTCGTGCGGCGATCGATCTTATGTCCGGACGAATCTCCTGGACCGACACACACATGTGGAACAACGACTTCGTACGCGCCCTGAGTCCCGCTGTTGTCGAGTATATCCGCAACGATCTTCCCAATACCGAGCTTCTTTCCTGGGCGACAGACTATGCCAAGGGCATCGGACACCTGATGGGCTCGATGACCGCATCCTTCCCGCAGGACTGGTCCGTGGAGATCCGCTTTTCAGACGGAGAGGTTCTGAAAGCCTGTGGTGTCAGCAATTTTCCGAAGCAGTGGAGCCGCTACCGCCAGTTGATCGAAGTCGTCGCTAAGACATCGTTCCGCCTCCGCTGACGTGATTGCTTCGTAAGAAACAAAAGCACAAACATACCCTCTATTAATATATGTCGAGAAATGCCTGCAGATCCCTCATCTCTTAGATGACGGATCCTTTGTTTTTTGGTACAATAGTGTGTATCTATTTTTCTAGGAAAGGACAAGCAGCGTGGATTATCTGGAGGGACTCTTACTTGGTCGGCTGTGGAGTGATACGGATTTCGAGAACCGTCGGCATCTGTCTCTCTTCCTGCTCTACGGGATATTTGTAGACCTTCTTGTTATCTATAACTATCTGACCGGTAGTTTCAATGGTTTGATCACAGGGAATTTCCTTGCGAAGGTCATCATCTTCGTCGTACTGTTCTTCTTCTGTCCGGCGCTGTGCTTCTCCTACTATCGAATGCCCATCTGGGGCAAGATACCTGTTCTTGCGGCCCAGCTTCTGAAGTTCGGGGCGCTTACGTTACTGATTACAGCTTGGGCCCGTCCCAAACTGACCGTCTCCTTTGGAGACCTGAAGGATTTCTTCATCTCATACCTCAACAAGACGCTGGAACGTTTCACGGAGAAATACGTAGATACCGCGGGTACTTTTGCCACGGTACTCGGCGTCATCTCCGGCGGTGTTTATGTAGTTGTAGTGGTCGTTCTGATCCTCCTTTCCGCCGTTCTGATTCCCGGAATCGTATTCTGTGTCGCGAGGTTCCTGCAGTACTGGTACGACAAAGTCGTAAGCATGCTGGTGCTGGCAGACTATACTGAAAAGTAAACGAGGAGAATAGAATATGGCTAATCTACAAGATAAGATCCGGGTTTCGATCGATGACCTGGAAGATATGCTCGGAGTTTTCGGACTTCCCGATTTTATAGCCAGGGCAGAGGCCCGATTCGTCAGGCACACCGCTGAGATCGCAGAAGAAGTATGCTCCCGCCCGAAGGTGAAGGTCGTATTTGTATCCGGCCCGACTTCCTCCGGCAAAACCACTTTTACCGACCGTCTTGTTTCCCAGCTTCAGAATCGCGGGAAGAAGGCGATCCGCCTGTCTCTCGATGACTACTATAATCTTCAGGCCTTAAACTTTGACGCGGAGGGCCGCCCGGATTTCGAGAGCGTGGGTACGCTTGACATGCGCCTCGCGAGCATGGACCTGGCCAGACTGGTCAGTGGCGATGCGGTTGTCCCGCCGACATTTGACTTCAAGATCCGGCAGAGAGTCGAATCGGACAAGCCGGCACTCTCGATCGGTAAAGACGGCGTTGTTGTCGTGGAAGGATTACATGGACTCTGTGAAGAGACGACTGGAAGCTTCGATAAGGAGCAGTACCTGGGCATTTTCATCATGCCCTATGCGTCCGTCATGCAGGACAGACGCCTTCTCGACAGCGATGACCTGCGCATGCTGCGCCGTATCGTCAGAGACGTCCGTCACCGTGGCGCCCACGCCCTGACCACCATCGACTACTGGCCGATGATCCAGAACTCAGAGCAGGATTATTACCGCGACTACCTGACGCGTGCCGACTACCACGTCAATTCCTTCCTGGCTTACGAACCGCTCGTGATCGCGGCTCTGGCCAGAAGAGATATAGAAGAGGCACTATCCGCCTACGACCAGGGTATGCTGGCACCGTCTGTCTTCATGGAGAGAAGTAACACGAAGAAGGACTTCGCCAATATTGAACAGGCGGTAGCCAAGGCCAGGATGCTTGATTCATGGCTGTCCATGATTCCGCAGGCCAGAGAGACCTTCGTTCCGAAGACCTCGATCCTGAATGAATTCCTGTGTCTGTGAAGGGGGGGAGTAAACGATGCCGATACGCATACCAAATAATCTCCCTGCGACTGGGATCCTGGAAAAAGAACGCATCTTCGTCATGACCGAAGACCGCGCCTATACTCAGGATATCCGACCGCTTCATCTTCTGATTTTAAATCTCATGCCGAATAAGATTGCGACGGAGACACAGCTTCTGCGTGCGCTCAGTAACTCGCCTCTGCAGGTCAATATCGACCTTCTCTATACGGCATCCTACCATCCGAAGCACACGGCTACCGAGCATCTCATGAAGTTCTATGAGACCTTCGACGATGTGAAGGAACGATTCTACGATGGCATGATCATCACGGGCGCGCCGGTCGAACTCATGGAGTTCGAAGACGTGGCCTACTGGAAGGAACTCTGCGAGATCATGGACTGGAGCAAGACCCATGTCTACAGCACGCTTCACATCTGCTGGGGCGCGCAGGCCGGTCTTTACCACCACTACGGCATCCCGAAGTACAATCTCGATAAGAAGATGTTCGGCGTCTTCGAACACAGCATGACCTACACCAAGCCGGTCAAGCTCTTCCGTGGATTTGACGACTACTTCTATGTCCCGCACTCCCGCCATACCGAGGTGAGAAAGTCGGATATCGAGAGACACCCGAACCTGCGTATCCTGTCCGAGTCCGAAGAGAGCGGCGTGTACGCGATTTCGGATCTTTCGGGAAGACAGATCTTCATCACGGGTCACTCCGAGTACGATGTCAATACACTCAGAGATGAGTATTTCCGCGATCTCAATAAAGGTCTTCCGATCGAAGTTCCGAAGAACTACTTCCCGAACGACGATCCCTCGAAGGAACCGCACATGAAGTGGCGCTCGAGCTCGACGCTTCTTTTCATGAACTGGCTTAACTACTATGTATACCAGGAGACACCGTTTGATATTTCAACCATCAGCGAGGTCCCGAAAGCCTAAGCGAGGTGATACACCATGATGCAAGCTCCTTTTCTCATTACGGAAACTCTGCTTACCGGCAAATGCCCGGCCCGCCCCGACTTCGGTCATAAGGGCACCTTTGGTCGGGCCCTGATCTGTGCAGGTTCACCGGGGATGGGCGGCGCGGCCTATATGGCAGCATCTTCGGCACTTCGTTCCGGCGTAGGACTGGTGTATGTCCTCACAGAACAGGAACTGCTTTCGCCACTGATGACACTTTGTCCGGAGGCGCTTGGTCTGACTTTTCCCGTGAAGGGAAGAGGCGCCAGCCCCGAGCTTCTCGCCTCTTCGGATGCGTCTTCGTCCCGTCCGGTATCCGGTAAGGGGACAGGTCCTCTTTTCAGGAACGGGAACCTTGTTGCGGGAGCGGCGCCCTTTGCCAAGTGGTTCGCCAGACAGCTCTCAGAGAAAGACGCGGTCCTGATCGGCCCCGGGATTCCGCCGGAATCGGAAAGACTGGGTATCATGATCCGGATCGCGGCAGAACATGCCCAGCATCTTGTACTTGATGCCGGCGCCCTTTCCCTGCTGGCGGAGGACAGTGAGGCGATGAAGATCGTGAGTCTTCGTACCTCCAGAGGTCTGCCACCGGCAGTTCTGACTCCGCATATCGGAGAGTTCACAAGACTTCTTCCGGGCTTTAAGAAAGGCGACATGCGTCGTGCCAGTGCCTGGGCAGAAGAGATGAACGTGACGCTTGTGCTCAAGAGCCACGAGACGAACGTATTTACATCAGATGGAAAGTGGTATAGTAATTCTGTGAGCAATACCGGACTGGCTAAGGGCGGTTCCGGTGATGTGCTGGCCGGACTTCTGACCGGATTTCTGGCGCAGGGCATGCCGGAGGAAACATCTTCCGTCAGCGCGGTCGGGATCCACAGTCTGGCAGGACGTCTCTGTGCAGCGGAGCACGGTCGTCGCGCCATGCTCCCGACGATGCTCTGGAATTACTACGATAAGTGCTTCACGATGTTGAAGTGGGAAGAAGGTATGGAATAATGTTGGATAAGTTTCCGAACCGCTCCTGGGCGGAAATCGATCTGGATGTCGTGGCTGAGAACATGAAGGAGATCCGTCGTGTGACGAAGCGGCATACGAAGATCATGGCGGTCGTCAAGGCTGATGCCTACGGTCATGGAGCGATCGAGACCGCAAGAGTGCTCCTCGATAACGGTGCGGATAAGCTCGCCGTATCCATGCTTGACGAAGCGCTTGAACTTAGAAAGAGCGGCATCAATGTGCCGATCCTGATCCTCGGACATACCGATCCGAGACGTATCTACGAGCTGATCGAGAACGATATCGAGCAGGCTGTTTATTCATTCGAATACGCAAAGGCCATCTCCAAGAAGGCCGTTATTCTCGAGAGAACAGCGCGTATCCATATCAAGTACGACACCGGCATGAACCGTCTGGGCTTCCTCGAGGGTGAATCTTCCGTCGAGGCGATCCTCGCGATCTCCGAGCTCCCGGGCATCGAGATCGAGGGGATGTTCTCGCACTTTGCGATGTCGGATACAGATGACGATGAATATACGAAGAAGCAGTTCGACTGCTTCATGAGAATGGTCAAGGAACTCGAGAAGCATGACCTGACGATCCCGACCAAGCATATCTGCAACAGTGCAGGCATCATCCGCTTCCCGTCCATGCATATGGATATGGTCCGCGCGGGCCTTATCGTTTATGGCATGATGCCACAGGGCTGTCCCGAGCCGTATACGGACTTCGAGATCCGTCCGGCCATGACTCTGAAGAGTTCGGTCGTCCATGTGAAGGAGATCCCGGTCGGGGAGACCATCAGCTACGGCCGTCACTTTAAGACCGACCGTCCGAGTACGATCGCCACGATCGCCATCGGCTACGCGGACGGGTATCTCCGCCGCCTCAGCAACCGAGCGCAGGTCCTGATCAACGGACGCCGTGCACCGGTCGTCGGCAATATCTGCATGGATATGTGCATGGTCGACGTGACGGACTTCCCGGAGAAGCCGAAGGTCGGCGACGAGGTCGTCCTCTTCGGTAAGCAGAAGTATCACGGGAAAGAAGTCGAGCTCCCGGTCGAGGAGATCTCCGATCTTCTCGAGACCATCAACTACGAGGTGACCTGCCTCGTCGGCAAGCGTATCCCGCGTGTCTATACCAAAGACGGCAAGATCGTGCAGATGCACAGCTCGATCTGGTAAGTAGAAAGATCCCCGAGGCGAAGATGAGTCGGAACAGAACACCTTCAGAACCACTGATCCTGAAGCAGTGCGGATTCACGCCATTCCTCTTTATGCGCCTTCTCGGGGTCTATTTTCTTTTGTCGGACATCACGATCATATGGGCAGGAAGTAAGAATATCTCGGCCCGGAAGAACTGGCAGAGTTTCATCGGACTTTTCCCTATCGGATGGATGATCCTCTTCTACGTGCTTCTTTTCTGTGGTGTGACGCTGATTTATTACCTCTTCTCGAAAAAGAGAAAGACTTTCGCCGAGATCTTCGATCCCGCGATCCTGGTCCTCTCGGTGATCTTCTTTTCCTGCGCGATGGTATGGCGGGGAGGCGACTTCTTTCTGGCCGTCATCGTCGGTCTTTTCTCTTTGGTATTTGTGATCTACGGCCTTTCCCGGATCAACCCGGAGATCCTGAACGGTAGAGATCCTAATGGGATCCGAAGCGGAAAGCGGTCCGCTTCGAGAAGCGAAGCCTACGTGATCCTTCCTGTCGCGGCGCTCTCCGTCGCGGTCTTGATATTCCTCTGCGAGACAGCACTTGCGACCCATCGGATCTACGGCACGACGACCTTCGACATGGGCATCTTCGAGCAGATGTTCTATAGTCTCTCCCACCGCTTCAACGCGGTCACGACCTGCGAAAGAGGTTACGCCCTGTCACATTTCCGCGTGCATGCCTCCTACATCCTCTACGCACTGGTACCTGTCTATAAGGCTTTCCCCGGAGCAGAGACGCTGATCATATCCCAGGCCGTCCTCGTCGTATCCGGCGTGATCCCGGTCTACCTGATCGCGAGAAAGAAGGGTTTTTCCGGCACGACACTCTTTTCCTGCTGCGTGATTTATCTGTTCTCACTGGGGATCCTGTCGCCATGCTATTTCCACTTCCATGAAAATGCCTTTCTTCCGCCGCTTCTGCTGTGGATCTTCTATGCGGTCGAGTACAAGAAGAATATCCTGTTCTGCATCATGTGTGCGCTGACCTGTATCGTAAAGGAAGATGCGATTCTGTTCGTGGTCTGCATCTGCCTCTATCTCGCCTTCGAGACGAAGGGCAAAGACCGCATCCGCGTGCTTCTGACCGGCGGCACGGCGGCAGCGTATTTCCTTGCGATGAGCGCCTGGCTCTCCCACTCCGGGGACGGGAAGATGATGATGTCCTCCCGCATGCACACTCTGATGGTAGAGGAAAACCAGAGCGCGCTTCAGATCGTCGGCAACATCCTCGTCGATCCAGGCCACGCCCTGACTGTCGTTACTTCCGAGCCCGAAGCTTTCCTGATTCTTCTGGAGATGCTCCTGCCGCTCCTTCTTATGCCATTTTTTACGAAGAAGACGCACCGCCTGTTCCTGATGGTGCCGTTCTTTACCTTTAACCTTCTTTTCAGTGCGGCCTACGTCTACGCGGCCCAGATCCAGTACCAGTACGCATTTGGTACAGCGACGCTTCTTATCTACCTCGCTATGATCAACATCAATGATTTTGACAAAGAGAAAAGGACAGTTGCTATCTCCGCTGTAGCTGTCATGTCCGTGATCTCTGCGGTCTGCATGGTTTCCGGAAATCTCAAGCAGTACGAAGAATATACGAATAATAAGGCGACCTATCAGGGAATCAAAGCCTGCCTTCTGAAGATCCCGAAGGATGCCTCCGTCACCGCAGATGACTACTATCTCCCGCACCTGGCAGGAAGAGACGAGATCTACTCACTGAACTTCGAAAACTTCGTCATGTCCGGCTCAAATGTCGTATCGCTTCAGGACGTGCACGACACCGACTACTACGTCCTCGACATGAAAGACAATCGGGAAGCCCAGACCGGTGAACTTCTAAAGAGCCGGGGCTACACCGAGTATGCCGGATACGAAGACTACGTGATCGTATACGTAAAGGGATAAACTTCCTTTCTCCGTTTCGAAAGAACCAACAAAAAGCGCGTGCGAGATATCCCGAAGCGGCGAGGACCAGCGACGTACATGCATTCCAAAGAACAGACTCGCACGCTTCTTCAGAGGTTCTTTCGAAAGGGAAAAGGTGCTATAATATACACACTATTTTTCCAAGGAGGTCGCCATGACAGCGGAAGATCGAGATAAGCTCCTGCTTTCGGACACACAGGTTCCGGATCTGTTCATCACGCAGTATATGTCTTCGCTCAATGGCGCTTCGATCCAGATCTATCTCTTCATGCTCATGAACCGTTCTTTCTCAAAGACGAAGATGAATGCGGATCTCCTTTCGAAAAAACTCGGAATCTCGGAGGCCGAAGTAGAAGAGCAGCTCTTCTATCTGACGTCGGCCGGTCTTCTTGAGCGCGGCAAGGACGGCTCTCTTTCTCTCGTGGATATCAAGGCAAAGGAAGTGGATCGCTATATTGAGGCGAAGAAGAATGGAGAGGAAGAAATGCCTCCGCAGCATAGGGATGCGGCGATGCAGAGCCTGTCCCGGAGCATCAGCGATACATTCTTCATGGGGCGCATGAGCTTCATCTGGCAACGCTTCATCGATGACAGTGCGAGCATCCACAAGCTCGATGCCAACGTGATCTATGCGCTTTTCGGGGCGCTTCAGGAGAGAGGGAAGCTCTTAAGCAAGAACACCCGCCCGGCCGAAGAACTCCGTGATGAATGGTGTAAGCGGGGCGTTCACTCCGAGGCTGAACTTGAGAAGGTTCTCGAAGACGACCGGAAGATCAAGGAGTGCACGGCCGCGATGGGCAGAAAGAAACGCAAAGCCCTCGACGGTGTAGATATCGACTATATCCAGACCTGGATCCTGGTCTATAAGATGGATCCGGATGTGCCGCCATATCTGTATTCATTCCTTCGTAAGGATAAGAATAAGGAGACGGTCACGTTCAAACAGATGGACGAGGTACTGCAGGAGTGGTTCGCCCATAATATCCACGATGTGGAAGCGGCGAAGAGCTACGAGCAGAAGAAGCAGAACTCTGACCGGACGGCGGCAATGACGGCACTGTGTGGAGAGCTTTTCCGTAAGAAACTGGACGGTATGGATCTGGAGATCATCGACAGATGGGCCAATACCGACGGTTGGGAGGAGCCGATTATCCGCTATGCGTATGAGGTGCTCCACCGCTTCATGGGGGCGATCACGCTGGCACAGGTCGATGAGCGTCTGGCTTTGTGGAAGCAGAACGGTGTGACTTCTGTCACGAAAGCCAGAGTCTGGGAATCGGAGAACAAGAAGAAGAATAAGGAAGCCTATCAGGAGAGAAAGACTGCGTCCGCTTCGGGAATCGCAGAACCGACTCCGTATATGGAGAAAGAATACAGTAAGGAACATCTCGATCAGAAAGAGAAGGATGATCTGGACGATCTTCTCCATGGCGGCGAGGACTAAGGAGACGCATATGGATAGTGTATACGAGGATGTCAGACGCATCCTGGAAAATAGAAGGATCCGTAGCGAGATCCAGAGCCGGGAGACTGCCGACAGGATCCTTGAAGAGTATCCGGCGGTTAGAAGCGTCGAAGACGAGATCGATCAGCTGGAGATGGAGAGAATGACGCTGGCGATCCGGGGCGCAAACACCGAAGATCTGGAAAATAAGATCCGGGAAGCCCGGGAGAAGAAGGCACAGGTCCTCAAGGAGTGCCATATCACGCCCGAGGACTTCATGCCGAAGCCTTTCTGCCGGATCTGCGGTGATACGGGCTATGTCAGTAAGACGGATCGCGACGGGAAAGAAGAAACGACGATCTGCGAATGTGTCCGCTCCCTTCTTGCTCCGGTGATGCTCAGAAGATCCGGCGTGGAGAGATATCCCGAGTATGCTTTTGAGAAGGGAAAGAAAGACTTCTATGCGGATTCGCCGGTCCTTGCGGCTCTCTATGAGCGGCTGCTGGTGCTCTCTAAGAAGGAGACGGTCCCGAACCTTGTCTTCTACGGGTGCCCCGGGAAGGGCAAGACATTTCTGGCGGCCTCTGTGGCCCGCCAATATGCCATGCAGGGGAGATCTTCTCTTGTGATGCGGCTGCCGGATTTTCAGGAACTTGCGATGGAACATCGAAAAGCACTGCAGGCGTTCTATCTGGCGCCCCAGAAGGAACGGGATATCGAAGAGCGTTTCGCTTATCTGAGTGAAGCGGACCTTCTGGTGCTCGACGATCTGGGCGTGGAGCCGAGAACGGCCAATTCGGAGGCAGATCTGCTCTCTTTGGTAGATAGACGCCTGCTTACCGGAAAGGTGACGATCATCACGACGAATTACGATACGGAATCGCTCAGAGAGCGCTACGGCGGACGGTTCTTCGACCGTATCGACCGGAGCTTCAAGAGGATCTGTTTCCGGGAGGAAAAGAAATCATGATTACCAATGGCGTGGACATCGTATCCATCGAGCGGATCAGTAAGTCTCTTGAAAGAAGCGGCGAGGCTTTCCTGCGCCGGATCTGTACGGAACAGGAATTGACGCTTATGGGAAGTGCCAATGAAGTGCGAAGAGCGGAGTTTCTCGCCGGACGCTTCGCTGCCAAGGAAGCCATTGCCAAGGCGCTCGGTACCGGACTGGGAATCATGGGCGTGGCGCTTACGGATATGGAGATCCTCCGGGAAGGAGCCGGTGCACCATATGTGAAGCTTCATGGACCAGTGCTCGCCCTCTACGAAGAAAGAGGCGGCAAACATCTGAGTATCTCTATCTCCCATGATGGCGGTATGGCGGTCGCATTCTGCTGTATCGAGTGGGAAGAGCGGGAAAGCTGAGGACGGATCATGAAGCAGGAATCACGCTGGATAAAACAGGTGAAGCTTAAGTTCTCGAAGCTGTTCAGAAGGAAGAACAAAGAAGAGGACGGACTCGGGAGAAGTCCTTTTGCCGAGCCGGATGGAGACTACGGAAAGGCGGAAGACCTGGCCCATGTATGGTCACTTAAT
This sequence comes from Clostridiales bacterium, assembly GCA_017617995.1. Classification (GTDB taxonomy): domain Bacteria; phylum Bacillota; class Clostridia; order Saccharofermentanales; family Saccharofermentanaceae; genus Scatonaster. Next base: position 94,703 of record JAFZVE010000068.1, read on the forward strand.
AAGTCGGATTCATCTGTTGCCGAGGAGAACAAGAGCCGTTGGCCGCGTCTGGTCCTGGCAGGAGGGATCTTCCTCGGTCTCATGCTCTTCGTCTTCCTTGTTCTGCCGAGAGTGCTGCCGGGGTTCTTTAAGAATACGGATATTGCGCTCTTTGTCGAGAATACCCCGGTTCTGATCTACGACGATACCTATCGCGTCGTGAAGGTCAGTGCCTGTAGTGTCATGAGTGAGGATGACATCACGAGCGAGAGAATCACCCAGCTTCTCATGAATGAACCTGTCCGCCTGCTGGGCGAGGACTGCAAGAACGGCTATGTCATGATCCGAACGATGGATAATATCGTCGGGTATGTCAAGGGCGACGAACTGAATTCCGATATGTCGTCGTGTGAACCGGATCTGCATCTGTTCAAGATCGTTATCGCCGATATTTCCAAGCGTGTCATGTCTCACGCGAGTAACGGCACACTGATCTGTGAAGTGGCGATGAATACCGTGCTCTTCGCGGATGTTAAGCGTGACGGCGTGTATCAGGTACAGCTGCCGAACGGCGAGAACGGCTGGATCAGCAGCAGCGGTGTTATCGAGCTGGGTGTCGATGAGAATACGGAAGAGGTCGGCGTGCGATACTTCGTCAGTTCCGCGTTGACGATGGTAAACTCGACGTATCTGGATGGAGGCCTCACGAAGCGGGGCATCTCGATACAGGGCCTGGTCTATGTGGCGGCGGGTGTAAATGGTATTCCGATCCCGAGAGAGCTCAAAGACCAGATCAAGATCGGCACGGAAGTGGAGCTCGAGTACGATGCGGTCACGGATGATCTTCTGATCGAGAGTATCAAACCGGGAGATCTGGTGTTCCTGTCGGATCCGTATAAGCCGGGAAGTAAGGAGCCGTATGAGATGGCGATCTGTACGGAGACCGGGGTACTGCTGATGCGCGCACAGACGGGCACCTCTATCCGACTTTGTAAGTACGATGCCGACTCGGATGTGGTCGAGCGGATCATCACGGTAAGGCGCTTATTCAAATAAGACACTACACCGGGGAAGCAGGATATTCCCGTCTATCAACAAGAAAATTCCTTTGTTTCGGAAGAGTCATCTGCATGCATGTCCCGGGAAGAGTAATATTCGTGCACGAGGCTCCGGTATCCCAGTTCCTTAATGTGGTCATAGGTGATGCGGTAGTTCCCTTTGTAGTGGCGGCCGCGATCCAGGTAGCGGACATATTCCAGTAGATACGCATCGAGTTCCCGGAGGCTTCTATCGGTCGTGATGACAGGGAAGAACCACCGGCTCCACGTGAAGAGGTCTTCGTTTCTTTCGTTATAGAATTTCTTATTGAACGTGCGGATCAGCGCACGGGCGGCACGCTCGTAGGTGGCGTCGTTTCGGGTCTTCCAGCGGAGGAGCTGGCGGGCTTTTCTTCTTATCTTGCCCTTGAGCTTCGCTTTCGTCACATCCGAGATGTCGACCTGTCCGTCGCGGTAGCAGAACCCGAGAAACTCCCAGGGCTCGCCGGGGCAGGAGATCGAGACTTTCTTCGGGTTGACGGACAGTTCTTTTGACGAAGTCATGGCGTAAAAGTCGGCGATATACGAGTCGAGATCTTCGCGTGAAGAGGCAAAGATCAGGATGTCATCGGAGTAACGGAAATAGGAGACACCCTTCTCCTCGAAGTAGCGGTCCATCGACAGGAGATAGACGTTCGCGAAGAAAGGGGAGACGGGGATCCCGGCCATGGCACCACGGCGCTCGGTCACGATCTCTCCCTCAGGAAGACGGCTCCGGCCTTCGCGAAGGAGCTTTCCCAGGAACCACAGAAGATCCGGATCGTCGTCGATGATCTCCTGTAGCACCGAGATCAGGGCCTCTTCCGGAATGGAATTAAAGTAGTTCGAGATATCGGCCTTGAAGCAGTAGAGGGTATTCCTGTTCTTCTGGGAAAGGATATCGTAGATCGCATCCCTTGCGGAGCGGGAACGGCGGAAGGAATAGAGCCGGGGCGAGAGCTTGTCATCGTAACGGTAGAGATAGAAGGCCACACCTTTGAGAAAAAGATTCTCGTCTGTGGAATAGGTGTAGACGACACGCTTCTTCGTCGTGCCACTCTTATTGACGGTGCGGCGCTCGGGAAGCCCGAAGCAGTAGTCACGAGAAAGGAGAGCACGGGCGATCGGCAGGAAGCGCTGTTCCTCGACAAAAGAACCAAGCTGTTTTCTCTCCCACTTCGACAGGTACTGGTGATCGATCTTATAAGAGAGGAAGGCCTCCCATGTACGGGGATCTTGGAGTTGTTCCAGAATACCGCTCATTTCTGTACTTATACACGCATCCTTTCGAGAAGTCGTTGCTTCCGCCGGATCGGAAATAGCGAGGCTTCCGATCCGTCAAAAGACGAAGAAAAAAGAAGAGAAACAGCTTTGAAACAAGCATCTGCTTGTGTTACAGGATCTGTACCCGCGCCGGTTGCCTGCAAAACCGACTGCGGAAGGCCGCAGTCAGAAGGCCCGGGCTTGGTCCACCGCAGGCGCGAACTCGCATTTCTCTTCTTTTCTCTATATATCGCGCATCAGAAATCTGATGAAACGATGCTTCGGTCACGCTGCATCAGAGGAAACGATGCAGACGGTTGATCACGTAGCTTTCCTCGTTCGGAGAATTCTCCAGGAAGTTGATGAGCGTCCAGCCCTGGCTCTCGGCGTACTGCTTCGAGAAGCGGTATCCGCGGGAGGCGCAGGTATTTCCGTAGCAGCGCATGATAATGAGCTTGACCTGGCCGTTCTGGGAGATCACGTATGAGAACGGGAGCATATTTGCACCTACGCCGCCCATGGTGGTCGGGGGAACTTCTTTACCGACCTGATAGGACGGGAATTCCGCAGGGAGGATCTTATCGAGTTTCTGCTCGAGCGACAGTTCTTCCACTACGGGTGCCTGCGGAGCCGGTGTGTACTGCGGCTGCGGTGCGGGGGTGGACGGTGTCGTGGAGCTGTGTCCGGTTACGCTGTCAATGGCCTCGTTGATCGCTTTCTTCGCGGCATTGCCCAGCAGTCTGTCAAATAGTCCCATACTTGCCTCCTTTTCTTTTCCGATGAGGAAAACACTTCGAATCTATATCTCGAGAATACCACAAAAAGTGAGGAAGAACCACATGAGAGGGCAGGATTATTTTACTTTTCGGGCGATCAGCGGCTTCGTCAGGTAGAGCTTCGGGTTAAAGAGCATGAGCATCGGGAAGACCTCGAGTCTTCCGGCGAGCATGTCGAAGATCATGACAAGCTTCGAGCCTACGGAGAAGCTCGCGTAGTTCTGGGTCGGGCCGACGACCTCGAGTCCCGGTCCGATGTTGTTGATGGTGGCCGCCACCGCGGTAAAAGAACTGACGAGACCCTTGCTGTCGAGCGATACGATCAGGACAGAGATCGTGAAGATGACCATAAAGGTGATGAAGAAGACATTGACGGAGCGGACAACTTCGTGCTCGACCGGGCTTCCGTCCATCGTGATCTTCGATACAGACTTCGGATGCACATAGGACTTCAGTTCTTTGCCTATAGACTTAAAGAGGATGATGAAACGCGAGACTTTAATGCCGCCGCCGGTGCTGCCGGCGCAGGCGCCGATGAACATCAGGATGACGAGGATGATCTTACTTGTTTCCGGCCACAGGTCGAAGTCAGTACTCGCAAATCCCGTGGTCGTGATGATGGAGGCGACCTGGAAACTCGCGTGGCGGATCGAGCCGCCGACGCTCTGGATCTGGTGGTAGATGTTGATGGAGATGATCGCGATGCTCGTGAGGATCACGGCGAGATACACGCGGACTTCGCTCATCTTCACGGCCTTCTTTACGTAGCGGTAAAGGAGGAAGAAGTAGAAGTTGAAGTTGACGCCGAACATGATCATGAAGATCGTGACGACCCACTGGATGTAGGCGGTCTGGCTGGCCATACTGTCTCTGTATACGCCGAAACCACCGGTGCCGGCAGTACCGAATGCGGTGCAGACGCTGTCGAATACGGGCATGCATCCGAAGACGAGGAACATCGTCTCAAGTGCGGTCAGGAAGAAGTAGATGAGGTAGAGAAGCGCAGCCGTCTGGCGCATCTTCGGTACGAGTTTTCCGACAGAAGGGCCGGGGCTCTCGGCACGCATCAGGTTGATGTTCGAGCCGCCGCTCATCGGGATGATGGCGAGGAGGAATACGAGTACGCCCATGCCGCCGATCCAGTGGGTGAAGCATCGCCAGAACTGGGAGGCGTGGCAGAGAATCTCGACGTCCGGCATGATGCTCGCACCGGTCGTTGTGAAGCCCGAGACCGTCTCGAAGAAAGCATCGATCAGAGAGGGGATCTCCTTCGTGATGACGAAGGGAAGAGATCCGAGAAAACTCATGAGGATCCAGGAAAGCGCGGTGATGACGCAGCCTTCCTTCAGGTAAATTGTCGTATTCTTCGGCTTTTTAAATGAGAATGCGAATCCGAACAGGAACAGCGCCACGGCCATACCGAGGAACACCCATCCCTGCGATTCGTTATAGACAAGACCCATGAGCGCGGGCAGAAGCATAAGGACGCCCTCGATGCGGAGCACGTGACCTAATATGTAAAGGATCATGGCTGAGTTCATAGGGGGACGGATCTCCTTATCTCAATATGTCACGGATCTCGTTGAGTCCTGTGTGGGTGGTAACGATCATGACGGAATCACCGACCTCGATCTTATCGGAACCGGACGGGATGATGATCTTGCCTCTTCTGTTGATAAATGCGATCAGGAGGTTCTGCTTTAAAGACAGCTCCTTCAGTTCTTTTCCCACGACAGGAGACGCTTCCTTGATGCGGAACTCGATCGCCTCGGCGCGCGAATCAAAGAGGTGATAGAGCGTCTCGATCTCACTGCTTCGGGAGGCACGCAGAGCTCGGGCATATGCGATGATCGTCTCTGCGGTGATGAGCTTCGGATAGATGACAGACCCGAGGTCGAGCTCGGCGACGACATCCGAGAAGTTGATGCGGTTGATCTTCGTGATGACCTTCGCCTTCGATACTTTCTTCGCGAAAAGCGTCAGAAGGATATTCTCTTCGTCGATGCCGGTCAGCGGCACGAACGCCTCCATGTCCTTAAGGCCGGCGCCCATGAGACCTTCCTGGTTCGAGGCATCGGCGTTAATGACCACGGCGTCCGGAAGGAGCGTCGTCAGCTCGTCGCAGCGCTTCAGGGAAGACTCGAGGATATGGACATCGATACCCGCGTGGAGAAGTTCATTTGCCAGATAATAGGAGGAGAGACCTCCGCCGACGATCATGGCATTTCTTACCTGCTTGGTGAAGACGCCGATGTGCTTGAGGAATTTTCTGGCTTCCTCGCGCTTGGCGGCGAAATAGATCGTGTCACCGGCTTCGAGTGTAAATGCACCGGACGGGATATAGACTTCGCCCTTTCGCTCGATGCCGCAGATGAGGATATTATTCGTGATGTGACGGCCGAGATTGGCGATCGTCATCTGGTCGAGGAGATTTCCCTCGGGGATCTTAAACTTGATCATCTCCGCCTGGCCGTGTGCGAAGGTGTTGACCTGCAGCGCGGTAGGAAGATACAGGATACGGGCCATCTCTCTGGCGGACTCGAGTTCCGGGTTGATGATCATGGCCAGACCGAGCTTATCTCTAAGGTAGCCGACTTCCTGGCTGTATTCCGGAGTACGGACACGTGCGATGGCAGCACACTTACTGAACTGCTTCGCGATGGTGCAGCACAGGAGATTCAGTTCATCGGAACCGGTCACTGCGATGATCAGATCCGCGTCCTCCACGCCTGCTTCCTTCAAGGTATTATAGCTCGCGCCGTTTCCCTTAATGGTGATGATGTCGAACTGGGAATCGAGGTCGGCAATCACCGCCGCATCCTTCTCGATGACGGTGATATTGTTGCCTTCTTTACTCAGCTGTTCGGTCAATGTATGTCCTACTTTGCCGTTGCCGACGATGATGATCTTCAGACTTTTGCTGCTCGTGTGCGTAAAACCAGAGAACATGGCTCAACCCCCATAGAATATCAGCATTACTATACTTCAAAATCGCGCTTTTGTGAACCGTTTGAAGTGCTTTTCGCGAGGTATTACGAGAACATCTTTTTGGCTTTTTACGAAGATGCCGAGGACCTCGTAAGAAGCGCTTAGCCCCGGGTCGCCCAGTCCGGGAATTCCTTCGAGAAGAAGATCTGCGGAAGAACAGACAGGAAGTGCATGTCTTCCTCGTTGATGGTGAAGCCGAAGATGTCGAGATTCTCCTTCATGCGCGATTCGTGTGTGCTCTTCGGGATGATCTGGATGCCCGACTGGTTGAGGAAACGAAGCAGGAGCTGGGACACAGGACGGCCGTACTGCTTCGCCATCTTCTGAAGACACGGCTCTTCGGAGAAATACATACGGCCGAGCGGGCTCCATGCCTGAGGGAGAATGCCGTGAGCACGGCAGAAGTCGAGCGTGTACTGCTGCAGATATCCGACATGCAGCTCAAGCTGGTCGACCATCGGGACGATCTCGCAGTCATCGAGGATCACCTGAAGGTGATGCGGCTGGAAGTTGCAGACACCGATCGCACGGCACTTGCCTTCCTTATAGAGCTCCTCCATGGCACGCCAGGTATCGCGGATCTTCTGTCTCCACTGCATATCCTGCGGATTCAGCTTCGGCCAGTGGATCAGATACAGGTCGATGTAGTCGGTGCGGAGCTTACTGCAGGACCGCGCGAAAGCCTCTTTCGCCTCTTCGTATCCCATCTCGGTCGGCCACATCTTCGTCGCGAGGAAGAGCTCTTCTCTCGGGATACCGCACTCGGTCAGCGCTTCTCCGATCTGCTCCTCGTTCTTATAGAAAGAAGCGGTATCAAGGTAGCGGTAGCCGGCACGAAGAGCACGCAGGATGGGCTCTTTGCCCTCGGCAAGCGTGGACTTATATGTGCCGAATCCGACAGGCGGGATCTCGAGACCGTTACTAAGCTTGAAGTTTACCGGCTCAGCGGGTGTCGACAGACGGTACATGGAGACATTTCTTTCCGCGCCGTCTTCGAGCATGTGATCGATGCAGTCGCCTTCATAGACGAAACCGCATTTCTTCATGACGTTGCCGGAAGCCGTGTTTCGGATATCGTGGCGTCCGCGGAACTGCGTCTGATGGAGAGTGTTTCTTCCAAAATCGAGCATCGCGCGGGCGGCCTCAGTGGCAAGACCCTTGCCCCACTGCGCCTTGGCGAAGTTGTAGCCGACCTCGAACATGCTGTCCTCGTCGTCATAGTAAAGACCGCCGGACCCGATCAGGTCGCCGGTCTCTTTCAAAACAAAACCCCAGTCATAATCAGTATCACTATATTCGTTGGAGACGGTATGCTTCAGCCACTCTTTCGTGGTCTCCACATCCTTGTGTGCGTAGTATCGCATATACTTCGCGACTTCGGGATCCGAAGCCCAGGTATCAAACACAGTCTGCGCATCCTCCATCGTCAGCGGTCTCAAAATCAGTCTCTCAGTCTCAATAATCGGATTCTTCATGAGGTACCTCCAGAGAAAAAACTACATTCATTATACCGAAGTGGATAGGAAAGAGAATACTTTCCTCGCTGGTCCTCGCCGCTATGCGTCTGCGGAATCGCTCTGAAAGTATTCTCTTTCCTACTGACTCGGATTCTCGGATAAGGGTGTTTTCTACACCAAGAGAGGAGGGCGGATATTCTGTTTGAGACGCGAGTTTTGCGCCAGCAAACTGTCTGAGCGGTGAGAACAGGAATATCCGTCCTCCTCCTGGGTATGAAAAAAACCCGCTATCCTCATGTGAAGAAGCGGGATCATTTCTTTTTCGGCTCATCCGGAAGAGAAGAACTTACGCTCTTTCTACTGCACCGGAACGAAGGCAACGCGTACAAACATGCATAGTCTTAGGGGTGCCATCAACAACGACCTTAACGTTACGAACGTTCGGCTGCTGCTGTGTCAACGCACGACGGGAAACCTGTGA